>NZ_CVTB01000001.1 GCF_001050015.1 Mycolicibacterium malmesburyense
CCGCAACCGCATCCGGAATCCGACCCACCCACACACCAAACAACTCCGGAATCGACTGGCCCGCACCCCGCGGCCCGCTCAACACCGCCCGATTTCCAACCTCGTCGACCCAAATACGCTCGGGCTCACCGAGCACATCCACCCCCGCCAACGGCCGCCCGGGATCGGCCGTCATGCCCGCCAGCACCCGCTCCAACCGCTTTGCCAGCTCGCGGACACTGCAATTCGAAAAGAATTGTGCGTCACCGACCGTGCTCAGAAAGAGCTGATCGCGGTCGGCAAAGAACACGAGCCCGAACTCGATTGGTCCGGCATGGGTCAGGGTTCCCGTTGCAGGAGCACCGCCGAGATGAGCCGTATGGGTAAATGGGATGAAATTGATTACCACGCGATTCGATGCCTGACCGGAACCGCGGAGATTGTCCCTGTAGCCAATAGTGTGTACCGGGAACCGCTGGTGCTTCAACGCCTCCTGCATTCGGGTGTCAACGCTTCGACAGAAGTCGGCAACCGTCGACTCCGGCGAAGTTCGCAAAACCAGGGGCACGAAGCCCGAAATCATTCCCGGCACCGTCTGCACCTCTGGACGGATCCGCCGACTGACCGGAAAATCGAACACAACCTCGGGACTTTCGGTGTCGAACCCGCGCTCCATGAGTGCGCACGCTGCGGTGATCACGGATGTCCGGCGAACGCCGAGGGTTCGAGACAACCGCTGGACTCCTGCAAAAGCGCCGGGGGCCAACGGCACCGGCGCCGACGGCCCCTCCTCATTGCGGGCCGTATCCGCAAGCGCCAACCTGAAACGAGGTTCGCTTTCCGGTGGAAGATTGTTCATCCAATATTGTTGATCGTCTACGTACTCACCGGACACCTCGTATTCCAACTCGCAATCGACGAGGTCAGCAAGAGAGCCAAAGAACGCAGGGGGCACCGGTTCGCCAGCAGCGACTGCGGAATAGATATCTGCTACGCGGTGACAAACGAGAGTGAGGCCGATTCCGTCCGTGACAATATGATGGCAACACGCGAAAAGATAGAATTCATCTGTTCGAGTCTGAAACAATGCGAATTCGAAAAGAGGGCCGGTAAGGGGCATCGGCTTCCGTTGAATCGACGACGCCAGCCGGTAGGCGTCATCAGCCGGATGTTCCGAGTCGAGGAGATCAAAGCAATCGACTTTGATCTGCGGGTAGTCGATCGGCTCCTGAAACACCTTTCCGCTGACTTCGAAAATCGCGGCTCTCAGCGGCTCGGCCTCCCGTACCGCCTGGACGATGGACCACTCGAGTAGGCCAGGATCCACGCAGCCGTCGATCCGCATGAGCTCGCCCAGCTGCCATCTCGCGCCGAAGCTACCTGTCTTCTGCGCGAGCCAGATGTCGTACTGTGCCCGCGTCAGCGGAAAAGCCTGGTCCCCGATTTTCATCCGCCTAGCCCTAACCTGAGCGGATATCAACAGCGGCTTGGCTTACCCCAAAGCCAAGCAACCTGAACCGCTCTGATTCTCTGAGACCCTACTGGCGTCTATACGAGGGGGCGGCGTTTTGGCAAAGTTTTCTATTCAACACTTGCGATAATTCAGTAACGCTTCTGCGCGTCATCTATGCGCGTGGTCTTCGAAGACCGCAGGTGCGGTCAACAACGAGATATCGGGCTGATACGAGCGTTGATGGGCCCAGATACAGGCTCCAATCGGTCAGCCACGATTCGGCACGCCATTAGTTATGCCAGCGAACAAAAAAGCTTGCATCGTCAACATGGATCAGCAATGCCATGAGGATTCAAGAGAGCGCCCGATCGGCACTTGCGTGACCTACTCTTCTCTCTGTGGGCTCGCCGGCGTCAACTGCTTTCCCCGCAATTCGGATCGATGGTCTGACAAAACAGTTCGGCCGGGTCACGGCCGTCGAAAGCCTGACCATGACGGTTGGCGCGGGCGAAGTTTTCGGATTCTTGGGCCCGAATGGCGCCGGTAAGTCGACAACGATCCGCCTCCTGCTCGGATTGATACGTCCCACTTCAGGCAGCGCCGAGATCTTTGGATGCGCTGCCGGTGACGTTCGTCGGTCACATCGTCACCTCGCATATGTGCCCGCGGATGTCTCCCTCTGGCCGGGACTGACCGGTGCCGAGATTCTCGAGTTACTTGCCCGCCTCGGCCCAGGCGTCGATTCGGTATATCGCGAACGATTGGTCGACCGATTCGATCTCGATCTCGATCTCGATCTCGACAAGCCGGCGCGGACCTATTCGACAGGCAACAGGCAGAAAATTGCCCTCGTGGCCGCATTCGCCACGCGGGCTCCACTTCTTGTGCTCGACGAGCCGACAAGTGGAATGGATCCGTTGATGGAAAGAGCATTTCGCAGCTGTGTCGTGGAAGCACGTGAGCGGGGACAAACAGTGTTTCTCAGCTCTCATCAGTTGGACGAGGTGGAAGCCGTCTGCGACCGGGTAGCGATCCTTCGCGCCGGAAGACTTGTCGAAGTTGACAGCATCGCTGGGCTCCGCCGGTTACGCCGGACCGTCGTAGAGGTGTCCTACCGGGGCGATCCGCCCAGCATCGGACATATCGCTGGTGTTTCGAACTTCGAGGAATTGGGCCGCGGTCGTTCGCGATTCAGTGTCACCGGACCTCCGGTGGCTGCACTCCGCGCGCTCGCCACGGCGGACGTTACCGCACTCGTCATGCACGAACCGACGCTCGAAGAGATCTTTCTCGACTACTACGGCAAGCCATAGCGATGACGACCGCTACGTTGCCTGACTCGCCGGCGACCGCCCTTCCACCGCCCAGGCCTGGGCGGGCCGTGAGCTGGCTTGCAATGCGCCAAATTCGCAGTGGCGCTGTGGTTGTCGCGTTGATCTGCGGGGGCATGTCGGCGATGGTGGCGAGTCAGTACCAGACGATCAGCAGCCTGCTGGATGCTACGGCTTTGCGGGCAATGGCTGGTAATCCCGCCGAGAAGATCTTGCTTGGCCCGCCGATCGCTATCGACAATCCCGGCGGCTTCACCGTGTGGCGCACCGGCACGCTCATTTCGGTGCTCGTGAGCCTCTCGATGATTCTCGCAACTACACGCATCACCCGCGGTGAGGAGGATCTCGGCAGATGGAACCTGCTTCTCGCGGGACGCCTGCGCCTCCGGGAAATACTCATCCGCTCTCTAAACGTTCTGGCTGCCTCCGCGCTGCTCATCGGCGTGGCTGTGGCCGCGGGCCTTCTCGCGACGCGTACTGCACCAACCGGCGCGGTAATCCATGCAGGCGGAATCTCCCTAATAGCAATCTTTTTCGCTGCAACCGCCCTCGTTGCTGCGCAGGTGATGCCCGGGAGGACCGGTGCGACAGGAGTCTCTGTCGCGGTTCTGGGCGGTTGTTTGGCGCTACGGATGCTCGCCGATGGTTCACCTCAACTGGCATGGCTCGCGTGGGCGACCCCGTTCGGGCTGACAACCCGTGCGGCTCCGTATGCACACAATCGCGTTTTACCGTTGGTGGTGCTGCTTACGTACGCGATCGCACTTGTCGGAGCGGCCCTTCTCGCGTCCCGGCACCGCGACCTAGGCGATGGGTTGGTGGCGGTGTCGGCGAGCCGGCGTCCACGAAAGCGACTGCTACACAACGTCAGCGGATTCGCGCTTCGGCGGACGGCGCGAGTGATCGTCGGGTGGGCGGTCGCGGTTGCGGCATTTTACGTTTTGATCGGCGCACTGCTCACCGAGGTTCTCGAGTTCCTCCAGACGAATCCGCGCATCGCTGAGAGGGCCAAGGAAGCGGGTATCAGCGGCTTCGATTCTGTGAACACCTTCGCTGCGCCTCTGTTCAGCTTGCTTCCGGTCGCAACCGGGCTCTTCGCCGCGATGCGCCTTGCCACTATGGTCTCCGACGAGAAGGCGGGTCGCTGGAATTTGGTGTTCGCCCTGCCGGTTTCACGCGTACACCTGATGTCCGCAGAGGTTGCGGTCATCGTTTCGGCGATGCTCGCCCTCCATTGCTCGGCCGCAATCGCCATGTGGAGCGGCGCGAAGATCACGGGTGCCTCCCTGCAGTTCGCTGATGCGCTGGCGGGCAGCCTGAATCCTCTACCCGTCGCCATGCTCGCCGCAGGTGCGGCCGCAGTAGGCGTTGGGTGGCTCCCCTCGGCTGCCGGCGCCATCGGCGCGTTGCCTCTCGTCGGAGGTTTTGTTGTCAACGCAATTACGCAGACGGCGAACGCACCGGCTTGGGTGGCCAATCTGTCACCGTGGGCGCACCTCGCCGCAGTTCCCGAAGTGCCGCCGGACTGGGTGGCCACGGTCGTGATGCTGCTGACCAGCGCCCTCCTGACCGCCACCGGAGTGTGTGGTTTCGTCCGACGCGACGTAGCTATATGAACTAAGGGAATCGACAACCGGCGGCCGCTCGACGACCACGCCAACTTTGCTGCAAAGCTGCTGCCAATCCCTCGACCGAGCGAGCCGAGAACGCTACCATCTGAGTTGATCCCGCGTATCACATTGTGCGGGAAACCAGGCTGGTGACCCGCCGGCTCACTGAAGCATCGGATCAGCAAAGGGTCGAAATGGCGGCTTGCGGTTCGATCGCAACGGGGAGGAAATCCCATGGGGCTAATACCGAACTTCTACGAACTCAAAGAGACCGCCGAGGAGTCCCTCGAGCTGCTCAGGCGGGGAGTGGCCGCTCTGGAAAAGCTTGCGGCGGAACAGGAGCGCGCGAACGACCTGTACGCCGAAGCAAATGAGGCTACGGCTACACCCCTGACCGGCTGACCGAACTACAGACCACAGCCGTGCCACGTGAGTGTCGTCCGCTCGCGTCTGCTGCGCGTCGGCAAAGACACGACCTTCCGCTGCCACAGTGCTGCAAGTGCCTGAATTCCTCGAGCTCGATGAGGAGCATCGGATTCAACCGGCGTTCGACATCCGGGTTGCGTCAAGCGGAAGAGGCGATCATCAAGACGACGCGACTTGCTGAATTCGCGCACGTTGTCATTCCGCCCGGAGGTGAGGCGCCCCCTACGTGAGGCGTGGGCCCTGTGGGTGTCCCACGTCGCCCCTAAGAGACATCCAGCGAGCAATAGGATGCTCGCAGCTCCACGAGGGAGGCACAGCAATGGGCCGGCTCGATGATCAAGACTTCTTCACCGACAAATCACTCGTCGATGACCCTTACCGATTTTACGACGCGATCCGTGAACGCCCGGTATGGCGTGAGCCCAGGCATGGAGTAGTGATGGTCTCGGGTTACGACGAGGCTGTCGCCGTGCAACACAACGCCGATGACAATCTGTCGGTCTGCAATATTGTCAGCGGGCCGTGGTCGGGAATCCCTGTCGGAACCAACCTCGACGATATCTCAGAAGTGATTGAGCAACACCGGCACCGAGTTACGTTCGGCAACTACTTCATCTCGTTTGATCCTCCCAAGCACACCGCACACCGATCGTTGTTGAGCCGGTTGTTCACCCCAAAGAAGCTGAAGGCCAGTGAAGAGTCCCTGTGGCACCTGGCCGACAAACAGATCGCCCGTTTCGTTGAGCGGGGCAAGTGCGAAATCGTGATCGATTACAACTTCCCATTCACACTGGACGCGATCATCGACTTGCTGGACGTACCCGAAACTGACCGTGACCGATTCCGACGTGCTGCCACGGCAAGCAGACTCGAGGGTGAGCGCAGCGGCTTTGTCGGAGTGAAGGACGAGTGGTTTGTCGAGTACATCGAGGAGCGTAGGCGCGAGCCTCGCGAGGACGTCCTGACCCAGCTTGCGTTGGCGAAATTCCCCGACGGGACAACACCCGACGCGATCGATGTTGCTCGGGTGGCGACGTTCATGTTCGCCGCCGGACACGGCACAACGATCGATTTACTCAGTCTCGCAATGCTGATGGTTGCGGAGCACCCGGATCTCCAGGACCGGCTCCGCTACGACCGGTCAAATATTCCCGCCTTCATCGAAGAGATGCTTCGTTTCGAAAGTCCGATCAAGTCGAACTTCCGATTGGCGAGGCGGGCCACCACGATCGGCGGTGTCGAGATCTGTGCCGGCACGAGCCTTTTGGTGATGAACGGTGCGGCGAACCGCGACCCGCTACGATTCGACGATCCTAGTGAATTTCGCCTGTACCGTCCGAACATCCTGCAGCACGTCGCTTTCGGTCGCGGCGCTCATACTTGCCCTGGCGCCCCTATCGCACGGGCCGAAGCACGAGTGAGCTTGAATCGCATCTTCGACCGGATGGGCGACATTCGACTTTCAGATACGGAGCACGGTCCGGCGGGCGAGCGACGACTCGATTGGGATTGCAATATCCTGTTCAGGCGCCCCAAGGAAGTGCATCTCGAGTTCACTCCGCTGTCGTGACCATTCCTCCCGATGACCCGTCGGCCGGACCCGCGATACCGGGTCGACGTCGTGACTGGTCCTCATTCTTGCGTTCAGTATCCCCAGTCGCGTTACCACTCGTTGCCAGTGAGTCAGCTGCGCGTCCATACACAATCGCCGCTGAGTTCGATCAGGAACATCCTCGCCGGCACGTCGAACTGCAGCGGTTGACCCGCATCCCCCTCGACGATAGACGGTGCACTCAGTTCGCCGGGGCTGACGACGATCTGCTGCTGCGCGCGGCATCTCGTGCTCGAATCCCGCGGCGTGCCGGTCCAATTGCCGGCCGCCATGTCGGGATTGCGCATGCCTTGCCCGTGCAGTTTCAGCGGCGATGTCACGCTCACCCACCGATCGGCGGGCGGCTGCGGACCACGCACGCCCTGCCACGCTCCGCCCCGGCACACCGACAGCGTGTCGGCGCCGGGCAAGTGGGTCATGGCACCCTCGAGTTCCGCCGTGCACTGGCCGGTCTGCGGCGGCGGGGCCGGGTCCGCACACGCGATGGGCGCACCGACGAGTGCGACCAGAATGCCGACGAGTGCCACTCTCAACACGTCACACCTTGCTCAGGTCCGTCTTCATCATCATCACGTTGTAGGAGTCCCACAACGACAGGTTCCAGTACAGGTCGGTGCCGGTGCCCTGGGTCGACGGCGACCACGGATGCATCATCGGCGCGTAGATGCCGCCGGGCTGCTGTTTCATCAAGACCTTTGGTTTCGACCACGTCCCCTGTGGGGTGTCCGACGTGCGCATCACGATGTTGTTCAACTGGTCGCCGTGCAGAACCACATACTTGTCGAGCTGCTTGTTGTACTGCACGGACATCTCGCTGACCTGGTTGCCGGCGGCAGCTGCACCACAGGAGCCCTTCTCCACCCCGAAGACGACCGTAGCGGCAGATGGGTCGTTCTTGACCCAGCCGGTGCCTCCGAAGAGGCCAGTAGTCTCACCGCTCCAATACTCATACTTGCTCAAGTCCAGGATGTCTGCTTCCGGTACCCGCGCGAGATATGCCGCCCCTTGACGGCCGTTGGGGGTGCCATACGCGTAGACATAGCCGTCATCGCCACGGACGAATGCCATCTGCTGGAAGTTCTGGTTCCCGCTCCACGGTTGGTTGTAGCGGACGGTTTCCGGTGCGACATGGAAGGTTTCGCCGTTGTCGTCGGACCACGCGATCGCCGAGTAGTTCGTAGTCCACTGACCCGGCGCCCCCCACTGGGTCACCGACATGAAGCTCACGTACTGGACGACGCCGTACCGTGAGTCCTCCACGGGCACCGCGATGCCCGCCGTGGGGATCAGTGTTATCCCCGCAGGCAAACCTTCGGGCCAGATGACCTGCCTGGCTCTGGTCGGGAAGCCGTCGGGACCCAGCGGCGCCCCGCCGAACATGTCGCCGTTGTACCACTCGCCGTCGGGGATCTCCATGCCGTTCGCGAGGTACCAGTCTTGACTCCGCATGATGATGTTGGAACGCCAGTCCTGCGACATGTTGCCGTCGAAGAAGGTGTCGCCGAAGGCGATCAGGACCTGCCGGCGTTCGATCTCCGGGGTGTTGGGGTCGTCCTCCACGATGCCGTTGTCCCACATGATCCCGAGGTCCGTGCCACCGACGGAGAAGCGGTCGACGGTGTTGGCCAGCAGCGGATCGCCGGGGTACACGTTGGGGCCGGTCACCCAGGAGACGAATTGTGTCGAAGGGCTCACCTGCGGATTGGCCCAGGGCGAGAACTGCGGGGTGAAGGGTTCCTCGGCCGCCAGCGCCATCCTGGCCACCGGATCGGCCACCATGAGCGTCGGGGTCAT
This sequence comes from Mycolicibacterium malmesburyense, assembly GCF_001050015.1. The sequence goes on from NZ_CVTB01000001.1 coordinate 8,206, forward strand.
CACCGTCGGCGTGGTGGTGGGCCGGCCCGTCAGCGCCGCGAAGAAGTTTTCGAACTCCCGGCGCGCGAACGCGAGCAGGCCCCAGATCAGCGGCGGCTGCGCGGGTGACGTCGGCGCCGTGCCGGCCAGCGGGTCGAGGATAAAGTTGATCGTGTTGGTGACGAGATTGGTCACCGCCGTGAACAGGTTCGCGGGGGCGGCCGGCGCCAATGTCGTTGGCCGATAAGCGGCCATCATCGGCGACATGTTGTACATGGCCCCCGAGGCAAGTGACCGTGCGTCGGCGAAGACGACGTAGTTAGTAGCCTCTTCGACCATCGCGGCCGGATCGGTGAGCGACTGTTCGGCGCCCGCATTCGTCGTGGTGCCCATCCGTTCCGTCGCGGTGTTGAATGCCCCCTCGGGCTTCGACGGCGACGTCGGATCCGATTCGCCTATGTCGGAGTCCTTTTCGGCCGTCGCCGTCGTCGTCGGCTCGGGCGTCGACGTCGGTTCGGCCGTTGGGGTCGGCTCGGCGGTCGGCGTCGGCTTGGCCGTTGGGGTCGGTTCGGCGGTCGGCGTCGCCGGTTGCGTCGCCGTCGGCGTCGCGGTCGGCTCCGCCGTCGGCGTAGAAGTGGGCTTTGGCTTCTCGGCGGTTGCGGTCGCTGCCGCCTCGTCTTCGGCTTTTTCTTTCTCTTCGTCTTCGTCGGTCGTACTGCGCGACGATCCGGTGTTGGTCTGGGCACTGACCGTCACACCGCCGGTGACCGTCCTCGTTCGTGTCGTCGTGTCGGACCCACCGGAATCGGCGTCGTCATCGTCGTCATCGTCGTCGTCGTCATCGTCGGCCTTTGTCGATGTCGACGTGGACGGGGAAGTCGAGGCAGACCCCGCGGTTCCGGCTCCTGACGCCGCAGCGTCGCTCGTGCCGGCGCCACCCGTCGTGCCGGTGGCGCCGGTCGCCCCGGCCGAGGATTCCGAATTCGCGGACTTGTCGGAACCGGAGTCGGTGCTGTCGGCGACGGCGTACCCGTGCCCGACGGCGATCGCGGTCCCCACCCCCATCACGATGGCCAGTCCCCCGACGCGACCAACGTGCCTTGCTGCGCCCATGCTTCCCCTCCGAAGTAAATCCCCCGCCCGGTTGGAGCAATCTAATCGCAGTTATGGGGGGCTACAGCAAAATCGGCAAATGTCTCATTCGCAACACCTGTCAGTGCAGTCATCGCCGTGGAGGGGTTTTGCGTTACTGGTTGTCTGGGGAGCTATCGACGCTACGATCGGATGCCGGCCTTGTGCAGAGCCTTCTCGTAGAGCCCGAAAGCGTCTTCCAAGCCGTCGTTGACCCAGGCGTCGACCATTCCGACTCTGTCGGCCACCAACTGCACCTGGTTCACGAACTGCTGGAAGTCGGCGTCGCGGCGCAGCGCGTCGATCTGTTCTTTCGACCCTTGGATCAGGACGAACCCACCGAGCTCGATGCTCTGCGGGCTCAGAATTGCGACGTCATAGCGCTCGATCAGGCCATCACGCAGGAGCCGGGCGCCGTAGCCCTCGAGAGACTCCCGAAAGAATTCGAGCGCTTGCACTTCGCGTCCGCGGGTGGGAATCCCCCACGCGATCCAGATCCCTGCTTCAGCCATGCGCCCATCATGCGCTGCGAGAGGTGGGATGGGATGTCTCGACACGGCCGAGCAACCGAAAGTCGTAATGCCTGCTCCCCCGGCTGGACTCGAACCAGCAACCCTTCGGTTAACAGCCGAATGCTCTGCCAATTGAGCTACAGGGGACTGCTCTCCCGCATCTCGCTGTGTGCGGGACGGGGGTTGACTCTAGCGTACGTGTCGGCGGGGTTGCCAATACGCCGCCTCCGCTCGCGCTCTCAGGTGCGTGAGGCAGGATGGAAGACAACGCACCACTGCTGGAAGGGACCCCGTGATCGGGTATTTCGTCGTATTGGGTGTCGGCTACGTGCTCGGCTCGAAGGCCGGCCGGCGCCGATATGAGCAGATCGCCGGAACTTACAAGGCGGTCACCGAGAGCCCCGCGGCCAAAGCCGTGCTCGACGCAGGACGCCGCAAGATCGCCGACCGGGTTTCGCCGGATCCACCCTTGGTCAAGCTGACCGAGATCGACAACGGCACCGAGGTCATCGGGCCGGAGACCGCGCAGGTGAGAAAGGTCCGCTAGGGCGGCTATCTGGTAGGGCTAAAAGCCTGTGCCGTTGCCGTAGATACGGCCCGGAAGCATCGGGCCGGTGCTGACGCCGGCCCCGTCGGGCCCGTAGAGGCCGAACGACGGCGTACCGACATTGACGCCGTTACCGTTCGAGACGCCCAGGCAGTGGCCGTCTTCCTTGTTCCCGAACCAGGCCAGGCACTGGCTCAGGGGCTGGCTCGCATCGGATTCAGCCAGCACGGAGGCCGCGAACGGTGCGGCGACCGCGGCCACCGCGAACGCGCCTGCGGCGACGAACCGCCGCGCCCGTTTGTTGGTCGATGTCACGTGCACGCCTTCCTGACCGTTCCCACGGTTGTATAGCGCGTTCACCTTATCGCGTTACCGCCGACTACGCAGAGATGTCGTCTCCGCTCGCCTGCTCGAGCAGGCTGCGGCGATACGCCTCCATCGCGACCAGGTCCCCGAACAGCGCGTGGTATTCGTCGCCCTGTTCGACCGGCGACATCCGCTGGAGTTTGGACTTGACCTCGGCGATCTGGCGCCCGACCCACACTTCCTGCAGGCGGGCCAGCACCCCGCCGAT
>NZ_CVTB01000002.1 GCF_001050015.1 Mycolicibacterium malmesburyense
CCCGCCTCGATGTGGGGGCCGCCCGACGATCCGGCGTGGGCCCGCAACGACCCCACTTTGCAGGCGGGCAGGCTCGCCGCCAACGGAACGCGCATTTGGATCTACTGCGGCAACGGCACACTCACCGACCCCGCGCTGACCAACCCCGACGCGCCCATCGCCGGGCTGGGCTTCCTCGAGGGCTTCGCGATCGACTCCAACCGCGCGTTCGTCGACGCCTATATCGCCGCCGGGGGCAACAACGGCGTCTTCAACTTCCCCGCGGGCATTCACAGCTGGGGGTACGCCGGCCAGCAGCTGCAGCAGATGAAGCCCGACATCCAGCGAGTCCTGGAGGCGCAGCCCGCTGACCACCAGTGAAGTGGTGCAACGTGATCGGCGCTGTCGACTGACCTCACGCACGCACCGGGTGCTCAGCGAGGACATACCCGCACCGGTCGGGGACGTGCGCGCGTTCTACGTCAACCTCGACAACCTGCCCACGGTGCACCCGCTCGTCGTCTCGGTGCGCTCCGCCGACCGCAGGCCGGACGGGCAGGGCTATCAACAGGATTACCGCATCGTCGACCGGATCCGGATGGGGCCGATCACGATGCGCACGGCGTACCGGGCGCGGGTGGCCGTTTCCGCCGCCGGCGACGTGATAGCGCAGGCCCGGCAGTTTCCCGGGGTACGCCTGAACACGGCGGTCGACTTCGTTCCGACGGGCACGGGCACGCGCGTGACCGAACGCATCACGATCGAGGCCCCACGGCCGTTGGCGGCGTTCACGGTTCGCGAGGCGACCCGGGCTCATCGCGAGATGCTCGCCGGCATCCGCCGCCGATTCGAGGGCTAAGCGTCGTCGGGTGAGGTGGAATCCGTGGCCGAATCCGTGTTCGACGCGTCCAGCACGCTCACCGCGATGCCGTACGGCAGGAAGCGGACCTTGCGGGACGGGTCGGTGTTGTTCTTGTTCGCCCGCAGCGCATCCAGTTCGGTCGGATAGACCTGCTCGATGTGGGCACCTCCGTCGGCGTCCACGGTGAAGATCGCCCATACGCCGTCACCGGTCTCGCCGGTGGTCTCCGGCTCGCGTCGCGGCCGGGCCGAGCGGGTGAACTCGTCGACCAGGTTGGCCCAGCCGGCGCGTTCTCCCGAGGTGCTGAAGAACTTGCCGAGGCCGTCGAGCGCATCGCGCAGCCCCTCACCCGCCTCGCGCACGACGCGGTCGAATTCCTCCGGGTCGATCCCGAACGGGCCGTTGCTGCTCATGGTGCATCCTCCTCACCGCCCGCACACTGCACGGCGGTAATCCCAGTGTGCCCGCAGGTGGAGAAGTAGTCGACTGAAGTGATCCCGAGGTGGTAGGCAACCTCTATGGCCATCTCACCGGCGGACGCGCTGGCCGCGGTGGAACGATCACCGGCCGCCGTCGCGGTCCACGACCGCGACGCGTGGGTGGCCGCCTTCACCTTCGACGCCGTCGTCGAGGATCCGGTCGGCTCGCATCCGCACCGGGGCACGCCGGCGATCACCCGCTTCTACGACACGTTCGTGGGGCCGCGTGACATCCGCTTCCACCGCGATGTCGACATCGTCGTGGGCGCGACCGTGATCCGGGATCTGGAACTCGAGGTCCAGATGGCGGCGGGAGTGACGATGCGCATCCCCGCCTATCTGCGCTACCACCTCGAGGGCGAGGCGGGTCAGCTGAAAATCGCTGAGCTGTCGGCCTTTTGGGAGCTCCCGTCGATGGTCGGGCAGTTTCTCGCGAGCGGGATCCGATCGCTGCCCGCCGGGCTTGCGCTGTCCCGGGGGTTGCTCACCAACCAGGGTGCGGTGGGCGCGCTCGGCTTCCTCGGAGGGTTCCGCGGCGTCGGCCCGCCGGGTAAGCGCCGGTTCGGTGAGTTCCTCTCGGCCGCGCACACCGGCGATGAGGTCGGTCTGCGGCGCTGGTTGGGCGGTGGCACGCGGATCACCGCCGGTGACCACACCCCGATGAGCAGTACCGAACTGTTGTCCCGGCTGACCGGCGCCCGCTCGCGCAAAGTGATCGCCTCCGGCCACAGCCTGGTGTGCGGCATCGAGGGCGCCGGGGCACGCGACGTGCTCATCGCCGACGTCGCGGCGAAACCGTTCTCGATCAGGCGGATCCGCTACTACGCCGCGGCGACCTGAACCGCCGGACGGACCCGCCGGACGTTTCGCCCCAACGGGCGGGGGCAACCCGGCAACCATGCGACACACTGATTCACGGGAGCTCGCGATCGCCGGCGTGCTGGTGGCCGCGGTCCTGGCGTCCTGCCTGATCCTGCCCGCTATGGGAAGGCTTACGACGTTCGACGGGACGTGGGCGGCCGCCGCGATCCTCGGTATCCCGACCGTCACGGTGCTGGTCGTCACCGGCTACCGGCACTACGGGCTGGCCCGCAGCGTGGCCGTCGCGATGGCGGTGATGAGCATCGCCCTGATCGCGAGCTTGGTGTTCTCGGTGTTCGTGGTGGCTTCCGCGATGAGCGGTTCGGCCACGACCCTGGCCATGGGGGTGTTCTTGTACGGGATTCCGGCCGCCATCGTCGTCTCGCTCGGGCTCCTGGCGCTCAAACTGGTCCCGCCCAGGCATCCGTCGATCCGTCGTTTGACGGCCCCCGCCGCGGGTAATCCGGCCGCATGACTCCGCGCGAAGACGACGACACCAGCGAAGAAGGCGTCACCGAGGACGACCACGTGGCGGCATCCCGCGCCGGCAAGGACAGCGGGGACGACGACGGCACCTACGTCGGTCGCACCTTCTCCGACGACGCGATCGACGCAGAGGAGACCGGGGCCGAGGCACGCAGCAACGACGGTCGGTGACGGGCCGGACTTCGGGATCGCGGAACGGTCGGGTGAACGTCGCGAGGGGTTTGCGCAGGGTGTCTCGATTCGGTCGCGGCGGTCGCGTCGCGTGCGGCGCGCAGCGGGCGCGTGAGACGGTATGAGCACCATGCCTGCCGAGGACGAGATCACCGAGATCACCTACGAGGAATTCGGTCGCCGATTCTTCGAGGTCGCCGTGACCGAGGACCGCGTCGGCGACGCGATCGCCGATATCGCGGGCGACGAGTTCGAAATGGGCCCCATCGCCCAGGGACCGGGGAAAATCGCGAAGGTCACCGCGCGGGTCCGGATCCAGAAACCGCGTTTGACCCGCCACATCGGGCCGATGATCACCTTCGCGATCCGCATTCCACTGGAGATCGACATGATGGTCGATCTGCGCATCGACAAGCCGAAGTTCATGGTGTTCGGCGAGATCGCGCTGCGCGCCACCGCCCGGGCAGCCGAACCGCTGCTGCTGATCCTCGACGTCGAGAAGCCGCGGGCGTCCGACATCTCCATCCACGTGACGTCCAAGTCGCTGCGCGGCGAACTGGTCCGCATCCTCGGTGGTATCGACGCCGAGGTCCGCCGGTTCATCGCCGCGCACGTCGCCGGCGAGATCGACAGCCCTGCCTCCCAGAAAGCCAAGGTGATCGATGTGGGGTCCACCATCGACACCGCCTGGACGGGCGTCTGAGGGGGCGACGGCGTAGGATTCGCCGGTGCTTAGCAAACCCGTATCGGCGCTCGTTGCGACCACCGGACTCCTGGCAGCCGCGGCCGTGGTGGCCGCCCCGGCGCAGGCCGACCCCGTCGACGACGCGTTCATCAACGCGGTGACCGAGGCCGGCGTCGTGATGAGCGATCCGAGCAGCGCCGCCGCCGTCGGTCAGCAGGTGTGCCCCATGCTGGCCGAACCGGGCCAGAACGCCGCCGACGTCGCCGCCAAGGTCGCGGACATGGGCGGCATGCCCCTGGGCCCGGCCACCATGTTCACCGGCATCGCGATCTCGATGTTCTGCCCCGCAATGGTGTCGTCGATCGCCGACGGCAGGTCGCCGATCCCGCTCCCGTTCCTCGGTATCTAAACCGCGAGGCTTCGTAGCAGCGGGCGTTTCGGTCCGCGGCCGTCTCCGCTCGAGCGGCCCCGAAGGTGCCGCCAGAACCACGGCATCAGCATGTTCTGGGTCCACAACAGCTGGGCGTAAGCCTGCGACCGCAGCGGAGGCCGCTGCGACGTGTCCGCCGGCAACGTCCAGTCGCCGTTGCTGCCCGGCAGCCCGAGTGCCTCGGCCGCGGCGTCGGCGAACAGCGCGTGGCCCTTGCTGGAGCCGTGCACGCGGTCGTCGCTCCACGTGTCCAGATCGGTCATCGACGGCGCCGCGAACAGGTCGACGAGCCGGAATCCGTGCCGGTCCGCGGCGGCCCTGATCTCGGCGTTGACGCGCTCGACGCGACCGGCGATCACCCGGCCGATCGGCAGGATCCGGGCCAGGTCGGGAAACGTCGTGGTCACGACGGTCGCATCCGAGCCGGCGAGCCGGTCGTGCAGCTCGTCGAGCTCCGCGAGCGCCTCATCGAAGTGGCGGCCGGGGCGGGTGACGTCGTTCATGCCGATGCACACGGTGATGAGGTCCGGCCGCAGGGCCAAGGCCTGGGGAAGTTGCTCATCGAGCACATCGCGGATCCGTCTGCCCCGCACCGCGAGGTTGGCGTAGGCCAGGCCGGGCTGTTGGGCGTCGAGGATCGCCGCGAGGCGGTCGGCGAACCCGACCAGCGCCCCGGACTCGTCGACGTCCCAGAGCCCCTCGGTCTGGCTGTCACCGATGGCGACGTAGCGGCTGTACCGAACCACGATGAGGACCTTAACGGCGAAGGGCCGCCGCGACCTGTTGAGCGCCTGCGCCGGCCGCGAGTTCACGGTGTCGTTGAGTTATCCGGGCGCCGCCGGAGCGCAGCGCCTCGACGACGTCGACGACGACGCCGGCCCGACGCACGGCGGACTCCGCCGCCGAGGCACACCACGACATCAGCGCGTCGAGACCGCGTTCGGGGTCGGCGCCGTGTTCGACGAGCGCCGCGACGGTCGCAGGCAGCAGGAGCCGCGCGGCCCGCTCCACGGGTCGGGTGCCGTCGGGCAACGCGGCGTCGACGGCCGCGCCGGCCCGCACCAGGGCGCGCACCATCTCGGGGTTGACGTTGTCGCCCTGGCCGCTGAGGACGTGCAACGGTGTGGCGCCGTCAGAGTCGAGCAGCGTCGCCGGGACTCCGTTGGCCAGGGCGTGGTTCAGCGCCACGGCGCGGCCCTCGCGCACGATCTCGTGCAGGATCGTGGTGTGGCGCTCGCCGCACGCCGACAACTCGATGCGGCGTCCGGCATCGGCGCCCGCGTCGATCAGGGCCACCGCGATGCCCAAACCCGGGGAGCGCACCGCGTACCAGAGCGGTGACGCACCGCACGGATCCACCGGATCGGGGTCGGCGCCCATCGCGAGCAGTTCGATCACCGCCGAGTCGCCGCGCTGCGCCCGGCTGAACAGGTCCAGGATTTCCGGCTGCAGCGCCTCGGTCCATGCCGGCGGCGCGACGTCCAGCCCGGCCAGCGCTCGCAGTGCCCGTTCGCGCCGCGGGCCGAGGTCGTACCAGGGCCAGGGACCCTCGCCGCGGGCGACGAAATCGGTCACCGGCATGCGCGTTTCGGTGGGGTCCGATCCCGCCCCGTGGGCGCGGAATACCAGATCTGCGCCGTCCACGGCGATGACGACGCAAGCGGGCCCGTCCTGGTATCGGGCGAGTTCGGCCACAGCGAGGATTGTGCCCAAACGCGAAGAGGGGCACCCCGACGGGTGCCCCTCTGGTGCCGTATTGGCATAGGGCCGGCTACTTCACGTCTACGTAGACGGTGCGTTCCTGCTGCGTCGTGTAGTTGCGGCTACTACCGATCACCGGCGTGCCCGCGTCGATCTTGGTGTGGGTGGGGCCCTTGCGGACCGCGACCACCTCCGCCTCGCTGAGCGGGGACGTGCCGACCTGGGTGACGATGACCGTGTAACCCTCAGACCTCAGCTGGTTGATGGTGTCCTGCGCGTTCTGGGGCCCCGTCGGCGCGGCGGCAACCGGTGCGGCCAACCCGATCAGGGCGGCGGCCAGCCCGCTCGCTACGGCGGCGATACCTGACTTCCTCATGTGTCCTGCCTCTCTTCTGTTGTCGTTGGAGCCGCCGAAATCGGGGTTACACCACACCGTTTCGGCTTCGAGCGCATTCGCATCGGCTCATAGGCTCGAACGAACGGCCGAGCGGTTTAATTCCCTGGCAGTAAGTTGTCGATGATTGGCAGTTTTCAAGCGGCACAAGGGCGTTCGCGTTCGCCGCCGGCGAAAACCTCAGAGCAGGCGGCCCAACCGGTCCAATTGCAGCGGGCGACCGACGGCGCTCAACTGGCCGATGATGTCCTCCAGCCGCGTCAGGGGCAGGTCCATGCGCCACTCGGCCACCGACGCCGATAGCCTGACCACGCCTGGGGCGAAACTGATTTCGGTGAGCCGCACGCCGTGCGGCAGCTCGGGCAGGCGCACGGGATAGGCGGGGGTGCGGGCCGGCAGCGGGCAACGGGTGCGGCCGAAGGTGAGGCAGCACGGTTTGAGCCACAGCGTCGAGCCGTCCAGCCGGGCGTCGACCTCGACATGGCCGGCGCCGGGCCGGCGCGCCAGATGCAGCCGCGCGACACCGTCGGCGCCAACCACGCCCGAGAGCCGGGGCGCCGCCCAGCGGAACACATCGTCGAGCACCGGCGCCGGCACCTCCAACGTCAACTCTACGGGCGCGGCGATCAGAACCGGCGGCACGGTCGGCCGGATGTGGACGTTGTGCAGCACCGCGGTCGCGTGGTCGAACCGCGCACCGTTCCACCGGATATCGCGGACCGCCAACCGGACGTCGTTGAGTTGGCCGACCGAAAGGCCCCGCACGTCGAGGCGCGAGTCGAACTCGGTGACCGTCAGCCTCAGGTCGCCCTCGTCGAGCCTGACGTTCAGCCGCCTGCCGACCACGAGGCGGCGCACCGTCATGAACAACGTGCGGTACGCCGCGGCCGCTCCGGTACTGACCGGCGTCACCGCCGCCGAGGACCACAACGCGGTCAGCATGTCGATGGGCCGGAACGGATCGAATCGGCGCAGGGGTTCCGGGCGCGACATGCCTCCAGCATTCCCGCCCGGGTCGCTTCCGTACAGTCGGGCGCATGACCTCCGTGGTAATCGTCGGCAGCGGGTTCACCGGTTTCGAATGCGCGCGCACACTGGCGCGCAAGTTGCGCAAACACGACTCCGACGTCGAGATCTCGATCATCTCGCCCGTCGACTACATGCTCTACACCCCGCTGCTGCCGGATGTCGCCGGCGGTCTGGTCGACGCACGCTTCGTGGCGATTCCGCTGGCCAACGCGCTGAACGGGGTGCAGGCGATCCGCGGCCGGGTTGACGAGGTCGACTTCGAGCAACGCACCGTCACCTATACCGACCCCGAGGAACGCTCCCGCGCGCTGTCGTGGGACCGGCTGGTCCTGACCCCCGGCTCGGTCACCCGGCTGTTCGACGTGCCCGGCCTCGCCGAGCACGCCCGCGGGCTCAAATCGACCGCCGAGGCGCTGTATCTGCGCGACCAGCTGCTCGAGCAACTCGAACTGGCCGACGTCGACGACGATCCCGGCCGCCGCCAGGCCCGGCGCACGATCGTCGTGGTCGGCGCGTCGTATTCGGGTACCGAACTCGCGGTGCAGATGCGGGCGCTGGCGGACTCGGCGGCCAAGCAGATGGGCTTCGACCCGGGCGAGGTGAAGATCCTGCTGCTCGACCTCGCCGAGCAGGTGATGCCCGAGGTCGGCGAGAAACTGGGCGCGGCGGCGCAGCGGGTGCTGAAGTCCCGCGGCATCGACGTGCGGCTCGGTGTGACGCTCAAGGAGGTGCACGCCGAACACGTTGTGCTCACCGACGATTCGCTCATCCGGACTCACACCGTGGCCTGGGTGACCGGGGTGACCGGCGCACCGCTGATCGAGAAGCTGGGCCTGCCGACCGAACAGGGACGGTTGAAGGTGACCACCGAGCTGGAGGTTCCGGGTCACCCCGGGGTGTTCTCTGCCGGCGACGCCGCCGCGGTGCCCGACGTCACCCAGCCCGGCAAGATCACCCCGCCGACCGCTCAGCACGCCACCCGGCAGGGAAAGGTGTTGGCGCGCAACGTCGCGGCGAGCCTCGGGATCGGCAAGCCCAAGCGGTACAAACACCGCAACATGGGCCTGGTCGTCGACCTCGGCCCGCGCAAGGCCGTGGCGAATCCGCTCAACATCCAACTGTCGGGTTTCCCGGCCAAGGTCGTGACCCGGGCCTATCACGTCTACGCGATCCCGCGCTTCGTCAACCGCTGGGCGGTAACGCTGGCATACCTGACCGATCTGGTCTTCGACCGGTCAGTGGTCTCGTTCGGGCTGTCCTCACAGGAGGACGCGCAGTTCTCGGCGAGCGAGGGCATCTCGATGACGAAACCCCACTGATTCGAACCGGCCGATCCGGGGAACTGTGAACGGCATGGCTACTTATCGTGTGCTGAACCCCAAGGGTGAGGTCGTCGACACCAAGGACATCGAGAGCGCCGACGACGCCCACGCTTGGTTCGTCGATCAGAAGGCGGACCCCGAACTCGGCTGGCGCATGGAGGTCAAGACCGACGACGGGGGCTGGAACTTCTTCGACAGCAGCGAGGGTGACCGCAAGTACTGACGCTTTCTCGTTCCGCGGGTGAGTGCTCGCGGATGGAGAGGATGGGGGAGTGCCCAAGCTCAGCGCGGGGCTCTTGCTCTACCGGGTGACCGGCGGAGTGGTCGAGGTCCTCATCGGCCACCCCGGCGGGCCGTTCTGGGCGCGCAAGGACGAGGGTGCGTGGTCGATCCCCAAGGGCGAATACGACGAAGGCGAAGACCCGTGGACCGTCGCGTGCCGGGAGTTCCGAGAGGAGCTGGGCAAGGCGCCGCCGGACGGCCCGCGCATCGAGTTCGCGCCCGTCAAACAGCCGAGCGGCAAGGTAATCACCGCGTTCGCCGTGCGCGGCGACCTCGACCTGGACGGCACGTGCTCCAACACCTTCACCCTGGAGTGGCCGAAGGGGTCGGGCACGATCAAGGAGTTTCCCGAAATCGACCGGGTCGGTTGGTTTCCCGCGGCGAAGGCTCGGTCCAAGCTGTTGAAGGGTCAGCGGGTCCTGGTGGACCGTCTGATGGAGGCACTCGCAGACGGCGAACTGGCCGAGCCTCGATCGCATTGATCGTCAGCGCGCGGCCGTGAATCCGCCAACCCGCCCGGGTTCGCAGATACTCGTCGTCGTAGCGCAGATGCCACACCAGATCTGAGGGGCGGCCGTCGCCGATCGTCCAGTGGTGGGCGATGCAGGTGATCCGGCCCAGCGCGTAGTCAGGCTCGTCGGCGGCGGCGTACACCTCGCCGACGATCGCGTGTTCGGTGCGGGTCACCGCGCCCAGCGAGGCCATCGCCGCGCGCACACCGTCGCGGCCGTGGTGGCGGCGCACCGGCTCCAACGACCGCGGCGGGTCGGGGAGTCGCAGTTCGGCGTTCTCGGTGAACAGCTCGGCGACGTCGTCGAACCGGCGGTCGTCGACGGCCGAGGCGTACACGTGCACCAGGTCGGCCAACGCCAGCCGGTCGGCGGTGCTGAGCCTCACGAGGTCAGCCCCAACCGTTCTGCGCACGCCGACACCGCGTCGCGCGCTTCGCCGATGTCGGCCGTCGGCGGCATCGCCAGGATCAGGCGGTCCGCGCCGAGGGCCGCCAGTTTGGCCGCCCGCTCGGCGTCCACCTTGGTGACGAGATGCCCGAGCGAGAGCTCCAGTGCATCGGGGTCGCGTCCGCACCGGTCGGCCTCCTCGCGCATCAGCGAGACCAGCTCCGCCAGTTCGGCGCCGCCGACACCGAGCGGCTGGAAACCGTCGCCGAGCCGGCCGGCCCGCCTCGCCGCCGCCCGACTGTGACCGCCGATGTGAATCGGTATGTGTGCCAGAGGTTTCGGATAACACATCGCGTTGTCGAAGTGGAAGAACTCGCCGTGGAAGTCGGCCCCGTCGGGGTGTTCCCGCCACAGCAGCCGCAGCACGGCGAGTTGTTCGTCGACCCGTCGGCCGCGGCTGCCGAAGTCGGCTCCGCACGCCTCGATCTCCTCTTTGAGCCAACCCGCGCCCACGCACAGCCGTAGCCGGCCGCCCGAGAGCACGTCGACCGTGGCCACGCGCTTGGCCAGCGCGACGGGGTGATGGTTGGGCAGCACGAGCACGCCGGTGGCCAGCGTCAGGCGCCGGGTCTGGCCGGCCAGGAAGGCGAGCAGGTCGAGCGGGTCGGGCACCGCGCAGTCGGCGGGCAACTCGACCCGTCCGGAGGCGTCGTAGGGGTAGACGCTGGTGTACCGCGACATCAGCACGGTGTGCTCGACGACCACCAATGACTCGAAGCCGCAGGCCTCCAGATGCTGCGCGAACGCGGCCATGAAGCCGGGATCTGCGGTGACGCCGGCCGCCACGGGCGCGACGATGGCGAACTTCATGGCAGCGGCGGCAGACCGTTGCTTTCCCGGATATCGCGTCGACACTCGCGGCGGGTCTGCCCGGTCTGCTCCATGCACACCCGCACCGGTGACTCCTCGGCGAGCGGCAGCGGCGGGTCGGTCGCCTCGGTGGTGACCGTCGGGCTGGGAACGTCGCCTTCGGTCAGCGACCAGATAGTGGTGCCCGTGCTCTGCAGGGTCGAGCAGTACGCGGTCGAGCCGTCGGCGGTCTGGGCGGTGGCGCCGACGGGGGAGCAATCGGCGCCGATCACCGCGGCGGCATCGGCGGCCGGGGTTGACGTGGCGGTGGTTGTTGTGGCGGCGTCGTCATCCGTCGTGGTCGTCGTGG
>NZ_CVTB01000003.1 GCF_001050015.1 Mycolicibacterium malmesburyense
GGGTCGACCCGCCGCGGCGCAGCGACCGCGTCGACCACAACGGCAACGGCGACCTCAGCCACCTCATCGCGTCGTTCAACACGATGCTGGACCGCCTCGAGACCGAACGCACCACCGCGAGCGCGTCGGCGTTGGCGGCCCAGGAGAACGAGCGTCAGCGCATCGCGCGTGAACTGCACGACGAGATCGGCCAGACGCTGACCGTCGCGCTGCTGCTCCTCAAGCGCGCGGTCGACCGGGCCCCAGCCGAGATCCGCGGTGAACTCGCCGACACCCAGGACGCTGTCCGCGCCGGCCTCGACGAGGTCCGCAGCATCGCCCGGCGCCTGCGTCCCGAGGCGCTCGAAGACCTCGGCCTGCACAGCGCGCTCAACTCGCTGTGCACCGACTTCACCAATGCGACCGGCTTGCCCGTGGTCAAACACGTTGTGCTGCAATCAGATCGGTTGAAGCCCGATGTCGAGCTGGTGTGCTACCGCGTGGCCCAGGAGAGCCTGACCAACATCGCCAGGCACGCCGGGGCCACCAAAGCCTGGCTCGATCTGCACACCACCGACGACCGGTTGACGATGCGCATCGCCGACGACGGCGTCGGCGGTGTCGTCAGTGAGGGGGCCGGGATCAACGGCATGCGCGAGCGCGCCCTGCTCGTCGACGGCGACCTCACCATCGCCTCACCGGCGGGTGAGGGCACCGAGGTCCTGCTGGCCGTCCCGTCGCGGCGGTGCTGGTGATGCTCGCGCAACCGGCTCGCATCCTGCTGGCCGACGATCACGCGCTGGTGCGCAGCGGGCTGCGCATGATCCTCGACGCCGAAGCCGACCTGCAGGTGGTGGCCGAGGCGGCCGACGGCCACGAGGCGCTGGCGGTCCTGGAGAACACCCCGACCGACCTGGCCATCCTCGACATCGCGATGCCGCGCATGACGGGTCTGCAGGCGGCCAGGGAGATGAACCGGCTCCATCCGCACGTCCGGATCCTGATCCTGTCGATGTACGACAACGAGCAGTACTTCTTCGAGGCACTCAAGGCCGGCGCCTCGGGTTACGTGCTGAAGTCGGTCGCTGATCGCGACCTTCTCGAGGCGTGCCGGGCCACGCTGCGCGGGGAACCGTTCCTCTACGCCGGCGCGGTGACGGCCCTGATCCGCGACTACCTGCACCGCGCGCGGCAGGGCGACGGACTTCCCGAGACCATCCTCACGCCGCGGGAGGAGGAGGTGCTCAAGCTGATCGCCGAGGGCTACTCGTCGCGCGACATCGCCAACACGTTGGGCATCAGCGTCAAGACCGTCGACCGGCATCGAACGAACCTGCTGGCCAAACTGGGCCTGCAGGACCGAGTTGCATTGACCCGCTACGCCATTCGGGCCGGGCTGATCGAGCCGTGACGGCACCGCATCCACCGGCCGACAGGCCGTAGCGCACCGGCAGCGCGTGGCCCAACAACCCGATGCCGGCGCCGAGGATCGGCCAGATGGGCCAGAAGTACCACGCGCCCGCGGTGAGCCCGACGGCCAACCACACCGCCAGCACGATCGCGACCATGGCCAGGTAGCCGGCCAGGTGCATCCGGACACCGCGACGCGCCATGCGCCTACGGGCCTCCCGACGACGGGGGTCGTTGCGCCGCAGGCGCTCGACGGGCAGGTCGGCGGTGAGCTCGTGCAGTTCCGGGCGGGTGGTCGCGGCGAAGGCGGTCTGCAGCCGTGCCTCGTACTCCGGCATTTCCAGGTAGCCCTGCGCCAGGGCCTGACCGAGCACGTCCGCTGTCTTCTCCCGGTCGGGATCCCCGGCGCGGACGGCGGGTGCGATGGCGGGCATGGCGGCCTCCCTCTATCTTGACAATGACAAGTTATCTCGACTATGCCGCCTGAACTAGCCATTGTCAAGATGTCGGTTCTTGTGGTTTCGGTGCTCTACAAGTCGCTCAGCGAGCGTTTTTGCACCGAAATCGCACTCAGCGGGCGGCGGAGAACGTCCGCAGCGATTCCACCTGCGCGGCATCCAGCGACGGGCGCACGGCTTCGCGGGCGGCCGCGAGATCAGCGGCGGTGACGTCCGCGGCATCGATCGAGCGTCGCATCGCGGTCAGCGCGGCCTCTCGCAGCAGCGCGACGCAGTCGGCGGCGCTGTAGCCCTCGAGTTCACCGGCCAGCGCGTCGAGGTCCACGGCCTGTTCGCCCTCGGAGGCCAGCGGGATCGACTTGCCCGCCGTGCGCAGGATCTCGCGGCGGGCTTCGGCGTCGGGCGGTTCGACGAAGACCAACTTCTCCAGCCGGCCGGGACGCAGCAGCGCGGGGTCGATCAGATCAGGGCGATTCGTTGCGCCGACGACCACCACGTCGCGCAGCGGTTCGATGCCGTCGAGCTCGGTCAGCATGGCCGCGACCACCCGGTCGGTGACCCCGGAGTCGAAGCTCTGACCGCGCCGGGGCGCGAGCGCGTCGATCTCGTCGAGGAACACCAGCGACGGGGCCGAGTCGCGGGCCCGGCGGAACAGTTCGCGCACGGCCTTCTCCGACGAACCGACCCACTTGTCCATCAGCTCGGCGCCCTTGACCGCATGCACCGACAGGCGCCCCGAACTCGCCAGTGCCCGCACCACGAACGTCTTGCCGCAGCCCGGCGGGCCGTACAGCAGCACGCCGCGGGGCGGGGCGACGCCGAGCCGCGCGAAGGTGTCGGGGTGCTGCAGCGGCCACAGCACCGCCTCGGTGAGCGCCTGTTTGGTCTCGGCCATGTCGCCGACGTCCTCGAGCGTCACCGATCCGACCGACACCTCCTCGGTGGCGGACCGCGACAGCGGGCGGATGACGGTGGTCGCGCCCAGCAGGTCGTCCTGGGTGAGGGCGGGCGGTTCGCCGTCTGCGCTGGCCCGCGCCGCCGCCCGCAGCGCCGCCTCGCGAACCAGCGCGGCGAGATCGGCGACCACGAATCCCGGTGTGCGGTCGGCGATCTCGTCGAGCTCGAGATCTCTGGCCGGGACGTCGCGCAGCAGCACCTCGAGCAACTCCTTGCGGATCGCGCCGTCGGGCAGGCTGAGCCCGAGTTCGCGGTCGCACAGATCGGGTGCGCGTAGCCGCGCGTCGACGTTGTCGGGCTGCTGCGATGTCGCGACGAACGCGACACCTCGGGTGCCGACCGCGTTGCGAAGTTCGGTGAGGATCAGCGTGGCCACCGGTTCGGCGTCGGACGGCAGCAGCGCGTCGACATCGGTGATCAGAAGCACCCCGCCGCCGTCGCGGACGGTGGCCACCGCCGACACCACACTCGCCAGCCGGTCCTCGGCACGCAGCGAGCCGGCTTCGGGGCCGTCGAGTTCGACGAGGCGCCGGTCGGCGCACACGGCGCGCACCAGGGCGGCCTTGCCGACACCGGCGGGTCCGGACACCAGGACTCCGAGGTTGGCTGTGGCGCCGAGGGTTTCGAGAAGTTCTGGCTGGTCGAGCGCGAGCTTGAGCCATTCCGTGAGGCGTTGCGCCTCGGCCTGGGAACCCTTGAGGTCGTCGACGCGCAGTGCCGGCTGGGATTTCTCGGGCGCGGTCACCACCGCCTGACCGGCCGCCGAATCCTGGGCTGGCGCGGCGGAGTCGCCGGGCGATCCGTCGCTCCAGCAGACCGCCGAATTCGGTTGCACGCTCACGGGTCCCGCGGGATCGGTGCCGGTCACCGTCAGCAGTTCCGACGTCCACGTGATGCCGACCGACGACGCCAGGGCCGCGCTCGCGCGCGACGTCGGGATGTCGGGGCCCAACTCGCGGGGCAGCAGCGACACCGTGTCCCCGACCGTCATCACCTTGCCCAGCAACGCCTGCCGCAGGGTGGCCGGCGAGATCGATTGGCTGGCAAGTCTGGATCCGGACAGCGTCACCGATCGCGCGCCGTAGACCGTCACCGGGGCAACGAGGACGGTGGTGTCCTCGCGCAGCCCGGCATTCGACAGCGTGACGTCGTCGAGCAGGGCCGTGCCTGCCGGTACGCCTGCCGGAGCCTCGCCGACCACGGCGGCGGTGGTGCGCGAACCGGTCAGCGACACCGCATCCCACTCGCGAATGCCAAGCGCGGCAATGGCTTCCGGGTGCAGGCGAACCACGCCCCTGCGCGAGTCGAGCGCGGAGGTGTTCAGCCGCGCGGTCAGCGTGAGCTGATGCCGAGGGGCCGGGCGATCGGACTGCAGTTCAGTCATGCCGCGAACCAGGCCTGCGCAACCCCAGTCGCATCACCGAGCGCCGGTGAGGCTGGGCCCTGCGGATGGCCCGCCGGGCGGCGCGCTGCTGGCGTGGTTTGTCGTCCCAGACCTCCGGATGCGCGGCCAGGAAGCGGCGGGTGCGGATGGCGAACGGAATGTGTATGACGTAAGCGGCGATGATGATCAGGATCACCAGGTAGCCGTAGAGAATCGCGGCCGCGACGCCGATCGCCACCAGGGCCAGCAGCGGGGCGACCATGTTGGGCGGCACCGAGAACGTGTGGATCTTGCGCATCGGGATCGTGCTGACCACCAGCAGCGAGACCCCGAGCATCCAGATCACGACGGCGGGTTCCGAGGTCCACCAGCCGTCGCCGAATTGCATCCTGGCGGCCAGCGGGCCGATCGCGCCGATGGCGCCGGCCGGGGCGGGCATGCCGACGAAGTACTTCTTCTCGTAGTCGGGTTTGTCGACGTCGAGCATCGCGTTGAACCGGGCCAGTCGCAGCACGATGCACACCGCGTACACCAGCACCACGATCCACCCGACCTGCGACTGCGAGAGCAGCGTGCCGTAGACGATGAAAGCCGGTGCGACACCGAAGTTCACGGCGTCGGCGAGCGAGTCGATCTCCTCGCCCATGCGTGAGGTGGCGTTGAGTGCGCGCGCCATGCGGCCGTCGAGCGCATCGAGGATCGCGGCGACCGCCAGGAACGCCATCGCTTCGGTCGGCCGGTCGTCCAGCGCCATCTTGACCGCGCTCAGCCCGAGGCAGATCGCCGCGACCGTCATCGCACTGGGCAGGATCCGCAGGCTGACGACGGAACGTTTGATACGGGGCCGGATCATCGCAAAGCCGCCCGGCCGGCGACATCGGGCGAGAGCTCGGCCAATACCGTCTCGCCCGCCACTGCCCGCTGGCCCGTCGTCACCAGGATGTTCGACCCCGCAGGCAGGTAGGTGTCGAGGCGCGAGCCATAGCGGATCAACCCGTAGGTCTGCCCGATTTCGAGCTTGTCGCCGACCTTCGCCTCGCACACGATGCGCCGCGCCACCAGACCCGCGATCTGCACGGCGATCACCTCGACGCCGTCGGCGGTGCGGATCAGCACGCTGTTGCGCTCGTTGTCCTCGCTGGCGGCTTCCAGTTCCGCCGAGCCGAACAGGCCGGGGCGATGCTCCACCGCAACGACCTCACCCCCGATGGGGGCGCGCTGCACGTGCGCGTCGAAGATGGACAAGAAGATGCTGATGCGGGGCAAAGGTGTTGCGGGCAAACCGAGTTCGGCCGGCGGCGCCGCCTCCTCGATCAGGCAGATCAGGCCGTCGGCGGGGGCGACGACGAGGTTCTGCCGGGTGGGCGGCACGCGTGGCGGGTGGCGGAAGAACGCGGCATTGGCGGCGGCCGACGCGAGGGCGGCGCCGCGCACCCATCGGTTCCGGTGCCCGACGGCGGCCACCGCCAGGCTCGCGCCGACGAACGGCAGGCCGGCGCGATGCATCGGGGGAATCGTGGTACGGGCCAGCGCCAGGAGCCGCGCGGGGCCGGATTTCAGGTCGGGGCGTCTGGCCATCGTGCAGCGATTCTACGGGCCAGTTCAGGCCAGGTCCCACACCTGGACCGACGACCCGGCGGACAGCGCGTCGACGTCCTCGGGAATCTCCAGCAGACAGTTCGCCGAGGCCAGCCAGCGCAGATGGTGCGATGCGGGTGGCCCGTAGCTGGTCACGGTGCCGGCGTCGGCGTCCAGCACTCCGCGGCGGAACTGGCGTTTCCCCCGCGGGGAGGTGAGGTCCTCGGTCAGCACGGCGTCCCGCCGCGGCCGATCGGCGTTGGGCAGGCCCATCGCGGCGCGCAACGGCGCGCGCAGGAACACCTCGAAGGAGACCAGCGCGCTGACCGGGTTGCCGGGCAGCGTCACGATCGGAAGGCCGTCGACCACGCCGCAGCCCTGCGGCATGCCCGGTTGCATGGCCACCTTGACGAACTCGACGCCTCCCGCGAGGGCGTCCTTGACGACCTCGTACGCGCCCGCGCTCACCCCGCCCGTCGTGATGATCAGGTCGGCGTCCCCGGTGTTAGCCGCCAGCGCGGCCCGGAACGAGTCGACGTCGTCACCGGTCATGGGGGAGGCGACCACGTCGGCGCCGGCATCGCGCAGCGCGGCGGCGAGCATCACCGCGTTCGACTCGTAGATCTGGCCGGGCGCCAGGGGGGTGCCCGGCGCGACCAATTCGGTGCCGGTCGACATCACGAGCACGCGCTGCCGCGGGATCACCGTCAGCTCGGCGAGCCCGAGCGCGGCGGCCAATCCGAGCGCGGCGGGTGTGACGGTCTGACCGGCGCGCAGCACCGCCGTGCCGGCCGTGACGTCCTCGCCGGCGCGCCGGATGTGCTGGCCCTGTTTCGCGGCCGCGCGGATCTCCACGGTGTCGGTGGCCGCGTTCGTCGCCTCCACCGGCACCACCGCGGTGGCGCCCGCGGGCAGCATCGCCCCGGTCATGATCCGATGGGCGGTACCGGGTTCCAGCGTCAGCACATCGGTGCGTCCGGCCGGGATATCCTCTGCGACTGGTAGTTTCACGGGGCTCTCGGGTGACGCGGTCGCGACGTCGTCGGCCATGACGGCGTATCCGTCCATCGCGGAGTTGTCGAACCCGGGCAGCGACAACGGCGCGACGACATCCTCGGCGAGCACGAGGCCCAACGCGTCGGCGATGGGCACGCGCACCGCGGCGCGGGCGCTGATCAACGCGGCGACGACGCGCCGATGCTCATCGACGGTCCGCATCAGACGGGAAACGTGACGCCGGTCAGCTCCTCGGACATGGTCCACAGCCGGCGCTGAATGTCTTCGTCGTGCGATTGTGCACTGGAGGCAACGAGTTTCGGGCTACCCTTGACCTCGCCGATGCCGTCGGGGCCGTAGTACTGCCCACCCTGCACACCCGGATCGGTGGCCGCGCGAAGCGTCGGCAACGCGCCTTTGTCCGCCGGTTGGGTGAAGATCTTCCACACCAGGTCCGGTACGAAGACGGGGATGTAGCGCATCAGTTCGGTGTCCGAGAAGCCGGGATGCGCGGCCGCTGCGATGGTTTCAGCGCCCTTGGCCGCGAGGCGGCGCTGGAGTTCGTAGGTGAACATCAGGTTGGCGAGCTTCGACTGGCCGTACGCACGCACGCGGTTGTATCCGGTCTCGAAATGCGGGTCCTCGAAGCGGATTCGGGCCATGATGCGGTGTCCGACGCTGCTGACCGTCACGACGCGTGACCCCTCGACGGACAGCAGGTTGTCGAGCAGCAGGCCCGTCAGCGCGAAGTGGCCGAGATGGTTGGTGCCGAACTGCATCTCGAAACCTTCTTCGGTGGTCTCGCGGTTCGGCAGGTACATGACGCCGGCGTTGTTGATCAGCAGGTCGATGCGTGGGTGCGCCGCGCGCAACTCGTCGGCGGCCCTGCGGACGTTGCCCAGCGAAGAGAGGTCGAGTTCGGCCAAGCTGACCACGGCGTTGGGGGCCGACTTCTTGATGCGGTCGACGGCCTCGTTGCCCTTGTCGAGATTGCGCACCGCGAGCACGACCCGAGCGCCTTTGGCCGCCAGGGCGGCCGCGGTGTCATAGCCGAGGCCGCTGTTGGCGCCGGTCACGATCGCGGTCCGCCCGGACTGGTCTGGTATGTCGGCCGCGGTCCAGTTGCTGCCCATGACGATCAACATACTCAGCGGCCGATGCGTGCGGGGTTACCTAGGCTGGACGCCTGATGACCGATCTTGTGGACCCCGCGAACAAACCGAGCCGCAAGGCGCCGCTGGTGTGGGCGATCGGTGCCGCGATTCCATGGTCGGCGCTGGCGCTCGCGCAGCTGGTGTGGTTCGTGGTGGACCCGCGACCGTGGTGGGTGCATGCGCTCGCGGCGCTCGGCACGCTGCTCGGCATCGTCCTGTTCGTCGTGGTCGTACCGTGGTGGCGCTACCGGGTGCACCGGTGGGACGTCGACCCGCGGGCGGTGTACACCCGCACCGGGTGGCTGACGCAGGAGCGCCGCATCGCGCCGATCTCGCGCGTGCAGACCGTCGACACCGAACGCGGCCCGCTGGACCGGTTGTTCGGCCTGGCCAATGTCACGGTGACGACGGCGTCGTCGGCGGGCGCGGTGCGCATCATCGCGCTGGATGTCGACGTCGCCGACGCGGTCGTCGCCCGGCTCACCGACATCGCCGCGCTCGGCACCGGGGATGCGACATGACGAGCCCGGTGCCGTCCGTCTGGGGCCCTCCACCGCCCGGGGAGGAGTGGCAGCGCCTCAGCCCGAGGATGCTGCTGGTGCATCCGGTGCACGAGGTGTTCCGCCAGATTCCGGTCATCGTCGGGACGTTGGTGCTCGGCACGGCGACCGGTAACCCGGTGCTGGCCTTCGCGGCGCTGGGGATCACCGTCGCGATCGGCCTCGCCCGTTGGTTCACCACGACGTACCGCATCGGGCCGAGCGATGTGCAACTGCGCACCGGGGTTCTGCAGCGCAAGGAGCTCTCCGTGCCGCGCAACAGGATTCGTTCGGTGTCCACCGAAGCGCGGCTGCTGCACCGATTACTGGGGCTGACCGTGCTCCGGGTCAGCACCGGCCAGGAGGCCAGGGGTGACGCCGCGTTCGCGCTCGACGGCGTGCCGAGCGAACAGGTCGGCCCGCTGCGGGCGCTGCTGCTGGCCGATTCGCTGACGGTCGAGGAGGACAAGCCGCCGGCGCCGGGACGGGTGCTGGCCCGGTGGACGCCGTCGTGGTTGCGCTACAGCCCCTTGAGTTTCACCGGGCTGGCGATGATCGCCGCCACGGTCGGTGTGGCGTACGAGGTCGGCGAAAGCCGCCTGACCGATTCGCAACTGGCCCGGTCGTGGCTCGACACGGCCAAGGACTTCGGGATCACGGCCAGCATCGCGGTCGGCGTCGCGGCACTGTTGGTGGCGTCCGTCGTGCTGTCGGTGCTGCAGTCATTGTTGACGTACGGCAACCTCGAGTTGCGGCGCGACTTCGAGGTGCTGCACCTGCGGTACGGGCTGCTCCGAATCCGCGAGAACACCTTCGACATGCGTCGCCTGCGCGGGGGCACGCTGCGGGAACCGTTGCTGGTGCGACTGTTCGGTGGCGCACGCCTAGACGCGGTGATGACCGGTGTCGGGGGAGAGGGCGAATCGTCGTTGTTGTTGCCGCCCTGTCCGAAGCGCACGGCCGATGAGGTGTTGACCGATCTGATCGAGCGGCCCGAAGCGGTCACCGGTGAGCTTGTTGTCCACGGGCCCGCCGCGACGCGCAGACGCTGGACGAGGGCGTTGGCGGTGCCGGCCGTCGCGGCGGTGGCGCTGGCGGTGGCGCAGGCTCCGGTGTGGGCGTGGGCGCTGTGGGCCGTCGTCACCGGCTGTTGCGCTTTGTTGGCGCACGACCGCGCGCGGTCGCTGGGGCACCGCGTGGGCGACGGATGGCTGGTCGCGCGCACCGGCAGCCTGCAACGCCGCCGCGACTGCATCGAGGCCTCGGGCATCATCGGCTGGACGGTGCGCCAGACGTGGATGCAGCGTCGCGCCGGGGTGGCCACGCTGATCGCCGCGACGGCCGCCGGGGTCAAGCACTATCAGGTGATCGACGTGCCCACCGAGCTGGCGTGGTCGATCGCGGCCGAGGCCTCCCCGTGGGTGGCCGACAACGCGTGGTCGCGCCGGTAGTGGGACCGCCGGCCCCGCAGCACCCGCGCCATGATCGAGGGCGAGAAGAGTTTCGTCGGCGGGTCCAACATCCCGAGAACGCGCAGGAACTGCAGCATGACCGTCGGGTCGGTTTCGGACGCGGTCAACACCTGCTCCAGGTAGGCGTTGCTCAGGCGCATCGACAGCGGCACGGTCCCGTCCACTTCGGGCAACGCCAGATCCGAGCCGACGGCGGTCTGCCAGGCGATGCGGATGGTCTTGGCGCTGGACCGGAAGAAGCGCCGCGCCAGATCGCCGTCGCCGTGCCGCAGGCAGTCTCGCAGGACGGTCGCCTCGACGGCCGCGACGGTCATGCCCTGTCCGTAGACGGGGTTGAAACTGCACACCGCGTCGCCGAGCACGAGCAGCCCGCCGGGTAGCCGCCGCATCTTGTCGTAGCGGCGCCAGCGGTTGGACGGCACACGGTAATTCACCACCGGGCCAAGCGGTTCGGCGTCCGCGATCGCGGCCAACACATTCGATGGCACGAAATCGGCCACGAACTCGCGCATGCCGGCGGGCGTGTCCGGTGGCA
>NZ_CVTB01000004.1 GCF_001050015.1 Mycolicibacterium malmesburyense
CCCCGCCGTAGCGGCGCGTCGGGCACCACCGCGACGAGCACCGAGGCCGGCCGCGCCGCCACCGGCGGATCAGAGAGCGGCACCGCCCCGGCGGGCAGCGTGGCAGACAACGCCGCGGCCTCGCAGGAGGCAGCGGCGGTCGAGACGCCCACGGAAAAGACGGAGAGCTGAATCATGCTGATTCCCCGCAAGGTCAAGCACCGTAAGCAACACCACCCGAGGCAGCGCGGCATCGCCAGCGGCGGCACGACGGTGAGCTTCGGTGACTACGGCATCCAGGCGCTCGAGCACGCCTACATCACCAACCGGCAGATCGAGTCCGCTCGTATCGCGATCAACCGGCACATCAAGCGTGGCGGCAAGGTGTGGATCAACATCTTCCCGGACCGTCCGCTGACCAAGAAGCCCGCCGAGACCCGCATGGGTTCGGGTAAGGGCTCGCCGGAGTGGTGGGTGGCCAACGTCAAACCGGGTCGCGTGCTCTTCGAGCTGAGCTACCCGGATGAGGAGACCGCACGGGCCGCGCTGACCCGTGCGATCCACAAGCTGCCGATCAAGGCACGCATCGTTACCCGAGAGGAGCACTTCTGATGGCAGTGGGAGTGACGCCGGGCGAACTGCGCGAGCTGACCGACGACGAACTGAAGGATCGGCTGCGCGAGTCCAAGGAAGAGTTGTTCAACCTGCGCTTCCAGATGGCGACCGGCCAGTTGTCCAACAATCGCCGGCTTCGTACGGTGCGTCAGGAAATCGCGCGTGTGTACACCGTGCTGCGCGAACGTGAGTTGGGTCTGGCCTCCGGACCCGTTGGTGAGGATTCGTAATGGCAGAGACCAAGGGCCCCAAGTACACGCCCCGCAAGGACGAAGAGCGCGGCCGGCGCAAGACGGCCATCGGCTACGTCGTGTCGGACAAGATGCAGAAGACCATCGTGGTCGAGCTGGAAGATCGTAAGAGCCACCCGCTCTACGGCAAGATCATCCGCACCACCAAGAAGGTCAAGGCGCACGACGAGAACGACGCCGCGGGCATCGGTGACCGGGTGTCGCTGATGGAGACGCGTCCGCTGTCGGCGACCAAGCGCTGGCGGCTCGTCGAGATCCTCGAGAAGGCCAAATAGGCCATACCGCAAGGGAAACCCCCCGCACACACACGATGTGTCGGGGGTTTTTCGTTCTCTCTGTGCCCGCGAGCGCTCAGTCTTCGGCGGGACGGAGCACCGCCAGAACCGTCAAGATGAGAATCTTGAGATCGAGGAACAGCGTCCAGTTGTCGATGTAGTAGTTGTCCCATTCGGCGCGGTCGGCGATGGACGTCTGTCCGCGGAAACCGTGGACCTGAGCCCAACCCGTCATACCGGCCTTCACCCGGTGGCGCTGGCCGTAGCGACGCACGTGCATCTCGAAAAGTTCGACGAACTCCGGCCTTTCGGGACGCGGACCGACCAGGCTCATCTCGCCGCGCAGCACATTGAACAATTGAGGCAACTCGTCGAGCGATGCCTTGCGCATGATGCGGCCGATCCGCGTGCGTCGGTCCTCGCCCTCGACACCTCCGGGCGCCGTGCCCTCTTTCAACTCGAAATCGGCTCTGGGCGAAGCCGGCAGGCGCATCGTGCGGAACTTCAAGCAATTGAAGATTTTCCCGTCACGTCCGATTCGCTGTTGGGCGAAGAAGACTGGGCCCGGCGAGCTCAACTTCACCGCCAGGGCCAGCATCGCCAGCAGCGGCGAGATGAGCACGATCCCCACCAGGGCGCCCACCCGATCGATGCAATGTTTGACGGCGAACTGCCACCCCTTCGGGTTGACGCGGTTCAGCGCCATCAGCGGTACGCCGCCCATGTGCTCGATTCGGGCACCGGTCCCGACGACGTCCATCAGGCGTGGCACCACCCGGACCCGCATCCCGAGCTCCTGTGCCAGCTGGGCGGCCCGCGCCAGCTGTTCGTCGGGCAACGGCGACGGAGCGATGACGAGCTCCTCGGCCCGTGTGGCGCGCGCGGCCGTCTCGAGCTCGTGGGTGCCGCCCAGGTACGGGACGTCGAACATCTCGACGTCTTGCGGGCGGAGATCGTCCAGGACACCCACGGGCCACAAGCCGTAGTCCCGGATTTCACGCATGCGGGAGATGAGTTGGTGGGCGACCGGATCGGAACCGATGACCAGCGCGGGCCTGCCGACCTGCCACTTCCGCCGCAACCAGCGGTTCACCAGCGCTCTGGACAGCCGCACCGCCGGGATGAGGATGGCCGCGAACAGCCAGATCTTCAGGACGATCTCGCTCGGGCGGACGTATGGGGAGAGCACCTCGCCGATGGGAAGACGAGGCACCAGGAGCACCATGACGGTCAAGGTCGCCAGGGCGGCAAGGGCGATCGACGTTGCCACGGGCTCGAATTGGTCGAGAAATCCCTCGTTCAGCTTCTGCCGATACATCGACCGAGCGGCCATCACGATGAGCAGCATGGGCACGAAGAGCCACGAGAACAGGGCGATGTTCCGCGCGTTCTCCATGTCCCCTGGGATCCACCATTGGGCCAGAGCGACCGCGGCCACCGCCGGGACTGCATCGAGGGCCACGGTGATCATGGAGTACCAGGGGTCGACGCGAAGGACTTCGACCCAGCGCGGGGTTGGTTTTTGGGCCGGGGCCGGCACGACCCTCAACTGCGGAACCGTCGGGCGGCTACTGGGAGTGAGCTCCGAGACGTCCGCCTTCAGCTGCATTCATCACTCTTTCAACCGGATTTAGCAACAATCCTACGGTCGTGGGACCGCAATGCGGGGGCAAATTGCGGTTGTCTCAGGCCTCTGAGATGCGACGCTTCAAGACGCTTCAATAGGCGAAGAGCCGATGTTGGCTGGAGTTTGGTCAGGGCGTCCGGTCGGTCCCGAAGATCCGCTCTGTCGCGAGTTGGGCCAGATCGCTCAGTATCTGGACGTGACCGGTGCCCCACTGTCTCGGCTTGCTGTCTGAAACGCACAAGGTGCCGATGGCGCGCCCGTCATGATCGAGCAGTGGGATACCGAGATATGCCGCCATCGCTCCGCTGCGGACCACCGGATGGTTCATGAACACGGGGTCAGTGCGCGCGTCCTCGATGACGAGGGCGGTGCCGTCGGCAATGGTGTACTGACAGATGGACTGGTCGAACGGCATCCGCCGCTCTTCGACGGACAGGTTCCCCATCCCGGCGGTGCTCTTGTAGTACGTGCGATCGGCGTCGACGAGGGTCACGGCCGCGAAAGGTGTGTTCAACGCTTCCACTGCGGCGCGGGTGATCCGGTCGAAGGCCGGGTCTGGGGGCGTATCCATGAGTCCGGTGGCGCGCAGGGAGTTCAGTCGCTCGGGATCGGTCACCGCGGCAGACACATCTGGCATCGAGTCGCTGTCGAGCACTCCGGACTCGGAAAGGTGGGCAAGCAGTTCCTTCGCCGAAGCCTTCAAACGCATCTGGTCTGCGACCATCTGTGTTGCGACCGCGCGCGCGACATAGGACTCGACATCGGTGCCCGCCTTACGCGCGCACTCTTCGAGCGAGCGGTTGAGCCACTCATCGAATTTCCCCAGCGACCTGGCCACAAGAGCGAACGGTATACGAAACGGCTGGTCTTCACCTGTGAGTCCGACATTCGCGTGTACTGCCCTATGGCGGATTGAAGGGCCTCGCACATCGAGTGGATTGATCGGGCACCACCGATTATCTGGTGTGGAGATAAGTGATCATCGTCGACCGCGAGCGACGGTGACGGTCGGTGTCGCTGTTCAATGGTGCTGAGTTACCGCCGTAAACTAGTCCGTTATGCCGCCTGCCGCAGGATCACGCTGATGACGATTCCAGCGTCTGCGTCGGCCTCGAGGTTCTGGGCAACGCGGCTGACGGTGGGCGCGCTACTGGGGGCGATCGTCGGCGGCATCTTGGGGGGCGTTGTATTTGGTGCGTTCGGTACCGAATCCACTGCGGTAGCACTGATTCGGCTAACACCGCCGCCGGAATTCACAGCCATTGCAACGGGCGCCGACCGTACGACGCCCGACACGGACGTCTACATCAGCCAGTATCTGGCAGGGGAAGTGGCGTATCTGTCCGGCACCGGTTTCAGCCGATCGGTCGCCGCGAATCTCGGCCAATCCGAACCGGACGAGATCGACGTGCTGCGAGAGATCGGCTCCTCGGTCGTCGCGATCAGCAGCAGCGCGGACTCCGACGCGGACGCGGTGAGGACTGTGCAAACGGCGATCGACGTCTACCGCGCCCAGGTCGCGCAGCGCGCCGAGCGACAGTTGCGGCCGATTCTTCCGGCTCTCGACGAATGGGAGGCCGCAGCGAACGCAGCGGGAGACGCACCGCGTGCGCGTCAGATCCAGATACTGCGCGAGTCGCTCGAGCTGCAGGCGGGCGCGACCGCCATCGTCACGGTGCTCCAGCCTCCGACGGTGGACGACGTCGTGGCCCGTCAGTGGCTGATCGGCGCGGCGCTCGGTGCGCTCATCGGAGGGACGGCGGTTCCTCTCGGTCTGATGGCACTCCGCCGTCGATCCGGACGCGTGATGTCCTCCGCGGAGGTTTCCGCCTATGTGGACGGAATGATGGTTCCCGCCGTCGATCTAGCCCGTGTCGCACCCCGCTCGAGATCGAAGAATCTGATCGCCTTGGCCAGAACGCTGTACGCGCAGTGCCCGTCGCCCGGGCGGGCGCGCACGATTGCGATCGTCGGTGCGTCACCCTCCTCGGGCACGTCGAGCATCGCCTGGCTCTTCGAGAAGGCCGCTGCCGAAACCGGACCGGTGAGGTCGATCCGCCTCAGAGACGAGTCGACAGCATCTTTCCGCCCAATCGCGGGTGACGCGACGCTCATCATCGATGCCGGGGCGATCGGAGAGTCAGCGCTGATCGGGGAAGTGGTTCGACAGGCCACCGAATTGATCATGGTGGCCAGATTGAACGCCGACACCGTGCAGCAGATTCAGGCGGTGCGTTCGGCTACTGCGTCGGGCGACGCACCTTTGGTCGCCGTCCTGACATACCGGCCGTGGTCGGGTTTCTCACGTTCGGGTGGCGGTGAGGACGCTGTGCGCGAGCGCGGACCGGTCGGGAGCGCCAAGGGCGACTCACCGACAACGACCATCGAATCGCCACATCAGTAGTGCCTGGCAAGAAGCACTTCGCGGCTGTTGCTCAAGTCGTTGCGGGCCTGGCGCTCAATGCCTTTCCGGCGCTGTTCCTTGCGGTGTACGCGCGCATCGCGCCCATCGAGGACCAGGGCCTTCTCGCGCTGTCGCTCGCCGTCGGAGTATATGTGGCCCAACTGCTCAACGCCTTCGTCGTGGAGGGCTTGCTGGCCACCCCCGGTTTGGATCACGACCTCACCATGCCGTGGTGGACCGCGTTACTCAGCCTGGGATCTGCGGCGTTGTTGATCATCGGTCCATCGGTTGCCCACCCCGCAGTCCTGATGGTCAGCTCCATCGGAATCATGTCGGGATTGTTGATCACCCGGTCGATCGGGATGGTGCGTGGCGAATGGCAACGCGAGCTCGTCGCGGCATTCGTGTTGATCGGTACCGGCCTTGGCGCGCTGATCTTGGCGAGCCAGCGCAACAGCCACTGCATGCGGGTGCTGGCAGCCGGTGCGCTGGTGGCGATTCTCGTCCGGTATCGGTTCAATGGCGGCGCGCGATTCTCTGGTCTGCCGCCTGACATACGTCGCTCTAGTTGGGTGACAGGCGAAACGGCGATCGTCGGCGCGGTACAGCCCGCGATCACGTCGATCGTGCTGGTGACCATGGGGCCAGCCGCCTCGGTCGGCTTCCGGGTGATCTCGACGGTTTCCAATGCGCTCGAGCCGATCATCGCGTACGGCCGTTTCCGCCTGCTCGCACACGGTCACAAGGGCGAGGTCGTCGTGGTCGCCGCCATCTTCGTCACCGGAGTCGGGGCCGTCTTGGCGGCGGCCTTCGGCGGACTCGGCAGCCTCGTGTTCGGGCCTGCGTGGGCCACCGTCGTCGCGATTGCGCTTCTGCTTGCCTGCGTGTGGAAGGGCCTCATGCTGCTGTCCACGGTGCCGTTTGCAGCACTGCGTCGAGCGGGCGAGACGACGATAGTGTTCTGGGTCCGAACGATCAGCACCGTCGCTTACCTGGCGATCAGCATCGTATTTCTGATGCTGTGGCATACCACCACCGCAGTCTTCTGTGGTTTCATCGTCGCTGAAATCTTCACCGCGGTCTTGTACCACTTCGTCGCGATTCGATACGCACCCGACTACAACATAGCCCTCAGCCGAAAAGCGCGGTCGGAACCCGGAAACGACGATGCTGCAAACTGAATCCAAGGTGGCGGAGAAGGCGTGGGGGGCAAGATCCTCCTGGCCTGCACCGTGGTTCAGGCCTGCCGTCTTCATTCTCGCGCCCGTAGGGGCGTCCTTCTGCGCATGGGCGGTATTGAGTGTGCTCGATGTTCTCGGCCACTCGGGCGGGTCATGGGAGAACCTGGCCGGATTTCCGGAACCGGCGCCGTTGACGTTGAGAAGCGTCGTGCTGCTGGCTTTTTGGTATGGCGCAGTCGTGTCGATGTCGACGCTCGCCTGGCGACTCGGGACGGGGCCGCCGCCGCGATCGGAGTTGGTGGCTCTGACGAGCTCAATGCCCTTCGAGCGCCGCTACTTCTATGTGATCTTGTTGGCAGCACTGGTCGGTGTAGGTTACGCGTTCTATCAGATCGGCAGCCCGTTGACGATCGTCGAGTCGCTCAGCGAGCAGACCGGCAACGACCTCTACAACTCGTTGTCGACCACCGCTTCACCGGTGACGCTGCGCTATTCGACAATCCTCGCGGCGCCGATCGGTATCTACCTGTGGCGCAAGAAACTCATCGGATGGCCGTCGATGTCGGCCGCAGTCGTGCTGCTGCTGATGAATGCGATGCTGGCCCACCGCCTTTCGCTGCTGATGGCGAGCGTTGTCTACCTGGCCATCTGGGTCAGGCAACGGAGGGATGCGCCGCGGGGAGTCGGGAGAAAAGCGAACCGGTGGGTCGCGATTCTCGCCATCGTCATCGTGGGGTTCGCACTTCTGACGGCGTTGAACTACGTGCGTAACGCCAACTACTACCGCGACGCGGGCGTGTCGAACCCGGTGGCAATGAACCTGTATCAGATGGGGGCGTACCTCGCGGTGCCGGCGCAGGTCTCCATAGGCGTATCCGATGCCGTCATGAGCGGTGCCTTCAACGTTCAGTCGGATCCGATCACCGCCTTGAACGCGATCCAGCCGACCTTTCTGCAGTTCGAAAAGGTCAGCAAAGATGACAGCTGGAAAGCGGCGTCGACGTTCGGATACTCGGTGAAATTCGCTCCGAACTTCTTCACGGTGTCGGTGTTCGCCGACACGTATGCGCTCTACGGTGTCTTCGGATGGTTGTACAGTTTTTGCCTTTACGCTTTCGCCGGTTACCTGTTGGCTCGTGTCATGCGTTACGGCCCGGTTGTGGCGGGTTCGGCGGGCGTCCTGGCCTACTGTTTCGCGGAGATGTGGCGGATTCAGATCCTCAGCTACGGCATCGTCATCTATTTGATCCTGCTGACCATCGGTAGTGGGGTCATCGCGGGATGGAGCGTGCGACGTGGTGCTCGGTCAGGTCAGCCGTCCGTCTAGATTCGGCATCAGCTCCGGATTGGCCCATGTCCTCTCCAGGGTTTCGTCCAGTCCGTGCGCCGGTCGCCAACCGAACACCTCGGCGATATGCGAGATGTCGGCGCCGAGGAAGGGCCGATCGACGGCGCGCATCCGCTTCGGGTCCTGGCGTACGTCGAATCGCAGGCCCAACACCGACCGCATCCGATCGAGGATCTCGTCGACCGAATACTGTTGCCCGCTGGCTAGGTTGGCGATCTCACAATCGACCCCCTCGCGATTGGCGCCGAGAGCGGCGGCGCCAAACCCGCTCGCGGCGTCCAGCACATCGATGTAATCGCGTTTTGGCCACGTGTTTCCGAGGCTGATCGACTCCGATCCCCCCCGTAGTTGAGCGACGATCGCCGGCAGCAGGTGCGGGTTGGTCTCACCCGGGCCGATCACGTTGAACAATCGAACGATGACTCCTTGGATCCCGCGATCGGCGGCGAATGCCCGGACGTACTGCTCGCCCTGCAGTTTCGTGATGCCGTAGATGTCAGCCGGACCAAGGGGCGACTCGAACTCGCGGTGATCTTCCTCGCTCGGCTCGTAGACGGCACCGCTGCTCGCGAAGACGAACCGGACACCGGGTGGGCAGCCGGCGAGCAGATTGACGGTTCCTGCGACGTTGGTGGACACCGCAAGCGGTGGGTCCGTATCGCATTCGGGGATGTAGTGGATTGCGGCAAGGTGCACGATGACATCCGGTCGGTAACTCTCGATCAGCGCACCGGTCGCGGCCGCGTCGCGAATGTCGACGCGTTCAAATCCGAACCCGGCGCCCTGTCGCGTCAACCATTCCGGGGTGCCGTAGCGCAGTAGGTCCGCGACCAGCACGTCGGCCTTGTCGCTGAGGAATCGAACCAGCTCTCGGCCCACAAAGCCGGCACCGCCCGTCACCATCACCCGCATACGGGCTACCTCCCCCGGTCCGTCCCGCTGAGCTCTTGTGCTCGCGTCTCGAGTGCCTCTGCGATCCCGGCCCAATCCAATGATCGTGCGGCGGTGAGTCCCGCTCGCGAGTAGAGGTCCCACCGCGCTTGCGCTGCGAGGAGCCCGTCCGCGAAATCGGACGGCTCGGTGCCACATACGACTCCGGCGTCGTATTGCGCGACAACCTCTTTGGCGCCGTTCTCGGGAAAACTGGCGGTAACGACGGGTAGCCCGCTGGCCATCGCTTCGGCGATCACCCGTGGAAATCCCTCACGTTGGCTGGGCATTCCCAGCACCGCTGCCTCGGACAGTAGCTCGATCTTCTTGTGCTCGGTTACCGTGCCGACGACATGCACCCGCGACGCGACCCTGGACCGCTGCGCGTATTCGTCGATGTCTTTTCGCGCCGGGCCGTCGCCGGCGATCGTCAGGTCACCGACGAATCCTTGTGTGGTGGCGCGTTCGAACGCGTCGATGAGAAGAGGCAGGTTCTTGTGGGGGGCCAGCCGCCCCACATACAGTGCGCCCGAGCGCGCGCTGCGTCCCGCGGCCCGGTACTGGTCGAACGCTATGCCACTCGGCAGCACCGAACACCCGCGTCCTGACTGCTCGGCGATGGCTCGGGCCACAGCTTCGCTGACGGCGAAGTTGGCACCGACCATCCGCGGTAGGCGCTTCTGCGCCTGGCCGATGATCGGGTCTTCGCGAATCTCACACCAGTGAATCCCGGTTAGTGCCCGCACCCTTCGAGGTAGAAGGGGTACGTGAAGCAGGGGCCACTGGTTCGCGAGGTGGAAATCGTAGGGCTGCGCGACCACCCGCCTGCGAACCCAGGTGCTGAACCTCACGACATCTCGCCAACTCCGCCGAAGGGCGGGGATGGGTGGGTCGAGGTAGCGATCGCTGAGGGGATTCCTGCGGACCCGCACACCGTTGATCGTCACGTCGGTGTCGAGGCTCCTGTCGTGGCCGATGCAATAGACGTCGACGGAATGGCCTCGGCGCACCATGGCTTCGGCGAGTTCTTGAAAGAACACCTCTTGGCCGCCGACGTTCGGATGGTAGAGCTCGGTGAGAAATGCAAACCGCATCGATACTCTGCGCCCCCATCGATCCCCGTTCGGTGTCCGCCCGACTGTATCTCTCGCCGAAACCAAGACGTGTGTCTTTCAGCAGGTGATCGCCCGGTCCGCAAGGAACGACGGCTCCACAGTGAGCGTATTGATCACCGGCTGTGGCGAGACCGGGTCGCAGGCCGCTCTGGGCTTCAGCAGCACCGGTCTCCACTGCTCGGGCGCGGATGGCCAGCGCACCGCCATCGAATTGATCACACCGCCGGTGTTCGCGATGCGAGCGCACGGTGGCGCGTCATCGCGCGCTTTCGGCAGCGAGATGTCCAATTTGAGGTCGTCTACCGTCAGCTGCCCTATGTTGACCGCAACAAACGACGTGACTGCCTGTGAGTGCTCCAGCGTGACTTTCCCGAGGCGCACCCCGTCGGTGTTGGCCAGGCCGACCCCGCCGTTGCCGCCGGACGCCGACGTCGCGGCGATCTCACAAGTGTCGATGCTGACGCCGGTTGCGCGTTGCTCGGACAGCGACTCGACCCGCACCGACCAGTTGGTGCACCGGCGCAGGCGGACGTCCGCGATGTCGACTGCGAAATCCAGGAATCGACGGTCCACGATTGCGGCGGGCCTTGCGAGCACGTGGATTCCGGTTTCGCAGTCGTCGGCTGCGATTCCGGACAGGGTCAGATCGCGGGCGC
>NZ_CVTB01000005.1 GCF_001050015.1 Mycolicibacterium malmesburyense
CCGACAACTACAGGAACTGGCTTCAAGCCGCTTGACATCAATAGGAGCATCAAGTTGCCCTGCGTCGGGTCTAGTCGGGCGCAGCCACCGCGCTAGCGGTGTGAATCCGTCAGTGCGGCGAGCTGCGGGGCGTGAGTCCCGGTGAGGCGACGGTGCATTGCCGTAGCGATCCGGGCGGCTTGGAGCTTGGCATGGTCGGCGACCGGGCCGCGATACATCTGATCGATGGTCGTGGTCCACAGGCTCAGCCAACGCGCGAAATGTTCGGCTGTCAGAGGGGTTTCATCATGGACGGGGCGGTGTGCTCGTAGCGTGTTGCGCCGATACAGTCCGGCCCGAAACAGCACGGTCTCCCAGAAATCGCACATGACGGGAAGGTGCTCGTCCAGGCCGCGCGAGGACAGGTCGGCGAATGGCTCGGCGAGCAGTTCGTCGCGGAACGCCTCGGTGTAGAAGCGGATCAACAAGGCTTCGATGTCGGCGCGGGTGGTCAGGTCGTGGGGCGCCGCCTCATCACCTACCGGCGTGCCGCTTGCTCCCGCTGTCGGGCGGGCATCGTCCACATACGCGGTCATGCCGGCCTCTTGGCTCTGTCCAGCGCGGTCGCCACGGTGTGCGCCTCGTCGGCGTGGACGGTGAGCAGAATGACCGAGTCCTGCAGTGCGTCCAAGCAGTGACGTCGCGTGGGGAGGGTGAGCTGATCCCCTGTGACGCCGTCCCAGTGGTCGTCGACGGTGCTCAGTCGCACGCGGCCACACAGCACTTGAAGGGTCGCCTCGGCCGGATCGGCTTCTTGGCGCAGTCGCAGGCCTTTGGTCAGCGCGACCACCGTCTGGCGGAGCCCACGGTCGGGGCCACCGTGAACGGTATAGGCGGCGTGTCCGCCGCACCGGCGTGCCCGGCCAAGTTGTTCGTCCGCAAGCACCTGCAGCGGAATCGATTTCATGGTGTTTCCTCCTCCTCGACCCGTCACCCCGCGCTCATGGTGAGGTCGTTGTCGACGCCAAATGTGCCACGCACAAGTCCGGTTCGGCGAACGGCGTCAACGCGTCGACCGTGACCGGGGCATCCCAGGCTTCCAGCGCGCCTTGCATGAGCCCGAGATGCACCGGGCAGACCACATCGCGGCGCGTGCCTGCCACCTCCAGGAACGGACAGTTGCGCAACCCGATCGCCCCGGCACCCGTTGCGCCGACACGCTTTTCAGGAGCGAAGCCAAGGTCGGAGAGCAGATCGGTGAGCCGATCGACGGCCTGACGTCTGCCGCGCGTTCGGTCGGGCTCGGTGACAAGGCCGGCCCAGGCGCGACCGGCCGCGACGGCCCGACGCTCGGGTTGGGCTTGGCGCGCGAGGGCATCGGCGAGGACGGCCGCCAGAGTCCGGTAGTCACGCGGGCCGGCCGGATCCATGCCCACCACCGCGCGAAACATCAGTGGCGGTCGGCCCGGTTTGGTGCGGTCGATCTCCACGGCCTGCACCCGCCCGGACTTCACGAGCGCGTCGAGGTGAAATCGCGCGGTGTTGGGGTGGATATCCAACCGCTCGGCGATCTCGGCGATGCTCATGGCGCCATCTGCGCCCCGCAGCATCGCGAACACGTCCTCGCGTCGGCCGCTCACGACTGGTCCTGTCGTTCCATCCCGGCCACCAACGGGGCATCGGCGGCCACCGGGCCGAGCTTGGCCGCCCCGCCAGGCGAGCCCAACGGGGCGTCGCGTCCGGGCAACGTCTCGAAGAAGAAGGCCGCGTTGTCGGCCAGGTGCCCGTGTTCCTCGGCGGGCAGGTCGTCCTCGTAGTAGATCGCCTCCACCGGACATACCGGTTCGCACGCTCCGCAATCCACGCACTCATCCGGATGGATGTAGAGCGCCCGGCTGCCCTCGTAGATGCAATCCACTGGGCATTCCTCGACGCACGCCCGATCCTTGACGTCGACACAGTTCTTGCCGATCACGTAGGTCATGGCTTGAGTTTACACAAGTAGTTATTGTAAAAACTAGACCATACGAAACCGCGTCGATTGCGCAGACGTGGTCATCGATGGGCGGTGGTTCTGGCGCCCGATGTTCGTGCGATGCGACGGCGTCGGATCGAGGTTTACCGACCGCGGGACGTGTTCACGAATAGAACGAGTCGAGCAGCTCCTGGTTCTTCTTCTCCACGACCGCACGCTTGACCTTCAGCGACGGCGTCAGCTCACCGCCCTCTACGGAGAGCTCGTGGTCGAGCAATTCCCACTTCTTGATGGTCTCCCATCGATTCAATTGAGAGTTGAGCTCGTCGACGTACTCACCGATCATGTCGCGCACCTCATCCGACTTCACCAGATCCGAGTAGTTCCGATCGCCGAGGCCGTGATGCTTTGCCCAGCCCTGCAGTTCGTCGGCGTCCAGCGTGATCAGCGCGACGCAGAACTTGCGCGATTCACCGAAGACCAGAATGTGGCTCGCGTACGGGCAGAGCGCCATGAACCTGCCTTCGATGGCCGGCGGTGCGACGTACTTGCCGCCGGAGGTCTTGAACAGCTCCTTGATTCGACCTGTGATCGTCAGGAAGCCGTCGTCGTCGAGCTGGCCCTTGTCACCGGTGCGCAGCCAGCCGTCCTCGGTGAACGTCTCCGCTGTCTTGTCGGGCAGGTTGTGGTAGCCGCCCATCACGCACGGGCCCTTGACCTGAACCTCGCCGTCGTCGGCGATACGCACCGAAGTGCCGTCGAACACCTGGCCCACGGTGCCCAGCTTGTAGTTGTCGGGCCGGTTGATGAACGCGCCGGCCGCGGTTTCGGTCAAGCCGTAGCCTTCCAGGATCAGTAGGCCCGCGGAGTGGAACCACTCCGCGATGTCACGGTTCAGCGGCGCGGAGCCGGAGATGAAGAACTTGATGCGGCCGCCGAACACCGCGCGCACCTTGCTGAAGACGAGGCGGTCGAACGCGCCGTGCGCGACCTTCAGCGGAAGCGGCACGGGCTTGCCCGCGAGCCGGTACTGATCGACCTGACGCCCGACTGCGAAGGCGGCCGTGAACAGCTTCTCCTTCACACCTTCTTGGGATGTGACGACCCGTGCATGGGCCTTCTCGAAGATTCGTGGGGCGGCGCCCATGAACGTCGGCTTCACCTCGGCCAGGTTCGCGACTATTTTGTCCACGCGGCCGTCGATCGCGCTGGCGAAGCCGCACGCCAGCTGGGCCGAGATCAACACCTTGCCGAAGGCGTGGGCCAGCGGCAGCCATAGCAACTGCAGGTCGTCCTCGTGCAGGATGCCGAAACCGGCGACCGTGGTCCCCTCGTACACCCATGCCGCGTGCGACAGCCGTACTCCCTTGGGCTTGCCGGTGGTCCCGGACGTGTAGATCAAGGTCGCGAGTTGCTCGGGCCTGATCGAGTCCGCGGTTGACTCGACGCACGACGGGTGGTCAGACAAATACTTCTTTCCGAGCTCGGCCAGCTCGGTGAGGGACATGATCAGCTCGCCGTCGCCGTCGCCGTCGATCACGACCACCTTCTCCAGCTTCGGTAGTGCTTCGCGCTGCTCCCTCAGCTTCTCCAGCTGCACCTCGTCCTCGGCGAAAACGATCCGGGATTCCGAATCGCTCAGGATGAAGGCGGTGTCGCCGGCGTTGGTCGTGGGGTACACCGTGGTCGTCGCGGCCCCGGCACACATGATCGCGAGATCCGCGAGAATCCACTCGTATCTCGTGCTCGATGCGATCCCGACTCGTTCCTCGGGCTGTATCCCCAGCGCCAGCAGTCCGGCGGCGCACGCTTGTACCTCGTCGGCGGCCTCCTGCCAGCTGACCGAAACCCACCGGTCCCCGTGGAGTCTGCGAAACGCTTCGCGGTCACCGGACTTGCGGACGCGGTCGAAGAACATGGCGGCCACATTCGCGGGCGATGTGATCGCGGGTGTCTCGTTGGTGTCGGTCGACATCACTGTCTCCTGGCCTCAAGGTCACCGCGGTGTGCGGTGTTGTCAGTGTCGCGCCCCTCATACCCAGCGTGGGCGAATATGACGCGAAAGATCGCCGTCTATCCTGCTGGCATGGGTGGTTCGCGAGTTCCCGGCGGCGTGGTGCACGAGCTGCCGACCGACCTGCGTAAGGCACTGCTCGGCAACGACACCGCGCTCGCTGCTTGGAACGACATCACGCCGCTGGCGCGCAACGAGTTCATCTGTTGGGTCGAGGACGCCAGGCAGGAGAAGACCCGCGAACGCCGGATCCGGCGGACCCAGGAGGAACTCGAAGAGGGTAAGCGCCGCCCGTGCTGCTGGCCCGGCTGCAAACACCGCGAGCGCAACGGCAGGTAGTCACCGCTCGTAGGCGGGCGCCGTCTGCAGTTCCGGTGCGGCCGCGGCCAGAAGCGCCGCGCGATCA
Organism: Mycolicibacterium malmesburyense; assembly: GCF_001050015.1. Next base: position 4,375 of record NZ_CVTB01000005.1, read on the forward strand.
CCGGTCAGCGGGGGATAGATCCGCTCGCCGTTGATGATCCGCTTCGTCGCCTTGGCCGCCGCGCCGGTGCTGACGACATGGCGGTCCCAGCCTTCGGTGTACACCGCACCGGCGGGGCCGAGGTCGAGCACCGTGACGTACCACGGAATCCGGAGCGGTCGCATCGGAAGACTTAGCAGGTCGCCGATCACGTTGTAGCCCGCATACCGACCCATCGGCCGGCCGTGCTGGCACGACATCACCGACAGGTGCTCATCGTCCATCCGCGCCGCGGCCACATCGCCGGCCGCGAACACACCGGTGACGCCGTTCACGCGTAGGTAGTCGTCGACGGGCAGGCGGCCGAGCCGATCCAGCGGAACGCCCAGTCGACTCGTCAGCGGGTGGGCGCGCATGCCAGCGCACCAGACGACGGTGGCCGCATCGATCGCCTCGCCCGTCGACAGCGTGACGCTGCGCTCACCGACCGCGGTGACGCCCACACCGGTGACGGCTTCGACCGCGTTGTCGCGCAACGCTTTCTCGATGACGGGTCGCGCCGACTCGCCCATGTCCGAGCCCACGTGAACGTTCCGGTCGATGAGCACCACCCGCGGCGTCACCCCGAGGGCGTGCGCCAGCATCGCGGGCAACTCGTTCGCCGTTTCGATGCCCGTCAGGCCGGCGCCGATCACGACGGCCGTCGCCGATGCCGCGTCGCCGGCTTTGAGCGCGCGGAGGTGTTCCTGCAGGCGCAGAGCCGCGTCGTAGGTGTCGACGTCGAACCCATGCTCCGCCAGTCCCGGAATATCGGGTCTGACGACCTGGCTGCCCGCCGCCAGCACGAGGCGGTCGTAGCCCAACGTCGCGCCGTCGGCGGTGCCGATTGTCGCTGCGACAGGGTCGATTTCGGTGACCTCCGCTGTCAGGTGCCCGACGCCGACCGGATCGAGCAGCCGCGACAGCGGGATCCGGCACGGCCGCAGATCCGGTTCGTAGTTGCGCACCCGGATGTCGTGGTACGGCTTCGGGCTGACAACGGTGACGTCGACCGTGTCGACGTGGAGTTCGTCGAGGCGGCGCGCGGCCCCGAGCGCGGCCCACAGGCCGGCGAACCCGGACCCGACCACCATAACGCGCGCTCTCTCGGCCACCGTCCCATCGTGATGGGGCGCCGAGCGCGGGGCAAGCACGGAGTTCCGGGGGCGCCGCCGGACCGCGGGATTCGCGAGATGTGCACCAGGGTCGTGGACTGACGACCCTCCGGTCGATCTCGCGAGACCCGCCGGCCCACTAAATAAATTGCTTGATTTAAACAGTCGGGCGGTGTCTACTGAATCGGTGACCGCAGCCCGCCCCCTCAGTGGACACAGGTCCGAGGGCACCCGCGAAGTGTTGCTCGCCGCCGCCGAACGCCTCTTCGCCGAACGCGGTATGCACGCGGTGTCCAATCGTCAGATCAGCGAGGCTGCGTCGCAAGGCAACAACGCCGCGGTCTGCTATCACTTCGGCACCCGTACCGACCTGCTGCGCGCGATCGAAAGCAAGCACCGCGTCCCGATCGAACAGTTGCGGGCCCGGATGCTGGCCGAGCTCGAAGATTCCGCCGACCTGCGCGACTGGGTCGACTGCCTGGTCCGCCCGTTGACCGCTCATCTCGACGAGCTCGGCAACCCGAGTTGGTACGCGCGGTTCGCCGCACAGGCCATGGCCGATCCGGGCTATCGCGAGGTCGTCACCAAGGATGCGCTGTCCTCGCCGCACCTGGTACAGGTGATCGACGGCATCAACGGGTGCCTCGCCGATCTCCCGAAGCGGGTGCGCTTCGAGCGGATTGTCATGGCGCGCAACCTGCTCATGCACACCTGCGCCGAACACGAAGGAGCCCTGGCGCAGCACGGCCCGCTCGCGCGGTCACCCTGGCCGCAGGCCGCCGAGGGCCTCACCGACGCGATCACCGGCCTGTGGCAGGCGCCGGTCCGCCGCCCCCAGCGCCCACGCAGAGAAAGGGTCCGCCCGTGACCGACACCCTGACCGGCCGGGCCGGCGACGACACGAACGACATCCCCGACTTTCCGATGCCCCGCGCCGACGGATGTTGGTTCGCCCCACCGCCGAAAGCGTTGGAACTCAACAACGCACGTCAACTCAACCGGGTGCGGATCTGGGACGGCAGCACCCCGTGGCTGGTCACCGGATACGAGGCGATCCGGGCGTTGTTCGCCGACGGCCGGGCCAGCGTCGACGACCGCAAACCGGGCTATCCGCACTGGAACGAGGGCATGCTCGCCACGGTGCACAAACGACCGCGTTCGGTGTTCACCTCGGATGCCGAGGAGCACACCAGGTTCCGCCGGATGCTGTCGCGGCCGTTCACCTACAAACGGGTTGAGGCGCTGCGCCCGGCCGTACAGCGCATCACCGACGAGCACATCGATGCGATTCTTGCCGGTCCGCAACCGGCCGACCTCGTCGAAAACCTCGCGTTGGCGATCCCATCGCTGGTGATCAGCGAAATGCTCGGGGTGCCATACGAAGACGCCGACTTCTTCCAGGAACAGGCCAACCGCGGTATGAGCCGCTACGCGACGGCCGAGGATGCCGCCGAGGGCGCCGGTGCGTTGGCCAAGTACATCGCCAACCTGGTCCGCACCAAGATCGACAACCCGAGCGAAGACCTGGTTTCCGACCTCGCCGAGCGGGTCCGCGCGGAGGAGATCACCGTTCGCGAGGCCGCCCAGTTGGCCACCGGTGTGCTGATCGCGGGTCACGAGACGACCGCGGGGCAGCTGGGCGTGAGTATCGTCGCGCTGCTCGAACACCCCGAACAGGCCGCGCTGCTGCGCGACGCCGACGATCCGAAGGTCATCGCCACCGCCATCGAGGAACTGCTGCGGTACGTGAGCATCATCCAGACCGGGCAGCGTCGCATCGCCGTCGAGGACATCGAGGTCTGCGGTCAGCTGATCCGCGCCGGAGAGGGCATCATTCTCGATGTCGCACCGGCGAATTGGGACCATCGTCAGTTTTCCGAACCCGACCGGCTCGACCTGTGCCGCGACGACGGGCCGCACGTCGGCTTCGGCTACGGCCGGCATCAGTGTGTCGGCCAGCAGCTGGCGCGGATGGAGTTGCAGATCGTCCTGCCGACGCTGCTGCGCCGCATTCCGACCATGCGGCTGGCGGTACCGGTCGACGAACTGCCGTTCAAACACGACGCGCTGGCCTACGGGCTCTACGAGTTGCCGGTCCAATGGTAAAGGGATTCGAACTGCACGTGCCCGACCTGTCGGGCCGCCTGGCCGTGGTCACGGGCGCCAACAGCGGCCTCGGCTTCGGGCTGGCGCGGCGGCTCTCGGCGGCCGGTGCGGAGGTGGTATTGGCGGTCCGCAACCGCGCCAAAGGCGAGGCCGCGATCGCACAAGTCCGCCAAGCGGTCCCCAACGCGAAGACCCGGTTGGCCGAACTCGACCTCGCCTCGCTGAAAAGCGTTGCGGCGCTCGGTGAACAGCTCGCGGCGGAGGACCGCCCGATCGACATCCTCATCAACAACGCGGGCGTGATGACACCGCCGCAGCGTCAGGCGACCGAGGATGGCTTCGAATTGCAATTCGGCGCCAACCATCTCGGCCACTTCGCGTTGACCGGACACCTGCTGCCGCTGCTCCGGGCCTCCGGGTGCGCGCGGGTGGTCACCGTGAGCAGCATCGCCGCCACGCAGCGTGGGCTGACGTTCGACGACGCCAACGCCGAACGCGGATACCGTCCCATGCGCTCGTACGGGATGGCGAAGCTGGCCCAGTTGATGTTCGCCAAGGAACTCGATCAGCGCAGCCGCGAGCACGGGTGGGGGTTCATGTCGAACGCCGCACATCCGGGCCTGTCGAAGACGAACCTGCTCAGCGGCGCCTCCTACGGTCGGGACAGGCCGACGCTGAACGCCCGCATCACCAGGGCCACCTGGCGACTGCTGCCGTTCATGTGGCTCGACGTCGACGAGGGCATCAAGCCGACGCTTTACGCCGCGGCGTCACCAGACGCCGAAGGCGGCGCCTACTACGGTCCGCGCGGCTTCTACGAAACCGCCGGGGGCGGCGTCGGTTTCGCCAAGGTCCCGCCGGTGGTCTGTCGAACCGAGGACCGGCAAGCCCTGTGGCGACTGTCCGAAGAGCTGACCGCCGTGACCTACGGGGACTGACCTCATGACGAAGGAGACGGTCACGGCGGCCGACGAGGTCTTCCATCCCGCCACCGCGGATCCGAACTGGAACGAAAGCGGCTGGTTCAACTTCGCCGTACCCGGACGCGACATCAACGGGTTCGTGTACTACTTCCACGACGTCCGCACCGGAATCAGCGGGGGCGGCCCAGCGTTGTGGGACCCCAGCGGGGAACAGATCTACGACTGCCTGTTCTACGACTGGCGCTGGATCCAGCCGCCCACGGGTGCATTGGACTTCACCGACTTCCGGCTGCCGAACTCGTTACGCCACGTCGTCGTGGAACCGATGCACCGCTATCGGCTGACGTACTCCGAACTGGGCCTCGACCTCGAGCTCGAGTGGACGTCGGTGATGGCGCCGCACGTCCTCGGCGACGCCTCCCCGGAGCACTGCCACTTCGACCAGCCGGGCCGGATGAGGGGGACTGTGACGCTGAACGGCGAACGGTTCGACGTCGACTGCTTCTCGATGCGGGACCGCACCTGGGGGCCGCATCGTCCCGGTGCCCGCCGCTCCGGTGATTACCTGTGGGCGATCGCCGATGCGGAGTCGAACTGGCACGCGATCACGATGGCGACGCGCTCCGGGGTCGACCGCGTCATCGGCGGATACCTGTTGCGCGACGGCGAGATGGGCGAGCTGGTGACCGGCGAACGGCGAGTGCTCGAGCGCCGGGGCGGCGCGCCGGCGCGGGTGGTGCTCGACGCCGAAGACGACCGCGGTCGAGCCCTACACGCCGAGGGCGAGGTGCGGACCGCGCTGCGATGGCTCGGCTGGCCGGGACGGATGACGTTCTGGACGTTGACCGACTGGCGGTGGGATGGCCTGCAAGGCTGGGGCGAGGACCAGGAATTCTTCGACCGCGGGCAGGTGCGCGCGTTGATGCGGTGAGGCTCAGCCGGTTTCGCCGCGCGTCTGCCACAGGTTCAGCACGTTGGTCAGCATCTGCAACGGCGCGCGCACGGCTTCGTCGCACTTGATGCGAGGATCGGTGCGTGTGGTGTGCGGTCCCGCATCGGGTAGCCGCTTGCGGATCAACGCGGGCACGTCGAGCAGCCAGGTCACGCCCATCAGCGTCGCGTACAGCACCAGATGCCGCTCGATCGTGGCGGGGGCG
>NZ_CVTB01000006.1 GCF_001050015.1 Mycolicibacterium malmesburyense
GGCACCGGCGGTCCGGCCAGCACGGCGGCCAGCGCATCCCGCTGCTGCGGCGTCAGCGCCTCGTACTGCGACTTCACCACCGCGATCTGTACCTGCAACCGGCTCTGCTTGGACTGCAGATCCGCCCGCACGGCGGCGGCCTGTTCGGCGGCGGTCTTGGCTTCGGCCGCCGACTTCGCCGAGGCCTCCTCGGCCAACGCCGCCTGCTTACCGATCTCGCGGTAGCTCTTCATCTGTGCCGACATCTCGGCGGCCATCACGCGCTGCACCGACAACTGGTCGATGAGGCCCTGGGGGGAGTTGGCCGTCAGCATCGCGTCCAGGCCGTCGGTCCTGCCGCCCATGTACTGGGCCGCCGCAACCTTGTTCACGGCCTCCTGAAAGTTTGCCAACTGGTCGCCGGCCTTGGTCGCCGCCGCCTGGTCGGCCGCGTGCTTGGCTTCCGCATCCCGCTGGATGGCCAGCTTGTTGTCGAGATCGAGCTGCGCCGAGTGCATGGCCTCGGTGGTCTGCTCTGCCTGGCGCGAGAGCTCGTTGAGCTTCGCCAGCGCGTCGTCGGCCGGATCGGCCTGCACACTGATCGCGGAGAGCCCGGCAAAGAAAGTGATACCGACTATCGCGCCGATTAACAGGTGAAGAAACCCGCGAATGGTCAAGCGCGTGCGGTCGAGCCTCAAGATTTTGCGTCCTTCAACATCCGGAACGAAGCCGTGTCGAACTGCCCTTAGGTCTCAGACAGGTTACGAAACGGCATCGGTGTTGTCCAACAGAAGACGCAAATTTAACAGGCAGCTCACATTTCGTTTCGCCGCCCGTCATGCCGCGTGTCGTCAGGCGACACCTGAACGTCCGTCCCGACGAACGGGTACCAGGCGCAAGCGCGGCGCAAGGCCGACATCGGCGAGCACCTCCAACGCCCGACGCTCGTCGTCCAACAAGGTATCGGGTACGCCCAGCAAAACGCTCACGACGCAGTCCTGACATCCCGGTCCGCGGACTGCGCAATCATCGCAGTCGATCTTCACCGTGCCCACGAATGGCTCCTCTCGGTCGGTGCGGTCCGCACGCTATCGACGGGCACCGACAAGTTCACCGGGCCCGCGTGGCAACCCGAGACTGTCGGTGGTGTTTTCTACCGTCGATCCGTGAGCCAACTCAGCTTCGCCGACGTCGATCGGCAGGCTGACGTCTCGCTGCGCGACACCACGTTCGTCGTCGTCGACCTGGAAACCACCGGCGGCCGCGCCAGCGGGGACAACCACGACGCGATCACCGAGATCGGCGCGGTCAAGGTGCGCGGCGGCGTCGTGCTCGGCGAACTCGCGACGCTGGTCGACCCGGGCCGCAGCATCCCGCCGCAGATCGTCGCGCTGACCGGCATCACCACGGCGATGGTGTGCAACGCGCCGAGGATCGAGTCGGTGCTCCCGGCCTTCCTCGAATTCTCCCGCGGCGCGGTGCTCGTCGCCCACAACGCCGGATTCGACATCGGGTTTCTGCGGGCGGCCGCCGAACGCTGTCAGATCCCCTGGCCCCGGCCGCCGGTGCTGTGCACGGTCAAACTGGCCCGCCGGGTGCTCACCCGCGACGAGGCGCCCAGCGTGCGACTGTCCGCGCTGGCCCGGTTGTTCGGCGCGAGCACCACTCCGACACACCGCGCGCTCGACGACGCCCGCGCCACCGTCGACGTCCTGCACGGGCTCATCGAGCGCGTCGGCAACCAGGGCGTGCACACCTACACCGATCTGCGGTCGTACCTACCCGACGTCACCCCGGCGCAGCGGCGCAACCGCCACCTGGCCTCAACGCTGCCCCACCGGCCGGGCGTCTACCTGTTCCGCGGCCCGGGCGCCGAGGTGCTCTACGTCGGCACGGCCGTCAATCTCCGGCGACGCGTCGGCCAGTACTTCAACGGCTCGGACTCGCGCACCCGCATCAAGGAGATGGCCTCGCTGGCCACCGCGGTCGACCACGTCGAGTGCGCGCACGACCTCGAGGCCGGCGTGCGCGAGCTCCGCCTGCTGGCCGCCCACGCCCCGCCGTACAACCGCCGGTCGAAGTTCCCGCACCGATGGTGGTGGATCACGTTGACCGACGAGGCTTTTCCGCGCTTCTCGATCGTGCGCGCCCCGAAGCACGACGCGGTGATCGGCCCGTTCCGCGCCCGTGCCGACGCCGTCGACACCGCCGCTCTGCTGGCCCGGTTCACCGGCGTGCGGACGTGCACCAAGAAACTGGGCCGCGCCGCGGTGCACGGGCCGGCCTGCCCCGAACGCGAACTGTCGCCGTGTCCGGCGCCGCGCGACGCCTGCGCCGCCGAGTACGCCGCGACGGTCGCACAGGCCGCCGATCTGGTGGCCGGCCGCGACGGCCGGGCGCTGGCCGCCGTGCTGGCCCAGGTCACCGACCTCGCCGACCGCGGTCGCTACGAGACGGCGGCGCGCCTGCGCGACCACGCCGCCACCGCGATCGACGGGCTGTGGCGCGGGCAGCGGCTGCGGGCGCTGTCCGCCGTCACCGAGCTGGTCGCGGCGCGTCCGGACGGCAGCGGCGGTTGGCATCTGGCGGTGGTCCGCAACGGGCAGCTGGCGGCCGCGGGCAACGCCCCGCGCGGCGTTCCACCGATGCCCGTCGTCGACGCGATCTGCGCTGGGGCACAGGCGGTTCTGCCGTCGCCGGCACCGTTGGGCGGCGCCCTGGTGGAGGAGACGGCGCTGATCGCGCGGTGGTTGCATCAGCCCGGGGTACGCATCGTGCGTGCCGACGACGGCTACTGCTCCCCCGCACATGCCGCGGGCCGGTGGGCGACGTGGGCCGCGTCGGCACGATCGGCGCGCCTCGCCGCCGAGCAGACCGCCGCGTCACACCTGTTGAGTGAACCGCACCCATCGCGCGAGGAGTTGTTCGGCCGCCCCGGAGTCGATGGCCTCGGACGCCTTGGCCAGCCCGCTCTCCCAAGCGGGCAGCCATTTGGCGTCGCTGGCTAGACCCGCGTGCGCCACCAGAGCGCCTGCGGCGTTGAGGATCACGGCGTCGCGCACCGCGCCCGGCGCCCCGCCGAGCACCGCGCGCACCGACGCCGCGTTGGCCTCCGCGTCGCCGCCGACCAGTTCGGAGATCTCGGCGCGCTTGAAGCCGAACGCGGCCGGGTCGAACTTCAGCCGCTCGACGGTGCCCGCCTGCACCCGCCAGATCGTGCTCGTGGTGGTGGTGGTCAGCTCGTCGAGGCCGTCGTCGCCGTGCACCACCAGCACGCTCGACCCGCGGGTCGCGAACACGCCGGCCATCACCTCGGCCAGGTCCTCCCAAGCGCAGCCGACGAGACCGGCTCGCGGCGAGGCGGGATTCGTCAACGGGCCGAGCAGGTTGAAGACCGTCGGCACCCCGAGCTCGCGGCGCACCACGCCCGCATGCCGGTATGACGGATGGAAGTGCGGCGCGAACGCGAACCCGATCCCGACCTCGGCGACGCTGCGCGCGACTTCGTCGGGACCCAGGTCGATACGCACCCCGAGCGCCTCGAGCGTGTCGGCCCCGCCGGAGAGCGACGATGCGGCGCGGTTGCCGTGCTTGATCACCGGTACGCCCGCCGCCGCGACGACGATGGCCGCCATCGTGGACAGGTTCTGGGTGTTGGCACCGTCCCCGCCGGTGCCCACCACGTCGACGGTGGCGGTGCCGATCACGTCGGTGGGGACCCGCCGCGCGTGCTGGAGCATCGTGTCGGCCAGCTCGGTCACCTCCGCCGACGTCGGACGCTTCATCCGCATCGACACCCCGAAACCGGCGATCTGCGCGGGCGTGGCCGCGCCGGTCATGATCTGGTCCATCGCCCACGCCGCCTGCCCGTTCTCGAGCGACTGAGCGGTGGTGAGCCGGCCGAGGATCCGGGGCCAGGTGAAGGAATCGGGGTTTTTCGCAAGAGCCACCACGCGATTATTGACGAAACTCCGGACCCGGGTGGAGATCGACAACTACAAAGCGTCATACTTGCACCTGTGACGAGCGCTGTAGGGACCTCGGGAACCGCAATCACGTCGCGAGTTCATTCGCTGAATCGGCCGAACATGGTCAGTGTCGGCACCATTGTCTGGCTGTCCAGCGAGTTGATGTTCTTTGCCGGCCTGTTTGCGATGTACTTCACCGCCCGATCGCAGGCGGCCGGCGAATGGCCGCCACCACCGACGGAGCTGAACCTGGCGCAGGCCGTGCCGGTCACCCTGGTGCTGATCGCCTCGTCGTTCACCTGCCAGATGGGCGTGTTCGCCGCCGAGCGCGGCGACGTGTTCGGGCTGCGTCGCTGGTACGTCATCACCTTCTTGATGGGCCTGTTCTTCGTCCTCGGCCAGGGCTACGAGTACTGGCACCTGGTCGAACACGGCACCACCATCTCCAGCAGCGCCTACGGCTCGGTCTTCTACCTGGCCACCGGATTCCACGGGCTGCACGTCATCGGCGGTCTCGTCGCCTTCCTCATCCTCCTGGCCCGGACCCGGATGAGTAAGTTCACTCCGGCCCAGGCCACCGCGTCGATCGTGGTGTCGTACTACTGGCACTTCGTCGACATCGTCTGGATCGCCCTGTTCGCCACCATTTACTTCGTCCGTTGATCGGCTCGCCGATGAGTCCGTTGACCGGCTCCTCCACCGGTCCGATGAGAAGGGGTTCGATGACCGACAAGTCGCGCCGTCGGCTACGCAGGCGCCTTTCAGGTGCTGTGCTGCTGCTGTTCGGACTGGGCGTCGCCGGCGGTCTCGCCGCCACCCTGACGCCCTCGCCGCAGGTCGCGGTGGCCGACGAATCGCAGTCGGCGCTGTTGCGCACCGGTAAGCAGTTGTTCGACACCTCCTGCGTGACCTGCCACGGCGTCAACCTCCAGGGCGTGCCGGACCGCGGCCCCAGCCTCATCGGCGTCGGCGAGGCGGCGGTCTACTTCCAGGTCTCCACCGGCCGCATGCCCGCGATGCGCGGCGAGGCCCAGGCACCGCAGAAGCCGCCGGTGTTCGACGAGGCGCAGACCGATGCGCTCGGCGCCTACGTGCAGGCCAACGGCGGCGGCCCGGTCGTTCCGCGGGACGACAACGGACGCGTCGCGCAGGATTCGCTGCTGGGCGACAACGTGGCCCGCGGCGGCGACCTGTTCCGGCTGAACTGCGCGTCGTGCCACAACTTCACCGGCAAGGGCGGCGCCCTGTCGTCGGGTAAGTACGCGCCCGACCTCGGCGACGCCACGCCTGCGCAGATCTACACCGCGATGCTCACCGGCCCGCAGAACATGCCGAAGTTCTCGGACCGGCAGCTGTCGCCGGAGGAGAAGCGCGACATCGTCGCCTACGTCCGCGAGTCGGCGGAAGCCCCGAGCTACGGCGGCTACGGCCTCGGCGGGTTCGGCCCGGCGCCCGAGGGCATGGCGGCGTGGATCATCGGCATGGTGGCCGTCATCGTCGCGGCCCTGTGGATCGGAGCGCGAGCATGAGCGAGCCGGACAGCGGCACCGAGAAGACCCCGAAGGGCACCGACGCACCCGGTCAGGCCGGTGTGCCGGGTCAGCCCACCGACGCCGAACTGGCGGCGATGTCCCGCGAGGAACTCGTCGAACTCGGCGGCAAACTCGACGGCGTCGAGATCGTCTACAAAGAGGACCGCTGGCCGGTTCCGGACACCAAGGCCGAGAAGCGCGCCAGCCGCGTGGTCTCGTACTGGCTTCTGCTGGGCGGATTTTCGGGTCTGGCACTGCTGCTGGTGTTCCTGTTCTGGCCGTGGGAGTACGTGCCCTACGGGTCCGAGGGCGAGTTCCTGTTCAGCCTGACCACGCCGCTGTACGGGTTGACGTTCGGACTGTCGATCCTGGCGATCGGCATCGGCGCGGTGCTGTACCAGAAGAAGTTCATCCCGCAGGAGATCTCGATTCAGGAACGCCACGACGGCGCCTCCCCCGAGATCCACCGCAAGACGGTCGTGGCCAACCTGTCCGACGCGCTGGAGGGCTCGACGATCAAGCGCCGCAAGCTCGTCGGCCTCTCCATGGGCATCGGGCTCGGCGCATTCGGCCTCGGCACCCTGGTGGCGTTCGCGGGCGGTCTGATCAAGAACCCGTGGAAGCCGGTGGTGCAGACCGCCGACGGCAAGAAGGCCGTCCTGTGGACGTCGGGCTGGACCCCGCGGTACCAGGGCGAGACCATCTTCCTCGCCCGCTCCACCGGCAACGGCACGTTCGTCAAGATGCGGCCCGAGGACATCGACGCCGGCGGCATGGAGACGGTGTTCCCGTGGCGCGAGTCCGACGGCGACGGCACCACGGTGGAGTCGCACCACAAACTCGCCGAGATCTCGATGGGCGTGCGCAACCCCGTCATGCTGATCAGGATCAAGACGCAGGACCTGCCCCGGGTCGTCAAGCGCAAGGGTCAGGAGAGCTTCAACTTCGGCGACCTGTTCGCCTACACCAAGGTCTGCTCTCACCTGGGTTGCCCCTCTTCGCTTTACGAGCAGCAGTCGTATCGCATCCTCTGCCCGTGCCACCAGTCGCAGTTCGACGCGTTGCACTTCGCTAAACCCATATTCGGCCCGGCTGCGCGCGCGTTGGCGCAGCTGCCCATCACCATCGACCAGGACGGGTATCTGGTCGCCAACGGCGACTTCATCGAACCCGTCGGGCCGGCCTTCTGGGAACGGAAAACAGCATGAGTCCGAAATTGCCGAAACCGCCCGCCCTCGCCGAAGTCGCGGCGCACCAAGGGGATGCGATCGATTCGCGATATCACCCGTCCGCGGCGGTGCGACGCCAGCTGAACAAGGTCTTCCCCACCCACTGGTCCTTCCTGTTGGGCGAGATCGCCTTGTACAGCTTCATCGTCCTGCTGATCACGGGCGTCTACCTGACGCTGTTCTTCGACCCGTCGATGGCCGAGGTCACCTACGACGGCGTCTACCAACCGCTGCGTGGCGTGCAGATGTCGAAGGCCTACGAATCGACGCTCGACATCAGCTTCGAGGTCCGCGGCGGGTTGTTCGTCCGGCAGATCCACCACTGGGCCGCACTGCTTTTCGCGGCGGCGATCATGGTGCACCTGGCCCGCATCTTCTTCACCGGCGCCTTCCGGCGGCCCCGTGAGGCGAACTGGGTGATCGGCGCGCTGCTGCTGATCCTGGCGATGTTCGAGGGCTACTTCGGTTACTCGCTGCCCGACGACCTGCTCTCCGGCATCGGGCTGCGGGCCGCGCTCTCGTCGATCTCGCTCGGCATGCCGGTGATCGGCACCTGGTTGCACTGGGCGCTGTTCGGCGGTGACTTCCCCTGCGGCGGCGTGGGTTTCGAGTGCAACGCCGACGGATTCTGGATCCCGAGGATGTATGCACTGCACATCCTGCTGATCCCGGGGATCATGCTGGCGCTCATCGGACTTCACCTCGCCCTGGTGTGGTTCCAGAAGCACACCCAGTTCCCCGGCCCCGGCCGCACCGAGACCAACGTCGTCGGCGTGCGCGTCATGCCGGTGTTCGCGGTCAAGTCCGGCGCCTTCTTCGCGATGACGGTCGGGATCCTCGGCCTGATGGGTGGCCTACTGACCATCAACCCGGTGTGGAATCTGGGGCCGTACAAACCTTCTCAGGTGTCGGCGGGTAGCCAGCCGGACTTCTACATGATGTGGACCGAGGGCGTGGCCCGTATCTTCCCGCCGTGGGAGCTCTACTGGGGTAACTACACCGTCCCGGCCTCCACCTGGGTGGCCCTGTTCATGGGCCTGGTGTTCACGCTGCTGATCGCCTACCCGTACATCGAGAAGAAGCTGACCGGCGACAACGCGCATCACAACCTGCTGCAGCGTCCGCGCGACGCCCCGGTGCGAACCGCGTTGGGCGCGGCCGCAATCGCGCTGTACATGCTGTTCACGCTGTGCGCGATGAACGACATCATCGCGCTGAAGTTCCACATCTCGCTGAACGCGACGACGTGGATCGGCCGCATCGGCATGGTGGTGCTGCCCGCGATCGTGTACTACATCGCCTACCGGTGGGCCATCGGCCTGCAGCGCAGCGACCGGGAGGTGCTCGAACACGGCATCGAGACCGGCATCATCAAGCGGCTGCCGCACGGTGCCTACATCGAGCTGCACCAGCCGCTGGGTCCGGTGGACGAGCACGGCCATCCGATTCCGCTGGAGTACCAGGGCGCTGCCCTGCCCAAGCGGATGAACAAGTTGGGCTCCGCGGGGGCGCCGGGTACCGGCGGCTTCCTGTCGGCCGATCCGATCGAGGAGCACGAGGCGCTCACCGCGGCGCTGCACGCCGGCGAGCGCAAGGCGCTCACCGCGCTGGCGGAGCACCAGGCGCGCACCGGCTCGAACGGACACGGGTCACGCGACGGAGACTCGGGCAACGGCCACCACTGAGCCGCCCGGCGACAAACGAAGAAGGACTACGCGCCCTGCTGATCGAGCAGGGCGCGTAGTTCTTTGAGGTAGAACCACGGCACGACGGGCATGGCGAGCGTGACCACGGCGGTCAGCACGTAGAAAACCCATGCGGCGACGTTGCTGTCGACCGCCATCAGATACGTGGCCACACCGATGGCCACCATGGCGATGCCGATCGCGCAGGCGATCACGACCGCGCAGCGCAGCCACACCAGATCGATCGCCGTGGACGCCGGCTCCGGCGCCTGCAGCGTGCGCTCCTGGCGCGGTGCGGCGTACGGCAGCTTCTCGGTGGGCGATGTCGGGTCCATCGCCTGTGCGCGGGCGGGAGCGGTTGGCGCTGGTCTGGTTCCCTGCGGCGGCGAGTCGGCCAGCGCCTCTCGCCGGGCGCGCAACAACAGCGGGACCGCCCCGATGATCACCACCGCGGAGATGCCGATGATGGTGTAGAGCAGCCACGGTGTGCCGGCGTCACCGGAGGACTCGGCCGGGCCCCGCCCGAGGTCGACCAGCGCGACCGTCGCGGCGACACCGGTGCCGAGGGCGACCAGCCAGATTCCGGCGCACGAGCCGAGCAGGATGCGGTCGGTGCGGTCGAGTTCGCTGGGATCCAGTGCGGGGGTCAACCGCGAGCGCCCCGACGCGTCGGTTTCGTATGTCATCAGCAGCTGGTCTGTGCGGCGTTGTTGGTGTTCGAGGACAGCACGGTGCCGTCGCTCGTCGTGATCGAGCAGTTGAGCCGGCTGACCAGGAACAGGCTCGAGGCCTGCACGGAGCCGACCTCGGACTGCGAGATCGGCGTCACGGTCAGCGACCACGGGATGTACACGTTGCGCTGCGTCCGGCTGCGTCCCGACGCGTCGATGTAGGTCACGGTGATGATGTCTCCCGGTGCTTTGGTTCCGGTCACCGAATAGGTGACCTGGCGCGGGCCCGAGCGCGTCGTCGTCGGGGGCGGCGGCGCCGCGGGCGGGGTGGTCTCCGGCGCCGGCGGTGGCGGCGGTTCCGCCGGTGGGGGCGGCGGAGGCGGTGGCGGCGGCTCCTGGGTCACCGTCACCGTCTCCGGAGGCGGTGGCGGCGGCTCCT
>NZ_CVTB01000007.1 GCF_001050015.1 Mycolicibacterium malmesburyense
ATGTGCCGTTCGAGTTGCTTGTCGAGCACCTCAATCCGGTGCGTTCCACGTCGCACCATCCACTGTTCCAAGTGGGCATGCTCTTCCAGAACAATGTGCGCCCAGAGGGGGCGGCATTCGACGGGATCACTGTTGAGCCGCTGGAGATGTCCGTCGGTACTTCGAAGTGGGACTTGGACTTCGACTTCGGTGAGGTGCCCACGGAGGACCCGAACGCACCGATGGCTGCTGGCACCGTCACCTATGCGACGGACCTGTACGATCGGTCGACCATCGAGCGGTTGGTTGCCTGGTTCGGTCGGGTGCTTGAGGCGGTCGTCGCCGACGCCTCGGTGGCAGTCGGCGAAATGACATTGCTCGACGCCGGAGAGCAGAGCGTTCTCGATGAGGTGGGCAACCGTGCGGTCCTGACCGGCCCGGTGCACACGGTGGCGTCGATCCCAGAGGCCTTCGTCGAACAGGCGGCCCGCACCCCGCAGGCAGTGGCGCTGCGCTGCGGTCAGGTGTCGTTGACTTTCCGCGAACTAGACGAGATGTCAAATCGGTTGGCGCACTTGCTTGCCGCCCAGGGCATCGGCACAGGTGATTGCGTGGCGCTGCTGTTCAACCGGTCCGCCGAGGCGATCACGGCAATGTTGGCGGTGCTCAAGGCGGGAGCTGCGTACCTGCCGATCGACCCGGCACTGCCGGCGACCCGGATCGCGTTCATGATCGGCGACGCCATGCCGAAGGTCGCCATCACCACTGGTCGGCAGGCCGAGCGGCTGGCGGGGCACGACTTGCTGGTCATCGATGTCGACCACGCGGGCATTCATGACTATCCACACACGCCTCTGCCCGCGCCGGAACCGGGTGACATCGCGTACATCATCTACACCTCGGGAACCACCGGTACGCCCAAGGGCGTGGCCATCACCCACCACAACGTGACCGAGCTGATGGCTTCTTTGAACCCGGCTCTGGCGGCGCCGGGTCAGGTGTGGTCGCAGTGGCATTCCTATAGCTTCGACATCTCGGGTTGGGAGATCTGGGGCGCGCTGCTGCACGGTGGGCGGCTGGTGGTGGTTCCCGAGAGCGTGGCCCGCTCGCTCACAGACTTCCACGCGTTGCTCGTTGCCGAGCAGGTGACCGTTTTGAGCCAAACCCCCTCTGCGGTCGGGGGATTGTCCCCTGAAGGTCTGGACGGCGTGACCTTGCTGGTTGGCGGTGAGCCATGCCCGGCCGAGGTGGTGGACCGGTGGGCACCGGGCCGGTCGATGATCAATGAGTATGGGCCGACCGAAGCCACGATGTGGATTACCGCGAGTGCGCCGCTGACAGCGGGTTCGGGCGTGGTACCGATTGGCGCGCCGCTGCCGACCGCAGCGTTGTTCGTGCTCGACCATCGCCTGCGGCCGGTGCCGCCCGGGGTGGTCGGGGAGTTGTATGTCGCCGGCCCCCAGGTCGGGGTCGGCTATTGGCGCAGGCCCGGTTTGACGTCGTCGAGGTTCATGGCGTGCCCGTTCGGAGAGCCCGGTCAGCGGATGTATCGGACCGGGGATCTTGTGCGCTGGGGCGCTGACGGACAATTGCGCTACCTGGGCCGTGCCGACGAGCAGGTCAAGATCCGGGGCTACCGCATCGAACTCGGTGAGATCGGCGCGGTGCTCGCGGCGCACCCGCGCGTCGCGCAGGCGGTCGTCCTCGCCCATACCGCAGATGCCGGGGGACCCGTCAGCGACAAGCAATTGGTGGGCTACGTCGTTGCCGATCAGGAGATGATGCTGGTACGCGAGCCCGACCGGGAAGCGCGGATCGTAGAACAATGGCAGCGGGTGTGGGGCGGCCTGTACTCGGCGGATTCGGGCGCTGCGAATGAGCCGGCGCCGCTGGGCGAAGATTTCGGCGGCTGGATCAGCAGCTACACCGGCGAGCCGATTCCCCTTGAGCAGATGCGTGAATGGCGCTCGGCGGCGGTGAATCGGATCCGCGCGCTGGGCCCGCGGAGGGTGCTGGAGATCGGTGTCGGTTCGGGGCTGTTGCTGACGCCGTTGGCGCCGAACTGTGACGAGTACTGGGGCATCGACGTTTCGACCGCCACGATCGAGAAGTTGCAGGCGGCAGTGGCGTCGCAACCGTGGGGTGACCGCGTGCGTTTGCGGGCGCAGCCCGCCGATGTGACGAACGAGCTGCCGCAGGGCCACTTCGACACCATCATCCTCAACTCGGTGATCCAGTACTTCCCAAGCGCGGGTTATCTGCTCGACGTCCTCGCGTCGGCGTTTCGGTTGCTGGCGCCCGGCGGTGCAGTGTTCATCGGCGACGTGCGCAACCTGTCGCTTCTGCAAGCGTTCACCACCGGCGTGGTGTGCGCCGACGGTGGCGGCGCCGAGCGGACCGCGGCCGTCATCAGGGAACGGGTGCGCAGGGAAATCTTGGCCGAGCAGGAACTGTTGTTGGCGCCGGAATTCTTCGTCGCTCTACCCCGGCAACTCGATGAGATCGCTGCCGTTGATCTTCAACTCAAAGCGATGGACGCGGTCAACGAGCTCAGTGGTTACCGCTACGACGTGGTGCTACGTAAGACGCCGGCACCGGCGCTTTCGGCCGCCGAGGTGCCCACTGAACCGTGGCAACGTTGGGGGAGCCTGACCGCATTGGGTGATTTCTTGAGCACCCAGCAGCCGACGCGGCTGCGTGTCACCGCGGTGCCGCATGCCGGGATATGGCTCGAGGTCGCACTTTCCGAGGCGCTGGCAGCGGCAGGGGACCGGGTGGCGGTCAGCGAGGTACGTTCCGGCCTAGAGGTTCCCAGAGATGCGGTCCTGCCGCGGCAGTGTCATCTGCTGGGCGATCAGCTGGGTTACACCACAGCTGTGACCTGGTCGCCCATCGCGGGACGGATGGATGTGATCTTCTCCCGCAGCGATGATCCGCAGCAGGTGGTGACCGATCTGTACCGTCCGGCGACATCGGTCGATTCACTTGCCGGGCATGTCAACGACCCGGCGGCTGTCGAGCGGGTGGCCGAACTGCGCAGCTTTGCCGCTGAGCGGTTACCGGAGTTCATGGTGCCCGCCGCGATCATGATGCTGGACTCGCTGCCCTTGACGGTCAACGGCAAGCTGGATCGGCGTGCATTGCCGGCCCCGAAGTTCGTCAGCGCTGCGGCCTATCGGGCGCCGCGCGATCAACGCGAACAGGTTGTGGCCGCATTGTTCGGCGAGGTGCTTGGAGCGACGAAAGTCGGTATCGACGACTCGTTCTTTGACCTTGGTGGACATTCGCTTTCGGCGATGCGTCTGTTGGGTCGACTGCGCGCCGAACTGGGTGTCGAGGTCCCGATCCGGGAGTTCTTCGACGCGCCAACCGTCGCCGGGCTGGCCGAAATCGTCGGTATGTCCGGCAGTCACGCTCGTAGGCCGGTGTTGACCGCTCGGCAACGGCCCGCAGAGATCCCCTTGTCGTACGCCCAACAGCGGCTCTGGTTCCTCGATCAGTTGCACGGACCGTCGGCGATGTACAACATGCCGACCGCTTATCGGATCAGCGGTGCACTGAATACCGACGCGCTGGGAGCGGCCTTGACTGATGTCCTTGCCCGTCAGGAGAGCCTGCGGACACTGTTCACCGCGCCCGCAGGTAAACCGCAGCAGGTCGTCGTACCCGTGGAGCGGGCCGATTTCGGCTGGCGGGTCATCGATGCCGGCGGATGGTCCGCCGAGCAATTGGAGCGCGCCTTCAACGACGTCGTGCGCCACGCGTTCGAACTGACAACCGAGATCCCCTTGCGGGCAACGGTTTTTCGTCTCGCTGCTGATGAGCATGTACTGGTGGCCGTGGTTCACCACATAGCTGCCGACGGCTTGTCGATTGCCCCGTTGATGCGAGATCTGGGTATGGCTTACGCCAGCCGGTGTGAGGGGCACGCTCCGAATTGGTCGGCCTTGCCGGTGCAGTACGTGGACTACACCATGTGGCAGCGTGAGCACCTGGGCGACTTGACCGATGCGGACAGCCCCATCGCCGCGCAGCTTGCGTACTGGGAGCAAGCGCTCAGCGGCCTGCCCGAGCGGATGGAATTGCCGACCGATCGGCCGTATCCGCCGGTGGCCGATTACCGGGGCGACACCGTGGCCGTGGAATGGCCGGCCGAGCTGCAGCAACAGATTGCTCGGATGGCCGCCGAGCACGACACGACCAGTTTCATGGTGGTCCAAGCTGCCCTGGCGGTGTTGTTGGCCAAGCTCAGCGCCAGTCCCGATGTCGCCGTGGGTTTCCCGATCGCCGGGCGCGACGACCCCGCTTTGGATGAGCTGGTGGGGGTTTTCGTCAACACTCTGGTGCTTCGGGTCGATCTCGCGGGTGATCCCCGAGTATCTGAGCTGCTGACCCAGGTGCGTCACCGTAGCCTGGCGGCCTACCAGCACCAGGATGTGCCGTTCGAGGTGCTCGTCGACCGGCTGAACCCCTCCCGCAGCCTGACCCACCATCCGCTCGTTCAGGTGATGCTGGCTTGGCAGAACCTGTCCGGACACACGGGCAGTTCCGACTCATTCGCTTTGGGCGGTCTGCAATTCGCCCCAATGGTCGCCGAAACTCGTACTGCGCGGATGGATCTGACGTTCTCGCTAGCCGAGCGCTGGAATGAGGCCGGTGAACCCGCCGGTATCGGTGGAGCGGTGGAGTTCCGCACCGACGTGTTCGATGCGGCAACGATCGAAGCGCTGATCGCGCGGCTGCGACGGGTGGTCACGGCGCTGATCGCTGACCCGTCACGGCGACTCTCGTCGATAGATGTGTTGGACGAAGGCGAACACACCCGGCTTGACGTGTGGGGGAACAACGCAGCGCTGACTGCGCCGGCATCCCGCGTGATGTCGATTCCGGCCCTATTCGCCAATCAGGTTGCGCGCGTCCCGCAGGCTGTGGCGCTCACGTTCCGTGACCGATCGATGACCTATCGCGAGCTCGACGAGGCGTCGAACCGGTTGGCGCACCTGCTCATCGGATACGGTGCGGGACCGGGGGAGCGGGTGGCGCTGCTGTTCAACCGGTCTCTCGAGGCGATCGTCGCAATCATGGCCGTGCTCAAGACCGGCGCGGCGTATCTGCCGATCGACTCAGCGCACCCGGCGGCGCGCATCGAGTTCATGCTCGATGACGCGGCGCCTCTCGTCGCGGTCAGTTCCACGACCCTCGCGAGCCGCCTGAATGGGCGCGAACTGCCGGTAATCGATATCGATGACCCGCGGATCGCGGAGCAACCCAGTGATGCGTTGCCGGCACCGGAGTCAGATGAGATGGCGTACATCATCTACACATCGGGCACGACCGGCGTACCGAAAGGCGTAGCCATCACACATCGTAATGTCGTCGCACTGTTGGAGTCGTTGGACTCCGACGTGGGCAGGTCCGGGGTGTGGTCCCAATGGCATTCGTATGCGTTCGACGTCTCCGTTTGCGAGATCTGGGGTGCGCTGCTTGCGGGTGGGCGAGTGGTAGTGGTGCCCGACGCGGTAATCCGCTCACCGGAGGATTTCCACGAGTTGCTTGTTACCGAGCAGGTCAGCGTCCTGAGCCAGACGCCGTCGGCCTTCTACGCTCTGCAAACGGCAGATGCGCTGCGTCCTGAACTGGGTGAGCATTTGAGTCTTCAGACGGTACTGTTCGCCGGTGAAGCGCTTGAACCACAACGGATCCGGCATTGGCTCGACAATCATCGGGAGGCACCGCGGCTTCTCAATCTGTACGGTACTACCGAAACCACCGTGCACGCTTCCCTGCGCGAGATTGTCGAGAGCGATGCCGACAGCACTACCAGCCCAGTCGGTGCGCCGTTGGCACACCTTGGCTTCTTCATCCTGGATCGGTGGTTGCGTCCGGTTCCCGCTGGAGTCGGCGGAGAGCTATATGTCGCCGGCTCCGGGGTGGGGGTGGGCTATTGGCGTAGACCCGGATTGACTGCATCGCGGTTTGTCGCATGCCCGTTCGGAGCTCCGGGACTCCGGATGTATCGCACCGGCGATGTGGTGCGTTGGAGCGCCGACGGGCAGCTCCAGTATCTAGGGCGTGCCGACGAGCAGGTGAAGATTCGCGGCTACCGCATCGAGTTGGGTGAGGTTGAATCGGTGTTGGCCGAACTGAAAGGTGTGGCGCAGGCCGTGGTGATCGCCCGCGAGGACCGTCCCGGCGATAAGCGCCTTGTCGGGTACATCACGGCGTCCTTCACCGGAGCGGTTAGTGCTGCCGAGGTGCGGGCAACGCTGTCCGAACGTCTTCCCGCATACATGGTCCCGGCCGCGGTGGTGGTCTTGGATGCGCTGCCGTTGACAGTCAATGGGAAGCTCGACCGACGGGCGCTTCCGTCACCCGAATACACGGAGGCGGACCACTATCGGGCTCCAGCCAATCCAACCGAGGAGGTCCTTGCCGGCATCTTTGGTCAGGTACTCGGACTCGAGCGTGTCGGTGTTGACGATTCGTTCTTCGATCTTGGTGGTGATTCTCTGTTGGCGATGCAGGTCATCACGGCGATCAACAGCCGCCTCGACACACATCTCGCGGTCCGTACCTTGTTCCAAACTCCGACGGTCAGAGGTTTGAGCCAGCAATTGGATGAACCGACGGACGTGGCCGAAGTGGTGCCCCTCGAGGTGCTCAAGCAGGGCACCGGTGTTCCGTTATTTTGCATTCATCCAGGCGGCGGTGTGAGTTGGCCCTATCAGACGCTTGGTGCTTACTTGGACGGTCCAATCGTCGGGATCCAGCAGACTCTTGAGAAGCAGGAACTGGAGCCTAGATCAATACGCGAGATGGCGAGGAACTACGCCGATAGGATCGAAAAGTTCTCGCCGCATGGACCTTACAACCTTCTGGGTTGGTCATTCGGAGGCGTCGTTGCACATGATTTGGCAATCGAGCTTCAACGGCGTGGGCTCGAAGTTGGACGTCTTGTGCTCCTCGACGCACGCCCCCATCTGGACATCAGTTCCGAGCTCCCGGAGACTTTAGATAAGAAGCATATCGTCGAAGAAGTACTACGATTCTACGGATTAGACGGTGATGGCTTGGATTCACTGGATACCGACGGACAAGAAGCACGTGGCCAGACAACCGACGAACAAGTTGCCCAATACAGGTTTGTCATAGATTTGCTGAACGAGAATTTGGATTTGCTCGTCAATAACATGAATCGCAACCGGGCGCTGCAAAATGCGCATTCACCCGGGGTCTTCGATGGCGACATTGTGATTTTCTCGGCCGTGCAGGATGACGACGTACGGGTGTCTGCTCGGGTGACTTGGCGGCCTTATGTGAGCGGCGACATTACCGAATTCGAGGTTGAGTGTCCCCACGAGATCATGTTGGCTGGGGAATCGCTAACTCTGTATGGCGAGAAACTCAGGGTTTGTTTGGAACTCTAAAGCACATCGTCCATCGATAGTTTGAGTGGCCTATTACAACGGCTGTGCTGCGCATCTTCACCAACTGTGTGATTCTAGGTGTGCAAATCTCTGCGCCAGAAAACCCCGGTCCCATCGATATCTACAATTGGGGCCGATATACCGTGTTCCTCGCGGTAATCCTGGACAGCCTGGCGACAGGCTTTGATGACGTAGTCATCGATGATGCAAAAACCGCCCGGAGATAGTCGTGGGTAAAGAGCGTCTAGCGCTTGCATTGTGGACTCGTAGAGGTCGCCGTCGAGCCTGAGCACGGCGAGGCGCTCAATCGGGGCTTTGTGCAGAGTGTCCTTGAACCACCCCGGAATGAATCGGACCCGATCATCTAGTAGTCCATAGCGCTCGAAGTTTGACCTGACTTCCTCTTGCGAAACCGCGAGTATGGGAGCGAAGAAGTCCAGCCGCAAACCTTTATCGGCTTTGTATTTAGCGGGATTGGGTCGCGGCACCCCTTCGAACGAATCGGCTAACCACACCACTCGTTCTTCATCCCCGTAGGCTGCGAGGACTGCGCGCATCAGGATGCACGCCCCGCCGCGCCACACTCCACATTCGATCAAATCGCCGGGGATGTTTTCGGCTAATACTGTCTCCACACAGTGCTGTAAATTAGCCAGCCTTCTCATTCCAATCATCGTTTCGGCTTCTGCCGGCCAATCCTGCCCTAGGTCACGCGGTCTTTGACCGAACGGGTTTGTGCGCATGAGCAACGGATTCAGGGTGTTGACGGTTTTGAGCAAGAGGCGTCGCCGGAGCGGCCACCGCGCGGGCATGCGCTCGCTAGTTCCATATCTCGTCAGGTCGCGCCGGATTTGGTCGAGGTAAATTGACGGGGCGTCGCGGTCGGTCACTGCCGAACTGCTCCTATCTCGCGTGTTGAGTCTGCCAGGTTGAGTCTAAGCTGCACGCCCTCGCATTTCGGAGTTTTCAGGTTTGATGCATACGAAAATATGTCTTGCCGTTCGTGTTCAACTTATTTGCCCGAAAGCCGGTCAGGCTGCCGCTTATGAGGGACGATTGGGGGGTGAACCGAATTAAGATCGTACAGCGCATCCTTGACGAGCGTACGGATCCCGTTTACTTGGAGATCGGCGTTGGGTTCGGAGTGGCGCTTCGTCGCATTAGCGCCGATCAGAAGATTGCCGTCGACCCGGCCTTCAGGCTGTCTTCCCGCTACCGCGGGCAGGCCGAGGCGAAGGCGCGAGCCACCCACTATTTCGAGACGGCTAGCGACTCCTTCTTCGAGACTGAGTCGGCCTTCCTCGGGGAGCGGCCCATCGACGTTGCGCTCATCGACGGGCTGCACACTTATAAGCAAGTCGTGCGCGACGTCGAGAATACGCTGCGCTTTCTAAAGGACGATGGCGTGATCGTGCTGCATGACTGCAATCCTGCTCGTGCCATGATCGCTTGCCCCGCAACCTCATACGCCGACTTCTGCGCACAGAGTCGCTGGCGCAAGATTCTTGGCCGCGTAATGTACCTCCCGTGGAGTGGTGATGTCTGGAAGGCCATCGTCCACCTGCGCAGCACCCGCGATGATCTACGGATCGCGGTGCTGGACTGTGACTTTGGTGTGGGGTTGATACGAAGGGGATTGCCGGAATCGCGATTGTCATACTCGTCGGCGGAGATCGAAGCGCTCAGTTTCAAGGACCTCGCCGCCGACCGCGCGCGCCTGCTCAATTTGAAGTCACCCGAATCGCTCGATGAATTTCTGGGCCAAAGCGCAGAGATACCCTGAGCTTCGGGTAGCAGACTTCATCGCTGGCGAGGACGGGGCGGGTTCTGTCGCGATCTTCTGAATATATCTGCGGCACACGCAATCGCGAGCACAGTGGTCGTCCCATTTGCCATCCGGTAATCGGCGACTTATCTACGGTCATCTAGCGATCCGGAAACGGAAACGCCAGGAAGTTTCCGTTGAACTTGGTTCCCGTAGAGCTTCGACAGAGCCGAGGCGACGTGCGGCGGGAACCGACGCCGA
>NZ_CVTB01000008.1 GCF_001050015.1 Mycolicibacterium malmesburyense
CGCCGCCGGCCGCGACCGCGAATCCCGCCGTCGTCCCGGTGGCCGACTCGGCGCCCAAGCCGCTGCCGGACCGGCTGGCCGCGAAGCTGGCCCCCGTCCTGGCCGACCCGAACCTCGGTGACCTCACCGGACGGGTCTCCGACGCGATGACCGACACCCCGTTGTGGGAGCAGCGCGCCGACGTGCCGATGCAGCCGGCGTCGACGAACAAGACGCTCACCGCGGCCGCTGCGCTGCTGGTTCTGGACCGCGACGCGCGGCTCACCACGCGCGTGTTCACCGGAAGCCGGCCCGGCGTCGTCGTGCTTCAGGGCGGCGGCGACCCGACGCTGTCGGCGGCCCCCGCGGGTGAGGAGACTTGGTACCGGGACGCCGCGCGCATCAGCGATCTGGCCGAACAGGTGCGCGGCAGCGGCATCGAGGTGACCTCCGTGCTGGTCGACACCAGCACCTACAGCGGGCCGACCATGGCGCGGGGATGGGATCCGCTCGACATCGACGGCGGCGACATCGCGCCGATGGAGTCGGTCATGCTCGACGGCGGCCGCACCCAGCCGGTGAGCGTCGACTCGGCCCGGTCCCGAACACCCGCGCTCGACGCCGGCCGGGCGCTCGCGGAGGCGCTGAAGATCGACCCGGCGAAGGTCAGCGTGCAGCCTCGCAGCGCCCGCGGGGGCAAGGAACTCGCCGCGGTTTTTTCTCCACCGCTGATGTCGCGGTTGCGCGACATGATGAACGCCTCCGACAACGTCATGGCCGAGGCCATCGGGCGCGAGGTCGCCGCGGCCGCCAACCGGCCACAGAGCTTCGACGGCGCCGCCAGCGCGGTCCTCGGTGCCCTCGACGACGCCGGGGTGGACATCACCGGCGCGAAGCTGTTCGATTCCAGCGGACTGTCGGTGGATGACCGGCTCACCGCGGAGACGCTCGACGAAGTGGTTCAGGCGGCGGCCGGCGACGATCATCCGAAGCTGCGGCCGTTGGTCGACCTGCTGCCCATCGCGGGCGGCAGCGGGACACTGTCGAACCGCTATCTGGACACCGACATCGTCAAGCCCGCAGCCGGTTTCCTGCGCGCCAAGACCGGATCGCTGACCGGTACCAACACGCTGGCCGGCATCGTCACCGACTCGAGCGGGCGGGTGCTCACGTTCGCGTTGATCTCCAACAACGCCGGCCCGACCGGTCGCATCGCGCTCGACAACCTGGCGGCCACCCTGCGAGCCTGCGGATGCAGCGCGTGACCGCCAAGTCCTCGCTGTCCGTCGGCCGCGCGGTCGACTGGAATTTCGCGGCCACCGTGGGGGAGAGGCTCGCGCGGCCCGGTCCGGCATCGACCGACTACACCCGTCATCAGGTGATCGAGCAGTTGTCCGAGGCGTCGCGGTCCGCGGAAATCCCGGTGCGCGAGGTCACCGGGATGACCGAGGGTGGCGACATTCCCGAGGCGCGAATCATCGACCGCCCGCAGTGGATTCGCGCGGCCACGCAGTCGATGCGGGTGATGACCGGCGGCGCGGAGAAACCCCGAGGCGTCATCAGCGGGCGCATCACGGGGGCGCAGACCGGTGCGGTGCTCGCGTTCATCTCCTCGGGAATCCTCGGTCAGTACGATCCGTTCGGGGTCCAGGGCGGCGAACTCCTGCTGGTCTACCCGAACGTGATCGCCGTCGAGCGCCAATTGCGGGTGCAGCCCTACGACTTCCGGCTGTGGGTGTGCCTGCACGAGGTCACCCACCGCGTGCAGTTTCGCGCCAACCCGTGGCTGGCCGACCACATGTCCAGCGCGCTCGGCGTGCTCACCGAAGAGAGCTCCGACGACATCGCCGAGATGGTGTCGCGCCTCGCCGAATTCGTGCGCAGCCGCCGCAGTGAATCGAATGGCGCTGCGGCGGACGCCAATTCGAACGGCATGATCGGGCTGTTGCGGGCGGTGCAATCCGAACCGCAGCGCGAGGCCCTCGACCAGCTGCTGGTGCTGGGCACGCTGCTGGAAGGCCACGCCGACCATGTGATGGACGCGGTCGGCCCCGCGGTCGTGCCGTCGGTCGCGACCATCCGCAAGCGGTTCGACGAGCGGCGCCAACGCAAGCAGTCGCCGCTGCAGCGGGTGATGCGGATGCTCCTCGGCATCGACGCCAAGCTCAGCCAGTACACCCGGGGCAAGGCCTTCGTCGACCATGTGGTCTCCACGGTCGGGATGAGCCGGTTCAACGCCGTGTGGACGGGTCCCGAAACCTTGCCCCTGCCAACCGAGATCGACGAGCCGCAACGATGGATCGACAGGGTGCTGTAGCCGCACTCCGAGCGGCGATCGCGGCGTTCGACCGGGACTTCCACGGTGGCGACCAGTGGTGTGTGGCGCTGTCCGGAGGCGCCGACTCGCTGGCCCTGGCCGCCGTCGCGGCCGGCCTCAAACCAACCACCGCGTTGATCGTCGACCACCAATTGCAGCCGGATTCCGGGGCCGTTGCCCAAACCGCCCGGCAGCTAGCGGTCGCATCGGGATGCGTTGCGGCGCAGGTGATCACGGTGGACGTCGGGGCCGAAGGCGGCCCCGAAGCGGCCGCGCGCACCGCACGCTACCGCGCGCTCGACGCGGCACGCGACGACATGCCGGTGCTGTTGGGGCACACACTGGACGACCAGGCCGAAACGGTGCTGCTGGGTCTGGGCCGTGGCTCGGGACCGCGGTCGATCGCCGGCATGCGCCCCTGGGACCCGCCATGGGGCCGACCCCTGCTCGGTGTCCGGCGGACGGTGACGCGGGCCGCGTGCGCCGAGCTCGGCCTCACCCCGTGGGAGGATCCGCACAACGCCGACCGCAGGTACACCCGCGTTCGCCTGCGCGAGGAGGTGCTGCCGCTGCTCGAAGAGGTGCTCGGCGGTGGGGTCGCCGAGGCGCTGGCCCGCACCGCGGGGGCGCTGCGCGCCGACACCGACACCCTCGACGAGCTGGCTGACCACGCGCTGGGCGGGGTGCGCCGCGGCGACGGACTCGACAGCGCGGAGTTGGCCGCGCTCCCGGAAGCGTTGCGGCTGCGGGTGATTCGGCGCTGGTTGCTCGACGGCGGCGCCGTCGGGCTCACCGACAAGCAGATCCGCGCCGTCGACGCCCTCGTGACGGCGTGGCGCGGCCAGGGCGGCGTCGCCGTCGGATCACCACTTCGCGAGCGACGGCTGATCGCGGGCCGCAGCGACGGCATTCTGACCCTGCACACCGAGCCGGTACGAACCATGAAAAACTGTGCCCGTGCCTGAGCAATCCGCGGAGCCGTATACCGGCGACATCAAGTCGGTGCTGCTGTCGTCCGACGAGATCCAGGCCAAGATCGCCGAACTCGGCGCGCTCATCGGGGAGCAATACCGCGACGCCGTGACCGAGAACGGCCAAGATCTGCTGCTGGTGACCGTGCTCAAGGGTGCGGTCTTCTTCGTCACGGACCTGGCCCGCGCGATTCCACTGCCGACGCAGATGGAGTTCATGGCGGTCAGCTCGTACGGATCGTCGACGTCGTCGTCCGGTGTGGTGCGCATCCTCAAGGACCTCGACCGCGACATCAACGGTCGCGACGTGCTCATCGTCGAGGACATCGTCGACTCCGGGCTCACCCTGTCGTGGCTGCTGCGCAATCTGGCGACCCGCCATCCCCGTTCGCTGCGGGTGTGCGCGCTGCTGCGCAAACCCGACGCCGTGCGCGCCGACGTCGACATCGCGCACGTCGGCTTCGACATCCCCAACGAGTTCGTCGTCGGCTACGGCCTGGACTACGCCGAGCGCTATCGCGACCTCAACTACATCGGCACCCTGGATCCGAAGGTGTACGAGCAGCACTGAACGGCGCAAGATGAGGGGCATGCGCGAAACAGCCCTTCGTATCTGCCCCCTCTGTGAGGCCACCTGCGGCCTGGTCCTGACCATCGACGACGGCCGCGTCACCGGCGCCCGCGGCGACCGCGACGACGTGTTCAGCCACGGCTTCATCTGCCCCAAGGGGGCCAGCTTCGCCGAGCTCGACAACGACCCCGACCGGTTGGCCCGGCCGATGGTCCGGCGTGACGGCGTGCTGACGGAGACGACCTGGGAGGAAGCGTTCGCCGCGGCCGCCGAGGGCCTCGGCGGCGCCCTCGCCGAACACGGCGGTGCGGCGGTCGGCGTCTACCTCGGCAACCCGAACGCCCACACCATCGCGGGCGGGCTGTACCCGCCGCTGGTCGTCAAGGCGCTCGGCACCCGCCAGGTGTACTCGGCGAGCACCCTCGACCAGATGCCCAAGCACGTCGCGCTCGGCCTGATGTTCGGCAGCCCGGTCGCGTTCACCGTCCCCGACCTCGACCGCACCGACTACCTCGTGGTCATCGGCGCGAATCCGCTTGTGTCCAACGGCAGCCTGGCGACCGCGGCCGACTTCCCCGGGAAGCTGCGCGCGCTGCGCAAGCGCGGCGGGCGCCTCGTGGTCATCGACCCCGCCCGCACCCGCACCGCCGAACTCGCCGACCGCCACCTCGCCCCGAGGCCGGGCACCGACGCCGCGCTGCTGTTCGCGGTCGTCCACGTGCTGTTCGACGAGGACCTCGCCGACCTGAAGGACCTCGACGGGGACGTCGAGGGCATCGACCAGGTGCGTGCGCTCGCCGCCGACTTCGCACCGGAGACCGTCGCGGCGTACTGCGGGGTGCCCGCGGACGACATCCGCACGCTCGCCCGCGAGCTCGCAGCGGCGCCCTCGGCGGCCGTGTACGGCCGGATCGGCACGTCCACAGTCGAATTCGGCACGCTGGGCAGCTGGCTCGTCGACGTCGTGAACGTGCTCACCGGCAACCTGGACCGCCCGGGCGGCGCGATGTTCCCGCTGTCCCCGATCGCGCCCGCGCCCCGCCCGCCGAAGCCGGGCCGCGGTTTCCTCACCGGCCGCTGGCGCAGCCGCGTCTCGGGTCATCCCGAAGCGCTCTCGGAGTTTCCGGCCGCGGCGCTGGCCGAGGAGATCGACACCCCGGGCGACGGGCAGATCAAGGCCGTGATCACGATCGCGGGCAACCCGGTGCTGTCGGCGCCCGACGGTGAACGCCTCGCCAAGGCCCTCGACAGCGTCGAGTTCATGCTCAGCGTCGACCCGTATCTCAACGAGACGACCCGCCACGCCGACGTGATACTGCCGCCGCCTCCACCGTCGCGCAGCGCGCACTTCGACCTCGCGCTCAACGCCCTCGCGGTGCGCAACAATGCCCGGTACTCACCGCCGGCCCTCCCGCTCTCCGACCGCCCCGACGAGGCCGAGATCCTCTCGCGCATCGCGCTGATCATCTACGGCCTCGGTCCGGACGCCGATCCGATGGTGGTGGACGACCAGGTGATCGCCGCGACGCTGGCCAAGGAGACCGCCGACCCGGGCTCGCCGGTCGCCGGTCGATCCGTCGACGAACTGACCGCGATGCTGCCGACCGGACCCGGTTACGAACGGCGCCTGGACATGATGCTGCGCCTCGGCGCGTACGGCGATGCGTTCGGCGCCAGACCCGATGGCCTCACGCTGGCCAAGCTCAAGGCCGCACCGCACGGCATCGACCTGGGCCCGCTGCGACCGCGGCTGTCCGAGGTGCTGCGCACGCCGTCCGGCCGAATCGAACTCGCACCGCCTCAACTGACCGCCGACGTGGCACGGCTGCGGGCTGCGCTCGGCACGCGTTTCGACGGGTTCGTGCTCATCGGCCGGCGGCACCTGCGCTCGAACAACAGCTGGATGCACAACCTGCCCGCGCTCTCGGGCGGGTCGAACCGGTGCACGCTGCGCATCCATCCCGACGACGCGGCCGAGCTCGGCCTGACCGGCACCGCCGTCGTCAAGGGCCCCGGCGGTGAGCTGCTGGCGCCCATCGAGATCACGCCGGACATGCGACGCGGCGTGGTGTCGTTGCCGCACGGCTGGGGCCATGACCGCGACGGCACGGGCCAGCGGGTCGCGGCCGGCGCGCCCGGCGTGAACGTCAACCAGCTCAACGACGGCAACCATCTCGATCCGCTGTCGGGCACCGCGGTGCTCAACGGCATCCCGGTCGACATCGCGCCCGCCGGCTGAGCCGGCAAACAGAAGCGGGCTAGCTCGAGAAGCTAGGTCAACTCGTAGACCACGGTCACGTTGAAGCCGACGGCCTGCTGACCCGGCTCGAACGGCACCGCAGCCATCTCGGCGGCCGGACCCCGCGGGGTCGGATACGGCGTCGGCGGGTTCGACGCAGGCACCTCGGATATCGAGATCACCTTGCCGAGGTCCAATTCGGCCAGCAGCGCGTACTGTTCGGCGCGGCTCTTGGCGTCGTTGAAGGCGCGGGCGCGCGCTTCGCGAACCAGTTGCGAATCGTCCTCGATGGCGAGCGTGACGTTGTTGATGCGGGTGGCGTTGCCGCCCCGGCTCGCGATGATCCCGAACACCTCGGGCGCCGTGTTGAGCTCGCGCACTTTGACGTCGATCGTGTTCGTCGCCCGATAGCCGTTGATGGCCGAGCTGTCGCCACCGGCGTACTGCGGCTGCACTCTGACTTGAGAGGTGTTGATGTCCTTGCGGTCGATGCCGGAACCGACCAGGGCGTCGATGACACCGCGCTGCAGCTGGCTGGTCTGGTTGAGCGCGCCCGCGGCGTCGGCGGAGGTGACCTCCATCGCCGCCTCGATGGTCAGCGTGTCCGGCGTGCCCAGCACCTCACCGCTGCCGACGACGGTCACCTGACGCGTCGTGCCGTCGTCGTTGTTGGTCAGCGCGGGAGCCGACTTCGCGTCACAAGCCGAGAGCAGCACGACGAGGCCCACGGCCGCGGCCGCGAGGATTCGGGAGGGTGTCTTCGCGCGGGCAGCGATTGGCATGGCTGGCACCCTACCGTCAGGGGGTCACCACGATCTTGCAGTGCGTGTCCGGATCGGCGAGTTCGTCGAACGCGGCGGCGACGCCGTCGAGGCCCACCTCGCCGGTGATCAGTGGCGAGACGTCGATGCGCCCGTCGGCGATGGCGCGCAACGACTCCGCGAATTCGTTGTGGTCGTAGGAGTTGACGAACTGCACGCTGATCTCCTTGGCGATGCCGAAGAGCGGCGTGACGGTGTCGGGCTGCATGCACACGCCCGCCACCACCAGACGACTGCCCAG
Organism: Mycolicibacterium malmesburyense; assembly: GCF_001050015.1. The sequence continues at coordinate 7,140 of NZ_CVTB01000008.1, forward strand.
CGGCGCGCGCCGCATCACGTCGTTGATGATCCCGGGCACGCCGACGGCCTCGAAGGTCACCGTCGGCGTCGTGCTGTCGAACGGCGAGCCCTGCGCAGGGTCGAGCGTCGTGTGCGCGCCCATCGTCGCGGCGATTTCCCGTCGGCGCCACGAAAAGTCGGCCGCCGCAATGTGTTCGACGCCCTTGACACGCAGGGCGGCGACGATCGCGACGCCGATCGGGCCGCAGCCGATCACCAAGGCCGACTCGCCGGGTGTGATGCCGGACTTGTTGACCGCATGCAGGCCGACGGCCATCGGTTCGGTCAACGCGGCATGGCGGGGGTCGACGCCGTCGGGCACGCGCAGCAGCAACGGCACCGAGAGCAGCATCCGCTCGGCGTACCCGCCGAGCACCGTGTTGCTGGACAGGATGGGTTCGAAACCCTTGGGCGACAACAACACCGGTAACGATGTCACGAGCGTCCCCGGTGCTGGTGCGTCGGTGTTCGGGCCGGCCTCGAGGATCTCCGCGCTGAACTCGTGGCCCATGTAGACATCGGCGCCGAGGTCGACGGGCAGGCCGCCCTGCACCGGCAAGCCGGTGATCTCGCGGGTGAGCCGGACCATGTCGTCGCCGTGCTCGGCGAAGTGCAGATCCGAGCCGCAGATCCCGCAGGCGTTCACCGACACCAGCACCTGCCCCTCGAGCGGAACCGGTTCGGGCACGTCGTCGCGGACCATCATCTGTCCGTCGCGCAGTACTGCGGCACGCATTCACCACTCCACTCGGGTCAGGAACTCCAGCAGCGCGGCATTGACCTCGGCGGGCCGCTCCTGGGGCAGCCAGTGCCCGCCACCGTCGATCATCACCTCGCGGTAGTCGCCGGAGACCACCTCGCGGGCCCGGTGGCGCGGCGTGTATGCCATGGTCGGATCCTCGGTGCCGCCGACGAACAGCGCAGGCACCTCGATGGTGGCGGCGGGCGTGGTCTCGGTCAGTTCCCAGTTGCGGTCGAAGCAGCGGTACCAGTTGAGCGCCGGGGTGAAGCCGGTGCGGGTGAACTCGTCGACGTAGTGGTCGAACTCGGACTGGGTGATCCAGTCGGGCAGGCCGTCGGGGTCCGGGATGCGGTCGAGGAACCCGGCCGGGCCCGGCGCGGTCATCCGGTCGCTGACCAGCCCGCCGCCCGACGATGCGGTCGACGCGAAGAGCTTGCGCATGGTGGTGGCGGGGTCGCGGTTGAGTTCTTCGTCGGCGGGCCCGGGCTCCTGGTAGTAGAGGATGTAGAAGAACTTGTCGCCGAAGATCCGCCGGAACGCCTGCGTCGTGGGCACCCGCGAACGCGGCACGGGCGGCGCGCATACCCCGACCACTCCGGCGAAGCGGTCCGGATGAAGCAGCGGCGCCCCCCAGGCCACCACCCCGCCGAAGTCGTGCCCGACGATCACCGCTCGGTCCGCGCCCGCGTCGTCGAGCAGGCCGACGATGTCGGCGCTCAACTCGGCGACTGTGTAGGCGTCGACGTCGGCGGGCGCGGAGGAT
>NZ_CVTB01000009.1 GCF_001050015.1 Mycolicibacterium malmesburyense
GCGCCCCGAGAACCCCGCCACGCCGGCGGCGCCCACCACGCCCACCACGCCGAGCGCAACGTCGCGACGTTTTTCGGTGAGCCCCCGGCGAACTGGGACCTGGTGATCGCCGACCTCACCACCTACAGCGGCCCGGAGGTAGACCGCGTCGTGCTCGACATGCTCGCGCCGTGGGAGGTGTTGGGCACCGTGGCCGACGCGCTCGTCGCCGGAGGCGTGCTGATGGTCTACGTCGCGACCGTCACCCAGCTCTCGCGGGTGGTCGAGGCGCTGCGCGAGCAGCAGTGCTGGACCGAACCCCGCGCCTGGGAGAGCATGCAACGTAACTGGCACGTCGTCGGCCTCGCGGTGCGCCCGCAGCACACGATGCGCGGCCACACCGCGTTTCTGGTCAGCGTGCGAAAGTTGGCGCCGGGCGCGGTGGCGCCGATGCCCGCCAGGCGTAAACGTCAGCCCGGCGCTTGACGGGTTGATTCCACGCACCGGGTGCGCGAGATCAACCCGCTAAGCGCTCGCTACTCGTCGGTGCTGCGCCGCAATCCGCGCCGGACCGACAGCAGTTCGAACTCCGGGCGCGCGGCCACCAGACGCTCGGCGGCGTCGAGCACCTCGACGACGTGCTCACGATCGGCGGCCACCAGCGCCACGCCGACGTTGGCCCGCCGGTGCAACTCCTGAGCACCGGTCTCGGCGGCCGAGACGGCGAACCGGCGGTGCAGTTCGGCGATCACCGGCCGGATCGCGGAGCGCTTCTGCTTGAGCGACCGGACATCGCCGAGCAGCAGATCGAATTCGAGCCAGCCGATCCACATCGGCGGCTCACGGCGTCGGGGTGGGTGCCGGGCCGAGCTGCAGCAGCGCGTCGGTCGTCGAGCGCGTCAGCTGCCAGTGGTTGTCGGTGAAGCGGAACAGCATCGGAAACGTGAACTCGCCGGCCTGCGGGTTGGGGGTTCGGGCCGTGACGACCGCCTGGACGACGCCCTTCGCGCCGTCGGCCCACGACAGGTCCCTCGCCTCAAAGGTGGCCGGCGCGTAGCCACCGTCGCGCAGGGCGGTGGCGAACTTGTCCATCGATTCGGCGTCGGCGGGTGTGCCGTCCTCGATCAGGTCGAGCTTTTCGGCGCCGGGGATGTTGGGGTCGGCGATGCGCGCCAGCACGTCGGCGAGCGCCTCGGGCGGCGGCAGCGGCGCGAGCGTCGACGGGTCGGGCGGCGGCGCGGGCGGCGTGGTGGTGGCCGGCGGGGGCGCCTCGGTCGCGGCGGGCGGCTGCGCCGTCGGTTCGTCGGCGCCGCACCCGCATAGCCCGAGCGCCGCCGCTAACGCGACGGCGCTCAGGACTGCGAAACGGTTGGTGCGATGCACCGGGCTCCTAGCCGACGGCGGCCAGCAGTGCCATCAGCGACTGCTTCGCCATCTGCCAGCCGGTCGGGCTCGGGCCGGGCACGAACTGGATGTTCTGGCTGGCCGTGGCGCCGGTGGCGGCGGTCGCGGTGACATCGGCCGAGACGACGGGGCCGTTCTGGACGATGTTCGTCAGCGAGAAGTTCAACGGGAACTTGCCGTCGGCGGCCGCCTCACGAAGTTTGGTGTCGGCCACGCGGCTCTCGATGCGTCCGATGCCGCCCTGGATGTAGGGCGCCTTGCTCGCGGCCGTGCCCGACGTACCCAGCGCCTGTAGCGTCTGCAGAAGCGGACCTTCGAGGTCGGGGGCCGGAGCCTGCGGCATCGGAATGTCCCAGACGACCGGGGCGACGGTCGGAGCGGAGGCCACGGTGGTGGATGCAATGGAAGTCACACCTGCCGCGGCACCGCCGACGACAGCGACCGCTGCGACACCGGTAACGAGGGCTTTCAGGGTCACGATTTTCCTTTCGATCGGCCCAACACATCAGAGAGGTTAACAGTGGTGCGGGTGTGTCAAATTGCTACACCGCACACAAAGGCTGAATCGCCGGTAGCGTTGAAGTTGTTACTGCACCAACTCTCGGTGCGGGGAGGGGCGCAACATGAGTGAATCGGAGCGTTCTGACGCTTTCGCAGAGGGTTTTGACCCTCAAGGATCCGGGATGTCCAGTGACGAAGCGGCCGAGCTCGAGGAGCTCCGCCGCGAGGCCGCGATCCTGCGAGAGCAGCTGGAGAACGCGGTCGGCCCCCAGAGTGGTTTGCGCAGCGCTCGGGACGTCCATCAGCTCGAGGCGCGCATCGACTCACTCGCCGCCCGCAACGCCAAGCTGATGGAGACACTCAAGGAGGCTCGTCAGCAGCTGCTCGCCTTGCGCGAAGAGGTTGATCGCCTGGGACAGCCGCCGAGTGGTTACGGCGTGCTGCTGGGTGTCCAGGACGACGACACCGTCGACGTGTTCACCTCCGGGCGCAAGATGCGGCTGACGTGCTCCCCGAACATCGACACCAACCTGCTCAAGCAGGGCCAGACCGTCCGCCTGAACGAAGCCCTGACCGTCGTCGAGGCCGGCAACTTCGAGGCCGTCGGCGAGATCAGCACCCTGCGCGAGATCCTGTCCGACGGACACCGCGCGCTGGTGGTCGGGCACGCAGACGAGGAGCGCATCGTCTGGCTGGCCGAGCCGCTGGTCGCCGCGAGCGACCTGCCCGACGGCTACGAGGACGCGATCGACGACAGCCGGCCCCGCAAGCTGCGCCCGGGTGACTCGCTGCTCGTCGACACCAAGGCCGGGTACGCCTTCGAGCGGATCCCCAAGGCCGAGGTCGAGGACCTCGTCCTCGAAGAGGTGCCCGACGTCAGCTACAACGACATCGGCGGCCTCGGCAGGCAGATCGAGCAGATCCGCGACGCCGTCGAGCTGCCGTTCCTGCACAAGGAGCTGTACCGGGAGTACTCGCTGCGCCCGCCCAAGGGTGTGCTGCTCTACGGTCCGCCCGGTTGCGGTAAAACGCTGATCGCCAAGGCGGTCGCCAATTCGCTGGCCAAGAAGATGGCCGAGGTGCGTGGCGACGACGCCCGCGAGGCGAAGAGCTACTTCCTCAACATCAAGGGTCCGGAGCTGCTGAACAAGTTCGTCGGTGAGACCGAGCGTCACATCCGGCTGATCTTCCAGCGCGCGCGGGAGAAGGCCTCCGAGGGCACCCCGGTGATCGTGTTCTTCGACGAGATGGACTCGATCTTCCGCACCCGCGGCACCGGCGTGAGCTCAGATGTGGAGACGACGGTTGTGCCGCAGCTGCTTTCGGAGATCGACGGCGTGGAGGGGCTGGAGAACGTCATCGTCATCGGCGCCTCCAACCGCGAAGACATGATCGATCCGGCGATCCTGCGGCCCGGCCGCCTGGACGTGAAGATCAAGATCGAGCGTCCGGATGCCGAAGCGGCGCAGGACATCTTCAGCAAGTACCTCACCGAAGAACTGCCGGTCAACGAGGACGACCTCGCGGAGTTCGGCGGCGACCGGTTGCTGACGATCAAGGCGATGATCGAGAAGGTCGTCGACCGGATGTACGCCGAGATCGACGACAACCGCTTCCTGGAGGTGACCTACGCCAACGGCGACAAAGAGGTCATGTACTTCAAGGACTTCAACTCCGGTGCGATGATCCAGAACGTCGTCGACCGGGCCAAGAAGTACGCGATCAAGTCGGTGCTGGAGACGGGCAGCAAGGGTCTTCGGATCCAGCATCTGCTGGACTCGATCGTCGACGAGTTCGCCGAGAACGAGGACCTGCCCAACACCACCAATCCCGATGACTGGGCCCGGATCTCGGGTAAGAAGGGCGAGCGGATCGTCTACATCCGCACGCTGGTCACCGGCAAGTCGTCGAGCGCCAGCAGGGCTATCGATACCGAGTCGAACCTGGGTCAGTACCTGTAGACCTCACCGCGCGAGCGATTTGCGCACGCTCTCGCGCCTCGCGGGATACCGTCGCGTCATGTCAGACGACGACCTGTCGACCACCGGCGATGTGTTCGGCCAGCGATACGGTGAGGTGCTGCTCGTTCGGGCCACGCCCTCGGGCGCCGAAGCCACGGTGTACAACACCTTCCCGCTCAACGACTGCCCGGCCGAGCTGTGGAACGCGCTGGACGCGCAGGCCATCGCCGAAGAGAACGGCGCGGTCGCCACGCTGTTGAACGGGCCGCGCTACTGGCTGATGAGCAGCATCGGCAAGCGGGGCCGGGAGACGTTGGAGCGCAAGAGCTTCGGCGGTATCGAGATGCTGTGCCAGGCCACCGTCAAGCTCGCGTCGATGAACCCGGCCCCGTATCAGCTCAACCGGGTGGACCGTAAGGCGGTCTTCACGTTCGACGCCGGGCGGGAGATCTACGAGCTCATCGACCCGGACGGGCGGCGCTGGATCATGCAGACCTACAGCCAGACCGTCGACCCGTCGCTGACGTTGGACGACCTGCCCGGCCTCGCCGCCAGGCTGTCGCTGCCCGAAGGCTGGACCTATCAGGCGCGCACGCTGACCGAGCCGCTCGTCGTCGACACCGCCACCGAGGACGCCTGTGTGACACAGGACGACCTCGCCAACAGCTACTCGCTGCAGACGTAGGGCACTAGCGGGCGGGCTCCATCGCCAGATAGGCGTCGCGGCCGGCCAGGCTGACCGCGACATCGGCGATCAGCGGGTCGAAGAAGCGCTCCCGATACAACGGGTCCACGCTGGTGCTCACGGTGAAGTACAACCCGGACAGCACGGCGACGAACAGCGATACGTGCACGATGGTCTGTGGGACGGGCACGTTGATCCCGAACCACGTTCCCGGGCACGGCGGTTGACCGACCGAACAGGCCTCCTCCGACGACCACAGCACCGCGACGTCGTCGGGGATCGCGACGATACCCAGCGCGAGGAAGAAGACGAACAGGCCCGTCGTGAAGAACACCACCTGGATCGCCTGGGAAAAGACCATCACCGCAACGACATTGACCTGCTCGGCCAACGACAGCGGCGGGCGTTCCAGGCGCGTCCCGGGCGCGACGGCCAACGGCGTGCCCTCGAGCAGCTTCGCGGGATCGTTTCGTTCGGCGCGATCCTCGCGCAGCGCGCGGACCTCGTCGCGGATGGTCGTGACCACGAACAGCAGCGCCACCAGAGCCAGGAATCCGATTGTCTGCCAGAGCCGTTGGCGCGGCATCCGCGCGGCCAGCTGCCACAGCTCGCCGGTGAAGTACACGACGACGGTCAGCATCAACAGCGGCAGCGCGCGGCTCATCAGCGTCCCGAGCGCCCCCAGTTGCACCCACGCGAAACGCAGCGCCCACAAGCCGATCGCCCCGATGCCCAGGTAGGTGAGCCAGATCGCGAGCACGGCGACGACCGCGAATCCCGCCGCCCCGGCCACCGCGATCCCGGAAAACCCGCTGTCGGCGAAGGGAAGTCCGAACACGAACACCGCCATCACCGCCAAGGCGGCCGAGCGCCGGCCCGCCTCGCTCTGCGTCGTGCCCATGCGGCGCAGCAGGTGCAATCCGAACGGCGCCGCGACCAGCGCTGCGGTCAGCACGCCCAACCGGATCACGTAGCCGACGTCGCGGTCGTCGCCGGTGAGGTTGGTCAGCAGCATCATCAGCGAGATCAGCGCTCCCACACCGCTGACCATCGGGGCGGAGCGTTCGATCAGCGCGCCGGAGCGGACCCGCCGGGTGAGTACCAGCGGCAGCCCGCGGTGCAGGAACCAGTCGTGCACCCGACGCATGTCCGACACGGGCTCATTGTGCGCGAAACCCGCTCCCAGAGGCGCTCACCGCGCCGCAACGGCGGCCCGGTAGCGGTTGCGGGCGGTCAGCGTGAGGCGCAGATCGTCGACCACAGGCGCGATGAACCGGTCGTGATAGGCGTCGTCACCGACCGCCCGCGCGCTGACGTACATGAACGTCAGCGCGCCGAGGAACAGCGTCACCTGGATGAGGGCGTCGGGAACCGGGATCGTCATGCCGAGGAACTGCCCGTCGCTGGAACTGTTGCGTGTCCACGCCGCAAGCAGTTCGGGGGAGAGCAGGATCATCCCCAGGACGAGGAACAGCAGCGCCGTGACCGCCGCGACCACCATGATGTGGGCCAGTTGCGACGCGGCGAGCACGAAGTACACGTTGAACCGCTCGGCGCGGCTCAGCGGTTTCACGGTCGCGGGATCCGGCATGGCCGAAAACGGCGTGCCGTCCAGCCTGGCGGCGTGTCCCGGGTCGGGTTCGGCGGCGTTCACCATGGGCCGCAACCGATCCACGATCACCGACACCACGAACGCCGCCGCGATGGCGGTGAGGAACCACAGCGCCAACCACAGCCGGGTGCGCGAGATCGTCGCGGCCATCAGCCACACCGGCGAGTTGAAGAACACCAAGAACGTCAACAGCAGCACGGGCAGCGCCCGCAGCAGCAGCGAACCCGCCGCGCTCAGATGCGCCAGCGTCACCCGAGCGGTCCACCCCAGGATCGAGCCGACGCCGGATGCGGTGAGCGCCAGGATCGCCGCGATGGACACCGCGACCCATAACAGGTTCCGCGGCAGATACGGGCCCGGGCCGCCGAACACCCCACCCAGCACCGCGACGGCGACAGCGACCGCCGCCGCCACGAGCCGACCGCGCTGCGTCGCGATCCGCGAGACCCACCAGCCGACGACGGACACCGCGGGCAGCACCAACACCAGCAGCGCGAGCACGAACCATTCGCCGCGCGTCGGTCGGCCGTCGATGTCGATCGCGTGCTGACCCGTCAACGACACCACCGCGATGGTGTTGGCCATCAGCACCGCGAATCCGGCCAGCGCGGGCGCCGAACGCGACCACAGCTGGCGGACCGACCGGCTGGGCCGTAACACCGCGGGCAGCCCATGGGTGAGGAACCAGCGTTCGGCGGCCTGGCGCTGCGCCGCGTCGAGGCGGGGGAGATCCGCCGGATCGGATGGCACGGTCGCAGGCTACTTTCCGCCGTCACCTAGTCTTGACGACATGCAACGGATTATCGGAACCGAGGTCGAGTACGGCATCTCGTCGCCGTCCGACCCGGCCGCGAATCCGATCCTGACCTCCACCCAGGCGGTGCTCGCGTATGCCGCGGCGGCCGGGATCCAGCGCGCCAAGCGCACGCGCTGGGATTACGAGGTGGAATCGCCGCTGCGTGACGCCCGCGGATTCGACCTCAGCCGCTCGGCGGGCCCGCCGCCGGTCGTCGACGCCGATGAGGTCGGCGCGGCGAACATGATCCTGACCAACGGGGCGCGGTTGTACGTCGACCACGCCCACCCCGAGTACTCCGCGCCCGAGTGCACCGACCCGCTGGACGCCGTGATCTGGGACAAGGCCGGCGAGCGGGTGATGGAGGCCGCCGCGCGACACGTCGCCAGCGTCCCCGGCGCGGTGAAGCTGCAGCTCTACAAGAACAACGTCGACGGCAAGGGCGCGTCGTACGGGTCGCACGAGAACTACCTGATGAGCCGGCAGACGCCGTTCTCCGCCGTGATCGCCGGGTTGACCCCGTTCCTGGTGTCGCGCCAGGTCGTGACGGGTTCCGGACGCGTGGGCATCGGTCCCTCCGGCGACGAGCCCGGGTTCCAGCTGTCGCAGCGCTCGGACTACATCGAGGTCGAGGTCGGCCTGGAGACCACGCTCAAGCGGGGCATCATCAACACCCGCGACGAACCGCACGCCGACGCCGACAAGTACCGCAGGCTGCACGTGATCATCGGCGACGCGAACCTGTCGGAGACCTCGACGTACCTGAAGCTGGGCGCGACGGCGCTGGTGCTCGACCTGATCGAGGAGGGCATGGACCTCAGCGATCTGGCGCTGGCCCGCCCCGTGCATGCGGTGCACGTGATCAGCCGGGACCCGTCGCTGCGCGCCACCGTCGCGCTGGCCGACGGTCGCGAGGTGACCGGGCTTGCGCTGCAACGGATGTATCTCGACCGGGTGGCCAAGCTGGTCGACAGCCGCGACCCGGACCCGCGCGCCGCCGACATCGTCGAAACGTGGGCAGGAGTGCTCGACCTGCTGGAGCGCGACCCGATGGAGTGCGCGGAGATCCTCGACTGGCCCGCCAAGCTGCGGCTGCTCGAAGGGTTCCGGCACCGCGAGAACCTGGGCTGGTCGGCGCCGCGGTTGCACCTGGTCGACCTACAGTACTCCGACGTCCGACTGGACAAGGGCCTGTACAACAGGTTGGTCGCCCGCGGGTCGATGAAGCGGTTGGTGACCGAACAGCAGGTGCTGGACGCGGTGGACAACCCGCCGACCGACACGCGCGCGTACTTCCGCGGGGAGTGCCTGCGGCGGTTCGGGGCCGATATCGCCGCCGCCAGCTGGGACTCGGTCATTTTCGATCTGGGTGGCGATTCGCTCGTCCGGATCCCGACGCTGGAGCCGCTGCGGGGCAGTAAGGCGCACGTCGGGGCCCTGCTGGACTCGGTGGACAGCGCCGTGGAACTGGTAGAACAGCTCACCAACTGAGCCCCGCTATCCCAGGCAATCGGCTCGGCGACCGGTAATGTGGAGTCACGGCGGGCAG
>NZ_CVTB01000010.1 GCF_001050015.1 Mycolicibacterium malmesburyense
GACGTGGTGCATCCCGCCCGCCAGGCCCGCCTGGCCGAATCCGAGTTGGCCGCCGGCGGTGTTGAGCGGGAAGTCGCCGGAAAACGTCAGGTCGTGGTCGGCGACGAACTGCATGCCTTTGCCCTTCTCGCAGAACCCCGCGTCCTCCAGCGAGAGCAGCACGGTGATCGTGTAGCAGTCGTAGATGGACACCATGTCCATGTCCGAGCGCGTCAGATCGGTCATGCCGAACGCCTTTTCGGCGGCCTCGGGCATCGGGGTGTGGAGCAGGTCGGCCGCATAGGTGGGGGTCTTGAACGGGACGTGCTCGCCGAAGCCCTTGATCCACACCGGCCGGTTGCGGGTCCGATTGGCGATGTCCGCGTTCGCGACGACCACCGCGGCGCCACCCACGCAGGGCATGACGATCTCGAGCATGTGCAACGGGTCGGCGATGATCGGGCTGGCCAGCACGTCGTCGACGGTGAGCGGCTTGTCCTTCCAGATCGCGCCCTCGGTGTGATTGGCGTTGACCCGCTGGTCGACGACGATCTTGGCCATCGCCCGCTCGTCGTAACCGTAGACCGCACCGTAGCGGGTCGCCACCTGACCGTAGGGCCCGTTCTGGCCGAGGTTGCCGTACGGGATTTCGAATTCCGCCTGGGGAGAGCCGTATTGGTTGCTCGACGAACCGAAGAACACCGCGTCCACCAACGGCTTCGGCTTCTTCTCCGACATCGGCGTGATGTAGCGCGCCGGCAGTGCGCACAGCACCACATCGCACAGACCCAGTTCGACGGCCGCGGCCGCCCGCCACACCATCGCGGCCGCGCTGGCGCCGCCGAGGTCGACGAGTTCGGCGAAATTCGCTCCCACGCCGAGGTATTCGGCGATGGTTGACGGTACGAAGATCTCCGACTCCGCCAGGTGCGAGGTGACGATGCCGTCGACGAGCTCGCCCGATAGCCCCGCGTCGTCGAGCGCGGCCGCCCCCAATTCCGCCCACTGCTCCAGCGTGAACGGCGCCGGGGCGGCCTTGTTCATCCGCTCCGGCGGGAGCTCGACATAGCCGACGATCGCGGCTTCACCACGTAGTCCCATGGGTGTCCTTCTCGATTCGTTACTTGCGCGGCAGCCCGAGGATCATCTGGGCGATGATGTTGAGCTGGATCTCCTTGGTGCCGCCGCCGATCAGTTCGGCGGGCACTCGCAGGTAGGGCTGCACGACGTCGGAGTCGGCGGCCATCGCGGACCGGCCCGCGGAGCCGAGCGTCGCCGGGAATGTGCGCCGCAGCAGCACGTTCATCGCAACCTTCGCGATGCTGGACGCCGGACCCGAGGCCTGGCCGTCGAGCAACCGGATGGTCTCGCGTACGCCGAGCGCCTTGATCGCGTTGGCGTAGGCGTCGAGTTCACCGAGTTCGCGCAGGAGGTCGTCGCGCGTACCATCCGGCCCTTCGGCGACATGGCGCAGCGGAGCCGCGCGGTCGTACTGCACGTATCCGCTGATGGCAGAGCGCTCTTCGGCCATCGTGGCGATGGCCAGGGCCCACCCGCCGGTCGGTTCGCCGAGGAGCATCTCGTCGGGAACGAAGACGTCGTCGAGGAAGACCTCGTTGAACTCCAGTTCCCCGCTGGCCTGCTTGATGGGTTGGACCTCGATCCCGGGCGAGCGCATGTCGACGATGAAGTACCCGATCCCCCGGTGCTTCGGCGCGGTCGGGTCGGTCCGCGCCAGCAGCGCTCCGTAGTCGGCCCGGTGCGCCGACGAGGTCCAGATCTTGTGCCCGTGGATGCGCCATCCGCCGTCGACCTTGGTGGCCCGGGTGGTCAGCGCCGCGAGATCCGAACCCGCACCCGGCTCGCTGAACAACTGACACCACGCGAGCTCACCGCGCTGCGTGGACGGAATGAGGCGCTGCTGCACGTCTCTTGAGCCCGCCTTGATCAGCGACGGCAGGATCCACTCGGCGATGCCCAGCGACGGTCGCACCACCGAGGGGCGCTCGTTGAACTCCTCGTCGATGATCAGTTGTTGCAGCGGGCTGGCGTCGATGCCCCATGGCGGCGGCCAGTGCGGCGCGATCAAACCCGCGTCGGCGATAGCGGTGCGCTGCGCACCGGTGGCGAAATGCTCGTAGTCGCCCTGGCGGCCGGGCCCGTCGTTGCGCAGTGCCGCGGCCCCGTCGAGGGTCTCGGCGACGCGAGCGCGGAACTCGGCTTCGGCGTCCCCGAGGTCGACCGAGAAGTCGCGTTCCGTGGTAGTGGTCAACTCGCCCAGCAGCCTGGCCCACCGGTTCCAGTCGCCGATCGATGCGGCCAGGCTGGTGGCCCGCCGCCAGTACAGATGCAGGTCGTGTTCCCAGGTGAAACCGATGGCACCGAACATCGTCAACGTGTCGAGCGCAAGATCCGGGCACGGAACGACGGCTATGAGAGCGGCTCCGGCGGCGGCGATCGCCTGTTGGTCGATCGGTTCGGATGCGGCGCGCACCGCATCCCAGGTGGCGGCGCTGGCCAGTTCGCTGTTGACCAGAAGCATTGCCGCGCTGTGTTGTAACGCCTGGAAGGTTCCGATGAGCTTGCCGAACTGCTCGCGGGTGCGCAGATGTGCGGTGGCGGCCTCCACACACCACTGCGTGATACCGGCGGCCATGCTCGCCGTCAGCGCGGTGGCGACGTATTCGGCACGGTCGGCGTCGATACCGGTGAGCACGTCGGCCTTCTCGACCGGATAGCCGGCGAGACGGATCCTCCCGACGTCCGTCAGCAGGTCGGTGCCCGCGACGTTTTCGACGGTGACCGACGGGTGCGCCGTGTCGGCGGCGACCCACACGTCGTTTCCGTCGTCGGTGGCGGCGCAGAGCAATGCGGTTGTCGCCGTGCAGATTCCCGCGAGCAGCTCGGAGTCACCCTCGATCAGCCATCGCTGGCCGTCGTCTCGGGCGGTGAACGCCGATGCGCCGGGCAACGCGAACGCGGCGGTGTGGCCGTCGGCGAGGCGCGTCAGTAGAGCTTCGGCCGGCGGTGTCGGTTCGGCCAGCAGCGCCACAGCGCCCGTGGCCACGGTTGGCAGCAGTGGCCCCGGCAGTGATGCCTTGCCCGCCGCCTCGAGCACGCAGGCGGCGTCGAGGAGGCTGCCTCCCTGCCCGCCGTAGCGTTCGGGCAGGTGTACAGCATGAAAGCCGTTGGCGGAGAACTCGTCCCACCATGACGGCACGTTGCCCTTGGCGAGCAGGTCGAAGGATTCGCGGGTGGCCGCGACAGGGGCGCGCCGCGCGGCGAACTGCGCCACCGAGTCGCTGAGCTCCCGTTGCTCGGGGGTCAGGGCGAGGCTCATACGGACTCCCTGCGGCGCGATTTTCGGAAGAAATGGGCGGCGGCGGCGATCGCGTCGGGAGTGGGCGACGGTTGCCAACCCAGTTCGCGAACCGCTTTCGAGTGATCCATCGGTGTCATGGTGTGCATCAGCCGGATGTTCAGCGGCGTCAGCATGGTGTCGCGGCCGCGGATGCGGGCGAGCCAGCTGCTCGGGTAGCTCGCGGCGGCCATCGCCGCGATTGGGATGCGCCGCCGGGGCGGTGCGACTCCGACTGCGGCACATCCGGCTTCGAAGATCTCGCGTGCACTCATCCACCGCTCGGAGATGATGTAGCGCTCGCCGATCCGGCCGCGTTGACCCGCGAGGATCAAAGCCTCGGCGGCGTCCTCGATGCCGACGGTTTCGCTCTCGAAACCGTCGATGTAGAAAGGCATCTTGCCTCGTACGGCCGCCGAGAGCAGACCGCCATGCGGTGTCGGCAGCCAGTCCCCCGGCCCGTACGTGTTCGAGACGCACATCGCGACCGCGGGCAGTCCCTTCTCGGCGCTGCAGCGCAGCACCATCTGTTCGGCCTGCACGCGGCTGCGGACGTAGTCGCCGCCGATGTCGAGCCAGTTGTGGGCGGTGGTTTCGTCCACCGACCCGTCCGTGGACCGTCCGATCGTGGCGATCGAGCTGGTGAACACGAAGCGGTGCAGGTCCGCGTCGACCGCGACGTCGAGCACGGACTTCGAGCCGTCGACGTTGGTGCGCCACATCGGGGCCGGGTCGAGCAGCCACGGCCGCGCGTCGACGACGCAGTAGTACACGACATCGCATCCGCGCATCGCCGAGCGCACGCTGTCCGCGTCGAAGATGTCGCCGCGCCGGATGTCGACGGGCAACCCGGCGATGCCGCGAGTGGAGCTGGTCGGGCGGATCAGCACCCGCACGTCGTCGCCCCGGGCGGCCAACCGCTTGGTGACGTGCGAACCCAGAAAGCCGCTGGCGCCGATGACGAGCTTGGTCGATGTCACCGGCGGTCGACCATTCTCGTCCCCTCCATTTTCACGAGACGCAACGTCTCGTCTTGCCAAAGATTATGCAGTGCTGTCACCATCTGTAAAGCCGACCCCCGTCAGATGCGGAGTCAACCCGATGGTCACCGAGGCGAAAGCGCCACGCCGCCGCAGTGAGCGGTCTCGGACGGCGATCATCGCGGCCACGAAAGAACTGCTGCTGCAGCGGGGATTCGACGGTCTGAGCATCGAGGCCGTCGCGACGCGCGCCGGCGTGGGCAAGCAGACGATCTACCGGTGGTGGCCGAGCCGCCCGGCCCTCGTCGCCGACGTGCTGCTCGAGGATGCGGACAGAATCCTCAAACCGGTCGCGCACACAGACGATCTCGTGGCCGACCTGAGCCGGTGGTCGGTCAGCCTCGCCGCCACGCTCACGAGCGAACGGGGCAACGCGATGCTGCGCATCCTGACCGTCGCGGGAATGGAGCACGAAGACGTCAAGGAGCGGATGCGAGCGGGGTTCAGCGCGCCGCTGCACGAGGGCGTGAAGGCCAGGCTGTCGGCCGACGGCCTCGACGACGAGTCATCGCAAGCGGCGGCCGACGCGATCGTCGGCGGAATCGTTTACGCCATCATCACCGAAGGTCGATCGTTTCGCCGGAGCCGCGCCGAGACGATCACCCGGACCGTCATAGCTGGAGCGTTGCAATGACATTGTCGCCCTGCGTGTTTCGCGTATCCGGCGGTGGCGGCGTGACGATCGTCGCCGACCGCATCGGCGATCCGGGCGCACCGGCGGTGGTGTTCCTGCACGGCGGCGGACAGACGCGGCGGTCATGGGGCCGGGCGGCCGCCGCGGTCGCGGAGCGCGGATGGCAGGCCGTGACGGTGGATCTGCGCGGCCACGGCGAGTCGGACTGGTCGGACGAGGGCGACTATCGGGTCGTCAGCTTCGCGAGCGATGTTCTGGAAGTGCTCGCCGAACTGCCGCCCAATCCCGTACTGGTCGGGGCGTCGTTGGGCGGCTTCACGTCGATGATCCTCGCCGGTGAACTCGCCCCCGAAACGGCGCGGGCGGTCGTTCTCGTCGACATCGTGCCGGACATGGACCCGTCCGGCGCGTCGCGCATCCACGACTTCATGGCCGACCGGATGCAGTCGGGGTTCGAGTCGCTGGACGAGGTCGCCGACATGATCGCCGAGTACAACCCGCACCGGCCGAAGCCGAAGGACCTCGACGGGCTGCGGACGAACCTCCGCGAACGCGACGGACGGTGGTACTGGCACTGGGACCCGAAGTTCATCGACGGAACGGCCGCGTCGCCTCCGATCGAGGTGACCGAGGTGGACCGGATGAACGCCGCGGTCGCGTCGATCCTGCGCGACAGCGTGCCCATGCTGCTCGTGCGGGGACAGATGAGCGACCTCGTCACCGAAGACCGCGCCCAGGCGTTCCTCGACCGGTTTCCCGAGATCGAGTTCGTCGACGTCAGCGGGGCCGGTCACATGGTCGCCGGCGATCGCAACGATGTCTTCGCCGGGGCGGTGGTCGATTTCGTCATCCGGCACACCGAACAGCCGTGACCACGCGACGCTGAAGCGCGAGCCGAATCTACGAGGAGTACAGCGATGACAGAGAACAGGGTCGGTCGGGTGGCGGGCAAGGTCGCCTTCATCACCGGAGCCGCGCGCGGCCAGGGGCGCGAACACGCGGTTCGGCTTGCCGAGGAAGGCGCCGACATCATCGGCGTCGACGTGTGCGACGACATCGATGCCGCCGGGTACCCCGGGCCCACGGAGGCGGACCTCGCCGACACCGCGGCACTCGTCGAGAAGTCGGGCCGCCGTATGGTGGCCGAGAAAGCCGACGTGCGCGACTTATCGAGCCTTCGCGCCGTCCTCGACCGCGCGGTGAGCGAGCTGGGCCCGGTGGACATCGTGGTCGCCAACGCCGGCATCAGCGCCAATCCGGCACCCGCCGCGATGATCGAGGAATCCGCTTGGCAGACAATGCTCGACATCAACGTGACCGGCGTGTGGCACACCGTCAAGGCGGCTCTGCCGCACATGACCAACGGCGGCGGATCGATAATCTTGGTCAGCTCGATGTTGGGGCTTCGCGGCGGTGGCTACATGGCCCACTACGCGTCGGCCAAGCACGCCGTCGTGGGTTTGATGAATTCGTTGGCCAATGAGCTTGCGCCGCAGTGGATCAGAGTCAACTCGATCCACCCTGGCAACATCCTGACACCGATGATCGACAACGATCACTTCCGTCGCACGGTGCGACCGGACCTCACCGATCCGACGATGGAGGATGCCACACAGGTCATCGGCCACTTCCACATGCTGCCGAAGCCGGTGATCGAGGCGCGCGCGGTGAGCAACGCGGTGTTGTTCCTCGCGTCCGACGAATCGCAGTACATCACCGGGGCGGCGTTGCCGGTCGACGCGGGGGCCGTCGCGAAGTTCTGACTTCTATTCGGCGGCCTTGAACCTCGCGAACCGCCACAGGTACGACGGGAGCCGTCGAGCGGGCACACATTTCGGCCAGTCCCGCGCCCGGAAGTAGGCGTCGGAGCCGCCATCGACGAAAATAATGCTGCCGCAGAGGAAGTCGGCGGAGTCCGACAGCATGAACAACATCCAGTCGGCGAGCTGCGAGGGGTCTCCGAAGCCGCCGACTGGCACCGGGAACGCGTTGACGGCCTTGGCCTCGCGCGGTGTCGCCAGTTGCTTCTCCAACAACGGCGTCATGATGGCCCCGGGCGCCAGCGCGTTGAGTCGGATGCCCTCGCCGGCCCACTGTCGTGTCACCGCGGTTCGCCGGACCCAATGTGAGACCGCGATTTTCGAAGCGGCGTAGCCGAGCGAGGGGGCGACCGGACCGAACAGTCGCAAGGAGCGGACGGCTTTGTCGGTGTCACCCGCCAGCAGCGCACGCACCGTGCGTCGCGGGACCGCCGGGGTGGTGGTCGTCGAATTGCTGCCGATCACGACGACTTTGGCTCGATCGGCGGCCGCGAAGGCCGGCCGCCACTGTTCGAGTAGGTCGACCGCACCGCGATAGTTGACCTCGAATATCCGCCGCGTGCTGTCCTTGCCGGGCGTCGGGCCGATTCCTGCGGCCAACACGGCGCCGTCCAGTCGCTTCGCTCTCGCCAGCACTTGTTCGCTGGCGGCCCGTCGCCCATCGGCCGTCGACAGGTCGGCCACGACATCACCCTCTTTGACGTCGACCGCGATGACGGTGTGGCCCTGCGCCTTCAGCTTGGTGGCCGCTTGTTGCCCCATGCCGGATGCGGCCCCGGTGACCACGTACACACCCATTTCTCTTTCCCCTACCGTCGCTGCCGCGGATCATCCGGCGTCGACGGGCAGCGTAGCGGTGGCCACGTCGGGGGCGTCTCGAAGGTCTCGCTGGATTGCGGATCGGCCGATCACTGCGCTCCGCAACCTGTCCATCCCGCTTCTTGGGATCGGTAGACCCGGCCGCTGGCTGTACTTCAGTCACAACGAAGCCACTCCGGCAACGTGACGACGAGAAGGAACAGGAATGAACATCGTCCCCGCCTCCATCGAAGCGCAGGTCAGCCGCGTCGACCGGACCTACAGCCTGGTCATCGCGATCGGCGCCGGGCTGACCGCACTGTGGTCGCTCTACCGCGTGCTGTGGCTCTTCTACACCGCAGCAACGTTCTCCAGCATCGGATGGTCACCGGTTTCGCTCGTGGTGCCGCTCGTGTTGTGGCTCGCGATCGGTCTCGGCGCCGGATATGTCGCAGCCGTCTTCCTGCTGCGATACAACAAACAACCCTGAGCGCGGGGAACCGGTTGGGCCGTAGCGACGCTGCGGCCCAATCGGGTTGCGCGTCGGAACGCCAGGGCAAGCCCACTTGCGTTCCGACGACGGCGCTTGCGGCAGTCGCGCCTGGCGTGGCGTCGACGTCAGTCGGTGCGGTCGTTGCTTTTGTCGTCGGGACACTCGGGGTCGTCGTCGGTGTCGTCGTCGATGAGGTAGCGGTTGGGGTGGTGGTAGTTGTTGGTGCGGGCTTGGCCGGTGTCCAGTTGGGGTGGGGGT
>NZ_CVTB01000011.1 GCF_001050015.1 Mycolicibacterium malmesburyense
GTTCGTCGCGGATCACGCCCGCCGCGTCGGCGACGCGCGGATGCCCGCGGTCGATGACGACCAACCCGATGAACCGGTCCAGCCGCGTCGCGGCGAGTTCCCACGCCAGTTCGCCCCCGACGCGGTCCCCCACCAGCAGCGCCCATTTCACGTCGAGCGCATCGAGGATGGCGACCACGGACTTCGCGGTCAGCCGCGGATCGGGAGGGACGACGACGGTGCGCAGCGACGCGGTGTGCAGCCGTTGGCACACGGCCTCGTAAGCGGCCAGCGGCTGGTGTCCCGCCCCGAGCACCACCACGACCGACCCCTTGTCGGGTCCGGCGACGTCGACGGGCACGGTGATCCCCTCGATCGTGACCGTGGTGGATGGCATTGGGCCACGCTACAGCGGTCGATGGGCCGACGCGGTCGTTTCGCCGGGAGTGAACGCTGTGAAATCAGAGCGCCGCGACGCGCTCGGCCTGCTTGACCGCGATGTCCAGAAAGGTCTGGGGCAGCGTGGCTTTGACCGGAATCGTCGGATTCGGCGTCGGGAAGGCCACACCGTACACGGCCATGCTCCCGAAGTTCTCGAACGTGAAGTAGACGCGGTTGTCGACCCCGCCGAGGGTCATCGTCTGCTCGTAGACGAGCGCGTCTGCACGGGACGATTCGATTTTGGTCGTCGTCATCGGGATGCCCGGCGAGGCCTCGTCGAAGAAGGCCTCGAAGCGTGCGCACCGATCGGCCATGGCCGCCAGCTTGTCGAGGTCGAGCCGCCACGTCAGCACGGTCATCACGATGCGCGCGCCGTCGTAGCCGACGACGTACTCCGCGGCACTGCCCGGCCCGCGCTCGGCCGACTCGGCGATCACCCGGGTGAGCCCCTCCGAGCATCCCGAGGGCCGCGACAGCATGGCCGGCGGCGCGCCCGCCCCGTCGCCGCCCTGGCCGGGTTCGCGCACGACGCGGTCGAATTCCACGCCCGGCGGGAAGTCGGCCTGGGTGAGCAGCACCTTGTCCAGGCGGGCGCCGGGCCACGTCGGCGTGCCCTCGACCGCGTGCGCACACCCGCCGAGCGTCACCGCGGCGACGACGGCCACCGCGAGTCCCCGGATCATCGCCGCAGTCCGGTCATCACGGCGGGCCGCGCGGGGGCGCCCTCGTCGAGGAGCGACAGGACGGCGGCCACGTCGAGGTGACTGGTCAACAGGTCGGCCATCAGGTCGAGCTGGGCGTCGCGGCGGGCACGCACATCGACGTCGTCGGCGACGACGAACCCGCTTCTGCCCGCCGCCTCGGCGGCCTCGGCCAGCCACGCGCGCCGCACGTCGTCGTTGTCGAGCACACCGTGCCAATGAGTCCCGTACACCACCCCGCGCCGCAGGCCGACCCCGAGCCACTGGTCCTCCGCCGAGCGGCCGACCTGGCCGTGGTGAATCTCGTAGCCCGACAACGGTTCTTCGTGACGGCACAGGGTCTTGTCGGGCGCGAAGACGATGTCGGCGTCGAGCAGGTTCAATCCGTGCACGACGCCGGCACCCGACTCCACCGCATCGTCGATGCGCGAGCACAGCATCTGGAACCCGCCGCACACCCCCAACACGGGCAGGCCGCGCGCGGCGTGTGCGTCCAGCGCGTCGGCGAGGCCGCTGCGGCGCAGCCAGTCCAGATCGGCGACGGTGGCCTTGCTGCCGGGCAGCACGACGACGTCGACATCGACGAGATCGGCGGGATCGCTGACCCAACGCACCAGCACGCCCGGCTCACAGGCTAAGGCCTCGACGTCGGTCGAATTGGAGATGCGCGGCAACCGGATCGCGGCCACCCGCAGCCACTGTTCGCCGCGCGGGGGTTGCGGTTGGCCGACCACGCGATGGGCCACCACCGACACGGAGTCCTCGGTGTCGAGCCACAACCCTTCGGCATACGGGATGACGCCGTACGTCGGCCGTCCGGTCAGCTCCTCCAGTTGTGTCAGGCCGGGCGCGAGCAGCGACGGGTCACCGCGGAACTTGTTGACGACGAAACCCGCGATCAGTCGCTGGTCGTCGGGGTCGAGCACCGCGACGGTGCCGAACAGGTGCGCGAGCAGGCCGCCGCGGTCGATGTCGCCGACGACGACCACCGGCATCTCCGCCGCGCGGGCCAATCCCATGTTGGCCAGATCGGTTGCGCGGAGGTTGATTTCGGCGGGCGAACCGGCACCCTCGCAGATGACGGCGTCGAATTCGGTGCGCAGCTGCTCCAGTTCGTCGGCGACCACCGCACTC
Organism: Mycolicibacterium malmesburyense; assembly: GCF_001050015.1. The sequence continues at coordinate 2,256 of NZ_CVTB01000011.1, forward strand.
AGGCGCTCGCGGTGGTGGATGTAGTCGCGCGCGCTCACGGTGTCGACCACCCGGCCGCGCACCACCAGTTGCGAGGTGCGCTCGCTGCCGGGTTTGAGAAGGACGGGGTTGAACCGCGTGTGCGGCGCCAGGCCGGCCGCGCGGGCCTGCATCGCCTGCGCGCGTCCGATCTCGCCGCCGTCGGCGGTGACCGCGGAGTTGTTCGACATGTTCTGCGCCTTGAACGGCGCCACGCGAATGCCCTTGCGCGCGATCAGCCGACACAGCCCGGCGACCACCATCGACTTGCCGGCGTCCGAGGTGGTGCCGGCCACCAGCAGCGCACCGCCCGTCTGCGCGCCGCCCTTGCGCGCGCCGTCCACCGAATGTGAATCCAACGACGGGAATCCGCGTCCGGGCGTCGTCGGATTCACAATCGGGCGCCCTAGTCGGCGAGCGTCAGGATCTCGGCGCCGTCGTCGGTCACCACCAGCGTGTGCTCGAATTGCGCGGTCCACCTCTTGTCGGTGGTGGCGACGGTCCAACCGTCGTCCCAGATCTCGTAGTCCAGGCCCCCGAGGTTGATCATCGGCTCGATGGTGAACGTCATCCCCGGCTCGAGCACGGTGTCCACCGCGGGCTGGTCGTAGTGCAGGACGACGAGGCCGTTGTGAAAGGTGGTGCCGATGCCGTGACCGGTGAAGTCGCGAACGACGTTGTAGCCGAACCGGTTCGCGTACGACTCGATGACCCTGCCGACGACGGACAACTGCCGCCCGGGTTTGACGGCCTTGATCGCCCGCATGGTCGCCTCGTGCGTGCGCTCGACGAGCAGCCGGTGCTCCTCGGCCACGTCGCCGGCGAGGAACGTCGCGTTGGTGTCGCCGTGGACCCCGTCGATGTAGGCGGTCACGTCGATGTTGACGATGTCGCCGTCCTCGATGACCGTCGAGTCCGGGATGCCGTGGCAGATGATCTCGTTAAGCGAGGTGCAGCAGGACTTCGGAAAGCCCTTGTAGCCGAGCGTGGACGGGTAGGCGCCGTGATCGACCATGTACTCGTGCGCGATGCGGTCCAACTCGTCGGTCGTGACGCCCGGCGCGACGGCCTTACCGGCCTCGGCGAGCGCAGCCGCCGCGATCCGGCCGGCGACCCGCATCTTCTCGATCACCTCAGGCGTCTGCACCCAGGGCTCGCTGCCCTCGTCCACGGTCTGCTTCCACGCATACTCCGGGCGCGGGATCGAGTCGGGCACCGGAAGCGTCGGCGAGACCACGCCGGGGCGAAGGGCGGTACGAACGGGCATGTGACCAGCGTAGTCGAGGCTAGCGGCGGTCGAACGGGCTCAACCGGAACGACCGGCGGGGCCCGCGGATGTCCACCGAACCGCAAACCACCTTGCCGGTGAGGATGACGTGCGGGTTGCCCTCGGCCGGGGCGTCCCGGCGGTGGTCGCGGGCGCTGCCCACGTTGACCTCGACGTCGTCGATCGAGGCGCTGGCACCGTCGGGCAGCCGCAGTTCCAGCCCGCCGAACTTCAGGTCGAGCTCGATGACGACCATCGGCCCCGCGAAGCGCGCCCGGGTCAGGTCCAGGTCCACCGAGCCCATGCGCCGGTGCAGGGCGAGCCGGCTGGGCACGGTCCATTGCCCCTGGCGTTTGAGCGAGCCAAGCACGCCGCGCAGCTCGACGCGGTCGGCGGCGGAGGTGACGATGGCGCCCGGTCCGGGCAGGTCGCCGACGAGCGCGTCCAGGTCGGAGTGCAGCCGCGCCCGCGCCACCGCCGCCGAGCGTTCCTCGAACTCGTCGATGTCGATCAGGCCCAGCGCGACGGCGTTGTGCAGTCGCCGCAGTGTGCCGTTGCGGTCGGCGTCGGAGACGCGCATGGCGTCGGGGTTGATCTCGGTCATCGCACGTTCCACGGTACGGCGACGACGTCGGATCAGGCCAGGTAGTCCGGCGGCAGCCCGTCGAGCATGCCCTTGAGCATGCGCACCGCGTACTCCGAGGATCCGCCGCCGACGATCATCGCCGCGAACGCCATGTCGCCGCGGTATCCGGCGAACCAGGAGTGCGAACCGCCCGCGAACTCGGCCTCACCGGTCTTGCCCCGCACGTCGCCCGCGCCCTGCAGATCCTCGGCGGTGCCGTTGGTCACCACCAGTCGCATCATCGGTCGCAGGCCTTCGACGATCTTCGGGTCCATCGGCGCCGGCCCCTCGGCGATCTCGGTTTCCTTACCCTGAATCAGCTGCGGGACAGGCGTTTTCCCGGCGGAGACGGTTGCCGCGGCCATCGCCATGCCGAACGGGCTGGCCAGCACCTTGCCCTGACCGAAGCCGTCCTCGGTGCGCTCGGCCAGGTCGACGGTGGGCGGCACCGAACCGGTCACGGTCCGCAGCCCGGGGATGTTGTAGTCGGCGCCCAGGCCGTATTTCGCCGCGGCCATGGTCAACCCGCGCGGCGGCATCCGGCTGGCCAACTCGGCGAAGGTGGTATTACACGAACTGGCGAACGCCCGCGACATCGGCACCGTGCCCAGGTCGAACCCGCCGTAATTGGGCACCGTGCGGTGGCCGATGTCCATGGTGCCGGGGCACGGGAGCATCGTGTTCGGGGTGGCCATATCGCGTTCGATGGCCGCGCCGGCGGTCACCATCTTGAACGTCGAACCGGGTGGATACAGGCCGGTGGTGGCGATCAGGCCCTCGGTGTCGGCGGCCGCGTTCTGCGCGACCGCCAAGATCTCCCCCGTCGACGGTTTGATGACGACGATCATCGCCTTCTTGCCGGTGAAGTTCACCGCGTTCTGCGCGGCGCTCTGGACCGAGCGGTCGAGGCTGATCCTGATCGAAGGCGCGGGCGTGCCCGACACCTCGTTGAGCACGTCGACGTCGACGCCGTTCTGGTTGACCGTCACCACCCGCCAGCCGGCTTCGCCGCCGAGTTCGTCGGCGACGGCGGCCTTGACCTCGTTGACGATCGCGGGCGCGAAAGTCTCGTCGGTGGGCAGCATTTCGGCCAGCGGCGTGATGACCACACCGGGTTGTCTGCCGATCGCGGCGGCCACGCGGTCGTGGTCGGACTTGCGCAGCGTGATCAGGCTCAGCGGCTGCTTGGACGAGCTGGCCTGTTCGGCGAGCCGCTGCGGGTCGAGCGTGTTGTCGAAGGGCCGCAGAGCGTCGACGACGGCCCGCGAGGTCTGCATCAGCGCCCCGCCCGCGGCCCGCGCGTCGAGCGTGTAGCTGTAGTGGTAGCCGGGCACCAGCACCTCGGTTCCGCCCCGCTCGATCACCGACGCCCGCGGTGGGGCGTCGGCGCGCAGCGCGAAGGTCTGGTTCTCGCCAAGCCGCGGATGCAGGCCGGTCGCGCTCCACCGCACCACCCACCGGCCCTCGTCGCGGACCATGTTCAGCTGCCCGTCGTAGGTCCAGGTGCGGTCCTTGGGCAGATGCCACGTGTAGCGGTAGGTGACGCTGCCGGTGTCCTGGGCGTACTTCGAGCCCAGGATCTGGGTGTCCACGTGGGTGGCCTGCAGTCCCGCCCAGGCCTCGTTCAGGTCCTCGCGCGTGTCGGCCGGGCGGTCGCTGAGTTCGGCCGCGCGTGCGGTGTCACCGGTCGCGAGCGCGGCGAAGAACTTCTGCGCCGTCGGTTCGGGCCCCGCGGGTTTGGGCGTACATGCGCTGTTGAGGCCGATGACCAGGCTTCCGATCGCGGCCAGAGTCGCCATGCGTGTTACTGAAGATGCCATTGGGGCAGATGTTACGAAGTCGAGACCTCCAATTCCGGTAGGCGCACCGAAATCCGCTGCGGTTCGCGAATTGGGCGGCCTAACGGGTTGATCCCACGCACCTGCTGCGTGGGATCAACCCGTTAAGGCGATTGGGCGCTGTCGGCGGCCGGCGGGCGTACGACGGCAGCGTCAGCCGGCGCGATTGGGCGCGTACGACGGCAGCGTCAGCCGGCGGCGGGTGCCCGCACCACCAGCGGCACACCCGGGAAGTACGCGGCCATCTCCGACCGCGATTTGCGCAGCGCCGCGGTGCCGTAGCCCTGCTTGCGGTGGTCGGGGTGGATCCAGATCCGCACGTTGACCTCGCCGGAGACCAGGTCGCCGAACACCATGCCGATCTTCTCGGTACCGTGCAGCGCCACCAGCCAGGCCGCCTCCTCGGCGTCAACGCGTCGCAAGCCGGCGCGAATCTCGTCGTCGAGATCACCCGCCGGGGCGCGCGACCCGTCGCCGGCCTCACGAACGTCCTGGGTACGCGCGGCGAAGACGTCGCGATCGGCGTCGGCGAGGAACGGACGCAGCACCATGCCGTGAGCGCTGCGGGCCGGCTGGCCCATCGTGAAGCTCAGCTGGTTGTTGAGGTCCTCGAGTTCGGCGGCGATCCGGCGCCGCGACACCTTGGTCAGCCGGTCGAACGACAACCGCAGCACCGCTTCGGCGGCCGCAGGCGACGAGCCGAGCATGCTCGCGATCGACTCGATCGCGGCGTCATAGTCCTCGGATTCGACGATGACGTCGAGCAGTTCGTGTCGCCGTTCGAGCGCGCGCACCATCGTGTCGGCAATCTCCCTGCGCGCGATTGTGCGGTCGTCGTCAGCCATGCCGTGAGCGTAAATCAGTCGGGCGGCCGGAAACGTTCAGTCCAACAGAACGGTCGCGAAGGTTCCCACCTGTTGGAAGCCGACGCGGTCATAGGTGGCCCGCGCGACGGTGTTGAAGTCGTTGACATACAGGCTCGCCGTGCGGCCCGAGCGCACCACCGCTTCGGCCAGCGTCGCAGTGCCCGTCGTGCCGAGACCGTGCCCACGCCAGTCGGGATGCACCCACACGCCCTGGATCTGCCCGACGGTCGGCGACTGCGAACCGACCTCGGCCTTGAACACGACCTCGCCGCGCTCGAAGCGGGCCCAGGCGCGACCGGCAGCGATCAACCCGGCGACCCGCCGGCGATAACCCCTGCCGCCGTCGCCGAGCCGCGGGTCGATGCCGACCTCGCCGATGAACATGTCGATCGACGCGACGAGGTAGGCGTCGAGTTCGTCGGCGCGCACCTGGCGCACCGCGGGATCGGTCGTGCACAACGGCGGTGTCCTCAGCGCCAACAACGGCTGATGCTCGCGCACGTCGCGGGCGGCGCCCCAGGCCCCTTCGAGACGCCGCCACATCGGCAGCACCAACTCGGCCCGGCCGACCAGTGACGAGCATCGGCGCGCTGTGCTCATCGCCTTTTCCGCGAACGCGTGGAGATCACTCAGCTGGCCGCGCAACGGAATCAGGTTCGCGCCCGCGTAACACAGCGATTCGGTGGGCCGGCGCCGCGTCCACAGTTCTCCGCCGATCGCCGAGGGCTCCACACCGTATTCGGCCACCCGGCAGGCGACCATGCACGAGCCGACCGGATCCTCGTCGAGCACCCGCATCACGGCGCCGACGTCGCGCACCACCGAGACCCGTCGTTCGTCGACGTGACGAAACAGCGGCGGTGCCGACATGGGATCTCTTTCTAACCGACGCCGGGCGAGGCTACCCAGTGTTTGGGATCACATTCAGCTTACGGTCACGACAGGCGAACCGCTCGCATCTGTTCCACGCTCTGTGTTGATTTCTGCGCTCATCTGGCTGGCCAATCGCATCGCCTCTTCGATCAGCGTCTCGACGATCTGGGCCTCGGGCACGGTCTTGATGACCTCACCCTTGACGAAGATCTGACCCTTGCCGTTGCCGGAGGCGACGCCGAGGTCGGCCTCGCGCGCCTCGCCGGGACCGTTGACGACACAACCCATCACGGCGACGCGCAGCGGCACGTCCATCCCCTCCAGCCCGGCGGTGACCTCGTTGGCCAACGAGTACACGTCGACCTGCGCGCGTCCACACGACGGGCACGACACGATCTCCAGCGACCGCGGCCGCAGGTTCAGCGATTCGAGGATCTGGTTGCCGACCTTGACCTCCTCGGCCGGCGGCGCCGAGAGCGAGACGCGGATGGTGTCGCCGATGCCCTTGGACAACAGCGCGCCGAACGCGACGGCCGACTTGATCGTGCCCTGGAAGGCCGGACCGGCCTCTGTCACACCGAGATGCAGCGGGTAGTCGCACTGCGCGGCCAGCTGTTCGTACGCCGCGACCATCACGACGGGGTCGTTGTGCTTGACGCTGATCTTGATGTCGCCGAAGCCGTGGTCCTCGAACAGCGACGCCTCCCACAGCGCCGACTCGACGAGCGCCTCGGGCGTGGCCTTGCCGTACTTCTCCATGAACCGCTTGTCCAGCGATCCGGCGTTGACGCCGATGCGGATCGGGATGCCCGCCGCGCCCGCGGCTTTCGCGACCTCGCCGACCCTGCCGTCGAACTCCTTGATGTTGCCGGGGTTGACGCGCACGGCGGCGCAGCCGGCGTCGATCGCGGCGAAGATGTACTTGGGCTGGAAGTGGATGTCGGCGATCACCGGAATCTGGCTGTGCCTGGCGATTTCGGCGAGCGCGTCGGCGTCCTCCTGCCGCGGACACGCCACGCGCACGATGTCGCAGCCCGACGCGGTCAGCTCGGCGATCTGCTGCAGCGTCGAGTTGACGTCGTGGGTCTTGGTGGTGCACATGGACTGCACGGCGATCGGGTGATCGCTGCCGATGCCGACGTCGCCGACCATCAGTTGACGGGTCTTGCGTCGCGGTGCCAGAACCGGCGCCGGGGGTGCCGGCATGCCGAGTCCGATCTGTTGGCCGGAGGCCATTTACTCTCTCCTACTGCTTACTGGAAGATTCGGATGGGATTGACGAAGTCGGCCGTCACGGTCAACAGCATGTAGCCGGCCACCACGACGAGGATCACGTATGTGGCGGGCATCAACTTCAGGTAGTTGACCGGGGCCGCGGCCACCTTGCCGCGCGCCGACCGGATCGAGTTGCGGATCTTTTCGTAGAACGCGATCGCGATGTGGCCGCCGTCGAACGGCAGCAGCGGCACCAGGTTGATCGCGCCGAGCACGAAGTTCAACTGCGCCAGGAAGAACCAGAACGCCACCCACAGGCCCTGGTCCACGGCGTCACCGCCGATGATGCTGGCGCCGACGACGCTGATCGGGGTTTCGGGGTCGCGCTCCTCGCCGCCGATCGAGCGCACCAGCGCGCCCATCTTGGTCGGCAGCTTGGCCAGCGACTTGCCGATCTCCACGGCGAGGTCGCCGGTGAACGCCACCGTCGCCGGCGCCGCCGACAGCGCGTTGTACTGGATCGGCCCGAACTGGGCCGCGGTAATGCCGACCGTGCCGACCGGAGCCGGTTCGGCGGTGTCCCCCTTGGCGACCCAGCGCTGGGCGGGAACCACGTCGACGAAGGTGGTGAACTGCTCGCCGTCGCGCTCAACGGTGAACTCGGTTGGACCGTCGAGCGCGCGGACCGCGGTGACCAACTCGTCGAAGTTCGCCACGGGCGTATCGCCGATCTCGACCACCGTGTCGCCCGCTTGAATCCCCGCGGCCGCGGCCGGCGAGGGCGCCAGGCAGTCGCCCAGCTGTCCCCTGCTGACTTCGGACTTCACACACGACGTCTCGCCGACGATCGCGGTGGTGGGCGCGTGCAGGTTGGGCAGGCCCCACATCACGGCGATGCCGTAGAGCAGCACCAGGCCGATAACGAAGTTCATCCCCGGCCCGGCGGCCAGCACCGCGACGCGTTTCCACGTCTTCTGCTTGTACATCGCGCGGTCCCGCTCGTCGGGCGCGAGTTCCTCGACCGAGGTCATGCCGGCGATGTCGCAGAATCCGCCGAGCGGGACCGCCTTGACGCCGTACTCGGTGCGGTCTCCGAGTCTGTTCGCCCGCCAGGTCGACCACAGCGTCGGGCCGAAGCCGACGAAGTAGCGGCGCACCTTCATTCCGGTGGCGCGCGCCACCCACATGTGGCCGCATTCATGCAGAGCCACCGAGACCAAAATGGCCAGTGCAAACAGCACGACACCGGTGAGCCACATCATCTGGTGGTGATTACCTCCCGCTCGACCGCACGCGAGGCGCGGTCACGCGCCCACTGCTGGGCGTCAAGTACGTCTTCCACGGTAGCTGGTTCGGCGGCCCACTGGTCGGCAGCGCGCAGCACGTCGCCGATGGTGCGCACGATCGCCGGGAACCGGATCCGCCCGTCGAGGAACGCCGCGGCCGCCTCCTCGTTGGCGGCGTTGTAGACCGCGGTCATGCAGCCGCCCGCCTCCCCGGCCTGGCGGGCCAACGACACCGCGGGGAACACCTCGTCGTCCAGCGGCTCGAAATCCCAGGTCGACGCGGTGGTGAAATCGCAGGCCAACGCCGCCGCGGGCACCCGGTCGGGCCAGCCGAGCGCGAGCGCGATCGGTAACTTCATGTCGGGCGGGCTGGCCTGGGCCAGCGTGGAGCCGTCGGTGAACGTGACCATCGAGTGCACGATCGACTGCGGGTGCACGACCACCTCGATGCGGTCGTAGGGCACCCCGAACAGCAGATGCGTCTCGATCAGCTCGAGTCCCTTGTTGACCAGCGACGCCGAGTTCAGCGTGTTCATCGGCCCCATCGACCAGGTCGGATGGGCGCCGGCCTGCTCCGGGGTGGCCGACTCCAGGCGCTCGGCGCTCCAGCCGCGGAACGGGCCGCCCGAAGCGGTCAGCACGATCTTGGCGACCTCCTCCGGGGCGCCGCCCCGCAGGCACTGCGCCATCGCCGAGTGTTCGGAGTCCACGGGCACGATCTGCCCAGGTCGGGATGCCTTGAGCACCAGCGGGCCGCCGGCGACCAGCGACTCCTTGTTGGCCAGCGCCAGGCGTGCGCCGGTCGCGAGCGCGGCCAGCGTCGGCTTGAGCCCCAGCGCGCCGACCAGGGCGTTGAGCACGACGTCGGCCTCGGTGTTCTCGACGAGGTGGGTGACCGCGTCGGGCCCGGCGAAGGTCACGTCGCCGACGTGGTCGGCGGCGGCCGCATCGGCGACGGCGATATTGGTCACACCGGTCGCCGCACGCTGCCCGGCGAGCAGATCCGGGTTGCCGCCCCCGGCGGCCAGGCCGACGACCTCGAAGCGGTCGGGGTTGGCGGCGATGACGTCCAGCGCCTGCGTTCCGATCGATCCGGTGCTGCCGAGGATCAGGACGCGCCGCCGATCCGAGCCACCGCTCCGGGCACCACCGCTAACACTCACCGAACCATTGTGCCGCTTACCGCCGGCGGTCGTGAGCCCCGCCGAGCCATCGAAGTGTGACGCGAATCTGACGTGATCCATCCCCGCCGCCGACGGGTCCGAATCCCGGGTGTCAGAGCTGAAGGCACGGGCACCGGCCCGTCCACGACAAGGGAGCAGCGCATGAAGATCGAATTCCGTAAGTCCGTGACCGCGGCGGGTGTGGCGGCCGCCGCGATCCTGACCGTCTCGGCATGTTCGAACGACACCAGCACCGCGGCGCCGACCGCGGCGGCCGAGTCGAGTTCGACCAGCGTCGCGCCGACGCCGATGAACCAGTCGATGGACCCCGCCGCCGGCCTGGTCGGACCCGGCTGCGCCGATTACGCGGCCCAGAATCCGACGGGTCCGGGCTCGGTCAACGGGATGGCACTGGACAAAGTGACCGTCGCGGCGGCGAACAACCCCATGCTCACCACGCTCACCTCGGCGTTGTCGGGCCGGCTCAACCCGAACGTGAACCTTGTCGAGACGCTCGACGGCAGCCAGTTCACGGTGTTCGCGCCGACCGACGACGCATTCGCGAAAATCGACCCGGCGACCATCGAGACGCTCAAGACCGACTCGGAACTGCTGACGAGCATCCTGACCTATCACGTGGTTCCCGGTCAGGCCGATCCGGCGCAGGTCATCGGTACCCACAAGACGGTGCAGGGTGCCGACGTGCGGGTCGCGGGCGGCGGGCAGGACATCACGGTCAACGACGCGGGCGTGGTGTGCGGCGGGGTTCGCACCGCGAACGCAACCGTTTACCTCATCGACACGGTGTTGATGCCACCGGCGAATTGATCTGTGCCCCAACAGAATCGGAGGGCGGCCCGGTTCACCCGGCTCGGGCCGCCCTCCCCGGTCAGCTTCACAAAGATCCGCCGGCGCCGAGCTGTTGCAACAGGCCGAACAAGTCCAGCTGACCGCGATGCGCGACCAATGTGTCGCCCTGGAAGCGGTCGAGGTGGATCCCGGCGACGGCGACCTTCCTGCCCGTCGGCGCCAATCCGCGGAACTCGCCGTCGTGGGTGCCGGTGAACGTGAACCGCGTGATGCCGTGCGACCCGTCGACCAAGACTTCCTCGATCACGTGCCGCCCGTCGGAGAACCCGCGGGTGAACTCTTCGAGGTGTGCACGCCACTCCTGCCACCCGAGGGGCGGTGAGCTGGCGACCTCGGCGACCAGGCGCGGCGAGACCAGCGCCTCCACCGTCGCCCAGTCCCGCCGGTCGATCGCCGTGTACAGGCACTCGACGAGTTCGCGGATCTCGTCTTCGGAGAAACTCACGGACGCACCTTGGCGATGATGGTTTCGGCGAACCGCTCGATGGGCTCCCGATACCGTTCCACGCCACCGGGTTCGAGGTCCATGCCCATCCACGGGCTGCACATCACCGCGGTGATCCCGGCGTCCTCGGCGCGCTTGTACAGATCGGGCGTCGGCGGTTCGAGCAGCGCCAGCATGATGTCGAACGGTTCACTCTCGCGGCCGTATTCGCGGCGCAGCGCTGCCAACTTCTGCGCGTAACCGACTGCCTCGTCCCACTGGTAGGCGTAACCGACCCAGCCGTCACACAGCCGCGCGGCGCGACGCAGCGCGGCCTCGGACTCTCCACCGCACAGAATCGGCACTGGCGCAACGGGATGCGGTTCGATCATCATCTCCGGCACCTGGTAGTACTCGCCGTCCCAGGACACCCAACCGCCGCGCCACAGTTCCCGCAGCGCGGGGATCATCTCATCGAGGCGTTTACCGCGGGTGCCGAAATCCTGACCCATCAGCTCGTATTCCTCGCGCATCCACCCGACGCCCGCGGCCAGCGACACCCGCCCGTCCGAGAGCACCGACGCGGTCGCGACCTGTTTGGCCACCTCCAGCAGCGGGCGCGCCGGCGCGATGTAGACGGCGTTGGAGAACCTCAGCCGGGTCGTCACCGCGGCCATCGCACCGATCTGCACCCAGCAGTCGGGCCACGCCGTCTCCGGCGCCCACATCGGCTTACCGGTCGGCGAGTCCGGATACGGCGAACTCAACTCGCGGGGGTAGATCATGTGGTCCGAGCACACCATCCCGTCGTAGCCGGCCTCGTCGAAGGCGCGGGCGAGCCCGAGGATCTCTGACGTCTTCATGAACGCGGTGCCCGACCAGAACTCCATCCTGTTTCTCTATCGCGAATTCCGGGCAGCATCAATGCCATGCCCACATTGTTGTGGTTTCGACGCGATCTGCGGCTGCGCGATCTGCCCTCGCTGCTGGCCGCGGCCGCCGGTGACGGCGAGGTGCTGGCCTGCTACGTCCTCGACCCGAGGCTCGAAGCATCGGCGGGTGCCCGCCGGTTGCAGTACCTCTACAACGCGCTGCGCGATCTCCGCGGTGGCCTCGACGGCAAGGTGTTCGTGACCCGCGGGCGGCCCGACGAACGAATACCGGCCCTCGCCAACGCGATCGACGCCTCGGCGGTGCACATCTCCGCCGACCACACGCCGTTCGGGCGCCGACGCGACGACGCCGTGGCGGCCGCACTCGGCGACATCCCGCTCGAGGCGTCGGGTTCGCCGTACCTCGTGTCGCCCGGGCGAGTGACCAAACCCGACGGCGATCCGTACAAGGTGTTCACCCCGTTTCACCGGGCCTGGCGCGACCACGGTTGGCGCGCACCGGCCGCCTCCGGCCCGAAATCGGCGAGCTGGCTCGACCCGGCGGATGTCGCCGGCGCGGTGCCGATTCCCGATCCCGGTGTCGAACTCGACCTGCCCGCCGGCGAGACGGCCGCCCACGAACAATGGAAGTCGTTCGTGGCCAACGGGCTCGACGCATATGCCGACGAGCGCAACCGACCCGATTTGGACGGCACCAGCCGGATGTCGGCACATCTGAAGTTCGGCACCATCCATCCCCGCACCATGGCCGCCGACCTGGGCCGGGGCAAAGGCGCGCAGGCATACTTGCGCGAGTTGGCCTTTCGCGATTTCTACGCCGCGGTGCTCGACGAATGGCCGCGCAGCGCCTGGTGGAACTGGAACTCGGCGTTCGACGGGATGACGGTCGACGACGGCCCCGAGGCCCGGAAGCGGTTCGAGGCCTGGAAAGAGGGCAGGACGGGCTATCCCATCGTCGACGCCGGTATGCGCCAGCTCGCGGAGATCGGCTGGATGCACAACCGGGTGCGCATGATTGTCGCATCCTTCCTGGTCAAGGATCTGCACCTGCCGTGGCAGTGGGGCGCGCGCTGGTTCCTCGACCAACTGGTCGACGGCGACATGGCCAACAACCAACACGGTTGGCAGTGGGTCGCGGGCACCGGGACCGACGCCGCGCCGTTCTTCCGCATCTTCAACCCGACCACGCAGGGCGAGAAGTTCGATCCCGACGGCGGCTATGTGCGGCGGTGGGTACCCGAGGTCGACGGCGACGGCTATCCGGCGCCGATCGTCGATCACGCCGCCGAACGCAAGGAGGCGCTGCGCCGCTACGCCGACATCACTTGATGATCTGTCCGCCGTCCACCGGCAGCGCCACCCCGGTGACGTAGCGGCCGGAGTCACCGCACAGGTAGACCATGGCGTCGCTGATGGCCTCCGGCTCGACCGGCGGAACGTTCAGCAGCGGCTGCTGGGAGACGCTGAACGCCGGATGCTCACCTGACCATTCGGCCAACGCCTCGTTGTAGATCATCGGGGTGGCCACCCCGCCGGGATGCACCGAGTTGACGCGAATGTTCTTCTCCGCCAACGCTCGCGCGAAGTGGCGCATCACGCCGATGACGCCGTGCTTGGCGACGGTGTAGCCCGCCGCGCCGTGGTTCATCGTGCCGAAGTCGACGGTGACGGGTTTGAACGCGGCCGCCGAGCTGGTGATCACGATCGCGCCGCCGTCACCGTGGGCGAGCAGAGCCGGCAGGGTCGCGGTGATCGTGTAGTAGACGCCGTTGAGCATGACGTTGACCGCGTCGACGAACGCGGCGATGTCGCGCCCCTGCTGTCCCGCCGCGGGGAGGATGCCCGCGTTGGCGAGCACGAAGTCGATGCGGCCGAGCTCCGCGGCGCCCTTGGCCGCGATCTCCTGCAGCCGCTCGAGGTCGCGGACGTCACCGCGTTCGGCGATGATGTTGCGGCCGGTCTTCTCCACGAGGTTGGCCGTCTCGTCGAGGTCCTCCGGGGTCGCCATCGGGTAGGCGACGCTGTCGATCTGCTCGCACAGGTCGACCGCGATGATGTCGGCGCCCTCCTCGGCGAAGCGCACCGCGTGCGCGCGACCCTGACCCCGCGCGGCGCCGGTGATGAACGCGACCTTGCCCTCGAACTGCATCCGCCCATCAGCTCCTCGCGTCCGCGGTGTCATGGGCCATCACCCTACGGCCCGTGTAGTAGGGGCCCTGTTTTGGGCATATGCCAGAATGTCGGCAGTACGAGCCCGACCATGAGGAGCAGCCGTGGCCAACACCGAGGTGCAGCGATACACCGGCGTCGACGTCGAAGACGTGCCCTCCGCCGAGTGGGGCTGGTCGAAGGAGAACCCCAAGTTCTTCCACATCGGCGGCATCGTCGCGGCCCTGTTCCTGCTGACCCTCATCCACGGCAACCACACCGGACGCGTCGAGGACCTCTTCCTCGTAGGCTTCGCCGTGCTGATTCTGGCAGCGGTCGCCCGCGACTGGTGGCTCCGCAAACGGGGCTGGATCCGCTAGACCGGGTTCAGCGGCCGGAACGACTCGACACTCAGGTCGAACAACGTCTCGGTGGTCCCGACGCCGGAGGCCATGTCCGCCGCGGCGAGGGCATGAGCCTTGAACGCCCGGGCCGCGACGCTCAGCCGGTGTTCGCTCGCGTCGATGCGGCCACCGAGTTCGACCGGCCAGTCATCGCCCCACGCCGTCACCTCCGCGCCGCGCCTCACCAGGTCGAAGACGAGCGCACGGACCCGCGGATCGTCCCGCAGCAATGCCGCGCTGACCGCGAGCGCACCGTCGCGCGGCATGTCGCGCAGGCGGGTCTGCGCGCCCTGGCCTGCGGCGTTGGCGCCCAGAATCGTCAGCGGCCGCACGTCGGGGCAGTCCTCCACCCAGACGTGGACATCCCACCCAGCCCGCGCCCGGTCGAACAACCACCCGCCCGCAGAGCCCACCAGATCGGCGACGTTCGCCGCCAGGATGCTGAGTTGATGATGCTTGACCGGGTCTTCGACGGCCCGGACGCCGTCGGCCAACACGACGTCGTCGGTAAAGGGTCGAGTTGCCATAGTTCCTATCCGATCGGAGACAACGACGCCGGTCGAGGGGCCGTCACGGCGTGCATAGAGCGTGACACTATTGTCGCGATCTGTAAAGGTTCGATCTTGCGGCGCGGCTCAGCGCGCCGCGACGGCCGGCGGCAGAGCCGAGGCGACCGAGGCCAGTTCGCCGGAGAGTCCCGCGGCGCGGCGAATGTCGGCGAAGGATTCCATCAGCGCATCGGTCGCCTCGTGCGGATCGTCGAGGGTGCGGTCGTCGGTCAGCACCGAGATGGCGAGTTGGTCGACGTAGCTCCACACCGTGATGTTCATCCCGCTGCCGGTGACGACCGGCCCGACCGAGTAGATCTCGCTGACCACGCCGCCCGCGACGTGCCCGCGTTCGCGGGGGCCCGCGACGTTGGAGATGGTCAGGTTCATCACTGCGCCCGATTCCATCCGGCGGGCCTGCATGCGAAAGAACCGTGGCGCCAACGCCGGTGGCAGATACGACATCCACGCCGGCAGCACCGTCGGCCCCAGCAGCTGGTGGCTCTCCTTGGCGATCCTGGTCGCCACCGCGGTCAGCCGGACCCGTTCCAGTGGGTCGGCGATGTGCACCGGAAGCGACGGCATCATGTAGGTGAACTCGTTGCCCGTCAACCGATCTCGCGACGGGTCGGTGCTGACCGGGACACCCGCGATCAGCGGTGCGTCCGCGGATCCGTCGTAGCGCAGCAGCAGCGTGCGCAGTGCCCCGGCCGTGGTGGCCAGGACGATGTCGTTGAGCGTCACGCCCAGATGCCTGCTGGTCTCCTTGACCTCCGCCAGCGACAACGGCGCCGTCGCGAAGCGCCGTCCCGGGGACACGACGTGGTTGAGGAAGGTCTGCGGCGGCGCGAAGTTGCGCGCCAGATCGGGATGGCTGCCCCGCTCCTTGGCCCGCTTGCGCACCCGCGACACCCCGGCCGCCGTCTCGTTGAGCAGCCGGGGCAGCCGGCGAATGAGGTGCGCGTGGTCGCGGCCCGCGGCCTTGAGGAGCTGCGCGGTGGTGCGCATCGCCGGATCGGTGACGGCCCGAACGGGCGCGGGCGCCTCGGGTTCCAGAGCCTTGGCCAGCTGGTTGGCCGAGGCGACGCCGTCGGCCAGCACATGATGCACCTTGTGGATGATCGCGATGCGGCCGTCGGCCAGCCCCTCGGCGACGTACATCTCCCACAGCGGGCGGCCGCGGTCCAGCGGAGTGCTGGCGATCTCGCCGATCAGGTCGTCGAGTTCGCGGCGGCCGCCCGGCGGCGCGACCCGCGCCGGGCGCAGGTGGTAGTCGAGATCAATGTCGGGGTTCTCCCTCCACATCGGGTGGTGGAGCTTGAGCGGGATGTCGACGAGCTGGTACCGCAGCGCGGACAACGCCATCAGCCGCGGATAGGCGACCCGCCGGAACATGTCGAAGCTGAAGTCCTCGACGCCCGACACGTCGAGGATGCCGACCTTGAGCGTGTGCATGTGGATCTCGGGCGTCTCGCTGTACAGCATCAACGCGTCCACACCGTTGAGTCGCTTCATCTCCCCCTCGCATCCGACACGTTCCGGTTTCCCAATCGTGCTCCTCCTCAAGCACGTTCGTGGCAGAGGTGACGATGGGCCCGAAATTTGTAAAGCTGACGGCATGAGTCTCGTCGCCGCCCGCGGGCCGCTGAGCAAGGATCCGGCCGGCTGGTTCACCCCGCCGCTGCCCGCCGACGTGGTGTTCATCGAACCGCATCCGCGCCGGGTGCAAGCGGTGCGCGACGGCCGCACGGTGCTCGACACCGAGCGGGCGCTGATGGTGCACCGCCGCGACCATCCGCTCAGCTACGCCTTCCCCGCCGACGCGGTCGGCGACCTGCCGTGCGAGCCCGTCGCCGAGGCTGTTGGATACGTCCGCGTGCCGTGGGACGCCGTCGACACCTGGCTCGAGGAAGGCCGCACGCTCGTGCACTATCCGCCCAACCCTTATCACCGCGTGGACTGCCGCCCGACGCATCGCGCGCTGCGGGTGACGGTCGCGGGCGAACCGCTGGTCGACACCACCGAGACGGTGATCGTTTTCGAGACGTCGTTGGAGCCCCGCCTGTACGTCGACCCGTCGCATGTGCGGACCGACCTGCTGCGACCGTCGGCCACGTCCAGCTACTGCAACTACAAGGGCTACGCGTCGTACTGGTCGGCGGTCGTCGGTGACACGGTCGTCGAGGACGTGGCGTGGAGCTATCCGGACCCGCCGCCGGAGACGCTGCCGATCAAGGGCTTCTTCAGCTTCGACCCCACGCGCGCGGAGGTGTCGGCCGAACTACCCGGCGCCTGACTACCCCACCTGCCTGACTCCATGCGGCGAAACTGAGGTTGTGCTCGACTTTTCGCCGAGATCTCGCGCACAAGCTCAGTTTCGGCGTCACGCCTTGGCGATCACCGACTCGCCGAAGCGTTCGGTCGTCTCGAGCACGTGCGCCAGGCTGTCGCCGGGCAGGCCGACCTGAACCCACGTCACCCCGATCTTGGTGAGCTTCTCCAGCCCGGCGAGGTACGCGTCGGCGTCGAAGTCGTCCCCGCCGGGACTGCCGCCGTCGGGATTGGTGAACGTGATGTCGATGCGCGACCAGTCGCGTCCGGCCTCGTCGAACCGGCGCTTCAAATCGTCGACCCCGGTTGCGAGCGCCTCGACGTCCATCGGCGCCGTGCGCGCGGTCTGCGCCAGAACCGCCGGCGCGGGGAACGGGCACCATCCGTCGCCGTACGCGACGACGCGCTTGCGGGCGGCGGTGGTGTTGCCGCCGATCCAGATGGGCGGATACGGATCGCTGACCGGCCGGGGGTGGGCGGTGATGCCGCTAGCGGTGAAATGCCGCCCCTCATACGAGAAGTCGTCGGTGGTCCAGATGCCGCGGATGACCTCGAGAGCTTCCTCGAACAGCGCGGCCCGCTCCTCGAAATCGACACCGAGCGCGGCGAATTCGCGCTTCAGATACCCCACGCCGACGCCGAGCGTGAACCGCCCCTCCGACAGCAGGTCCAGGGTGGCGCCGGACTTGGCGACGACGAACGGGTTGCGGTAGGGCAGCACGACGATGTTCGGGATGAGCCGCAGGGTGGTCGTGACCGCGGCGGCGTAGCCCATCGCGACGAACGGGTCCACCGCGTCGTGTCCCCCGGCCTGCAACCAGCGCTGCGTCGGCGCTGGATGGTCGGTGAACCCGAATCCGTGGAAGCCCGCCGACTCCGCGGCGGCCGCGACCGTCGCGATCCCCTTCCCGGTGACCAGTTCCGGGTTGTACGGGTGCGTGTGCATCGGGTGGGTGAAGGTGAACCGCATATCGTGAGTCCCGTCTAGAACAGTCTTCTCGTATTCCGAGAATGTCGTTACCATGCCAACCGCGGAAAGTACAGCGTTGACAGCGGAGGGGAACTGCGGCCATGACGAAGCCCGAGATCGGCGTCTACCTGCCCCAGATGGGCTTCACCTACGGGCAGATGCTCGATCGCACCCGGCGCTGCGAGGCTCTTGGCATCGATTCGCTGTGGCTCTATGACCACCTCTACGGCCCGGGTGTGCCGGACTACCCGTCGCTGGAGGCGTGGACGCTGGCGACGGCGCTGTTGAGCAACACCGAGCGCATCCGGATCGGACACATGGTGCTGTGCAACCAGTTTCGCCATCCCGCGGTACTGGCGAAGATGGCCACCACGCTCGACCAGATCTCCGCGGGCCGACTGCAGCTCGGGCTCGGCAGCGGCTCGATCGAGGATGAGCACACCCGGACCGGGCTGGTTTGGGGATCATTTCGCGAGCGTTCCGAACGCCTCGGCGAGACGCTCGAGATCCTGACCCAAGCCTTCGCCGACGAGCGAATCGACTTCAGCGGCAAGCACTTCGCCGTCGCGGACTTTCCGGTCAAACCCGGTCCCGTCCAGCGGCCGCGGCCGCCCATCGTCGTCGGGGGTGTCGGTGAGAAGTACACGCTGCCGTTGGTCGCCCGGTATGCCGACGTGTGGAACGTGCCGACGTATGCGTTGGGCGAGCTGGAGCACAAGGTGTCGGCGCTGCGGGCAATCTGTCAGGACGTCGGCCGGGATCCGTCGAGCATCGTGCTGTCGGTCGAGGCGGTGATGGCGCTGGCGCCCGACGACGCGTCGCTGCCGGAGGCGCGTCGGCTCGCCCAGAAGCGGTTCGGCGCACCGGCATTCGGGCTCGAGGAGGCGGGGCTGATCGGAACACCGCCCGCGATCGTCGACCGGTTGCACGAACTCCAGGACCTCGGCTTCGGCCAGATCGTGCTGTTCACTCATGACCGCGCATCCGACCAGACGCTGGACCTGCTGGCCGCCGAGGTGATTCCGCGACTCTAGGGGCGCCTGGATTTTGCGCGGACGGTCGTTCGATCCGCTATTTCACGACCCTCAACGCAAAATCGAGCGTTCGCGCGACTCTAGGCGGGGCGCTTGGCGGGCGGTGAGTAGTTCGGCCGGCCGAGGCCCAGCGCGTGCTGGGCGATCATGTTGCGGAACACCTCCAACGTGCCGCCGTAGATCCCGGCGGGCCCGGCCAGGCGAAAGGCGTACTCGACCCGCCCGTCGTCCGCGGCGCCCTCGGTCCCGGCGGGCAGCGTGGCCGCGGTGCCCATGAGGTCCATCAGCTCCGGTGCGACATCGCGCATCGTCTGCGCGTTCGCCACCCTTCCGAACATCTCCGGTGTGCTCAGCGCGGCCTCGATCCGGGCGACCGCGCGGCCCAGCCGGTACCGGACCGAATCCTCGTCGCTCGCAACGGCGGCGATGTGGTCGACCGCCTCGGCGAGCAGCAGGAGATGCTCGGACATCGTCGCCAGCTTCTGCAGCCCCTGGGCGTCGCGCTCGATGGTGCCGTGTTCGGCGTTGAGCGCCTCGCGCAGCACCGACCAGCCGCCGTTGACCTCGCCGACGCGGTACTTGTCGTCGACGCGGACGTCGCTGTAGTACGTGATGTTGGTGCGGTCGCCGTCGACGGTGCGGATCGGCTGGATCTCGACGCCCGGCGACGACAGCGGCACCAGGAACATCGTCAGGCTCTTGTGTTTCGGCGCATCGGGGTCGGTGTTGGTGATCAGGAAGACGTACTTCGCGTTGTGGGCGTTCGACGTGAACATCTTGGACCCGTTGATGATCCAGCTCGACCCATCCGCCTCTCGCACCGCGCGGGTCTTGCACGTTGCGACGTCCGAACCGCCCTCGGGTTCGGTGTAGCCCAGGCACAGCCGGTAGTGCCCCGAGAGCACGTTCGGCAGCACCTCCTGCTTGAGTTCCGATGAGGCGAACTGCTGTAGGCAGCGCGCCACCATCAGCGTCGTGGGTCAGTGGAACCACGGTGCGTGGGAGCGGCCGATCTCCAGCTCCCAGATCCGGCGACGAACGGGGCTGAAGCCGCCCTCGGCCTCGGAGTTGAACTCCGCCGCGAGGTAGCCCCGCTCGGCGAGCGCGAGATGGACGCCTTCGTCGAAGTTCTCGCCGGTTTGGCGATCCCGCTCGATGACCTCGTCGGTGACGACGGACCGCAAGACGTCACGGAGTTCGTCCTGGAACGCCCGGTCGTCCTCGCTCAGCTGCACACGAGAGAAGTCCACCTGGACACCGTGACACTTCTGCGGTTAGTTGTAAAGTCTGAACCGGTTCCTCCACGGAAGGCAGCACATTGGGCATCGTCACCACCAGTTCGCAGACCGCGTTCACCGTCGGAGCGGAGACGATCTACGACTTCGTGACGAACCCGGCGAACTGGCCCAAGACCTATCCCACCAGCGCCCACATCGGCGGGCTGCCCGACCATCTTCCGCTGAAAGTCGGCGACACCTGGACCGAGACCGGTCCCGACGGCAACCGCATCTTCACCTGGCATCTCGCGGTCGCCGCGCGCCCGACGATCTGGGTGTTCACCTCGGTCGGCCGGCTCGGCCACGACCGCGACGGCAACGGCGGGATGGAGGGCCGCATCACTGTCGAATACCACTTCACCCGCCCCGGCGAGGACATCACGCTGTTCACCCGGACGATGACGGTCGAGGCGCACAAGCACGCCCCGCTGCCGGACGGGTTCTTCCGGGCGGTCAACCCGGCGCACATCGACGACTACCACGCGGCGATCGCCCGCGAACTCGCCAAGGCCTGACGACCCCGCAGGCTACGAGCCGTGCAGCGCCCGCCGCAATGCCGCGCCCTGCAGTTCGAACAGCCGGATGCTGGTGTCCCACTCGGGCATCAGCGAGTCGAACCCGTGACAGGTTCCGGGAAACACGTGCAGTTCGGTCGCGACGCCCGCGCGTAACAACCGCAGCGCGTACTCCACCGCCTCGTCACGCAGCGGGTCGAGTTCCGAGCAGCTGATGAAAGCCGGTGCCGTACCGGACAAGTCGGCGGCACGCGCGGGCACCGAGGACGCGTCGGCGTCGGTGTCGCCGAGGTAGTGCCGCCACATCATCTCCGTGGCCGGCCCGTCGAACCCCGGCGTCGTCACGAACTCCCGCTTCGATTCGGTGGGCCGGTCGTCGAGGACCGGTTGGTGCAGCAACTGGAAGACCACGGGCGGCGCCGACGAATCCGCCGCGCGCTGTGCTAGTCCCGCGGCCAGCGCACCGCCGGCGCTGCTCCCCGCTACCGCCAGCCTGGCGGCGTCGATCCCGAGTTCGGTCGCACAATCGGCCGCCCAGTTAAGCACGGCCAGCGCATCATCGAGCGCCGCCGGGAACGGGTTTTCGGGCGCCAGCCGGTAGCCGACCGAGAGCACCGTGGCGCCGCTGCGCCTGGCCAACTCGACGCACTGCAGGTGGTCGGTGTCGAGGTTGCCCAACACGAACGCCCCGGCGTGACAGTAGATCACCGCGGGCGACGGAGCGGCCCCGCCGCGATAGACCCGGACCGGAACCGAGCCGGCGACCCGCTCTTCGACCTCGACGACGATGTCGCTGATCGTTCTGGCTGTTTCGGCGCGGCGCTGGTTGAGCGAGTCGCGAACGACACCGAGCAGCCCCGGCGACAGGTCGGTGCGGGCCTCCGCCAGGTGACGCAGTGCGGGGTCGAGCCGGTCGACGATGTCCACGACGTCAGCGCCTCGCAGCGGTCCTGGCTTCTGACGTCATCGCCCCGTGTTGTCGCGGCGGTTCGAACGAGAAGTCGGAAGGCCTGAACCGACGCGTCATACCCCAGAACGCGCGGGCGCTGCGCGGCCACTGTGTCACGACGCGGCCGTTGGCGGCGCGAAAGTAATTGCTGCACCGGGTGAGCCAGACGGTGCCCTCCATCCAGCGGTCGATCTTGGCCAGAAACGCCGCCATGGTTTGCGGCCGGACCTCGATGTACGACTTACGCTTGCGCCGCAGGTATTTCAGCGCCCGGACGACGTAGTGCGCCTGCGCCTCCAGCATGAAGATCACGCTGTTGGAGCCGACGTTGGTGTTGGGCCCGTAGAGCATGAAGAAGTTGGGGAAGCGCGGCACGGCCATGCCGAGATAGGCGTACGCCCCGTCGCTCCAGGTTTCCCGCAGCGAGACCCCACCCTCGCCGACGACGTCGATCTCGCCGAGATAGTCGGCGGCGGCATAGCCCGTCGCGCACAGGACCACGTCGACATCGAGTTCGGTCCCGTCCTCGGTGACCAGCGACCGCCCACGCAGCGACCTGGCCGCGCTCGCGACGACCTGCACGTGCGGTTGCGTCAAGGTCTGCAGGTAGTCGGTGGCGAACACCAACCGCTTGCATCCCAGCGGATGGTCCGGGGTGAGCTTGCGACGAAGCTCCTCGTCGGGCACGGTCGCTTCGAGCACCTTGAGCGCAATGCCCGTGAACTCCTGGGTCTTGTCGCTGCCGTTCTCGATGACGGAGATGTTCGACTCGCTGCGCAACCACAGTCGGGTGCGGTAGATCCGCCTCGCGAGCGGGATGTTGCGGAACATCCACTTCTCCCGCTCGGTGTACGGCCGGTCGGGTTTGGGCAGTATCCACGTCGGCGAACGCTGGACCGAATACACCCGCTCGGCGACCTTCGCGACCTCCGGAATCAGTTGCGCCGCGGTCGATCCCGTTCCCAGGACCGCGACCCGCTTGCCGGTCAGATCGACGGAATGGTCCCACCGCGCGGTGTGCATCACGGTGCCGGTGAACGGCTCCTCCTCGACCAGGTCGGGCATGACCGGCCGGGTGAACAGGCCGATGGCGGAGACCACGACGTCGAAAGCGAATCCTTCGCCGGCCGCCGACGTCAGGTGCCACTTGCCGTCCGACCAGCGCGCCGACGTGATCTCGGTGTTGAGCCGCAGATGCGGAGCGAGTTCGTAACGCTGCGCGCAGTGTTCGAAATACTCGAGGATCTCCTTCTGCCCGGACCACAGCCGCGACCACTCGGGGTTGAGGTCGAACGAGTAGGAGTACAGATGCGACTTCACATCGCAGGCCAGCCCCGGATAGGTGTTGATCCGCCACGTGCCGCCGATGCCGTCTTCGCGGTCGAAGATCGTGAAGTCGCCGAATCCGGCCCGACGCAGGAAGATACCCAACGCCAGACCGCCGGGTCCCGCGCCGATGATCCCGACCGAGAGAGTCTTGTTCACATTCGGAGGCATTGACCACCGTCCACAACGAGTTCGGCACCGGCGATGAACGACGCGTGATCCGATACCAGGTAGGCGACCGCGTCGGCCACCTCCATCGGCCGACCGAGCCGGCCGAACGTCGCGGTCAACCTGCTCTGCGTTTCGTCGTCGAGCATCGGTGTCGCGATAGGGCCCGGAAAGACCGCGTTGACGCGGATTCCGGCGGGCGCCAGTTCGGCCGCGCACACCTGGGTGAGCCCGCGCAGCGCCCATTTCGACGACCCGTAGGCGGCGTGCGCCGGAAACGCCTTCACGGCGCTGGTGCTGCAGGTGTTGACGATCGACGCGCCCTCGGCCGCGCGCAGGTGTGCGAGCGTGGCCTGGATTCCCAGGAACGGCCCGAGACAGTTGACACGCCAACTGGATTCGAATCCGGCCGGGGTCTCGTCGGCGAGCGTCGCGCGGTGGAGCACCCCGGCGTTGTTCACCAGCGTCGTCACCGAACCGAACGCGTCCGCCGTGGTCTGCACGGCGTCGGCCCACTGTTCGGGCGACGTGACGTCCAAGCCGATCGCGATGACGCCGCCGTCGTCGATCGAGGCCACCGACTGTTTCAGCTCGTCGACCAGCACATCGCATGCCGCGACGCGGAAGCCGTCCGCGCGCAGGCGCTGAACGATCGCCGCGCCTTGTCCGCGGGCGGCACCGGTGACCAGCGCGACGCGTTCGGCCGGCGTCATCGGGCCTCCCGCAGGATCTCTGACGCCCCGTGCCGCAGCGCCTGCGATTCCGATGCGAGGGTCAGCATGCGAAAGCCCAATTCGGCCATCCTCTTACCGTTCTTGCCCGCGCCCGCGTGGATGGCAGGGACGAGGCCGGCGGCCGTGGCGGTCGCGGCGACGCGGGCGATCGCATCCTGCACCGCCGGGGCGCTCCACGCCTCGGCGGGTGTGTGCCCCAGGGAGATCGCCAGATCCGCCGGCCCGACGTAGACACCGGTCAGGTCGGGCACGGCACAGATCTCGTCGAGAGCGGCCAATCCTGGCGCGCTTTCGATCATCACGAACACGCTCACCCGGGCCTCGTGTTCGGCGGGCTCACGGCCGAGGTCGGCCCGCAGGGGCCCGTAGCTGCGCACCCCCGCGGGCGCGTACCGGGTGGCCGCAACCGATGCTGCGGCCTGTTCGGCCGACTCGACCATGGCCACGATCACGGCGTCCGCGCCCGCGTCGAGCACCCGGCCGATGGGCGCGGGATCGGTCGACGGAACGCGCACCGCGGTGGCGATCGGCACGTGTTCGAGCCGCCGCAGCAGCAGTGCGACGTCGGCGTCGTCGAGATAGCCGTGCTGGATATCGAATCCGACGTAGTCGTAGCCGGCCTGGGCGAATTCCTCCGGGCCGATGATCGTGGGGCCGACGACCCACCCGCCCCACACCCGCTCCTTGGCGGCGAGCGCGTCCTGCAACCTGCCGGCAGTCATTCCACGATCACGATCTTGATCCGATCCGGTGACGGGCGGCACGCGAGTTCGAACGCGGCCTGGGCGTCGTCGATGCCGAACGTGTGGGTCACGTACGCCGGTAGCAGGTCGGGATGCTGACGGGCGAACTCGTTGGCGGCGGTGAGCATCCGGCGCCGGTCGAGGGTGACGCCGGACTTCAGCGTCAGGTTGTTGCGCAGCATGGTTCGCATGCTGATCGGGTAGCTGTCGTCGTCGGGCACGCCGAAGTAGAAGACCGTGCCGCCGGGGGCCGCGGCCTCGATGGCATGCCCGAGCGTGGCGACCTGATGGCCGACCGCTTCGATCAACACGTCCGGTCGGTCGCCGGGCTCGAGGTGGCTCACCCACCTGTCGCTGGTGGCCCGCACGATCGTGTCGACGCCGAACTCCTTGGCCACCGCGTCGCGGTCGACGGGATCGACACCGGTGACCCGTCGTGCGCCGAAAGCCTTTGCCGCATACGAGAACAACAAGCCGATGGACCCCTGGCCGATGACCGCGACATGTAGGCCCTTGAGTTTGGGCAACTGTTCGATCGCATACAGCACGCACGCCAGCGGCTGCAGGGCCACGGCATGTTGGGGGCTGAGGTCGTGGTCGTAGTACGCCAGCCCGTCGCCGTCGGCGACGACGTGCTGCATCAGTCCGTCAAAGCCCGACGCCCAGCCGACGACGCGGTCCCCCACACCGTGGCTGCGGTGCCTGCTGGCGATCACCTCGCCGACGACCTCGTGGATCGGAAAGCCGGGCATCTCGGCTGCGCTGAGCCCGCGGTCACCCGGAATCTTGCCCCGCACACCGCGGAACGGCGGAAGGTCGCTGCCGCAGACGCCGGCCGCGTGAAAGCGCAGCAGCACTTCGCGATCACCCAGCGACTCCGGTGTCTTCTCAGGGATGTCCTGGCGCTCGAAGGTGTACGGGGCGATCAGTCGATACGACCACATCTCAGCCGACCTCCACCGGAACACTGCTCCAGCCCCACTGGAAGCTCGACGGCGGCCGGCACGCGGCCTCACCGTCGATGCGCCACTCGTCGACGCGGTTGAGCCATTCGGTCACCATGATGCCGATCTCGAGCCGCGCGAGGTGCACGCCGAGGCAGAAGTGTTGTCCGCGACCGAAAGCCAGCAGGCGTTCGAGCGGGCGGTCCCAGATGAACGCCTCCGGATCGGGATACTCGCGTTCGTCGCGATTGGCCGACGCCAGCAGGGTGATGACCCGTTGACCGGGCCGCAGCGTGGTGTCGTGGATGGTGAACGGCTTGCGGACCGTGCGCGCGAACCATTGCGCGGGCGCGCAGTAGCGGATCATCTCCTCGCGGGCCACCGGGACGTTGGCTTCGACGTCACTCCGCACGGCGGACAGCTGGTCGGGCCGCAGGCCGAGTTCCCACAACCCGTGCGCGACGATCTTCGGCACCGTTTCCGTGCCGCCGATGAAGATTCCGAGCAACTGCGTGGCGGCCTCGACGTCGTTGAGCGCCGAGCCGTCCGGCAGCCGGTAGGCGATCAGATTGTCGGCGATCGGGTTCTCGCCGGGTGTTTCCCTGCTGCGCTGGATGATCGGGACGAGATACTCCAGATAACCCGGCCGCGCGTTGGCCACCTCGACACCGCTGCCCGGCTGGGCGAGGCTTCCGGCGTTCACCGTCCCCAGTACGTCTGCCGCGAGATCCACCGGCAGTCCGAGTAATTCGCAAACCACGGACGCGGCGACGATGCCGCCGTAGTCCTGGGTCAGGTCGAAGGCGCCGCGCGGCAATAGTTCGTCCAGGCGCTCGTTGGCCAGGGTCCGGATCCGATCGGCCAGCTTGGTGACCGACCTCGGCCGGAACGGGGCCGACGTGCAGCGTCGCACGGTGTCGTAGATGGGAGCGTCGAAGTTCGCGTGGAACGGCATCGGGTGCAACGCCGGATCGGCGACGGGGCCGTCGTTGCGGGTCCCGAGAACCGTTGCCGCGGGCAGGGTTCCCTCGGAGGCGACGAACGTGCCGTCGTTGACCTCCAGCACCCGCCAGATGTCTTCGAAGCGGGACAGGGCGTAAGTGTCCCACTTCTCGACGTAGTACACCGGGTGCCGGTCGCGCAGGGCCCGGTAGAACGGCAACGGATCGGCCATCACCGCCGGATCGAACGGATCGTAGGAAAACGTCTCGAGCACAGTCTGATTCATTGCAGCGGTGAGGGTGGTAGGGCCTGCAGGATCGAGTCTTCCCAGCCGTCGCGAAGCGCGGGCGCGACGCTCATCCAGGTGACGATCTCGGCGGGGGGACTGTCTTTCCACGACGGGTAGTGGTTGGCGAAACAATCCCAGCCACCGTCGAGCGCCCAGTAGTGGATGACCTCGTTGAAGCGGAAGGTCGTGATGAACGAACCGAGCCAACGCTTTCCGGTGCGCTCCGACCACGGCACGTAGAGCCGTTCCAGTTCGCGGATGTAGTCGTCCTGCCGGCCCGGTTTGGTCTGCATGATCTCCTGGATCACCAGGCCCGCACCGAAGTTGGCCTCCTGCAGTTGCGCGAGCGTGCGGTTGTACTTGCCCGCGTACATGATGCGCCCCTCCCCCGAGGCGCCGATCTCGGCGAGGAAGGTCGACCACTTCGCCGCGGCTTCCTCATGGCTGCCGCCCCTGGCCTGGGCCTTGCCGATGCGGGCGTAGTCGGCGAACCTGTCGATCTCCCAGATGATCGTGACCTGCGGCCAGTGGCCGTTGTACGGCGTCGTCTCCCACATCGCGAACAGTCGCGCGCCGAGATCGGTCATCATCGGCTGGTAGACGTCGCCGAACGCCTCCGTGAAATGCTCTTCGCGCGAGCGCTCATCGCCGGCGAACCGGTCGGGACGGCCGGAGCCGAGCGCGATCGTCTCGTGAAGGTAGAGCAGTGTGTGCCCGTAGTACTTCTTCATGACCTGCACCCAGTTGACACTGACACCCTGCGAGCGTGACACTTGTCGCGTGTTTTGTAAAGGTATGCCGGGATGACCCTGACGCCGCTGGCGAAGGGGTTCTGCTTCGGAGAGGGGCCGCGCTGGTTCGAGGGTCTGCTCTGGTTCTCCGACATGCTCGGCGAGGCGGTGCACACCGTCGACCTCAACGGTGACCTGACCGCCCTGCCTTTGCCCGGCCACTCGCCGGCCGGCCTCGGATTCCGCCCCGACGGGTCGTTGCTCATCTCCTCCACCGAGGCGCGCCAGGTGCTGCTCTACGACGGCGAGCAGGTCACGGCCATCGCCGATCTGTCCGCGACGGTCCCGGCCTCCCTCGGCGACATGGTCGTCGACGGCGCAGGCCGGGCCTACGTCGGCTCGCAGGCCCGCGAGGGCGGGGTCATCGTGCGCCTTGACCCCGACGGCGCCTTCACCGTCGTCGCCGACGGCCTCGACTTCCCCAACGGCATGGTCATCACCCCCGACGGCGCGACGCTGATCGTCGCGGAGTCCACCGGTCGGCGCCTGAGCGCGTACTCCATCGCCGGCGACGGCGCACTGTCCGATCGGACGGTCTTCGCCGACGGTCTGGACGGGCCGCCGGACGGTATTTGCCTCGACGCCGAGGGCGGGGTGTGGGCGGCGATGACGCTGGCAAATCGGTTCGAGCGGATCACCGAAGGCGGTGTGGTCACCGACCGCATCGACATCGGCGAGCGCACCGCGATCGCCTGCGCGCTCGGCGGTCCCGAGCGGCGCACGTTGTTCCTGTTGTCCAGCACCGACGCCTACCCGCAGCGCTTGATAGGCACCAAGCTGTCGCGCGTCGATGCGATCAACGTCGACATACCGGGAGCCGGGATACCGTGAGCGATTCCTATTACGAACTCATCGACGACGCCGATCCCCTCGGCGAGAAGTTCCGCGCCACGGATCTGGTCCGCAGCACCTGGTCGGCGGCGATCCAGCACGGAGCACCGGTGTCGGCGATCCTGGCGCGTGCGCTGGAACGCTGCGAGATCCGCGACGACACCCGGCTGAGCCGGGTGCTCATCGACCTGCTCGGCGCTGTCCCCGCCGAGGGCGATCTGTGGGTGCGGTCGCGAATCGAACGCTCCGGCAAGCAGATCGAACTCGTCAGCGCGGAACTGCTCGCACAGCGGCCGGACGGCGACCCGCGTCCCGTCGCGCGCGCCAGCGGGTGGCGGCTCAAGACCGTCGACACCGACGCGGTGCAACACGCGCCGGCGCCGCCCCTGCGTCCGCTGTCCGAGGCGAAAAGCCGTGACATGAAGAAGGACTGGGACCGCAACTACGTGCACAGCCTCGACTGGCGGTGGTTGACCGAACCGCTCTGCGACGGCCCCGGCGAATCGTGGATCCGCCCGGAGGTCGACCTGGTCAAGGGCGAGACCATGACACCGATGGAACGGCTGTTCGCGGTGGCTGACGACGCGAACGGCATCGGCACCAAACTCGACATCCGCCGCTGGACGTTCATGAACACCGACCTCGTCGTGCACGTGCACCGCATCCCGGCCGGCGAGTGGATCGGTGTCCGCGCCGAAACCAGCTACGGACCCGACGGCATCGGGGCGACGCTCGGGACGCTGTTCGACGAGACCGGCCCGGTCGGCGCGATACAGCAGTCCGTGCTCGTTCGGCCGATGCCCGAGCGCTGATCAGGGCGTACAGGCACCGGTCGCGACCGGCAACCTGGCCTGCGCGCCGTCGGCCACCCTCGTGGAGACCTGTTTGGCGGTCAGCACGAACCCGGTCTCGGGATCGTCGATGGCCGCCCCGAAGCTGATGCCGAGCACGTGGCCGTTCAGGTCGATGAGCGGCCCGCCCGAACCGCCGTGCCGGATCGGCCCCCGAATGACGTAGACCTCGCGATTGACCGTCGTGGTGCGGTAGATGTCGGGCACCAGAAGCTCCATCACCCTGCGGATCCTCGCGGGGGTCGCCACGAACGGCCCTCCGCCCGGATACCCGAGCACGACGGCGTCGGTGCCCGTGACGGCGGTGTGCTCGTCGAACGTCAGCATGGGCGCCTGCAGGTCGGGCACGTCGAGGACGGCGACGTCCATCGCCGGGTCGTAAACCACCACGGTGGCGGGGATCTCCCGATCGCCGACCCAGACGTTGACGATGTCCGCGCCCGCGACGGTGTGTGCGGCCGACATCACCCGGTTCGGCGCGACGACGACCCCGCTGCCGTCCACCGTTCTCGCGCACTGCAGCGCCTCGGTGTGGATCCTGACCACACTGCGCGCCGCCCGCGCGACGACCGCGCTGTCGGCCAACGTGACATCGGGTGCGGCGACGGTGGAGATCGCGATCGGGATGGGCTCGTCCGGAATGAGGTCGAACGAGCCCCGGAGTGCGCCGCAGCCGGTCACGCCGATCGTGACCAGGCACACCGCAAGCAATCTCGACCTCATTGCGGAAACCATAACTCCGCGCGGCCGAATCGGCGGCGAAGCTACGCGAGGCTAGTCGACCAAGCGCAACGCCGCGGCCGGGCACTGCGTCACGGCCCGCTGCATGCGGTCCCGGTCGGACTCGGGCCGCTCGGGCTCGTGGATGAGCACGATGCCGTCGTCACGCACCTCGAACACCTCCTCGGCGATCGACTCGCAGATACCGTGGCCGGTGCATTTGTCCAGATCGACCTCGACGCGCATGCCACTCCTAGCGAACGACGGCGGGTAGCCGTTTGACGCCGTGCACGAAACTGCTGTACAGCAGGTCGGGTTCGCCGAACTCGATCGTCGTCAAGCGGGTCAGCAACTCGCGGAACAGGTTTCGCAGCTCCGTCTTGGCCAGCTGGCTGCCCAGGCAGAAGTGCGGCCCACCGCCCCCGAACCCGAGGTGCGGGTTGGGTGACCGCGACAGGTCGAGCCTGTCCGCGTGGGCGAACACGGTCTCATCCCGGTTCGCCGAGCAGTAGAACAGTGCGACCTTGTCCCCCGCCTCGACCGGCTGGCCGTTGATCTCGGTGTCCTCGGTGACGAACCGCGCGAACTGCAGCACCGGCGAGGCCCAGCGGACGAATTCCTCGACGGCCAGCCCGATCCGGCCGTCGAAGTCCTCCATCAACCAATCGCGCTGGCCCGGGTTGTCGACCAGCGCCATCATCGCGTGCGTCGTCGCCTGTTTGGTCGTGTCGTTGCCTGCCGAGGCAAGCAGAATCAGAAACGCCCCGATCTCCTCGTCGGTCAGCCGGTGGCCGTCGACCTCGGCGTTGACGATGCTCGTCATCAGGTCGTCGCCCGGGTGGGTGCGCCGGAACTTGGCCAGCTCGATGCCGGTGTTGGACAACAGCGCGATCTGCGCGACCGGGTCGGCGACACGTTCGTCCTCGGTGGCGTACTCCTCGTCGCTCATGCCGAACAGCTTCTCGGCGGCGTACGCGACGGCGGGCTGGTCGGCGCTGGGCACGCCGAGCATGTCCATGATCGTCAGCATCGGCAGCTGGGCCGAACACGCCGACACGAAGTCGACTTCGCCCGCGCCGACCAGGTTTTCGACGATGGTGACGGCGTTCTTGTGAATCTGCTCCTCGATCAGCCGCACGTTGCGGGGTGTGAACGCGGAGCTGATCAGCCTGCGGTACACGGTGTGCTGCGGCGGGTCCATGGTCAGAAAGAACGAGGCGAACCGCTGGATCTCGGCGGGCATCGGGTTGAGCGCCACGCCCTGAGCGGAGGTGAAAAGCTCGGGATGCTGGCTCACGTAGGCGATGTCCGCGCGCCGCGTCAACGCCCAGAAGCCGGGCTCCTCCAAATCGAACATCGAGGGCAGCGGAGGGTGCCAGGTCAATCCGTCGGTGGCACGCAGCCGCGCGAACGTTTCGTCGCGCACGGCGAAGCGCTGGCTCCAGAATTCCTCGGACGTGATGTCGACTCCGCTGAATTCCCGGGCTGATGTCACCGATTCAGCGTGACACTTCGTCAAATGTTTGTAAAGCTATGGCGATGCCGGTGACCGACGCAGATTCTTCGACGCGCGAACGCATACTCGCCGCGACCGCGGAGGTGCTCGGCCGCCACGGCATGACCAAGCTCAGCCTTTCCGAGGTCGCGGTGCAGGCGCAGGTCTCCCGGCCCACGCTCTACCGCTGGTTCGCCTCCAAACGGGACCTGCTCGACGCGTTCGTGGTGTGGGAGCGCCAGTACTACGAACGCGCCGTGGCCGAGGCGACCGCGGACCTGCCGCCGGGCGAGCGCCTCGACGCGGCGCTGCGGGTGATCGTCGACTACCAACAGTCCTATCCGGGTCTGCGCATGATCGACATCGAACCCGAACAGGTGATCAAGCGGCTCGCCCGGGTGATTCCGTTGATGCGACAGCGCCTGGAACGGCTGGCGACCGGGCCCGACCCGGGCATTGCCGTGGCGACGGCCGTGCGGGTCGCGGTGTCGCACTACCTGGTGCGCAGCGACGACGACGCCGACTTCCTCGCGCAGCTGCGCCACGCCGCACGCGTCAGGTCCCACTCCCCTTGAGTTCGGCCAGGATCTCTGCGGTGTGCTCCCCGAGTCGCGGCGCCACCGAGCGCGGCTCCCACGGCGTGCCCGCGAAGTCGGCCGGGGAGGCGACCATCGGCGCGGCGCCGTCGCCGTCGGGCACGTAGACGATTCCGCCCGCGGCATGGAACTGATCGTCGGCGACGACGTCCTCCAGCGAGTTAATCGGCGCCCAGAAGAAGTCCGGTTCCTCGGCGAAGATCTCCGCCCATTCGGCGAGGGGTTTGGAGGCGAAGATCTCGTCGAGTTCGGTGATGAGGTCGACGGCGTTGACGGCTCGTCCGCGCGGGGTGTCGAAGCGCGGATCGGCCAACCACTCCGGACGTCCGACCGCGCGGCACAGCGGCGGCCAGTGTCTGCCGGCTTCCAGGCCGACGATCCAGAAGCGGCGTCCGTCGCCCGCGGTGTAGTTGTTCATGCACGGGTTGCCCATGGTCTCGCGCTGCCCGATCGCGATCGAATTGCCGGTCAGCAGAAAGGTGTTGAGGTCGAAGCTCACCGTGTAGGCGCCCTGGCGGTACAGCGAGGTGCTGACCAGCTGACCCTCGCCGGTACGCCCGCGGGCGACCAACGCCGCACAGACCGCGGCGGCCAGCGTCATGCCCGCGGCGTGGTCGCCCATCCCGCCGCGCTGAAACGGCGGAGTCTGGCCGGGACGGGTCAGCAGGTGCGCCAGGCCCGCCCGCGCCCAGAACGCCGCGACGTCGTAGGCCGCGCGGTCGGCGTCGGGTCCGCTCTCGCCGTATCCGGTGATCAATCCGTACACCAGCCGAGGGTTGTCCGCGGCGACCGTCGTGAAGTCCAACCCCTTACGGGCCAACGCATTCGGGCGGACGTTGGTGAGGAAAACGTCTGCGCCGTCGATCAATTCGCGCGCGGTGGCACGCCCGTCGGTGGTCGTCACGTCGAGCACGATGCTGCGCTTGCCGCGGTTGTCCATCTCGAACGGCGGGCTCACGTCGCCGTCGACGCCGAGCATCTTGCCGAACAACCGCGCCGGATCGCCGGTCGGTGGTTCGATCTTGACGACGTCGGCGCCCCAGTCGGCGAGTATCCCGCCGGCCGCCGGCCCGGCCACCCACACGCCGAGTTCGACCACACGCACACCCTCGAGCGGACCCGCCATCGACACCTTCTTTACATTTATCCGCGCATTTGTAAACTGGCGTGGTGAAGCACGCTACGCCGGTGGTCGGCCTGGCCGCACATCTGGGCCGCGGGGTACAACGTATCGCCACCGACGCCGCGATCGGCCGTCTCCGGTCGCTTCCCCGCTCCGTGTCCGATCTGGACGCGCCGGCCCTGTCGCGGATCATCGGCCGTCGCGTGACCGCGGTGTCGGTGCGCAGCGGCGACGCCGGCACCTCGACGCGCGCCCGGCTCGCCCTCACCGGCGAGGACATCCCGCCGACCGTGTTCGTCAAGCTGGCCGCCGAGACCGTCGCCACCCGGCTGATGGGCGAGATGGGCCGGTTGGGCGCGACCGAAACCCGCTTCTACCGCGAACTCTCGCCACGGCTGACCGGCGTGCCGGGCTATTACGGCTCGGCGTTCGACTCGGTCACCGGTCGCTACGTCCTGGTTCTGGAGGACCTGCCGACCGCCGAATGCGAGTTTCCCGACACGCTGCATCCGATCAGCGCCGACCGCGCCGCGAAGATCGTCGAGCTTCTCGCGCGGCTGCACGCGACGTTCTGGGGTCGGGTGCCGGGTTGGCTCTACACCGCGTCCGGCGATGCCGCGTCGCTGCTCACCGGTCCCCTGCTCAAGACGTCGGCACGCCGTATCGCCGAGCGCACCGACATCGCGGTCGGCGCCGGACGCTTCATCGACGAGAACTACCGTGCGGTGGCCCGGCTCATCGACGAGCCGCCGCACACCGTGATGCACGGCGACGCCCATCCGGGCAACGTCTACTTCCGCAACGGCGAGGCCGGATTGCTGGACTGGCAGGCCGCCCGGCGCGGGCATCCCAACCGAGAGCTGGCGTACACCCTGGTCACCAGCATGACGTCCGCCGATCGCCGAGCGCACCAGGGCGAGCTGCTCGACGTGTACCGCCGCGCGCTAGCCGCGTTCGGCGGCCCGGAACTGGACCGCGACGAATTGTGGCACCGCTACCGGCAGGGGGCGCTGTATGCCTATGTCGCCGCGCTGATCACCGCCGGGATGGGCGGCATGCAGGACGAGGGCATCGCGCTCGAGGGCCTGCGCCGGGCAGTCGCGGCGCTGCAAGATCTCGGCACTGTCGCCGTACTCCAGAAGTCCATGTGAAGAACGATCTACGCTTGCCCCGTGAACGAACCGCTGCGCGACGCACTCGCACTCGAGGACACCTCGACGCGGCACCGGATCCTCGTCGCGACCTCGGAGGTGCTGGCCCGAAGCGGCCAGACCAAGCTCAGCCTCTCGGAGGTCGCGCTGCAGGCCGGCGTGTCCCGGCCGACGCTGTATCGCTGGTTCGCCTCCAAGGGTGAACTGCTCGACGCGTTCGGCGTCTACGAGCGGGACCTGTTCGACAACGGCATCAGCGAGGCGACCGCCGGACTCCGCGGCGCCGAGAAGCTCGACGCCGCGCTGCGGTTCATCGTCGACTACCAGCACTCGTACTCCGGGGTGCGGCTTGTCGACATCGAACCAGAGGTCGTCATCTCCCAGCTGACGAAGATCATCCCGGTCATGCGGGCACGCCTGCAGAAGCTGCTGAGCGGCCCGAACGCAGCGGTCAAGGCCGCCACCGCAATTCGGGTCGCCATCTCGCACTACATCGTCCGCAGCGACGATGACGACCAGTTCCTCGCGCAGCTGCGGCACGCCACCGGCATCAAGCCACAGGGCTAGTTCATTCGGCTCCGCCGAAGGGCTGACACTTGCGCAAAAATTTGTAAAGCTGTCCGCATGACTCAGGTTGAGACCGATACCGGCGTGCTGGCCGGCGACGAACGGATGTTGATCGACGGCGAGCTGCAGACCACGGCCAGCGGCGCGACGTTCGACGTGATCCACCCGGCCAGTGAGGAGGTCGCCGGCCGGGCCACCGACGCGACGGTCGAAGACATGGCACGGGCCGTCGGCGCGGCGCGGCGGGCCTTCGACGAGACCGACTGGTCGCGCGATCTGGACTTCCGCTACCACTGCCTGACCCAGCTGCACGAGGCCTTCGAACGCAACAAGGAGCGGCTGCGCCGGATCCTGATCACCGAGGTCGGCTGCCCGGTGTCGGTGAGCGGAAGCCAGATCGAGAGCCCGATCGACGAGGTCAAGCACTGGGCCGAGCACGGCCGCAACTTCGAGTACCTGGTCGACAACGGCGTGCACGAGACACCGCTCGGTCCGGCCCGCCGCAAGATCCACTACGAGCCCGTCGGCGTGGTCGGGGCCATCACCCCGTGGAACGTGCCGTTCTACCTCAACGTCGCCGAGACCGTGCCCGCGCTGATGGCAGGCAACACCGTCGTCCTCAAACCCGCGCAGCTGACGCCGTGGTCGGGCAGCGAGTACGGGCGCATCGTCGCCGAGGAGACCGACATCCCCGCCGGGGTGTTCAACGTGGTGGTGTCCAACGCCAACGAGGTGGGTGCGGCGCTGTCCGCCGATCCGCGGGTGGACATGATCACGTTCACCGGGTCGACGGCCACCGGGCGGGCGATCCTGGCCGCCGGTGCGCCGACGGTGAAGAAGACGCTGCTGGAGCTGGGCGGCAAGTCGGCCCATATCGTCTTGGACGACGCCGATTTCAACTCGGCGTTGTCGATGGCGGCGATGATGGCGTGCGTGATGAGCGGGCAGTCCTGCATCCTCCCGAGCCGGATTCTGTTGCCGCGCAGCCGCTACGACGAGGGCATCGAGATCCTCAAGACGATGATGGAGGGTTTCCCGGTCGGCGATCCGTGGACGCCGGGCAACATGCAGGGTCCGCAGATCAGCGAGACCCAGCGCCAGAAGGTGCTCGGCCTGATCAAGAGCGGCGTCGACTCGGGGGCGCGGTTGGTCACCGGCGGCGGCATTCCGGAGAACCTGCCGAAGGGGTACTACACGCAGCCGACGCTGTTGGCCGATGTCGACCCGAATTCCCAGGTGGCGCAGGAGGAGATCTTCGGCCCGGTGCTGACCGTCACCCCGTACGACACCGACGACGAAGCGGTCGCGATCGCCAACAACACGATCTACGGGTTGTCCGGCGAGGTGTCCAGCGGTGATGTGGAGCGTGCGTTCGCGGTGGCCTGCCGGATGCGCACCGGCAATGTGACGATCAACGGCAAGAGCCACTTCGGAATCAACAGCCCGTTCGGCGGCACCAAGCAGAGCGGGCTGGGCTATCGCAACGGCGAAGAGGGTTACAAGGAGTACCTCGAGGCCAAGACGATCGGCATGCCGGACACGGTCGAACCGTGAATCAGGCTCTGATGGACGACCGGCGGGTCCGCGACGAACTCGAGATCGCCGCACTGCTGCACCGTTACGCCCGCGCGGTCGACACCAAGGACTGGGAGCTGTACCGCTCGGTGTTCACCGACGACGCGCACATCGACTACTCGTCGGCGGGCGCGGTCGTCGGCGGCCGCGACGAGGTGGTCGACTGGTTCGCCGCGAACTTCGGCGTCATCGCGTGGAGCATGCACCACATCACGAACGTCGAAGCCGACGTCAACGGCGACACGGCTCGGGTGCGGGCGATGTTCTACAACCCGATGCAACTGCCGGGCATGAGCGAGCCCAGCTTCTGCGGTGGGTACTACCACCACGAACTCGTGCGCACCGCCGACGGGTGGCGCAGCCGCCGCCTGGTCGAGGAGAACGTCTGGTTCACCAACAAGCCGGGAGGGTGACGCCGACACCGACGCGTTGGCGGATCCGCCGGCGCGTAACCCGCCAAAACGTCGGTCTGGACGCTTAACTCAGCCCTGCGCTGCGATGCTCGCGACAATCAGCTGAAGATACGGATGGTAGAGGTCTGCCCCACCGAGATGGCTGCCGAGCGTCACGCCGTCATTGACCGCAAGGATCAACTCGGCCAGCGTGTCGGCGGGAATCGTGAGTGTTGCGCCCAGCCGGGCGACGTTCTTGCTGATGAAATCGGCCAGCGATCGAACCGTCTCGCGCCGTTGCGCGTCCAGTCGTTCCCGTGCCTCCGGATTCCGCAACAGATAGAGCGTGAGTTCGTAATTCAGGGCGGCCCGATTCGGGTCGCTGCCCACTTCGCGCCAGCGCTCGGCGAGTTCGTCGACGCTGAGCTCGTCAACTCGCGCAAAGGACTGGATGACATCGTTGAAGCCATCGAGGAACCGCTCCCGCTGCCGGTCCACGACCGCAAGGAACAACTCCTCCTTGGCGCCGAAGTGTGAGTAGATCGCGCCGCGGGTGTAGCCGGCCACTTCGGCGATGTCTTCCAGCGCGGCGCCGGTCAGGCCCTTGCGCGCGAACACATCCTCGGCGGCGTCGAGCAGCAGGTTACGGGTGTGCTCGAGACGCCGCTCCCTCGTCCACCGCTCCGGCATGCGCCGATCCTCCCACAGCATCTCACGAGCTCGGATCGTCACCGCGCAGCGGCCGATGTCAGGGGGCTCACGCAGCTTCGGGTCGCCGACAGGCCTGATTGCGCACTCAGCCAGAAGGTTTCGATGTCCACCGTGCTCGGCGACAGATCGGCAGCGCGAAAGGCGCGTGCCCTGTAGGCCCGCGCCGCGACGCTGACGTGGTGGCGCACGCGGATGAACCGGTCGCTCGCCAGGACTCGCCCAGCGTCTGGCGTGAAGACCAGCGCATCGGTCGCGAGGTCGTCGTGCCCACCGATCTCATGTGCCGCTATTCCGAGAATCGCCAACGACCTGGCGTGGTCGAGCGACGGGACCCGGACCGTCATGGCCCAGCCGGCCATCGCACGGTCACAGAGCCAGCCGCCTGCGACGCTGGTCAGCTCGGTGGAATCCGTTGCGCTGATGTGGAGCACACATTCCACTGCAAGTTCCTTCCTGGTGGCGCCGCACAGGCTGTGAGCTAAGCCACTTTTATACATGGTTGTATATCACATACGGCGATGTATATGGTGACTGTCGTCACAGCACCTCTCGTGTGCATGTGCACTCACAGCCCGGTGAGCATCCAGTGACCAGGAGGTTGGCAATGACACAGGTGATTCGCTCCGGCGAGTGGCTCAGACCGGATTCGGGAATCGGCCTCGGACTGGACGACGTCAAGCCCGGGACGTTCAAGATGAGCATTTCGACGGACCGTTACACCTCCGGTCAGTACGCCGCGCTCGAACGCGAACGCATCTGGTCGCGGGTGTGGCAGGTCGCTGGGCGCGTCGACGACCTGCCCAAGGTCGGCGACTGGAAGCGGTATCAGATCCTCGACCAGTCCTACGTCATCGTCCGCGGTAAGGACGAGAAGCTGCGCGGCTTCGTCAACGCTTGCCGGCATCGCGGAAACATGCTGTGCATGACCAACACCGGTAATGCCAAGCGCGGCTTCCTGTGTCAGTACCACCTGTGGTCCTACGATCTGGAAGGCAAGCTGCGCGGTGTGCTGCGGGAGAGCCTGGCCGGCCAGGTCGACAAGGACGACAACTCGCTGCTGGAGGTCTCGGTCGACACCTTCGGCGGGTTCATCTTCCTCAACCCGGACCCCAACGCGGAACCACTACGGGATTACCTGGGCGACGAGGTGATCGACCTGCTCGAGCCCTACCACCTCGACCAGATGACCACTGTCATGGACGTCCGTGAGGCCCTCGACTGCAACTGGAAGGTCGTCATGGACGCCTTCGAGGAGGGCTACCACATCAACGGAATTCACCCCCAGTTGCTCGCCGTCCTCAACATCGACCCGGCGACCACCCGCTATCAGTTCTTCGAGAACCACAGCGTGGCCGTGGCACCGTTCGAGGTCCAGGGCGCCGGTGCGCAGAAGCAGGTCGACGGCATCATGGCACTGCCCGAGACGTTCCCGGGAACCGCCGCGGTGATACCGCGGTTCACCGAACTGGTGGCGCCCTACCAGGGTGCGGACGGCGAGGTGGAATTCCCCGAGGGCGTCACGGCACGAGGTCTGCTGCAGCAGGCTACCCGCGACACCCTGACGGGCATGGGCCTCGACGTCAGCGGACTGACCGACGACCAGATGAGCGACAATCAGGGCTGGGTACTGTTCCCGAACTTCTTCATGACGGTCCGGGCCGGCGAGTGCCACATCATCATGGCGGTGCCCCATCCCGACGGCGACCCGAACCGCTGCATCTGGCACGTCAGCAGCTACATGTACCTGCCGGCCGAACACCGAGATGCCTTCCGCGCGGAGCTGATCGAGGTCGACGAGCCGGGCAGCTACAAGTATTTCGAGGCGCTGCACCAGGACTACGTGCAGATGCCCCGCCAGCAAAAGGG
Organism: Mycolicibacterium malmesburyense; assembly: GCF_001050015.1. Next base: position 41,585 of record NZ_CVTB01000011.1, read on the forward strand.
ATTGCGCAACAACCGGCTCGATCACATGTCGCTGGTGAAAGAGGAAGTCGTCATCGGTCACTTCCACTCGGTCGTCGACCGGTACATGACAGCCACATCCTGACAAACATCACCGAATCCGAAAGGACGCAATGACCTCCGAAGAGCGCATCGTCCGGCATACCCGGATGGCCGAGGCCTATCGCGATGCATACCTGCGTCAGGGCGTGAAGGACGGCGAGGCATTCGCCGACACATGGAAGTTCGCCGACGACGGGGTGTATGTGTCGCCGTACTTCACCGAGTGCGAGATCACTCGCTGGGAGACTCACGTCAACGACGAGTACAACGCATTCCTCGACGTCGCGATCGGCGTGCACGGACCCTTTCACGGCACCGGTGAGTACCTCGAGGCGTTGGAGCGCCGCCTGGCCGAATCGGAGGTGCCGGCATGACGACGGTGGACGAGGTCTTCGCGACGGCCGTCGGGCGGTCGCGAATCGTGTTGGAGTACAGCCGGATCACCAAGCGTCTCGTGGAGGCCGCCAAGGACCCCGACTTCACGTCCGCGGATTGGGCGCCGCTCGCGGAGTTGCTCGACATCGAGAACTTCGTGCGGGTGGGGCCGTTCAAAGAGGTGATGGACTGGGCGAGCTACGCGGAGTTCCTGACCAACTGGGCGAAGTCGTCGGAGTGGGACTGCACGTTTCAGCGCCTGACCGAGACTCCTGACGTGGTGTTCCTCGAACTCGAGGAACGCAGCCGCATGGGTGACTTCAGCAGCGTGGTCAACACCGTGTCGGTATATGAGTTCAACGCCGACAACAAGGTCCGGCGTATTGCCGTCTACCTGCAGATGGAACTGCCCAACACCGGCTCGGTGCCGAGTTTCGACGGCGCATAGGAATCGCATGCCTTTCCAAGACACCACCGCCGTGGTGACCGGCGGTGCCGCCGGACTGGGGCTGGCCATCACCGAGGCGCTCGTCGTCCGTGGCGCCAAAGTAGCGATCTTCGACGTCGCCGCCGAGCAGATCGAAGCACAGGTCGACCGATTGCGTGACGAAGGCGCGAAGGTCGCGGGCTACGTGGTGGACGTGTCCAACCGCGCTGCGGTGGAAAGCGCGGTCGCGCAGGTGCGGGCGGATCTGGGTCCGGTGCTGATTCTGGTGAACAACGCCGGCATCGAGCAATTCGGTAAGTTCGCCGAGATCACCGACGAGCAATGGGACCGCGTCATGGCGGTCAACCTTCGCGGGCCGTTCATCTGCACGCAGGTGGTGCTTCCCGACATGCTCGAAGCCCAATGGGGCCGCATCGTCAACATCTCGTCATCGAGCGCCCAGGGCGGACAGTCGCGGATGGCGGCCTACGTCAGTTCCAAGTCCGGCGTGATCGGGTTCACCAAAAGCCTTGCGCTGGAACTCGGACCAAAAGGCATCACGGTCAACACGATCCCACCGGGCATGGTGGTCACGCCGATGCTCGAGAAGGCGATCGAGGAGGGGCGTTTCACCGCGTCACTGGAGCACTTCGCCAAGATCACCCCGGTGCGGCGGGCCGGGCGGCCAGAAGACATCGCCAATGCCGCGATCTTTCTGTGCCAGGACGAATCCGACTACATCACCGGTCAGGTGATCCCCGTGAACGGAGGGCGCCGTACGTGATGCACAGTCACAGCACCCGGCCGCTACTTGCCCCACTGACCGCCGACGAGTGGGGAGACGACGAGTACGGCGCGTTCGGTGCGCTGCTGGGCCTGCCGGGAGACAAGGTGCCCCGCGCCGGTTCGGGCCATGCCGCCGACCCCCTCAACTTCGACATCATCGGCCTGCTCGCCCGACACCCGAAAATGGCGCGTCGATTCCTGGCCTTCAACGGCTGGCTGTACAGCGCGGTGAATTGCCATTGCGGTCAAGGGAATTGGCGGTCCTACGGGTCGCGCTGGCCCGCAGGTCCGCGTTCTTCTGGGCCGAGCACACGAAGGTCGCCACCGAAGGTGGAATACCTTCGGACGATATCGACCGCCTCGCCAAAGGTAACGACGCGTTCACCGGCGTCGACCGGTTGGTGCTCGACGCCACCGACGAACTGCTGGCCGACGGTCGCGCCGACGCCTCGACGTGGTTACGCCTCGTCGACGAGTTGGGCACCCACCAGGCGATGGAACTCGTATTCGTCGTCGGCACCTATGCGATGTTGGCGATGGCGTTCCAGACGTGGAGATTGCTGCCACCATCCGGCAGCCCGGAGCTGCCCGACGACTGACTCAGGCCTGGGCGGCCAACTGCCCACAGGCGGCGGCGATTTCGCGACCCCGGGTGTCGCGGACAGTGCAGGACACGCCGCGCTCGCGGACACGCTTGACGAATTCGCGCTCGACGGGCTTGGGGCTGGCGTCCCACTCGCTACCGGGCGTCGGGTTCAGCGGGATGACGTTGACATGCGCGAGCGGACCCAGCGCGGCGTGCAGCTTCTTGCCCAAAAGGTCTGCGCGCCAGGGCTGATCGTTGACGTCGCGGATCAACGCGTATTCGATCGACACCCGCCGGCCGGTCAGGTCGGCGTAGTACCGGGCCGCGTCGAGCGCCTCGGACACCTTCCACCGGTTGTTCACCGGAACGAGCGTGTCGCGCAGTTCGTCGTCGGGGGCGTGCAGTGACAACGCCAGCGTGACCCCGAGCCGTTCGTCGGCGAGCTTGCGGATAGCGGGCGCCAACCCGACCGTCGACACCGTGACCGACCGGGCCGAGATTCCGAAACCGTGCGGGGCGGGGGCGGTGATTCGTCTCACCGCGGCCAGCACCCGGTTGTAGTTGGCCAACGGCTCCCCCATCCCCATGAACACGATGTTGGACAGCCGCCCGCCCCGGGCCGCAGGCGCGATGCCGTCGCCGTCGCGGTCGCGCAGTTCCACCGCGGCGGCCCGTACCTGTTCGAGGATCTCGGCCGTCGACAGGTTGCGCTTGAGCCCGCCCTGGCCGGTCGCGCAGAACGGGCAGGCCATCCCGCACCCGGCCTGTGACGAGATGCAGACGGTGTTGCGTTGGGGATAGCGCATCAGCACCGACTCGAACGTGGTGCCGTCGACCGCGCGCCACAGCATCTTGCGCGTCTCCCCCGCATCGGTCTCGATCTCGCGCACCGCATCGAGCAGCGTGGGAAACAGCGCTCCGGCCACCTGGTCGCGCACGCCTGCGGGCAGATCGGTCATCTGGTGGGGGTCGGCGATCAGCCGGCCGTAGTACTGGTTGGCCAGCTGTTTGGCTCGGAACGCCGGCAGCCCGAGGTCACCGACGGCCGCGGCACGGCCCGCGTCGTCGAGGTCGGCGAAATGGCGCGGCGGCATGGCGCGGCGCGGGGCTTCGAAGACGAGCGGCAACGGGGTGGGCATGAGCTCAGCCCAGTATCCCAGTAGGGCGCGGCCTCACGCCAACAGCGTCAGAACGATCCAACCCGCCACGGCCGACGGAAGCATCGCGTCAATGCGGTCCATGATGCCGCCGTGGCCGGGCAGCAACGTGCCCATGTCCTTGATCTTGAGGTCGCGTTTGACCTGCGACTCGACCAGGTCGCCGAGCACGCCGGTGATCACCAGCATGAGCCCCAGGGGCACCCCGACCCAGGCGGGCTTGTCGAGCAGGAACGTCACCGACAACACCGCGGCGGCGATGCCGAACAGCATCGAGCCACCTAGCCCCTCCCACGATTTCTTCGGGCTGATCGCGGGCGCCATCAGATGCTTGCCGAACAGCACCCCGGCCACGTAGCCGCCGATGTCGGCGAACACCACGGTGGCGATGACCGTGAACACCCGTCCCCCGCCGTGATCCTGGAAGATCAGCAGCGCGCTGAAACTGGCGAACAGCGGCACCCACGTCGACAGCAGCACCGAGGCGGCGATGTCGCGCAGGTAGTTGACCGGCTGGTGGCGCATCCCGTGCCCGACGAGCCGCCACACCATGCAGACGACGATTGTGCCGCCGTAGGCGCCGAGCACGCCGGCGGTGCCGAACGGCCAGCTCAGCCAGATCATCGCCTGGCCGCCCAACAGCAGCGGAACCGCCGGCAGGTCGTAGCCGGCCTCGCGCAGCCGGCGGATCACCTCGTGGGTGGCGATGGGGATGAACACCGTCAGCACGGGCAGCCAGCCGATCGGCCAGAAGATCAGCGTGCCGATCGCCATCGCACCGAGCAGCACCCCGACCCCGATGGCCGCGGGTAGGTCGCGGCCCGCCCGCGACTTCTTCTTGGGCGGTTCGTCGACCGGCGTCTCTGCCACGGATCCCCTGTGCTGTTCGGTCACTAGACCTCCAGCAACTCGCCTTCTTTGTGCTTGACGAGCTCGTCGATCTGATGGGTGTAGGTGGCGGTGGACTTGTCGAGCTCCTTCTCCGCGCGGGCCACCTCGTCCTCGCCGGCCTCGCCGTCCTTCTTGATGCGGTGCAGCTCCTCCATGGCCTTGCGGCGGATGTTGCGCACCGCCACCTTGGCGTCCTCGCCCTTCGCCTTGGCCTGCTTGACCAGATCGCGGCGACGCTCTTCGGTCAGCTGCGGCACGGCGACGCGGATGACGTTGCCGTCGTTGGTGGGGTTCACGCCGAGGTCGGAGTTGCGGATCGCATCCTCGATGTTGCGCAGCTGGTTGGCCTCGTACGGCTTGATCACGACCAGCCTCGCCTCGGGCACGTTGATGCTCGACAGCTGCGTGATCGGCGTCGGGGATCCGTAGTAGTCGACGTTGACGCGCGAGAACATCGCGGGATTGGCACGACCGGTGCGGATGGAGGACAGGTCGTCGCGCGCGACCGACACCGCCTTTTCCATCTTCTCCTCGGCATCGAAGAGGGTTTCGTCGATCACGGTCGTTCTCCTTCGTCTGTGCGCGTCCGTTCACCGGTCCCGCGTGCGCACCTTCGCTGTCGCTCCTGCGCGCACAGGTGTGTCAGGTGGTGACCAGTGTTCCGATCTTCTCACCCGCGACCGCCCGCGCGATATTGCCGTCCGTGAGCAGGTTGAACACCAGGATCGGCATGCCGTTGTCCATGCACAGGCTGAATGCGGTGGCGTCGGCGACCTTCAGGCCGCGATCGATCACTTCGCGGTGACTGATGGCGGTGAGCAGTTCGGCGTCGGGGTCCTGGCGCGGGTCGGCGGTGAAAACGCCGTCGACGGCCTTGGCCATCAGCACAACCTCGGCGCCGATCTCGAGCGCGCGCTGCGCGGCGGTGGTGTCGGTGGAGAAATACGGCAGGCCCATGCCCGCCCCGAAGATGACGACGCGACCCTTCTCCAGATGCCGCACCGCCCGCAGCGGAATGTACGGTTCGGCGACCTGACCCATGGTGATCGCGGTCTGCACACGGGTCGCGATGCCTTCCTTCTCCAGGAAGTCCTGCAGCGCCAGGCTGTTCATGACGGTGCCGAGCATGCCCATGTAGTCGCTGCGGGTGCGCTCCATGCCGCGCTGCTGCAACTGCGCCCCGCGGAAGAAATTGCCTCCGCCGATGACCACGGCGACCTGCACGCCGCTGCGGACGACTTCGGCGATCTGGCGCGCCACGAGGTGTACGACATCCGGGTCCAGCCCGACATCCCCACCGCCGAACATCTCGCCGCCCAGCTTGAGCAGCACCCGGCTGTACATGGGACGGATGGAACCCGATGCGGCTCCATTGGGACTGGTCGAGCCCGAAGGCGCCCCTGCGACTTCGGAGTCCGGAGCCGCCTGACCGGCGACATTGGGGTCCGCCATCCGACTCCTTACGGGTCTTCGCTGAGATCCCCCTCATCCTGCCTCATCACCGGTCGCGCGGGGGCGAAGGGGTCGCGACTCGCCGTATCAGTCGGGCAGGTGGGCGCTCAGCAGCCAGGCGGGCACCGATTTGCGGCCCTTCGGCTCGTCTCGGATGTCCAACGCAGGGAAGAACTCCTCGAAGCCGTCGGGGAAGACGCCGTGGATACGCGCGGGCCTGACCTCGTCGATCGTCCAGTACTTGGAGACGACGTCGCGCAACTCGTCCTCGGTGACGGGGTTGGCGGGGCCGTTGGGCATCCCCGCCCTGTCGAACACCAACACGAAGTACGAGGCGCCGGGGGCCGCGGCCCGCACGATGGACCGCTGGTAGCCCTCGCGCAGTTCGACGGGCATCGAGTGGAACAGCGTCGAGTCGACGATGGTTCCGAACCGCCCGTCGTAGCCACCGAAGTCGCTGATGTCGGCGACCTCGAAGGTGGCGTTCGTCAGCCCGCGCTCGGCGGCCTCCTGCCGGGCCAACTCGATCGCGGTGGGCGACTGGTCCAGGCCCACGGTGGTGACGCCCCGTTCGGCCAAATGAATTGCCAGCGCGGCCTCACCGCATCCAGCGTCGAGCACATCGCCGTGCATCTTGCCCTGCTCAATGAGCGTGGCCAGCTCCGGCTGCGGTTCACCGATGCTCCACGGCGGCTTCGCACCGCTCATCTCCGGCATCTCGCCCTTGTATGCGTTGTCGAACATTTCGCCTGTTGGTTCGGTCATCAATCGTTAATATCAACGTGGTTGATATATGTCAATATGATTGACATGAATGGTGAGCTCGAGGATCAACCGCTGGGCTTCCTGCTGTCCCGGGTGGCCAAGGCGCTGCGAGCCGAGGTCACGACGACGGTCCTCGAACCCCTCGGCGTGGCGTTCCCCCAGTACCTGTGCATGCGGATCCTGTCGCAGCACGAGGGGCGGTCGAACGCCGAACTGGCCCGCGACTTCAACGTCTCGCCGCAGGCCATGAACATGGTGCTGCGCGGCCTGGAGGACCGCGGGCTGGTGTCGCGGCCCGCGAGCGTGTCGTCGGGCCGGTCGCTGCCTGCGCAACTCACCCGCGAGGGCCGGGACTTGTTGAAACGCACCGATTCCGGAGTGCGCGCGGCCGAGCGCAAGTTGATGGCGAACCTGACGCAGCGCCAGCAGCGGGACTTCAAGCAGATTCTCGCGGCGCTCGGAACGGACTGATCGCCATTAATAACGCTCACGTTATTTTTTGCGAGAACCCAAGTCGGCCCCACCGGCCACGGCTAACACTGAGCGACGCGCCTGCGGTGGCCGATCCGGAGGCCGGTGGATTGACGATGCGGGAGATGCAGAAGATTCTGCGCAGTTTCCGCGGCATGGACATCGTCGGTGGCGACATAGTGTGCTTCGTGCCTCATCTCGATCCGTCGCAGATCACGGCCCTGCACATCAGCGCGATCATGCATGAGATCGTGACGGTGATGGCCGAGGGCGTGGCCAGGAAGCGATAGACCGTCTCTCGGTGGCAGCAGAACCGACAGTGTGGTCAACTGTGGCCAGCGATGAAGATAGTCCTGGCGCCTGACTCATTCAAGGAGTCGATGACGGCGTCCGAAGCGGTCGCCGCGATGAGGGCCGGTGTCACGGCGGCACTCCCCGACGCCGAGGTCGTCGGCGTGCCCATGGCCGACGGCGGCGAAGGCACCGTCGACGCGGTCGTCGACGCGTTGCACGGTGAGCACGTCGAGGTGCCGGTGGCCGACGCGCTCGGCCGCACCGTCACCGCCCGGTACGGCTATGTGCCGCTGCGCCAGTTGGCGGTGATCGAGATGGCGGCGGCCGCGGGACTGGAACTCATCCCCCTCGCCGAGCGAAACATCCTGTCCGCGAGCACTTTCGGAGTAGGCCAGTTGATACAGGCGGCTCTCGACCGCGGCGCCGAGGACTTCTTGATCGGGCTGGGCGGATCGGCCACCAACGACGGCGGGACGGGCATGCTCACGGCGCTGGGCGCGGCGTTCCTCGACGCCGAAGGCAAACCGCTGGCCCCCGGCGGCGGGGATCTCGAACGGCTCGAACGCATCGACGTCACAGGCCTGGATCCTCGCCTGCGCGACGTCCGGATCCGGGTGGCCTCCGACGTCACCGCACCGCTGTTGGGTCCCAGCGGTGCCAGCGCGGTGTTCGGCCCGCAGAAGGGCGCGGGCCCCGACGACGTCGCGCGACTCGAGGCGGGTTTGTCGCGGCTGGCCACCGTCGCGTCGGCGACGCTCGGCGGCGCCCAACCGCAGCGCCCGGGGGCGGGCGCGGCGGGCGGCGTGGGCTTCGCGCTCGTCGAATTCCTCGGCGCGGTAAGCAGATCCGGCGTCGAAGAGGTGGCCGAGACCGTCGGCCTCGAACGGGCGCTGCACGGCGCCGACTGGGTGTTCACCGGCGAAGGCAGCGTCGACGCTCAGACCGTCATGGGCAAGACGCCGTTCGGCGTGGCCCGGGCGGCGCTGCGCGCCGGGGCGCGGGTCGTCATCTTCGCCGGCCGCGTCGCCCCCGACGCCGCGGTGCTGCTCGACCACGGCGTCGAGCGACTGGTCGCGATCACCGCCGACGGCACACCGATCGAGCAGGCCTTGCGCGAGGGCGCCCAGTCGCTCACCCACGCGACGGCCGAGATCTGCCGTTCCCTCTAGCGCTCGTCGTGAATCCGCTTGAACGGACGCGCTTCTTCGAGTTCGTAGGCCAACCGGAGCAACCGGCCCTCGTGGCCTACCGGCGCGGCGAACATCATGCCGACCGGAAGGCCCGACGCGGACTCGGCGAGGGGCAGCGAGATCGCCGGCTCCCCGGTGGCGTTCTGCAGCGGCGTGAACGCCACCCACTCGATGAGGCGGTCGATGATCGTCTGGTAGTCGAGGATCGGGTCGAGATGTCCGATCTGCGGCGTGACGTCCGCGAGCGTGGGGGTCAGCACGACGTCGTGGTCCCGGGTGACCTGCTCGGTGAGCTGGCGGATCCTTGAGAGCCGAGCGATCGCCCTCGGCAACCGGTGCAGGTTGCGTGACGCATGCCGGTCGAGGCCGAGCGTCAGATTGTCCAGCCGCCCGCGGTCGAAGCTCGGGCCCAGCGTACGTCCGCTGCGCACGATCGCGAACGCGAGAAACGCCCAGTAGAGCAGGAAGTCGTTCATGAAGTGCGACGGCACGGGGTTGTCGATCACCGTGACCCGGTGCCCCAGTTCCTCGAGCAGGGCGGCGTTCTTCAGGGTCAGCTCGCGCACCTCGGGACTGGCCTCGCGGGAGATCGACTGGGTGCACACCGCGATGCGCAGCCGCTGCGTTCCGGGTCCGGTGATGTTGCCGATCGCGGGCAGCCGCGGATTGCGGTACACCCGCTCGATCTCGCGGTAGAACGCCGCGGTGTCACGCACGGAACGCGTGACGACGCCGTTGGCGACGATACGCAGAGGCATCTGCCGCAGCTTCTTGTCCAGCGGCAGCCGACCGCGCGATGGTTTGAGACCCACCAACCCGTTGCAGGAGGCGGGAATTCGGATCGACCCGCCGCCGTCGTTGGCATGCGCGATCGGCACCACCCCCGCGGCGACGAACGCTGCGGAACCCGACGACGACGCGCCCGCGGTGTGCTCGGTGTTCCACGGATTGCGCACCGGTCCGATGCGGGGATGCTCGGCCGAGGCGCTGAAACCGAATTCGGACATCTGCGTTTTGCCGATCGGCGCCAGGCCCGTCGCGAGGAACGACCGCGCGAAGTCGCCGTGGGTGCGCTCCGGACGCGGATCCCAGGCGTCGGTGCCGTTCATCGTCGGCATGCCGCCGACCGCGACGTTGTCCTTGAGGAACGACGGAACCCCGTTGAAGTGCCCGCCGTAGGGGTGCGGATCGGCCGCCTGGGTCCGCGCCCGGTCGAACGCCTCGTGCGCCAGCCCGTTCAGCGCCGGGTTGACCGCCTCCGTGCGGGCGATGGCGGCTTCGACGAGTTCCGCTCGGGACACTGCGCCCGACTGCAACGCCTCCACCAGCGCGACGCCGTCCAGATCGCCGAGGGCGTCGTCGCCGAAGGCACTGATGCGACCCATGACCGCGACGGTACCAGGACGTACCGCGCCACGGGTCCACTCTCCACATGCACGAGCGCTCACCGTTGTACAGATTTCGGCCGTTCGGCCGTACAACGATGAGCGCTCGGCGTGGAGATTCTTAGGCTTGGCCGACCTCGAAGCGCACGAAGCGCGTCACCGTCACGCCCGCCTCGTCGAGCAGGGCCTTGACGGTCTTCTTGTTGTCGGACACCGACGGTTGGTCGAGCAGCACGACGTCCTTGTAGAAGCCGGTCACGCGGCCTTCGACGATCTTGGGCAGCGCCTGCTCGGGCTTGCCCTCGTTGCGTGCGGTCTCCTCGGCGATGCGGCGCTCGTCGGCGACGACATCCTCGGGCACGTCCTCGCGGGTGAGGTACTTCGCCTTGAGCGCGGCGATCTGCAGGGCGACCGCGTGCGCGGCGTCCTTGTTGTCGCCGTTGTACTCCACCAGCACACCCACGGCCGGCGGCAGATCCGCGGCACGCTTGTGCAAGTAGGTCTCGACGGTGCCGTCGAAGTGCGCGACGCGGCGCAATTCGAGCTTCTCGCCGATCTTGGCCGACAGGTCCGCGATGACCTGCTCGACGGTCGTGTCGCCCACCTTGGCGGCCTTCAGCGCGTCGACGTCGTTGGCCTTCGCGGCCGCCGCGGCGGCGACGATCTGGTCGGCGACGGCCTGGAACTCCGCGTTCTTCGCAACGAAGTCGGTCTCGGAGTTCAGCTCGATCAGCGCGCCGTCCTTGGCGGCCACCAGGCCCTCGGCGGTCGCGCGCTCGGCACGTTTGCCGACGTCCTTGGCGCCCTTGATTCGCAGCAGCTCGACGGCCTTGTCGAAATCGCCGTCGGACTCGACGAGGGCGTTCTTGCTGTCGAGCATGCCGGCGCCGGTCAGCTCCCGCAGTCGCTTGACGTCGGCGGCGGTGTAGTTGGCCATATCAGCTCTCCCTAAGCCTCTGAAGTCTTCGGTTCGGTCTGGATGTCCGCCTGCGGGGTGCCGGGCTCGGCACCTGCGGCGGTCGGGGATGCGGTGGCGGTCGCGCCGGCCAGCAGCTCCTGCTCCCACTCGGCGAGCGGTTCGGCGGCCTCGGCATCCGGCTTGTCGCCGTCTCGGCCCACGCCCGCGCGGGCCTGCAAGCCCTCGGCGACCGCGGCGGCGATCACCTTGGTCAGCAGCGCGGCCGACCGGATCGCGTCGTCGTTGCCCGGGATCGGGTAGTCGACGAGGTCGGGATCGCAGTTGGTGTCGAGGATCGCGATGACGGGGATGCCGAGCTTGCGCGCCTCACCGACGGCGATGTGCTCCTTGTTGGTGTCGACGACCCACACGGCCGAGGGCACCTTGGCCATGTCGCGGATACCGCCGAGCGACCGCTCGAGCTTGTTCTTCTCGCGGGTCAGCATCAGGATTTCCTTCTTGGTGCGACCCTCGAACCCGCCGGTCTGCTCCATCGTCTCGAGTTCCTTGAGACGCTGCAGCCGCTTGTGCACGGTCGAGAAGTTGGTGAGCATGCCGCCCAACCAGCGCTGGTTCACGTACGGCATGCCGACGCGGGTGGCCTCTTCGGCGATCGACTCCTGCGCCTGCTTCTTGGTGCCGACGAACATGATCGTCCCACCGTGAGCGACGGTTTCCTTGACGAACTCGTACGCCTTGTCGATGTAGGTCAGCGTCTGCTGCAGGTCGATGATGTAGATGCCGTTGCGGTCGGTGAAGATGAACCGCTTCATCTTGGGATTCCAGCGACGGGTCTGATGCCCGAAGTGGGTGCCGCTGTCGAGCAGCTGCTTCATGGTTACAACAGCCATGAGTCCATGGTCCTTTTCGTCGGTTGATGCCGGCGTCGGGTGACGCCGAGCCCTGGTGACTGCGCGGAAGCCAGAACCCGTTCGAAATACGGGACCGACGGCATCCGGGATACGACCTAGTGGAACGGGTCGCGGTGCAGACACGCGAAGTCAGCCCGCGCAAGCGAGCTGCGGTTAGCAGTTTACACCCTGGACAGGGGTGCTTTTTCCACGCCGAGACCGTTATCCACAGATCCTTGCCCCGGCATGGCGCAACCGGCCTGGAGTGCGCTGAGCTGGGACTATGCGAGGAATCCTGCCCCTGGCCGCCGTGGTGGTGGCGGTGCTGGTCGGGCCCGCGCCCGTCGCGGCCCAGGACGGTCGGCTGGTCTGGCCGCTGCGACCGCGACCCGAGGTGACGCGGACGTTCGACGGTCCCACCCCCAATTGGACGGCCGGGCACCGCGGTGTGGATCTGGCCGGCGCACCCGGGCAGCGGGTGCTGGCGGCGGCCGAGGGCACCGTGGTCTTCGCGGGTGAGTTGGCCGGACGGATGGTCGTCTCGATCGCCCACCCCGGCGGGCTGCGGACCAGCTACGAGCCGGTCCGGCCGGCGGTGGCGCGCGGTGAGCGCGTCGGTTCGGGGTCGGTGATCGGCGTGCTCGAGGCCGGCCACCCCGGTTGCCCGCGGACGGCGTGCCTGCACTGGGGCGCGATGTGGGGTCCCGCGTCCCGTGCGGACTACGTCGACCCGCTCGGCCTGGTGGTCACGACCCCGATCCGCCTCAAACCGATCGCGGGCTGACCCCCGCTGTCTCGGCGAGCGTGCGCCTACCGTCGAGACCATGATTACCGACGCTCATCGCTCCCGGCCGCTGCGCTTCGGTCTCAACGCCGGCCTGCCGCGCACCGGCGAGCAGATGCGGACCTTCGCCCGCACGGCCGAGGCTTCGGGTCTCGACGTGTTGACCTACGCCGACCACCTCGTGCCGATGGCGCCGCCGTTCACCAGCGCCACCGCGGCCGCGATGGCCACCGAGCGCCTGCACGTCGGAACGCTGGTGCTCAACAACGACTTCCGGCATCCGGTCGACACCGCCCGCGAAGCGGCGGGCCTGGCGCTCGTCTCCGACGGACGCTTCGAACTCGGAATCGGCGCCGGACACATGAAATCCGAATACGAGGCCGCCGGAATCCCTTTCGACGCCGGCGGGGTCCGAGTGTCGCGGTTGGTCGAAGCCGCCGAAGTGATCCGGGCACTTCTCGACGGCGATCCGGTCGACGCCGCGGGACGGCACTACGAAATCCACGCCGACGCAGGCCAACTCCTGCCGATACCGCCCCACCGCGTCCCACTGTTGATCGGCGGCAACGGAACCCGCGTGCTCGAACTCGCCGGCCGCCTCGCCGACATCGTCGGGCTGGCGGGCTTCGGCCACAACCGCGACGCCACCGAGGTGAGGCTGAGCCACTTCGACGACGACGGACTCGACGACCGGATCGCGGTGGTACGCCGGGCCGCGGGCGACCGGTTCGAGCAGATCGAACTGAACGCGTTGATCCAGGCCGTCGTCGCCACCGACAAACCACGAGAGGCGGCCGAACAGTTGGGCAGCGCGCTCGGCAGCGTCTCTCCCGATCGCCTGCTGTCGTCGCCGTTCGTGCTGATCGGCACGCACGAGCAGATGGCCGAACAGCTCACTTTGCGCCAGCAGCGCTTCGGGGTGAGCTACTGGACCGTCTTCGACGAGCTGCCCGGGCGGCCCTCCGCGATGCCGGACATCGCCGAGGTGATCAAGCTGCTGCGTTGAGCGTGTCGAGGAATTCGATCATCGCGGCCACGACGACGTCGGGCCGGTCGCGCTGGACCCAATGTGCAGCCCCCGCAACCACTTCGAGTCGTGCGTCCGGAACCAGTTCCGCCGCCGCCCGCGCCGCGGCCACCGGCACGCTGGTGTCCTGGTCGCCGTGGATGATCAACGCCGGACGCGGGAATTCCGGGAGCCGGGCGCGGTAGTCGGTGGCGAGGCCGTTCCAGCGGACCTGATCGCGCTGCCACTGCCCGAACGCGGCGAACGCGTGTTCCGCTCGAGCGGCCGCCTGGATCTCGTCGACCAGTTCGGGTGTGCGTTGGGCGGGGTCCGCGATCAGCGCGGGCATGATCCACGACATGGCGCGCCTGCTGCGCCCCGACCAGCGGCTAACCGCGCCGAGCAGGCCGGTGCGCACCGCAACCCACGTCAGCGCCTGCCGCATCCGTGACAGCGGCCCTTCGGACAGCCGGGGCATTATCCCGTAACTACCCAACAGCATTGCGCCCGTGACCTTTTCCGGTCTGTCGAGCACGTGTCCGATCGTCATCCCGCCACCGAGTGACAGGCCGCCGATCGCGTAGCGGTCCAAACCGAGCGCGTCGACGAACTCGCCCACGTAGGCGACCAGCCGGTTCTGGCTCGACGGCCACGGTGCCGGCGGGGTCGTGCCGTAGCCCGGATGGTCGGGCGCGAGTACGCGGTAGCCGCCCGCCGCGAGCCGCGGTCCGACCCCACCCCAGGACAGCGACGCGCTGTCCACCCCGGCGCCGTGCAGCAGCACGACGGTCGGCGCGGCATCGGCGCGCTCAGGTGTCCACTCGAGATACGAGACCGTCCCCCACGACAGCCGAACAGCCGCCCTTCGCATCACGCGCTCTCCTTCGGCGAGTTGGGTGCGCTACTGATCGCTGAGCGAGCAGTAGCGCACCGAAATCACCATAATTACGCGCGGGGATGCGCCTGGTCGTGGACGGCGCGCAGACGTGCGACCGTGACATGGGTGTAGAGCTGGGTGGTCGCCAGGGAGGAATGGCCGAGCAACTCCTGAACGACGCGTAGGTCGGCACCGCCCTCGAGCAGATGCGTTGCGGCGCTGTGCCGTAACCCGTGGGGCCCGATGTCCGGCGCGCCGTCGACGGCCGCGACGGTCTGGTGCACGACGGTGCGTGCCTGCCGCGGGTCGAGACGTCGACCGCGTGCCCCCAACAGCAAGGCGGGTCCCGAATCCGGGGTCACCAACGCCGGCCGGCCGCGGTCGAGCCACGCCGCCAACGCCTCTTGCGCGGGTTCCCCGAACGGGACGGTGCGCTGTTTGTCGCCCTTGCCGAGGACGCGCAGCAGGCGTCGCGGCATGTCGATGTCGTCGATGTCGAGCCCGCACAGCTCGCTCACGCGAATACCGGTGGCGTACAACAGCTCCACGATGAGCAGGTCTCGCAGCGCCATCGGATCACCCTCTTGGGCACCGGATTTCGCCGCAGCCATGGCATCCAACGCCTGATCCTCGCGCAGCACCGCGGGCAGGTCGCGGCGCGCCTTGGGCACCTGCAGCCGAGCCGCCGGGTCGCTCGCGATCAGGCCGCGCCGGACCGCCCACGCGGTGAACATCTTGACCGCCGAGGTGCGCCGGGCCAGGGTCGTGCGCGCTGCCCCGGATGCGGCCTGCGCGGCCAGCCACGACCGCAGCACCGGAAGGCTCAGCGCCGCCGGCCCGGCGTCGTGCCCGCGGTCGGCCATGAACCCGAACAACGAGCGAAGGTCACCGAGATAGGCGCGACGGGTGTGCGCAGAGCGGCCCCGCTCGAGCGCGAGGTACTCGTCGAACTCCTCGAGGACGGCTTCCACAATTCCAACCGTGGCAGAGTCGCGCCCTAACGCTCAGGTGACGCGCCGCAGCGTGTCCGGAGTGAGATCGGCCAGGGTGGGATAGCCGTCGACGGCCATGGTCAGGTCGGCCTCGGCAAGCAGCGAACGCAGCACGTGAACGACACCGTCCACGCCGCCCAGTGCCAGCCCATAGGCGTAGGGCCGCCCGATCCCGACGGCGGTCGCGCCGAGCGCGAGCGCTTTGACAATGTCGGCGCCGCTGCGAATGCCCGAGTCGAACAGGACCGGCAGCCCATCGGCCGCCTCCACGACGCCGGGCAGGCAGTCGATGGCCGCGAGCCCGCCGTTGGCCTGTCGTCCGCCGTGGTTGGAGCAGTAGATCGCGTCGACGCCCCCGTCCTTGGCGCGCCGCGCGTCGTCGGGATGGCAGATGCCCTTGACGATGAGGGGTAGGTCGGTCAGCGAACGCAGCCACGGCAGGTCGTCCCACGTCAGCGGGTTGCCGAAGAGCCCCACCCAGTGCATGACGGTGCCCTGCGGGTTCTCCTCGGGCGGCTGCGGCAGCGCGGCGCGGAACACCGGATCGCTGGTGTAGTTGGCCAGGCAGCGGCCGCGCAGCTGCGGGAAGTTCGACGTCGACAGGTCACGCGGTCGCCAACCGGGCACCCAGGTGTCCAGGGTGACGATGATCCCCTTGTATCCGGCGGCCTCGGCGCGGTGGACGAGGCTCGCGGCCAGGTCCCGGTCGGTCGGCGTGTAGAGCTGGAAGAAGCCGGGGGTGTCGCCGAATTCGGCGGCCACGGCCTCGAGTGGATCCTCGGTCAGCGTCGAGACGACCATCGGCACACCGGTTTTCGCGGCGGCGCGGGCCGTGGCGAGGTCACCGTGGCCGTCCTGGGCGCAGATGCCGATCACCCCGATCGGGGCCATGAACACCGGCGACGGCAGCTTCAGCCCGAACAGGTCGACGGTGAGGTCGCGGTCGCGGGTCGCGCGGAACATCCGCGGCATCAGGCCCCAGTTGTCGAACGCGGTGCGGTTGAGGCGCTGGGTTCGTTCGTCCCCGGCTCCTCCCGCGACGTAGGAGTACACCGACGGCGGCATGGCCGCTTCCGCCTTGGCCTCCCACTCCGCGAACGTCATCGGCAGCTTCGGCATGATGCCGGAGAGGCCCTGCAAGTAGATCTCGAACTGGTAGTTACCGAACGTCATGCGGCCAGCGTGCCAGGCCGCTCGTCAGGTACCGGATTCGGCCTTGGCGAGCTCGGCCTTCCATTGACGGAAGGTCTCCTCGGTGCGGCCGCGGCGCCAGTAGCCGGAGATCGACGACGCCCACTTGGCCTCGATGCCGCGCTCCTTGCGGATGTAGGGCCGCAGGTTGAGCATGACCGTCTGCGCCTCGCCGTGAATGAACACCTGCACCTGGCCGGGCAGCCACGGGGTTTCCTTGACCGCGGTGATCAGTGGAGCGTGGTCACCGGCCTGATCCTCGGGCACCAGGTCCGCGCGGCCGCCCCGGTAGATCCACCGCACCTCGACGCCGTCCGGCTTCTTCAACGGGATCTCGTCGTCAGGCCCGGCGACCTCGATGAACACGCGCCCGATCGCGTTGTCCGGCAACGCTTCCAGTGCGTTGCTGATCGCGGGTATCGCCGCCTCGTCGCCGGCCAGCAGATGCCAGTCGGCGGCGGGATCCGGCGCGTAGGCGCCGCTCGGCCCCATCAGGTAGGCGGGCTGGCCGGGGGTCGCGGCCGCGGCCCAGGGCCCGGCGACGCCGTGATCGCCGTGTACGACGAAGTCGATACAGATCTCGCGACGCTCGGGGTCGACGTTGCGCACGGTGTAGGTGCGCACGGTCGGCCGCTGTTCCGGCGGCAGCGAGGCAAACGAGTCGATGGTCAGCGGCTGCGGCAATGCCGCGACATCGATGTTCGGGTCGACGATCACGATCTTGACGTAGGCGTCGGTGAAGTCGTTCGGGGTGAACGTGTCGAACCCCGATCCGCCGAGAACCAGCCGGATCATGTGGGGCGTCAATTGCTCAGAACGCACCACTTCGAAGGTGTGTATCGGTCGCCCTGCCACGAAAATCCTTCCAAATCGCTCAGCCGGCCCGGCCGGAAGGGTCTGAGCCGACCTCCCCGACTATACGAGCGGGCTTCTCCGGTCGGGGTTCTACGTTCTGTGACCTCCGCGTTGCCGCCGACACGTCACCGCGCCAATTTCCACCTCCCGTCCCGGCTGAGCACCAGGCCACAGAGCTCGAGGGTCGCCAGTGGGCCCAGCACCTGCCGGGCGGGCAGACCGGAGGCCACCGCGATCTCCTCGGCAGTACGCCCGCCCCGGCGCGGAAGCGCGTCGTACACCCGTTTGTCGGTGTCGCTGAGCTCGTCCAGCGGTGAGGTCGGCCGTTCTTCGTCGGGCGCGAACTCCCCCATCCGGCCGACCAGTTCGACGACGTCGGCCGCACGCGTGACGAGTTGCGCCCCGCTGCGCAGCAGCGCGTGGCATCCGACCGACGCCGACGACGTGACCGGCCCGGGCACCGCACACACCGGACGCCCGAGCGCCCGCGCCCAGGCCGCGGTGTTGGCGGCACCGCTCCGCGCGCCCGCCTCGACCACGACGGTCGCCCCACTCAGCGCGGCCACCAACCGGTTGCGAGTCAGGAACCGATGACGCGCCGGCCGCACACCGGGCGGATACTCGCTCAGCAGCAGACCCTGTTCGGCGACCCGTCTCAGCATCGCCGAATGCCCCGCCGGATACGGGACATCCACACCACCGGCGAGAACCGCGACCGTCACACCCTCCCCTGCCAGAGCCGCACGGTGCGCGGCGCCGTCGATGCCGTACGCGCCACCCGAGACCACCGCGACATCGCGTTCGACCAGGCCGGTCGCCAGATCGCCCGCGACGAGCTCGCCGTATGCCGTCGCTGCCCGCGTCCCGACAATCGCGGCGGACCGGAAGGCCACCTCGTCGAGCGTGGCCGGACCAATCGCCCACAGCACCATCGGTGCATGCGCCTGCGCGCGCAACCGGTGGGATGCTGCGCCGAAACCTCCGAACGACAGCAGCGGCCACTCGTCGTCCTCGCAGGTGATCAGCCTGCCGCCGAGCCGTGCCAACACATCCAGATCTCGGGCAGTGCAATCGATGTCGCGGCGCGCCTCGGCGTCACGGTCGACCTCCTCCCCCGCCATGGCGCGGCGCACCCGGTCGGCGGCTTCCACCGCTCCGACCCGCTGCACGAGCGCCGCCAGTGCGGGACACGGGGGTTCGACGACGCGCGAAAGATATGCCCAGGCCTCGATGACGGCGTCGGTCATAGCACACCTCCTGCCGGCCGGAAGCTCAACGCGGTGGTGACGTCCTCGAGAGCAGGCGACGTCCGCCCCGCGAGATCGCTCAACGTCCACGCCACCCGCAGCGTGCGATCCATACCGCGGACGCTGAGCGTGCCGCGGTTCAACGCCGCCTCGAAGGGTTTCATCACCGCCTTCGGCAGTCGAAACTTGCGCCGCAACAACGAGCCACGGACCTCGACGTTGGTGCGGATCCCGTAGGGCCGCCAGCGCTCGGCGGCGGCCGCTCGCGCCGCGGCCACCCGGGCCCGCACCGCATCGGTGGACTCACCGTCTTCGGCGACCATCGCACCCGCCCGCAGCGAGTGCATCCGCACGTACAGATCGACCCGGTCGAGCAGCGGACCGGACAGCTTGCCGAGGTATCGCCGTTTCTCGTGGCCGGTGCAGACACAGTCCCGCGGGTCGGGACGGGCGCACGGGCATGGGTTCGCGGCCAGCACCAGCTGGAAACGGGCCGGATACCTGGCGACGCCGTCGCGGCGGGCGAGGCGGATTTGGCCGTCCTCCAACGGTGTTCGCAAGGCCTCGAGGACGCTGCTGCCGATCTCGGCGCACTCGTCGAGAAACAGGACGCCGCGATGCGCGCGACTGACCGCGCCGGGGCGGGCCATCCCCGACCCGCCGCCGACCATCGCCGCCACGCTCGACGTGTGGTGCGGCGCGACGAAGGGCGGTCGGGTGATGAGCGGCGTGTCCCCGGACAGCAGCCCCGCCACCGAATGGATCGCCGTGACCTCCAGGGCCTCGCTGTCGGACAGCGGCGGCAGCAGACCGGGAAGACGCTGCGCGAGCATCGTTTTCCCAATACCCGGCGGCCCGGTGAGCATGAGGTGATGGCCCCCGGCCGCGGCCACCTCGACGGCGTAGCGCGCCTCGGACTGGCCTATGACATCGGCGAGGTCGGCGAGCGGTTCGGGTTGCGAGGACGGGGACGCGATGCGCGGTTCGAGTCGCGCCTTACCCCTGATCCAGGACTTCAGCTGACCGAGCGTCCGCACTCCCCACACCTCGATACCGTCGACCAGGCTGGCTTCGGCGAGGTTTCCCATGGGGACCACGGCTGCCGGCCAGCCCTCCCGCTGGGCGGCCAGCACCGCGGGGAGGATGCCCTTGACCGGCCGGACCCGCCCGTCAAGGGCCAATTCGCCGAGCAGCACGGTTTTCTCGAGCCGCGGCCACTCTTCCTTGGCGTCCGCCGACAGCACCGACATCGCCAACGCCAGGTCGTAGACCGAACCCATCTTCGGCAACGTCGCCGGTGAGAGCGCCAGCGTCAGCCGGGCTTTGGGCCACTCGCTCTTACAGTTGGTGATCGCCGCGCGAACACGGTCGCGTGACTCCTGCAGCGCCGCATCGGGCAGACCAACTAGATGCACGCTGGGCAGCCCGCCGCCGATGTCGGCCTCGATCTCGACGATCTGACCGTCGAGCGCGGTGACCGCGACCGAATACGCCCGCCCCAGCGCCATCTACCCCACCCCCACGTAATGCGTGATCTCCGGGGTGCGGCGCCGCCCGATCCGCACCCCCACCACATCGAGACGCACCTGCGACCAGCGGGTGTCCTGAGCGGCCAGCCACAGCCCGGCGAGTCGCCGTAGCCGGCGCACCTTCTGCGGCGTCACGGCCTCCTCGACGCCGCCGAACCGGTCGCTCGTGCGGGTCTTCACCTCCACGAACACCACGGTGCGGGCCGTCTCGTCGGCGGCGACCACATCCAGCTCCCCATACCGGCAGCGCCAGTTGCGCTCGAGCACCCGCAGCCCCAGCGACCGCAGATGGTCGACCGCCAATTGCTCTCCCAGCGCGCCGATCTCGGCGCGCGTCCACGAACTCATGGCTCCACGTTCGAGCAGGCGACCGACACCTCGACCACACCAGGCCCCGCGAATCGGCCGCCCATCCCCAACCCCGACTTCATCCACAGATTCGGCCGGTGCCGTTTCGCCCACGTCAAAAAGCGGGTACAGGTCGGCATGACCGACAACTCGTTACACGGCGTCGCCGACCGCGCCACCGAAAGCGATGCCTTCGAATACACCGCGCGTGCCGGATTCGCGGTCAGCGGCGTCCTCCATCTGCTCGTCGGCTATCTGATCCTGCGCATCGCCCTCGGGTCCGGCGGCAACGCCGACCAGTCGGGTGCGCTGGCTACGCTCGCGCAACAGAGCTTCGGTGCAGTGCTCCTGTGGCTCGTCGCCGTAGGACTGCTGGCGCTGGGGTTGTGGCGCGTTGCCGAAGCGGTCGTCGGTCCGAGACCCGGCGAGGGATCGGGCCGATTCAACGACGACACCCCGGCCTGGAAGCGGGTGAAATCGCTCGGTCTCGCCGCGGTCAACTTCGCCATCGCCTTCTCCGCGGCCCGCTTCGCCATGGGCAGCGGCCAGCAGAGCTCGCAGCAGAACGCGGGCCTCAGCGCGCAGATGATGCAATCCGGCTGGGGTAAGGCCGTGCTGATCGCGGTCGCACTCGGCCTGATCGCGGTCGGCGGCTACCACGTCTACAAGGGTGTGACGAAGAAGTTCTTCAAGGACCTGCGCACCACCGGTGGCACCGGCGTCACCGCGGTCGGGATCACCGGCTACGCCGCGAAGGGCCTGGTCCTCGCGGGAGCGGGTGTGCTCGTCATCGTGGCCACCCTGCAGGCCGACCCCGCCAAGGCGACGGGGCTGGACGCCGCGGTCAAGACGCTCGGACAGGCGCCGTTCGGCAAGATCCTTCTCGTCCTCGCGGCCGTCGGCATCGCCGCGTTCGGCGCCTACAACCTCGTCCGCGCCCGCAACGGGCGGATGTGACTATTCGCCCATCGCCTCGAACAGCGTCGCCAACTGACCCGGGCTGACCGCGATACCGCACTGCGCCCGCATATCGGTCAACGGCGCCGCGATCCCCCGCAGGTCGAGGTACTCGTTGGGATGGGCGGTGAAGTAGGCGCGCACGGCGGCGCGGGCGTCCTGCGGCGGTTGCGTCGCCGCCGCGGTCAGCACCTCGTTGGCACCGGGATGCGACTCCAGATAGCCGCCAGCCTGGTTGAGCACCCCGCTGGCCGTCGTCGCCAGGCCACTGGCCGTGCACGGGGCGGCGGTCGCCGTTGGGGCGGACGTAAGGGCACCCGCCGCGAGCATCGCTCCGCAGAGCAGTCCCGGAATCTTGGATCCGTTCATGCGTCCGTCCTCGGAGTCCGTGCCGACGGGGCTGCGCGTCCCCGATCGAGGCAAACGTACCGCGCCTGCGGCGGCCCGGCAGGGCTGTGCGGAGAAGGGAGAAGAGACGGCGTCGAGCCACGCCCGATGTGCCCGATTCGCGGGCGGCCGCATCCAATCGCGGGACAGGCAGCGAATCCGGAGGCCGAGAAGGGTATGTTCATTAGGTAATCCTCAGCTAAAGACTGCGTCCTGACCTGCACGTACCGCGAAAGGACCCCCGCATGCGACCACGGTGGAGGCTGATCGCCGCCGTCCTGTCCACCCTCGCCCTCACGGCCACCGCCACGGGCTGCTCGGATTCGGGCGAGAGCGACGAGCTGCTGATCTACAACGCTCAGCACGAGTCACTGACCAAGGAGTGGATCGACGCCTTCACCAAGGAGACCGGTATCAAGGTCACCTACCGCCAGGGCGGCGACACCGAACTCGGCAACCAGCTTGTGGCCGAAGGGAAAGCATCGCCGGCCGACGTGTTCCTGACCGAGAACTCCCCCGCGATGGCCGCGGTCGAGCGCGCCGGGTTGTTCGCCGAACTCACGCCCGAGACGCTCGATCAGGTGCCGCCGCAATACCGTCCGCCGTCGGGCAACTGGACCGGTGTGGCCGCGCGCAGCACCGTTTTCGTCTACAACACCTCCCGGTTGCAGCCCGACCAATTGCCGAAGTCGCTGCTCGACCTGCAGCAGCCGGAGTGGAAGGGCCGGTGGGGTGCGCCACCGACCAAGGCCGACTTCCAGGCGATCGTCTCGGCGCTGCTCCAGTTGAAGGGCGAGCCCGCGACCGCACAGTGGCTGGCCGCGATGAAGGCCAACGCCAAGCTCTACAGCGACAACATCGCCACGCTCAAGGCCGTCAACGCCGGTGAGGTCGACGGCGGGGTGATCTACCACTACTACTGGTTCCGCGATCAGTCGAAAACCAAAGAAATGAGCGGCAATACCGCGCTGCACTATTTCAAGAACGAGGATCCGGGCGCCTTCGTCAGCCTGTCCGGCGGTGGCGTGCTCGCATCGACCGACCGGATGGACCAGGCCCAGCAGTTCATCCGGTTCATCACGGGCAAGGCGGGCCAGGAGGTGCTCGAGAAGGGCACCTCGTTCGAATATCCCGTCGCCAGTGGCGTGCCCGCGAATCCGGCTCTGCCCCCGCTGGACACGCTGCAGGCGCCCAATGTCGACCCGTCGAACCTCGACGCACAGAAGGTCACCGACCTGATGACGAAAGCCGGCTTGTTGTAGGTGGTCGCCGCCGCTCCCCCCGTACCCCCACCCGCGGCGCCGGCTTCGCGGTCGGACAAGACGGCTCGCCCGGGCCCCCTGGTGTCGGCCACGGTCGCGATTCTCGTTGCCGCGACGTGTATTCCGCTGGGATACGTGGCGTGGGCGACGGTCTCGGTGGGCTGGACGCGGGCCTACGAGCTCGTCGTGCGTCCGCGCGTGGGCGAGCTGCTCGTCAACACGGTCGCTCTGGTCCTCATCACCGTTCCGCTGTGCGTGGTGATTGGGGTCGGCACGGCCTGGTTGGTGGAACGAACGGATTTGCCGGGGCGCATGTTCTGGCGTCCGCTGTTCGTTGCACCGCTTGCCGTTCCGGCGTTCGTCAACAGTTACGCCTGGGTCGGGGTGATCCCGTCACTGCACGGTCTCACCGCCGGGGTGCTGATCACCACCCTGTCCTACTTTCCCTTCATGTACCTGCCGGTCGCCGCGACACTGCGTAGGCTCGATCCCGCCATCGAGGAGTCGGCCCGCGCGCTGGGATCGGGTTCGGCGGAAGTGTTCGCGCGCATCGTCCTTCCTCAGCTGCGGCTCGCGATCCTCGGAGGCGCGCTGCTGGTAGGGGTGCACCTGCTCGCCGAATTCGGTGCGTTCGCCATGGTGCGGTTCGACACCTTCACCGTCGCGATCTTCCAGCAGTTTCAGGCCACGTTCGACGGAGCGGCGGGCAGCATGCTCTCCGGCGTGCTGGTGCTGCTGTGCCTGGCGTTGCTTGTCAGTGAGGCCGCCGCTAGGGGCAACGCCCGCTTCGCGCGGATCGGTTCGGGCGCCCCGCGGGCGGCCACCCCGATCCGTCTGCGCCGCAGCGTGATTCCGGCAACTCTGACGCTGACGGCGCTGGCGGTGCTGGCCATCGGGGTGCCGGTCGGAACCATCGCCCGGTGGCTGTATCGGGGCGGCGCCCGCGTCTGGGACGTCGACGCGATCCTGACGGCGTTGGGCCAGACCATCGGTTTGGCTTCCGCAGCAGCGGTCCTGACGACGGTCCTCGCGTTCCCGGTCGCCTGGGTCGCGGTGCGGTCGAGCGGTGTGCTTGCCCGCGTCGTCGAAGGCGCGAACTACGTGACCAGTTCGCTGCCCGGTATCGTCACCGCGCTGGCGCTGGTGACCGTCACGATCCACTTCGTGCGCCCGCTGTATCAGAGCGTGGCGTTGATCGTGTTCGCTTACGTCCTGCTGTTCATGCCCCGCGCACTTGTCAACGTCCGCGCGGGCCTCGCCCAGGTCCCGCCGAGCCTGGAGGAGGCGGCACGGTCGCTGGGCAGTTCCCCGGCGGCGACGTTCTTCCGGGTGACGCTGCGGTTGACCGCGCCCGCCGCGGCGGCAGGCGCCTCGCTGGTGTTCGTGGCCGTGGCGACCGAACTCACCGCCACCCTGCTGCTCGCGCCCACCGGCACCCGCACCCTGGCGATGATGTTCTGGTCGTTCTCCAGCGAGCTGGATTACGCCGCCGCCGCACCGTACGCGCTGGTGCTCGTGGTGCTGGCGATCCCGGTGACATTGCTGCTGTACCGGCAGTCGACGAAGGCGGCGGCACTGTGAGCATCCTCGAAACCCACGGCCTGGCCAAGGCTTTCAACGGTCACATGGTGCTCGACCACATCGACCTGGAACTGCGGGCGGGCACCATCACCGCAGTCGTCGGGGCGTCGGGATGCGGCAAGACCACCCTGCTTCGCTTGATCGCCGGCTTCGAGACACCGGACGACGGGATCGTCGTCATCGACGGTCGCCAGGTGGCGGGCCCGGGCAGATGCGTGGCGCCGCACCGGCGTGCGGTCGGTTACGTCGCGCAGGACGGCGCGCTGTTCCCCCACCTGACGGTGGGCCAGAACATCGCCTACGGCCTGGACGGGTCCCCGCGCCGGGCCGAGATCCGCGACCGGGTCGGCGAACTGCTCGAGACGGTCTCGCTGGACCCCTCCTTCGCAACGCGCCGACCCCACGAACTCTCGGGTGGCCAGCAGCAGCGGGTGGCTCTCGCGAGGGCGCTTGCCCGCAAACCGGTCGTGATGTTGCTCGACGAACCGTTCAGCGCGCTCGACACCGGCCTGCGGGCGTCCACGCGAAAAGCGGTCGCCCGCCTGCTGACCGACGCCGGTGTCACCACCCTGCTGGTCACCCACGACCAGGAGGAGGCGCTGTCGGTCGCCGACCAGGTGGCGGTCATGCGTGACGGTCGCTTCACGCAGGTCGGACCGCCGCAGGAGGTGTACCGGCATCCCACCGACCATTTCACCGCCGCGTTCCTCGGCGACTGCATATCGCTGCCCTGCACCGTCACCGACGGCGTCGCAGAATGTGCACTCGGACGAATTCCCGTGCACAACACGGACTCCCGCCCGACCGGAGCTGCGACGCTGTTGCTGCGGCCCGAACAGCTCGTGGCGACCGTGGTGTCCGACACCGAGCGGCTCGAAGGCGTCGGGACCGTGCTGGCGGTCGAGTTCCTCGGCCACGACGTGCTGTTGACCGTCGACCCCGCCGGCGACGCCGAGCCGATCATCGTGCGCCAGCACAGCCTCGAGCCGCCTGCGGTCGACGCGAAGGTCCACATCCGAGTCCTCGGCAGCGGAGTGGCGCTGTGAGGACCCTGATCGATCGCTTGCGCCACCACGGCGACAACGTCGCCGTGTACACCGACACGCGGCGCCTCACATACGGGGCGCTGACCGAGCTGGTCGAGAACGCCATGCTCGAACTCGGCGGGGACAGACGCCTCGTGCTGCTCGAAACGCGTAACGACATCGACACTCTCGTGCACTACCTCGCCGCGCTCGCCGGTGACCACGTGGTCCTTCCGGTCCCGGCGGGACGCGATCACGCGACGATAATGCGGACCTACGACCCCGACACTGTCGTCGGCGACGGCGTCGTCACGCACCGCCGCCGGCCGGGCGGGCGTCGCATACACGACGACCTGGCCGTGTTGATGTCCACATCGGGCACCACCGGATCGCCGAAGTTGGTCCGGCTCTCACGCCACAACCTGATCTCCAACGCCCGCGCGATCGCCGAGTATCTCGACATCCGCCGAACCGACCGTGCGGCGACCACGCTGCCGATGTCGTACTGCTACGGGCTGTCGGTCGTCAACAGTCACCTGATCAGTGGTGCGGGGCTCATCCTCACCGATCTCTCGGTGACCGACGAGCGGTTCTGGGAGCTGTTCCGTCGCCACCGGGGCACCTCGTTCGCCGGCGTGCCCTACACCTTCGAACTGCTCGAGCGGATCGGGTTCGACGCGATGGACCTGCCCGATCTGCGGTACGTGACCCAGGCGGGCGGGCGGATGCCGCCCGAGCGGGTCCGCCGTTTCGCCGAACGCGCGCGCGACGGCGGCTGGCAGCTGTTCGTGATGTACGGGGCGACCGAGGCGACGGCCCGAATGGCGTATCTGTCACCGGATCTGGCGCTGTCGCGGCCCGAAGCGATCGGCACACCGATCCCCGGCGGGTCCTTCACGATCGAATCGACCGGCGAGTCCCACGACGATGCGGTCGGCGAATTGGTCTATCGCGGGCCGAACGTGATGATGGGCTACGCGCGCGGGCCCGACGACCTCGCGCTCGGCAAGACGGTGGAGTCGTTGCACACCGGCGACCTCGCCCGCCGCACCCCCGACGGGCTCTACGAGATCGTCGGGCGCACCAGCCGATTCGTGAAGATGTACGGCTTGCGCGTCGACCTTCAGCGCATCGAAGCGGCATTGAGCGCGTCGGGGATCACCGCGTTCTGCACCAACGACGACGACCGGCTCGTCGTCGCGGCGACGGGTGCCCACGCCGAGCGCGACGTACAGCGCACCGCCGCGGAGGCCGCCGGTGTGCCGACCTCCGCCGTGCGGACGGTCCTGGTGGACGAACTGCCGCTGCTGTCCTCCGGCAAGCCGGATTACCAAACCGTTCGGGAACTGTCGCGCGACGGCGACGACACGATCGCCACCGACCTTCGCGGAGTCTTCGCCGACGTGCTGCAGCTCGACCCCGAGACCATCGACCCGAACGCCAGCTTCGTCGACCTCGGCGGGAACTCGCTGTCCTACGTGGCGATGTCGGTTCGGCTGGAACGTGCGCTCGGGCAGCTGCCCGCGGGATGGCAGCAGCGGCCGCTGCGCGAACTCGAGCGGCTGACCAAGCCGCCGCGGCCGCGATGGCGGCTGTGGGACGCGACGCTGGAGACCAGCGTGGCGTTGCGGGCCGTGGCCATCATCCTGATCGTCGGATCGCACGCCGAGCTGTTCGAGATGTGGGGCGGGGCCCATCTGCTGCTCGGCATCGCCGGATATAACTTCGGCCGGTTCTGCCTCACACCGGTACCGCGCGCCAAGCGAGTGCGCCACCTGCGCAACACCATCGGCTGGATCGTGGTGCCGTCGGTGCTGTGGGTGGCGATCGTCCTGCTGTGGACCAGGGACTACACGTGGACAAACCTGTTGCTGGCCAACAAGATCCTCGGCCCGCACGACAGCATGACGGCTGGGCGGCTGTGGTTCGTCGAGGTCTTGGTGTGGACGCTGGTGGCGCTGGCGCTGCTGTTCTGGATACCCGCGATGGATCGTGCCGAGCGTCGGCGGCCGTTCACGATCGCCGTGGCGTTCCTGGTGATCGGCCTGGCGCTGCGCTACGACGTACTCGGGTTGGACATGGGCCGGGAGGCCTGGTTCACGATGCTCGCGTTCTGGTTCTTCGCGCTCGGCTGGGCCGCGTCCAAGGCGGACACGGCCCTGCAGCGCATCCTGCTGACGGTGGTCCTCGCGGTGGCGCTGCACGGGTACTTCGACAGCACCCTGCGCGGGTTTGTCGTGTTCGCCGGTGTCGCGCTGGTGATCTGGCTGCCCACCATCCGCTGCCCCGCGGCGCTGACCGTCGCGGCCGGTGTGCTCGCCGAGGCCTCGCTGTATACCTACCTGGTCCACTACCAGGTGTATTCGATGTTCCCCGGTCACCCCGCCGTCGGCGTCATCGCGTCGCTCGCCGTCGGCATCCTGCTCACCTACCTCGTGACCGCGGCGCGTCGTCGACTCCGGACGCGCGGCGGACACCGCGCCGCCGAACACCAGACCCCGACACTTCGAGCGTCGGAAAAATGACGGTTTCGGGCCGGAATCCGTCATCCATCCGACGCTCGGCGCCGCTCAGTCGCGCTCCGCGATAAGTCCTTCTTGGGCCAGCGTCGCGACGATGACACCGTCGGCGCGGATCAGGCTTCCCGTCACCACGCCCCGGCCCCGCGCCGCGGCCGGCGACGTCGTCTCGAGCAGGTTCCACTGGTCGGCGAACACCGGTTGGTGAAACCAGATCGACGAGTCCGTGGTGCCGCTGCGGTGTGTTCGCGCCCGCATCGAGTGGCCGTGAACCTGAAGCGACGGATCGATCATGTACACGTCGCACACGTACGCCGCAATCAGGGTGTGCAGCAGCGGATTGTCCGGCAGGGGCACGGTTGCGCGCCACCAGAACCTACGGATGAACTCACCCGACGCACTGTCGTCGAAGATCCGGATATCGAGCTCGTCGAGCGGCATCGACGGCGCCGGCCCGGCGGGCCCGGTGCGGGGCAACGACTCCGGGTCGTACAACGTGGGGGTCCGGTGCCCGTGCTCCGGACCGCGGGTCGGCACCGCGAACGACACCGTCGCGGTGGTCAGAAGCCGGTCCTGTTGCCGGGATTCGACCCGGCGCGCCGACGACGTGCGGCCGTCGAAAACGCGTGTGACGGCGTACTCGATCTCAGAGCCCGCTTCGCCGCCGCGCAGGAACTGCAGGTGCAGATTCGTGGGTAGCCGGTCCGCTTCGACGGTGCGGCAGGCGGCGGCCAGGCTCTGCGCGACGAACTGTCCGCCGTAGGCGCGCTTGCCTTCCGGGCCGCTCGCCGGGCCGATCCAGGTGTCGGGCTCCGCGCCGGCACGGACGTCGAGCAGGTCGAGCAGCCTGCTCATTCCGCGCGTCCAGTCGCCACGGCGCCCGACTCGACCAGGCCGTCAACCTGATCGGCCGTCAACCCCAACCAGTCGCTCAGCACGCCGACGGTGTCGTCACCCAGCGCAGGCGACGCCACCGCAGGCGGATATTGTCCGCCGATCGAAATCGGAAGCCCCGGCGCCAGGTAGGTGCCGATCCGCGGCTGGTCGAGCGAGGTGAACAACGGGTTGTCCGTGACCTTGTCCTCGGTGGTCGCCTCGGCGAAGGTGCGGTACCGCTCCCACAGCACCGAACTCGCCGACAACGCCGCGCTGATCTCCTCGGCGGTGTGCGCGCCGAACCATTCGGCGAACAGCCCGCTCAGCGCGTCGCGGTGCACGAACCGTTGCCCCTCGTCGGAGAAATCCGCGCTGAGCGTCTCCGCCAGGGCGGCAACGGCTTTCGTCGTTCCAGTGAGCTCGGTGAGGTCGCGGAAGTGCCGGCCGGTCAGCGCGACGACCATGAACGAGACGCCGTCACTGCTGACGAAGTCCTGGCCGTACTGCCCGTAGACCGAGTTGCCGATGCGTTCGCGTGCGGTGCCGTTGACCATCACCTCGGTGAAGAAGCCGAGGTTGCCCGCCGTGGCCAGCGCGACGTTCTCCAACGGGATGCTGATTCGCTGCCCTTGCCCGGTATCGTCGCGGTGCCGCAGCGCGGTCACGACCGCCAGCGCGGTGTAGAGGCCACATGCGACGTCCCACGCCGGGAGCACATGGTTCACGGGTGTGGCGAGTTCGGCCGGACCGGTGACGAGCGGAAAGCCGATGCCCGCGTTGACGGTGTAGTCCACGCCGGTGCCACCGTCGGCGCGGCCGGACACCTCGACGTGGATCAGGTCGTCGCGCAACTCCTTGAGGGTGTCGTACGAATGCCATTCGCGCCCAGCCACATTGGTGATCAGGATCCCGCTGCTCGCGATGAGCCGTTTGATCACGTCCTGGCCCTCGGCGGAGCGCACGTCGGCGGCCACCGATCGCTTGCCCTTGTTCAGGCCGGCCCAGTAGATGCTCTCGCCGCCGTCGGTGACGGGCCATCGGCGGTAGTCGGCGGCACCGCCGATCGGATCGACCCGGATCACCTCCGCCCCGAGTTGGGCCAGCGTCATGCCGGCCAACGGGACGGCGACGAAGCTGGAGATCTCGACAATGCGCACGCCGGCCAGTGGCCGCGTCGCCTCGGATGTGCTGGTCATCGAGGTCAGTGTAGGCAGCGGCCGCGCCGCGCCTCACACCAGTTCGATGGCCTCGGCGATGGACGGCAGCACCCGGCTGGGGCGGAACGGGTACCGCTCGACCTCCTCGACCGTCGTCGAGCCCGTCAGCACGAGGATGGTTTCCAGGCCTGCCTCGATGCCCGCGACGACGTCGGTGTCCATCCGGTCCCCCACCATGACGGTGCTCTCCGAATGCGCTTCGATCCGATTGAGCGCGCTGCGGAACATCATCGGGTTGGGTTTGCCGACGAAGTACGGTTCGCGGCCGGTGGCCTTGGTGATCATCGCCGCGACCGAGCCGGTGGCCGGCAGCGGACCTTCCGCCGACGGCCCGGTGACGTCGGGGTTGGTCGCGATGAACCGCGACCCGGCGAGGATCAACCGGATCGCCTTGGTGATCGCCTCGAACGAGTACGTCCGGGTCTCCCCGAGGACCACGAAGTCCGGTTCCACGTCGGTGAGGGTGTAGCCGCCCTCGTGCAGTGCCGTGGTCAGGCCGGCCTCTCCGATGACATAAGCCGAGCCGCCGGGCAACTGGTCGGTGAGGAACGCCGCGGTGGCCAGCGCGGAGGTCCAGATGGACTCCTCGGGCACGTTCAGACCCGACCGTCGCAGCCGAGCCGACAGGTCGCGCGGCGTGAAGATCGAGTTGTTGGTCAAAACCAAGAACGGCCGCTGCAGGTCGACGAGCCGCTGGAGGAAGTCGGCGGCGCCGGGCAGCGCATGTTCCTCGCGGACGAGCACGCCGTCCATGTCGGTGAGCCAGCACTTCGGTGTGTCGCGCACGCCTCCAGTGTGTCAGTTCCGCGCGTGATCGTTAGCCCATCGGCAGGTCGGGCATCGCGACGTCGCAGCGCGCCCGGAAATCGAACGCGGGCGCCCGCACCGCCCGCAGCTCGTCGCGGACCTGCGGATTGGCGTTCAGGTACGCCTTGATCTCCTCGGTCATCTGGTCTCGGGGTTTGCCCTTCAGCCCGGTGAAGAATGCGTTCACCTCCGGGTGCGTGAACAGATACGACGAGGTACCCGCGGAGACTCCGGCCATCACGCCGGCGAGGTCGGCGGCCGTGCAGTTGGGCGGTTCGGCGGCGGCGGGTGCGGCACCGAAGAGGATGGCGCGGGCGAGCACACCAGCACCGACAGCACTGCGTCGCAACAACATTGACAACTCCTTACTCGGGTGGTGACTTCCTAACGCGGTCCGGGACCACCGCCGGGGCGACCCGGTCGACCGATGTCGATCCCGGGCGGGCCGGGATCGATGATGATGTCGACGCCCCAGTCGTCGCTGCAATACCACGGGTCGGCGCAGTATCCGGGGTAGACCGGACCGGCCTGCGGCGCATCGGGTCCCCCGCCGCGCACGGTGCCCTGCGCGCACACGGTCGCCGCGCCCGCATTCGTGCAGTCCGGCGATGCGACGGGGGCGAGGGCCACAGCGACCGGCGCCGCCGACATCGACAGCGCAACCAGTAGGCAGCGATGGGTGGATCTCATGGCCGCCTCCCTCTCTCGTAGGCGGGCGGTATGCCGTCGCACCTGGTACGCCGACTACCGGAATGTTCGCAGCGTACTGCGATGCGCGGGTTTCGTTCTCGAAATCGCCGTCGCGGTCAGCGGGGCTGGTTCGGGATGCCGGGGAACAGTTGCTCGGTCGGGCCCGACGTCACGTAGCCGCCGAGTTTCGTCGCCAGATGCGGGGCGAAGACCGCGCCGTACATCACGTGACCCACCACGACGACGGCCGCGACCGACAGCAACGCCGATCCGACGCGGCTCGTCGACCGCTTGTCCGCCCACACTTCGATCACGTTGCGCCCCTGACCGTCGACGCGCCCCAGCAGGTAGGTGAGCACCATCATCTGCAAGCCCATCGCGACGGCGTCGTAGATCGGGTACTGGAATTTGCTTCCTTCGAAGATCGCCAAACCCGGGATCACGTATCCGTAGTAGAAGATGCCCAGACGGGGACCGAAGAAGCCGTTGAACAGGAGGGCCCAGCAGAATCCGACGAGCAGACCCACAATCAGAAGGGTTTGTGGTCTGCGCCAACCGAATCGCCGGATCAGCCACCGACCGACGGCGGCGCCGATCACCGCGGGCAGCACGAAGTAGGCGATGTACCCGATCGGCACCGAGGACGGAAGCCCGCCGCCCCATGTCATGTTCATCGGCCACCACGACGGCATACGCGGTAGCGCCGGCGGGAACTGCGCGTACACCGCCCAGTCGTAGGGCGCCTCGATCCACGAGAACGAGATCGCCGAGATCGACACCAGCAGCAGCGGATGAAGGCGGCCGCGGCGGATGCTCAGATACACGCCGTAGGCAAGGAACAGAACCCCGCCGACATAGGCGAAGGACAACCCGACGATCAAGGCCGGTGTCAGCTCGGTGCTCATCGGTCCTCCTCGGTGACCGTCTTCTCACCGCGTGCTTCGGGATCGAAGTACAGCACCAGCCCGAAGATCAATACGAGCAGCCCGAACAGCGTTCCGAGCATGATGAGTTGGCCCATGACAACGTCCTTCCGCACCGGCCTTCAGCTGTAATAGTGCACACTATTACACGCGTGCCGGTCAAGGGGCGACTATCGTCATTTCCCGTGCCCCAGCGCCGTTCGTCGAAGAAGGCATCCACCAAAGAGGTGGCGGCCACTCGTCGGCCGCCCGGCGAGGCCCGGCGGCTCCTGCTCGACGCCGCCCGTGACCTGTTCGCGCGCCGGGACTATCGCAGCACCACCACACGCGAGATCGCCGAGGCGGCCGGTGTCACCGAATACCTCCTGTTCCGCCACTTCGGCTCCAAGGCGGGCCTGTTCCGCGAGGCCCTCGTCCTCCCGTTCACCGACTTCGTCGACGACTTCGGCGAGACCTGGCAAGCGGTGATCCCCGACAAGGTCACCGAGGAGGAGCTGACCCGCCAATTCGTCGGTCGCCTCTACGACGTCCTCATCGAGCATCGAGGACTGCTGCTGACCCTCGTCGCGTCGGACGGGCTCACCGACGAGGAGATCGACAGCGCAGGCATCGCCGACATCAGGCGCGCGCTCACACTGCTCGGCCAGATCAGCGCCGAAGGCATTCGCCTGCGCGGCATCAGATCGGAACAGCCCGACCTTCCGGCACATTCGACGGTCGCGATGATCGTCGGCATGGTGGCGCTGCGGTCCACCTTCTTCGGCAACAGGCCGCCGTCGCGTGAGGCGATCGTCGACGAACTCGTGCAGGCGGTGCTGCACGGATTCCTACACCGGCCTTAGCCGCCGGGCCCGTTGGGCCACTTGAGCAATGAGCCGGCGTCCACCCGGATGTGCTGGCCGGTGATGTAGCGGCTGTCGTCGCTGGCGAGGAAGACGCCGAGGTTGGCCATGTCCTCCGGCTCGATGTACGGAATCGGCATGGCCTGAAAGAGTGAGAAAAGCGGTTCGGCGTCCTCGCGGGTGGGGGTCTTGCCCTCGGCCTTCAGGTCGGGCCGGAACACGCCGTACATACCCTCGTTCTGCAACAGATGGGTGTTGCAGTTGGTCGGGTGGATGGCATTGATGCGAATCATCCTCGGCGCCAGGTGAAGACACATCTCGTCGACGTACTCGATCACGATGCGCTTGCTCCAGCCGTAGCCGGCGCCACCGGGACCCATGTCCGGGCTCGTCGTGGTGCCGCGGATCATGCCCGCGGTGGATCCGGTCACGATGACCGACGCGCCGTCGGGCAGGTGCGGAAGCGCCACCGCGACGGTGTTCATCACACCGACCAGGTCGACGTCCGAGGCGTCGACGAAGCCCATCGGATCGGGATTGCCCATGGCCATCGGCAGGATTCCGGCGTTGGCCACCACGATGTCGATCTTCCCGAGATCGGCCACCCCCGCCTCCACTGCCTCGCGAAGCTCGTGACGTTCGCGAACGTCGGCCACCCGGGCGACGACGCGACGGCCGATCTCCTTGACCGCGCGCTCGGTTTCGGACAGATCCTCGGGCGTGGCAAGCGGATACGGATTCGACGGGATGTCACGACAGATGTCGACCGCGATGATGTCGGCGCCCTCTTTGGCCATTGCGATCGCGTGCGCACGACCCTGACCGCGGGCGGACCCGGTGATGAAAGCGACCTTGCCCTCGAGCTTTCCGGTCATGTCCTACTCCTTCGATTCCTGGGTCAGCCGATCGGGGTGAATGTGATGTGCAGTTCGCTGAGCCCCCGCATGATGAACGTCGGCTCGTAGGTGAAGCGCCGGTCGTCCGGCGGGCCGTGGTGCTCGGTGGAGATCGTGATGTCGCTCATCCGGTCGAGGATCCGGTTCACCGAGATCCGCCCTTCGGCGCGGGCCAGCGGCGCGCCCGGGCACGAATGGACGCCGCGGATGAACGCGATCTGCTCGCGAACGTTCGGCCGGTCCGCCCGGAAGGTGTTGGGATCGGTGAACTTCCGCTCGTCGCGGTTGCAGGCGCCGGGAAGCAGCATCACGGTGGTCCCGGCGGGCACCTCGACCTCCCCGATCTTCGTGGTGGTGCGTGCCATCCGGAAGTGCGACTTGACCGGGCTTTCCATCCGCAGGGTCTCCTCGAGGAACGCGGGGATCTTGCTGCGGTCGTTTCGCAGTTCCTTCTCCGAGCCCGGATTGTCGGCGATGAAGCGCACCGCCGAGCTGACGAGCTTCGTGGTCGTCTCGGTGCCCGCCGCGAACAGGAACGTCGATAGGTTCATGACGTCCTCGATGTCGGGGGTCGAGCCGTCCTCGTGCTTGGCCTGGGCCAGCTCGGTCAACACGTCGGCGCGCGGTGAGCGTCGCCGGTCCTCGATGTAGGAATAGAACTTCTCGTTGAGCCACTGCAGCGGATTGTGCGTCGTCGGTGCCTCCTTGCCGAGTTCACCGACGGTTTCGAGCGCGAAGACCTCCTTGAACTCGTCATGGTCTTCGGCGGGCACACCGAGAAGGTCGGCGATGACCAACAGCGAGAACGGTTTCGCGTAGGCGGCCAGGAACTCACAGCTGCCATTCTCGAGGAAGGTGTCGAGTTGCTGATCGGCCAACCGCCACATGAAGTCTTCGTTCTCCTTGAGGCGCTTGGGCGTGATCAGCTTGTTCAGCAGGCCGCGTGTGCGGGTGTGCAGCGGCGGGTCCTGCGTGGTGATGTGCTCCGCCATCGGCACGGCGCCACGGTGTTCTTCGATCAGCTCGCTGACGTCGTCGGATTCCCCGGGTCCGAAGGGCAGGCCCGAGAACGGACCTGCGACCGACACGCACGAGGAGAAGGCCGGGTCCTTGTAGACGGCGAGCGCCTCCTCGTACCCGGTGACGGCCAGCACGTTGAACGGGGTGGCCTGAGCCACCGGGCATTTGGATCGTAGGTGGTCGAAATACGGATACGGGTCCGGGATCAGCGTCTCGTCGGTGAAGAAGTCAAGGGTCTCAAAATCGGTCACAGGACACTCCTAGTTGCTTCGGTCACGTAGGCGTCGTCGACGGTCATGATCGTGTCGAGGTTCTCGGCGATGTCTTCGGGTGTCAGGGGCTGTTTCCAGATGCCCTGGGTGCGGACGACGGCCAGGCGCGAGACGCCGCCCATCCCCGTCAGCAGGACCTCACCGTTCAAGGGGCATGACGGGTGTGCGAGGAAAACCGCTGCGGGAGCGCATAGTTCGGGAGGCATGCTGGCGTTGATCTCGGCCATCGTCTCCTCGGACATGCCGTACAGTTCGGCCAGTTGCCGCCCTTGCGATGCGGACATGCGGGTGTAGGCGCGCGGCGCGATCGCATTGACCGCGATGCCGTGTACCGCCCCTTCGGTCGCGA
Source organism: Mycolicibacterium malmesburyense (assembly GCF_001050015.1). The sequence continues at coordinate 77,685 of NZ_CVTB01000011.1, forward strand.
GGTTGCGGGTGAGCCCCCAGACGGCTCCCTTGGCCGCGCCGTAGCTCGTGAGTTCCGGGATGCCGCCGAGCATGGCCTCGGATACGGTGTTGACGATCCGGCCCTGGCCCGCCGCGACGAGATGGGGCCACGCCGCCCGCGTGACGAAAAGCGTTCCGAAGTAATGGACGTCGAGCATCCGCCGGACCCTGTCCCCGGACAGCGTCTCGAAGAGCCCCGGGTCGTGGACGCCGGCGTTGTTGATCACCGCATCGAGGTGCCCGAACGCGTCGAGCGCGGCGTCGATGACCGACTGCGCGCCCGCCTCGTCGGCGACCGAGGCGCGGCACGCTACGGCACGCCCGCCGCTTTGCGTGATCTCCTCGACCACCGCGTCAGCCGGCCGTGACGCGCAGGCACGTCCGTCGATCTCGGCGCCGTTGTCGGCGACGACGACGCACGCCCCCTTGGCGGCGGCCAGCAGCGCATGGCCGCGGCCGATTCCGCGTCCGCCCCCGGTGACGACCACCACCCGGTCGTCGAAACGCAGATCGGTCACGGGTTGGCGGCCGGGTCGAAGAGGATGGGCAGCGCCGTCGGTGACCGGAACACCTGGCCGCGGATGTAGGCCTCTTCGGCGCCCGGATCGAGCCGAAGGTTCGGCAAGCGATCCAGCAGGAGGTTGAGCGCGACCCGCATCTCCAGTCGCGCCAGGTGCATTCCGAGGCAGACGTGCACACCGTGGCCCCACCCGATGTTGGCCTTGGACTCTCGGAAGATGTTGAACTGATCGGGATCGGGGAACCGCTCGTCCTGCCGGTTGGCCGCGCCCAACACCGGCATCACCGACGAACCCTCGGGAATGTGAACGCCGCCGAGTTCGGTGTCACGGCTGGCGATCCGGGTGATCATGCTCAGCGGCGGCTCCCAGCGCACCGCCTCCTCGATCGCCTGCGGTATCAGTGTCCGGTCGGCCCGAAGGGCTTCCAGCTGTTCGGGATTGGTCAGCAGCCCGAACATCAGGTTGCCGAACGCCCGGTACGTGGTCTCCACCCCGGCGGGCAGAAGCAACCGCAGGAACGAGAAGATCTCCTCGTCCGAAAGCCTCTCGCCGTCGATCTCGGCCGCCGCCAACCGGCTGATCAAATCGTCGCGCGGGTCCTCGCGACGCGCGGCCAGGATGGGCCGGAAATAGTCGGCCAGCGCCGCGGACGCCTCCCGACCGCGTTCGGGGTTGACGGTGAACGACAGCAACGAGATCGACCACTTCTGGAACTGCGCGTAGTCATCCTGCGGCAGGCCCAGCAGCCCGGCGATGATCAGGGTGGGGTACGGGAAGTTGAACTCCTTGACCAGGTCGGCGCTTCCGCGAGAGGCGAACCGGTCGATCAACGCATTGCCGATCTTGGTGACCAGCGTGTCTTCCCAGCGAGCCAAGGCCTTCTGCGAGAACGCCTTGGCCACCAGACCCCGATGCCTGCCGTGCTCGGGTTCGTCCATGCCGAGCATCACATGCTTGCCGAACACGTCGCCGAACGCCTGGATGATGATCGCCGAGGAGAACGTCTCGTTGTCCCGCAGCATCTGCTGGGCTTCGTCGTAGCGGTAGACCATGACGATCGGCTTGCCCTCTTGCCCTGGGATACCGGGGATCTCGATCTTCTGGACGGGCTCCTCGCGGCGCAACCGGGCCAATTCGGTGTGGGGGTCGCGCACGTCGCCCGACACGAAGTCGTCGAATTCGCCGAAGTCCTCGAGGTCTTCGAACAACAGTTGCATGGCTGCCTCCTACGAACCGGCCGGATAGGCGACGGACTTGATCTCGGTGTACTGGTCGAAGCCCGCGACACCGTTCTGGCGGCCGATGCCGCTGGCCTTGTAACCGCCGAACGGTGTGTCGGCGCCGTAGCCTGCGGTGCCGTTCAACCCGATGAATCCGGCGCGAAGCCGCCGGGCCACCGACAGGGCATGGTCCAGCGTTCCCGCCATCACGTTGCCCGCCAGGCCGTACGGGCTGTCGTTGGCGATGCGCACCGCGTCGTCCTCGTCGTCGAAGGGGATCACCGAGAGCACCGGTCCGAAGATCTCCTCCTGCGCGATGGTCATCGAGTTGTCGACGTTCACGAAGAGCGTGGGCTTGACGAAGAAGCCCTTGTCCATGCCGTCGGGCGCCTCGGCTCCCCCGACCAGCAGGGTGGCCCCCTCCTCGACGCCCTTGTCGATGTATCCGCGGATCCGGCTGCGCTGCTTGTCCGAGATGACCGGCCCGCACAGGGTTGCGGGGTCCTGGGGATCGCCGGGTGCGACGCCTTCGTAGATGCCCCTGAGGATCTCGACGCCTTCGTCGTAGCGGGAACGTGGCAGCAGCAGCCGGGTGGGGTTGGCGCACCCCTGACCCGCGTGCATGCAGGGCGCGATGCCCATCATGCAGCCCACCGCGAAGTCCGCGTCCTCCAGCACGATGGTGGCCGACTTGCCGCCCAGTTCCAGGAACAGCCGCTTCATGCTCGCGGCGCCCTTCTCCATGATGCGCCGACCCACGACGGTGGAGCCGGTGAACGAGATCAGGTCCACCTTCGGCGACAGGGTGAGTTCCTCGCCGACGAAGTGATCCGACGCGGTGACCACGTTCACGACACCCGGTGGAATGTCGGTGTTTTCGGCGATCAGCCGGCCCAGCCGGGTGGCGTTGTAAGGGGTGTTGGGCGCCGGCTTGAGCACCACGGTGTTACCGGTGCCGAGGGCCTGCCCGAGCTTCTGGATGGTGACCTCGAACGGAAAGTTCCACGGCACGATCGCCCCCACCACACCGACCGGCTCGCGCCAGACCTTACGGGTGGTGTTCACTCCGGTGACCGATACGAGCGCGTCGCCCAGCGAGGTCTCCCAGGGGTACTCGTCGATCAGGCGCGCGGGGTACTTCAGGGCGTCGGACAGCGGAGCGTCGAGCTGAGGGCCGTGGGTGATGGCGCGCGGGCAGCCCACCTCGAGGATGAGTTCCTCGCGCAACTCTTCCTGTTCGGACTCGATCGCCTCCTGCAGCTGCAGCAGACACCGCTTCCGGAACTCGTGGTTGGTCGCCCAGTCGGTCTCGTCGAACGCCCGCCGGGCCGCGTCGATCGCGCGATGCATATCGGCCTTGGAGGCATCGGCGACCTCGCCGAGCACCTCCTCGGTCGCGGGGTTGATGTTGGTGAAGGTCCCTGCCTCACCGTCGACGAGCTTGCCGTCGATCATCATCTTCGTCTCGAAGCGAACGTCAGCCATGGTTCCTGCTTCCTCGTAGCGCACCGAACCGCGGAATGCCCATCATCAGCCGGATCATCTGGTGCAGTCCCGCGGAGGGGACTACGCGGTTGGCGATCAACAACATTCGTGCGTCGGGCCCCACCGGGCGCTTGTCGAACGGCTTCGTGTTGTCCAGCGCCTTCGCCAAGCCCACCGCGAACTTCTCGGGCGATCGTGCGGCCATGCGCATCGCGGCCCGGCCGCGCTTGTCCATCGTGCTGTGGTGTGGTGCGTAAGGCCCCTCGAGATCCCGGCAGTCGGTGGTGCCCGCGTCGGTGATGATCTCGGTGTCGTAGGTGCCGGTCACGAGGATCGTCACACCGATTCCGAACGGTGCGACCTCCGCCGCCATCGACTCACCCCACCGTTCCAGCGCACCCTTGACCGCTGAATACGGCGCCGTGGCCGGCATTCCGCGGACGCCGCCCTGGCTCGAGACCAGGACGATGCGGCCTCGTCCGGCTTCACGCATGGACGGCAGCAGCGCCTTGGTCAGCGCGACGGGCCCGAAGATGTTGGTCGCGAACATCTGCTCCCACAGGCTCACCGGGGTCTCCTCGACCATTCCGGCCGCCGAGATGCCGGCGTTGTGCACCACCGCGTAGGGCGCGCCGACCGCTTCCTCGATCGACTTCGCGGCCGCCTCGATCGACGCGGTGTCGGTCAGATCGAGCGTGACGCCCATCAGATTCGGATCGTCCGGCGCCGCGCCGGTGGCCTCGCGAAGCCTCTGCATGCCGGCATCGACGGAGCGCATGGCCGCGAGGACCTGCCAGCCCTGTCGGTATAGATGGGTCGCCGACGCCAAGCCCAGCCCCCGCGACGCGCCGGTGATGACGACGCTGCGCGGCCGCCCTGCCGTCTGTTGTTCGTGCAAGCGCTCAACCATTCTGGGCGTCCGGTGCGCAGCGATCGCTCTTCGCGCCCAGTTCCACGTCGGGCCGTCCGTCGGGTTGACCGCTCATCCAGGTCGACATGATGCCCACCGAGTAGGGCCCGGGCTGCCCGTTTTCCTCGTAGAAGCCCTGCGGGTCATAGATTTTCACCTCTGGGTACGGCCACGGGCACGCCACCGAGGTGGAGATCTTCGTCGCTTTCACGATCGCGAAAAGGCCGCCGTAGCAGAGATAGGCGATGTTGATGATCACGAACATCACGATGAAGGTCCCCAGCCTGGGCCGGGAGGCGAAGATCCGGGCCCGCTGCGCGAGCTTCTCGGCCACCGACTTGCCGGTGTCGTCGCGATACAGAAGCACACCGGCGGGGATCATCACGAACGTCACGGCCACGACTTCCCAGATCAACGGGAACTGATGCGGCTCCCCGTTGAACACCGCCGCCCACGGTGGCACCTGCGAATAGATGTACATGCCGGTGCGCACCAGGGTGATCTCCAGCGCCGCGTCCACCACCACCCCGATCGGGAAGATGATGGCCGCCAGGCTGATCAGCGGGTGCCGCCACACGAACGAGTCAACGGGCCTGCGCGCCTGCAGTTTCCGCAGGATCCAGATCGCCGGGAAGTAGGGCCCGAGGTAGAACATCACGTAGCCGAGAACCACGTATGGTTCCACGGTGGGCGACAGCGACACCAGCGGCCAGTCCTCGGGCAGATGCGCCAGTTCGGGGTTGTAGACCGCGAACGGCGACCAGTTCATGATCGGGTCTTGCCACACGATCAACGACGTGACCAGTGCCATCAGCAGCGTCGGGTTGTGCGGGTTACGCCGCCAGTGCACCACCCACAAGGTGATGATGACCGCCATCGTGATGACGGTGAAGGTCTCGAGGATCACCACCCATGTCGACGTGCTCCACCCGAACAACACCTCGACGGGCCGCGGCGCCCCCTCGACGTCGGGGTTGGCGATGCGCGGAGAGCCCGGCCCCTTGCGGGTGTTGACGGCGAAGAACACCGCCACGGCGAGCAGCGCGGCCACCGAGATCGTCGGTCCGAGCCAGGACCGCTTCGGCGGCTCGGCGGTCGGCTGCGCGAGGTCGGCCTTGGGCACTTCCGTGGTCATGGGTTCACTCCTCACCGAATCGGTCAACGAGATGTGAGTTGACGCCGTCGGCGTCCAGTCGTCGGGCGACCAGATACCCGGCCCCCATCCAGGCCCGACGGGTCCAGTTGCCGAACGAGACACGAGTGCCCGGCGCACCCGCGGCCGCGGGCATCATCTTGACGCGTTCCAGCGCCTCCTTGACCCCGCGCGGGCTCAGCGGATGAGCATCGGCGCACGCGCGCAGCAGGGCCGACGCGACATCGCAGTTCACAACGGGCACACAGTATTCCGGTCGGCGACCGAACTTCTCCTGGTACTTGTCGAGGAACCGCTGGCCGACGGGATTGCCCTCGTCGTACTGGTCGACACCCGTCCACCCCATGAAAGCGTTCCACATGATCGGGTTGATCCACGCGTTCTGGAAGGCCGTGCTGGTGAAGCGCGGCGGATCCCATCCGAGCCCCTCGAGCGCCGGGTTGACGAACACGATGCCGAATCCGAAGCCGGCGTGCACTATCGCCTGCGCCTTGGCCTCATACAGGGTGCGCACGGCTTCCGAGACATCCTGCGCCGTCTGTGCGATCGCCGCCTCGGCGACGATCCGGATACCCTTGCGCCGGCAGGCTTTCCGGAAGTTCTTCACATAAGTCTCGCCGACGAGCGACTGCTCCATGAGGACCCCGACCTCCTGGTGGCCGCCCTTGGCCAGCAGGTCCGCCCAGAAGATCGGCTCGTCGGTCAGCGAGCCCTGCGGGAACGAGAACGTCCACTCCCCCAACCAGGCGTCGCTTCCGGTGACGCTGAGCGCGGGTACCCGGAAACGCTCCTCGATGGCCTCGCGGGTCGGCACGCAGTTGTCGGTGATGTGCGGGCCGAACACCGCGAGACACCCCTCGTCGACGAGCTCGCCGTACGCGTCGATCACCGCCTTGACCGAACCCTTCGGCAGCCCCTCCACCTCCTTGTAGATGATCTGGATGGGGCGGTCGATCACGCCCTGCTCCACCGCCTCGGCGAAGATCAGCTCGAAGGGGTTGGACAGGTCTTCCTTCATCTCCTGCGGGTACAGGTCGGGCAGCTTGAAGTCCATGAGGTACCCGAACTTGATTGGTTCCGCGGTGCTCTCGTAGGACATGCCACCTCCGTCGTTGTAAACCTAAAATTTGTTCAGACAGTAGCCACGGTCATGATCACCGTCAATCGTCCGGCCGCGAGTCGACCAGGTACGCATCGATCATCTCGAGCAGGCCGCGGGTGATGGTCGCGTCGTCGGTGAGCGGGCCCGCGATGGCGGCCCTGGCGGCGTCGCGCGGGGTCAATCCCTCGGCGATCAGCCGGCCGGCGGCGATCAGTACCCGCGTCGAGGCGACCTCGCGCAGCCCCCCCGTCTCCAGCCGCCGGATCGCGTGCCCCAACCGGACGAGCTCCGCGGCGCGGTCGTGGTCGATGGCGGCCTCGCTCGCGACGATCTTCTCTTCGACATCGGCTGTCGGGAAACCGAACTCGATCGCGACCATCCGCTGCCTGGTGGAATCCTTGAGGTCCTTCAGCACGCTCTGATAACCGGGGTTGTAGGAGACGACCAGGCAGAATCCCGGTGCGGCGTCCAGCGTGACGCCCAGCCGTTCGATCGGCAGCTGCCTGCGGTGGTCGGCCAGCGGGTGCAACACCACGGTGGTGTCCTGACGAGCCTCCACGACCTCGTCGAGATAGCAGATCGCACCCTCGCGGACCGCGCGGGTCAGCGGCCCGTCGACCCACTCGGTCTCCCCGCCGTGCAGGAGGAAGCGGCCGACCAGATCGGCGGTGGTGAGGTCGTCGTGACAGGCGACGGTGACCAGCGGCCGGTCCAGGTCGTGCGCCATCGCCTCGACGAAGCGCGTCTTCCCGCACCCCGTCGGGCCCTTCAATGCGATCGAGAGCCCCTGGTGGTAGGCGGCCTTGAAGACCTGCTCCTCGTTCGCGACGGGCACGTAATAGGGCCGCGGCGGCTTCACCTGCATGGCTTCCCTTCGCTCGGCCTGGTCTAACGGACCCTATCGCGGAACAGATGTTTGGTTCAAGGGTCTGGCGGGTGTTGACACGCGCCGACGCAGATCCGCGGTGCGCAGCGCCGAGCGGAACAGCGGTCCGATCACGTCGGCCAACTGGGCGGGTTTCGGGATCGACGCGTGTGCGGCGCTGCCGAACACCCTGGCCAACTCCCCGGAGTCGGTGGCGGCCCCGATCGTCAGGCACAGGCAGCCGATACCCTCGCGCCTGGCCTCCCCCAGCGCCTTTCGCACGTCGGCCGCCCCGTAGACCCGTTCGTAGCCGTGGTCGTAGGCCAACCCGTCGGACAGCACCACCAGCAGGCGCCGTGACGTGCCGGCTTTCTCCGTCATCACCGCGGTGCCGTGCCGGACCGCCGCCCCCAGCCGGGAGTAGGCGCCGGCCTTGAGGCTTCCCAATCGCCGCGTGACCGTCGCGTCGAGGCGCTCGTCGAAGCGCTTGACCGGCATCAGGTTGACCGCCGCGCGGCCCTGTGACTGGAAGGCGTACAGCGCCACTCGGTCTCCGAGTTCGTGGAGGGCGATCGTGAGCGCGGCGGCGGCCGCCCGCTGCTGTTCGTGCACGGTCTGCCCGAATGTGCCCGCCTCTCCCGCCGATCCGGAGATGTCGAGCAGGACGAGCACCGCCAGGTCGCGCCGCCGACGCAGGTTGTCGAGGTAGACGGCTTCGTCCGGTGTCGAACCCGCAAGGGTCTCCACACGCGCCTCGACCGCGGCATCGACGTCGATGTCATCACCCTGGGTCTGCCTGTGGCACCGGTCGAGCCCGATGCCGAGTCGGGTCAGCGGCCGCCGCAACGCGTGAACATCGGGCCGGGCCAAGGTTTGCCCCTCCTCGATCGGAGGCTCGATCTCGAGCACCGTGCACCAGTCCGGCCGGTAACACCGTCGTTGGAAGTCCCACTCGGGATAGGTGCGACCCTCCTTCCCGGAGGAATCGAAACCCTCGGCGTCGACCGCCCCGGCCGCGCTCGACGTCACCGCACCGGTGCCACGAAATCCCCTGCGGGAGCGATGAGTTGGTGTGTCCGCGCCCGGTGTGCCGCCGCTGGAGAGCTTACGGACGCTCTTGGTCATGCGCTTGAGCAGCTTGCCGAGCGCACCGCCTCCGCCGACGGGACTGGAGAAGGGGTCGATCACGTCGTCGCCGTCGACATCATCGTCGTCGTCCAATTCCGCGAGATCCCCGTTCGACCCCCGACGTGGGATGTGTCCGCCCGCCGGTTCCACCTGTGCGGCGGCTGCGCGCGTCGCCAGCAGCTTCTGCGCCTTGATCACGCCGAAGCCCGCCGGTGGATCGGCGATGTCACGGTGCTCCCCGGCCACCTTCAACGACCCGGCAGCGCAATCGGCTCGTGCCGCGAGGTCGCAGTCGAGGAGCGAGCGGACACCGGATGGCAACAGATCGTCGTTGACCGACAGCGCGCGCTGACCCTCCACCGCGAGGTAGCGCCGCGCCAGCGCCGGGCGCCTGACGAGTTTGCGCACCACGTCGGCCTCCAGACCCCCGCTGGCCAGAAGCGATGCCTGCACGGTGACCGACTCGAGCTGGCGGGGCGCGCTCGCGGACGGGTCGACGAACACCGTGACGCCGTCGGTCCACGCCGCTTCGCCCGGGGCCGCCGGCGCGACCGCCAGCGTGCGGCCGGCCAGTGCCGAGGCCAGCAGCGCCAGGCGCTTGGGATCGTCGGCGTCCTCGCTCGTCATCGAGCGCGCCCTTTCCTCGTTGACCAAATATCTGTTCCAACGTAAAGTCCGGCCGGACCGCCGTCAATCACCGGAGGGACGATGATCGACTTCACCGGCCAGGTCGTCGTGGTGACGGGGGCCGGTCGCGGCCTCGGACGCGTCTATGCGCTCGAGTTGGCAAGGCGCGGAGCGGCGGTGGTCGTCAACGACCTCGGCGGCACCATGCACGGTGACGGCGAGGACGCCGCGGTCGCCGACCAGGTGGTCGCCGAGATCACCGCATCGGGTGGTACCGCGGTCGCGTCGCACGACTCGGTGGACAGCCCCCGCGGCGGTGAAGCGATCGTGCGGACCGCCGTCGACGCGTTCGGTCGGCTGGATGCGGTGATCAGCAACGCGGGCATCTTCAACTCCATCCCCTTCGACGAGCTGACACCCGACGACTGGCGCCGCATGCTGTCGGTTCATCTCGACGGTGCGTTCTACCTGTCCCAGCCCGCCTACCGGGTGATGAAGGCGCAGGGGTACGGCCGGTTCGTATTCGTCGCCTCGTCGGCGGGGATGTTCGGTCAGCATCTGGAGGCGCATTACGCCGCGGCCAAGGCGGGCATCGTCGGCCTGTCCAACGTCATCGCGCTCGAAGGCGAACCGCACGGGATCCGTGCGAACACCGTGCTCCCGTTCGGGTTGTCGCGCATGGTCACCGAGACGCTGGGCGATCCGAAGGTCCTCGAAGACAACGGCTTCTTCACCGCGATCCGCCCCGAACTCGTTGCGCCGATCGTGGTGTACCTGGCCAGCCGGGCCTGCGAGTTCAGCCACCAGAACTTCTCCGCCTGCGCGGGACGGTTCGCCAGGGTGTTCGTCGGGCTCGGCGAGGGCTGGCTGGCGCCGCGCGACGCGGAGCCGACGGCGGAGGACGTCGCCGAACACCTCGACGAGGTGGCGGCCACCGACCCGTTCACCGTCCCGGGTTCGATCTACGACGAGGTCTTCGCGGTGACCCAACGCCTCGGCATCACCGACTGATCACCGAAGCACGGCACTGGTCAACGCGCCACGGGCATCGTTGACCAAAAATCTGTTCCCGATTATCGTCGGCGCGAGTGATCAGCACGAGGAGCGCGCCATCGACATCGACCGGCTTCTGACGACTACGCGGTCCGCGCGAAAGTCACTCGACCTCGACGTCCCGGTCGATCGCGATGTGGTCGAGGATTGCCTGCGGATCGCGATGCACGCTCCCAACGGCTCGAATCAGCAGAGTTGGCGATGGGTGGCCGTTCTCGACGAGACGCTCCGCGCACGTGTCGCCGAGCTTTACCGCGATGCCTATCTGCAGAAGGTCGGCGGCCAGCTCATCAGCGACTTGCTACCGCCCGAAACACCCGGCAAGAAGATCATGTCCTCGACAGAGTGGCTGGTCGAGAACATGGCGAAGGTCCCGGTCCTGATCATCCCGTGCTACGAACCGTATCTCCCCCGCACCGAGGGTGAATCCTTCTATCAGGCAACGCTGTACGGCTCGATCTTCCCCGCCGTATGGAATTTCGCGCTGGCCCTCCACACGCGCGGCTACGGGACCTGCGTCACGACCTTGCACCTGACCCACGAGGCCGCGGTCCGCGAACTGCTCGGCATTCCCGAAACGTACGTACAAGGCTGCCTGCTGCCCGTGGGGCGGCTGCGGGCCGGCGTCACATTCCGTCCGGCGGAACGCCGACCGATCTCCGAAGTGGTCGCCGTGGACACCTGGGACGGACCGCCGCTGTGAATGCCAGGCTGCAGGAACTCTGTGACCGCGCGGACATACTCGCGTGCATACAGCGTTACGCGAGGGGCATGGACCGGCGCGACCGCGAATTGGTGCGCTCGGCCTACCACGACGATGCGGTCGACGAGCACATCGGTTTCGTGGGCCCCGTCGACGAATTCATCGACTGGGCGTTCGCATACCACGAGACGCAGACCCGCTACCAGCACTACCTGCTGAACCACACCGCGGACATCGCGGGCGATGAGGCGCACGCGGAAACCTACTACCTGTTCGTCGGCACCGACCGCGCCCCGGCGAACCATCTGACCATCAACGGGGGCCGCTACATCGACCGGCTCGAGCGTAGGGACGACCGCTGGGCCATCGCCGCACGGGTGTGTGTCGTCGAATGGCACACGGAGGGCACGACGCTGATCACCGACGAGACCATGGGGTTTCTCGCCGACATCCTCACCGTCGCGCACGATCACAGCGACATCTCCTACGAGCGCCCCCTGAAGATCGTCCGCTCGCCGACCCTCTGATCCCGCTGCAGGCGCTTTCACCTGGAGCGACACTGTGTGAGGTTCCGATTCTGGTAGCGTTAACCAAACTTTGGGTCGGTTCGACCAAACAGGTGGACAGGAGCCTGGTCTTGGAGGTGCTGTGGCGCGCCGCGTGACGCCGAAGGCGGACCTCGCGAAGCGCGCTGGCCATTCATACGACGACGGCACCCGGCGGACCGAAATCCTGCACACGGCGGCGTCGTTGATCGCCACGTCCGGGCTGCGGACATCGCTGCAGGAGATCGCCGACGCCGCGGGCATCCTGCCGGGCAGCCTCTACCACCACTTCGAATCCAAGGAAGCGATCCTCGTCGAGTTGCTGCGCCGCTATCACGAGGATCTCGACCGCATCGCCGGGCAGGCCCTCGACCGTCTCGACGATCCGGCGCCGCTGTCGGCGTTCGACCGGATCGTGGAACTGGGCGCGGCGATCGCCGAATGCGCGGTGACGCACAGTGCCGCATTGCAGATGACGTTCTACGAAGCCCCGACGTCGAACCCGGAACTCGCCGCGCTGGCTCAACAACGCCCGGCGAAGATCCTCGAAGCGATGGTGCAGACGCTGCGTGCCGCGCGGTGGAGCGGCTATCTGCGCCCGGACGTCGATCTTCCGATCCTGGCCGACCGGATCGTTCAGTCGATGCGCCAGGTCGGCCTCGACGTCATCCGACACAGTGCGGGCGCCGACAAGGTCGCGGAAACGCTGTGCCGGATCCTGCTGGAGGGCCTGGCCACCGTCCCCCCGAGCGACGCCGAACTCGATCGCTCCGCAGCGTTCATCGCCGCCGACGACGCGGTCAAATCGTGGATCGAGGATGAGCAGAACGCCCGCGACGACAAGGTCGCGCACGTACGCGCGGTCGCGCGTGCCGAGTTCGGTCGAAAAGGCTACGAGGTCACCACGATCCGCGACATCGCCGCGGCCGCGGGCCTGGGCACCGGGACGGTGTACCGCTTGATCGGATCGAAGGAGGAGCTGCTGGCCTCGATCATGCAGTCGTTCGGCGAGAAGGTCGCCGAGGTGGGATGGACCAGTGTGTTGCGGTCCGACTCGACGGCCGTCGAGAAGCTGGACGCGCTCAGTTGGATCCACACCAACGCCCTCGCCCACTTCGGCGACGAGTTCCGCATTCAGCTGGCGTGGATGCGCCAGTCCCCGCCCGACACCCCGAACATCGCGTGGCTGTTCACCAAACGCGTCCGACAGATGAAATCACTGCTGACCGCGGGCATTCGCGCCGGCGAGATCTCGATCGACAGCCCGTCCAACGAGATACTGGCCCGCGTCGTCATCGGCGTCTCGTGGATCCCGGAGAACCTCCTACACGATCTCGGGCCCCGCGCATCGCAGATCCACGTGCGCGACACCTTGCTTCGGGGGGTCACCACGCGCTCGGCCGCCGAGGACGCTAGCCGACGGTGATCGGCAGCTTGCCCCACCCCCGGACGCTCGAGGTGTGGGCCATGGCGGCATCGGTGTAGTCGACATCCCACTCGGGCCAGCGCCGCAGCATCTCCTCCAGCGCGACCCGTCCCTGCATCCGCGCCAGCGACGAGCCCAGGCAGAAGTGCAGTCCCTGCCCGAACGACAGGTGTGACCCGCCGCGATGGATGTTGAAGCTCTCCCCGTCCGGGTAACGCCGCTCGTCGCGGTTGGCAGAACCGTTGAGCAACAACATCACCGAACCCTCGGCGATCGTCGTGCCGTAGCACTCGGTCTCGCGGGCGACGTACCTCCCCTGCACCGGCGACGGCGACTGGTAGCGCAACACCTCCTCGATCGCCTTCGGTATCAGCGAGAAGTCGTCGACCAGTTCACGTCGCTGCTCGGGATGCTCGGCGAGCATCTGGGCGATGAATCCGATCAGCCTGGTGGTCGTCTCGTTGCCGGCGCCGGCGATCATGCTCGTGTAGGTCAGCACCTCGATGCGCGACAGCGGCCGAAGCTGACCGTCGTCTTCGACCTCGGCGTTGAGCAGCTGCGTCATCAGATCGTCCGACGGGTGTTCGGCCCGCCATTCGATGTAGTCGGCGAACAGCTGATAGGCGTTCTCGAACGTTGCGGCCGACACCGCCTGAAAGCTCCCCTCTTTCAGGCCGATCGACGCATCGGTGTTGTCGCGGATCTGCTGCTGACCCTGCTCGGGGATGCCCAGCAGATAGCCGATCGTGCGCATCGGGATCAGCGCCCCGAAATCGCCGATCACGTCGAACCGCGTGGCGCCGGCCAGCGAGTCGAGCGCGCGAACGCAGAACTGCCGTACCAGGCCTTCGATGGCCTCCATCCGGCGCGGGGTGAAGACCTTGGAGAGCACCCGTCGGTGGATGTCGTGCAGTGGCGGATCCTCGAACAGGATGACCCCCGGGGGCACGTCGACGCCGCTCATGATGACGTCCATCGTGGTGCCCTTGCCCGATCGGTACGTGTCCCAGTCGTGGAGGCCCTGGGAAACATCGTCGTAGCGGCTCAACGCGTAGAAGTTGTACTTCTCGTTGTAGTACAGCGGCGCCTCGTCGCGCATCCGCTTCCAGATCGGGTACGGGTCGTCGTCGATGTCGAAATCGAACGGGTCGTAGTACAGGTCGACGGTGTTGGTGTCGGTCATTGGTCACTCCCTCTTGTCGTGGTCAGGTTCGTCACCACGTCGCCGGCCCGCCTCAGGTATGGCCACGCGATCTCGGGTGGGATGCCCCCGCACAGCGGTGACAGGTTGAGAAACCCACCGCCCGAAACGATTTCAGTCGCCTCAGCGGTGTCGATGATTCGGTGCGAGGTGTAGGTGGTGCGCAGTTCCGCCACATCGCGCGCGGCGGAGATGCCCGCGGAGGCGTGGTTGCCGGGATTCCACTGGGCATACATCCGGGCGTCGTGCAGCAGATGCTCGCCGATCTCCTCCCACGCCTGGTCGACGTCGTCGGCGACGAAGGTGACCGTGGGAGTGTCGGGCGGGGGCAACAGCACACCAGCCGGCTCGTGCCCGTGCTCGCGCGACGCGGCTTCGTAGGTCTCCCGCATACCCGCCACGCTTCCGTTGGCGAGCAGGCCGAGACCGTATCGGCCCGCGCGGCGCGCCGCCGCGAGACTCGCACCGCCCCACATCAAGACCGGTCCGCCAGTGGTTTTCGCCCGGGGCGTCACCGTGATGCGCCGGTCGTCGTGAACGGTGCTCGACCCGGTCAGCAGCGCCCTCAGCAGGGCGAGGTTCTCGTCGGCCAGCGCGCCTCGGCGTGACCGGTCGAGGCCGAAGTGCTCGAACTCCTCGGGGCGATACCCCAACCCGAACACGCACGAGGTCCGGCCGTCGCTGAGTATGTCGAGCACCGCGATGTCTTCGGCCAGCCGGACGGGATCGTAGAACGGCAGGATGACCACCACGTTGAGCATCAACCGCTCCGTGCGGGCCGCGATCGCCGATGCCAACATCAGCGGTGCGGGCAGATATCCGTCCTCGGATCCGTGGTGCTCGCACAGCACCGCCGCCACACATCCGTGTTGCTCGGCCCACGCCGACATGTCGATCGCGGCCGCGTACAGGTCCGTCGTCGCGGCGCCGAAGCTCGGCGCGCGCATGTCGAAGCGAATGGTGAGCACCGTCGATCACCCGAAAGCGTGTCGGGGCAACGTGTTCGGCAGATCCAGTGAGCTCAACAGGCCGGCGGGCGCCTCCACGACATAGGGGATCGCGTTGACCACACGCATCGCGGTGGCCGCCATCGCCGCGTGCCCCGCGCCGTGGCCTTCGGCGGCGCCGACGTTCATCGCGCAGTGGATGTCGGGATCGCCGTCGATGTCGACGCGATAGGTGGCGTCGAACTCCGAGGAGAGCCAGTCGGGCGCGACGTCACGCGCCATGCGGATGATGTGTTGGACGACGATGGCTTCCCTGCCGTCGACCACGCCCGCGGCGCGGGTGCTGACCGCACCGCACGTCCCGGCCTTGATCGTGCCGAACGCCACCTCGATATCCCGCTCGGTGACACGACGGTCGAGGCTTCCCCGGACCTCTTCGACCTCCACGCCCAACCCCTCGGCGATCAGATGAATCGGTGCCCGCCAGGCCATCTCGATGAACCCGGGAGTCTTCAGGAGCGGCTCGAAATCGAGCGGGTGGCCGAAGCCCATGCCGTTCATCATCACGTCGGCCACCGGATAGTGGTCGTTGAGCGCGACCTCGGTGACGGTCAGGCACCGAATCCGCTTCGACTGCGTGGCAAGGACCAGTGCGAGTTGATCGGAGCCGAAACCGGGAAAGATGCCCGAGGCATAGAAGGACGCGCTGCCCTTCTTCGCCGCCTGTTCCATCTGGTCCCGCCACTCGGGCGAATAATAGGCGGGCGGATAGATCAGCGTCGTCGAGGACGTGGACACCACGTTGATTCCGGCTTCGAGGAGTTTCACGTAGTCCGGCACCGCAGCCGCGTCCCGTTCCGGTCCGCTCGCGGTGTACACGACGCAGTCCGGTTGTAGCGCGATCAACGCGTCGGCGTCCTTGGTCGCCGTCACCCCGATGGGCTCACCACCGGCCAACTCCCCCGCGTCCTTGCCGATCTTCTCGTCGGAGTGCACCCACACCCCGACGAGCTCGAGGTCCGGTCTGCTGCGGATCGCGTCGATGGCGATCGACCCGACGCCACCCGTCGCCCAGACAACGGTTCTCAGCGGTGTTGTCACGAATCCTCCCGTCGCTCAGGTTGTTGCGCTCGCCAGTGCGGCGCGCTCGAGATAGGGCCAGGCCAGATCGGGTGGCAGCCCGCCGCAGAGTGGAAGCAGCGGTAGCGGTCTGCCGCCCCGCACGTAGTCGGCGGCTTCCTCGACCGTGAGGATGCGGTAGGGCCCTGCGTTTTCCCGCAGTTCGGCCACGCTGCGCGCCGTCGAGATGCTCGCCACGGAGTCGTCGCCGTGGCGGTAGGACGCGGCCATCATCGCGTCGTGCAGCAGGTACGGCGCCAGCTCCCGCCATGCGGCGTCCACATCGTCGGCGACGAAGATCGTAGTTGGGGCGCCCTCAACGGGGAACTGCATCATACCGGGCTCGAATCCGCTGGCGCGGCACTCGTTTTCGTAAAACGCCTTCAACTCGTCCGAGGCTACCTGAGAGATGAAGCCCAGCCCGTTGCGGGCGGCGCGCCTGGCCGCGGCCTTGCTGCCCCCGGCGATCAGCATGTAGGGCCCGCCGGGCGATGCGGGCGGGGGCGTCACCTGAACTCGCCGCCCGTCGATCTCGATAGGTTCTCCGGTCAGCAGGCGCAGCACCAGCGCCAGCGATGCGTCTGCCAGCGCTCCCCGCCGGCGCATGTCCACACCGAAATGCTCGTACTCCTCGGCGCGGTGGCCGATTCCGAACGCGTGGGACACGCGCCCCCGACTGATGATGTCGAGGACGGCGATGTTCTCGGCGAGCCGGATCGGATCCCAGAAGGTGATGGGTACGGCCGCGAGCAGGATGGCCAGCCGGGAGGTTCGCGCGGCGATCGCCGAGGCCAGCAGGTGCGGGGCGGGCAGGTGGCCGTCCTCGGTGCCGTGGTGCTCCGAGAGCACGGCGATCACCGCGCCGCGCGTCTCGGCCCACTCGCACATCTGCACGGCGGCCGCGTACAGCTCGGCCGCGGGCGCTCCGGAGGCGGGCGCGCGCATGTCGAAACGGAGCGTGAACATCAGCGCCGCAATAAGCCCGAGGGATTCACGACGACCGACTCTAACCTAATTTTTGTTCTGGTTTCCATTAATAGTGGATGCTATTCTCAGCGCTGGCACGTCGTCGTGGACGTCGCCGTCTCGCGCTCTCCGAGGAGGATCGATGTCCGGAGGTAAGCACCGCGTCGTGGTCTGGTCGACCGGCGGAATCGGGTCCATCGCGATCCGCGCGATCTCCCAGCGGCCCGACCTCGATCTCGTCGGAGTATGGGTGCACTCCCCCGACAAGGACGGCAAGGACGCGGGCGAACTCGCCAACGGGCAGCCGATCGGCGTCGCCGTGACCACCAATGCGGATGCGCTGATCGGGCTCAAACCCGACTGCGTCATCTACGCCGCCAGCGGACCCGAACGCGACGCGCTCGCGATCCCGGATTACGTGAGGCTGCTCAACGCCGGGATCAACGTGGTGACCACCAGCACCACCCGCCTGGTCAATCCCCACGCCTACGAACCGGCCGAGTGGCGCGACCAACTGGTCGCGGCGGCCAAGGAGGGCCAGGCCTCCTTATACGCCTCGGGTATCGAACCGGGTTTCGTCGCCGATTACCTCCCGCTGGTGCTGAGCACGCAGTCCTCGCAGATCGAGAAGATCCACGCATACGAGATCGGTCTCTACGACGACTACGGCGTGCCCGACATCATGAGCGACGCTCTGGGTTTCGGCCGTCCGCTCGACTACCAGCCGTGGATCTCGTTCCCCGGTGCGATCTCCGGCGAATGGCAGGGTCAGATCCGCATGGTCGCCGAGGCTCTCGGCGTCGAGGTGCAGGAGATCCGCGAGACGTTCGACCGCGCGGTGACCGAGCGGACGCTCGAGGTGGCGATGGGCACGGTCGAGGCGGGCACCTGTGGTGCACTGCGCATGCAGGCCATCGGCATCGTCGACGGTCAAGAGGCGATCGTGATCGAACACGTCACCCGCTTGGCGCCCGACGTCGCTCCCGAATGGCCGACGATGCCGGACGCACTCGGATACCGCATCGTGATCACCGGCCAGCCCGACATCGAGTGCACGATGGCGGCCACCGTCCGCGACCGCAAGGACGCCGCGATCGAGAGCATGACCTCAGGCGCCGGGGCGATGGTCGCGACGGCGATGCGGGTCGTCAACGCCGTGCCGTATGTCGTTGCCGCACAACCGGGCCTGCTCAGTTCGGTGGACCTGCCGCTGACGATCCCGCGGCACGCGTTCAACCCACGCGGGTCAGCGTGAACGGCATCTCGATATCGAGCACCTTGTTGAAACCGCAGGCGCCACTGGGACCTTCGGTCTTGTCCCACCCCTGGTACTTGTTGGGGTCGGGCGGATAACCCAGCCAGAACACCCACGACTGCTTGCCGGGGTAGGCCGTACCGTCGATGCACGGCTCCCAGTCCGGGACCGTCCTGGTGACCTTCCACCGGCCGCTCATGTACACCGCCTCCGCACTCCAGCCCTGATCGCTCTCGACCCGACCGGTGCAGTCCTGATACGTCGTACATGTGGAGGTGATGGTCCACGTCTGCGTGACGCTCGCCTCGTCGTGACGGGAGTCGTTGGTCGTGGCCCATCGGCCGTCGGAGAACGCGGTGAAGACTCCGTTGATCGCGACCTCGTTCTGCGCCTGCGCGTGCGGCGCGAGGTGGATCGCCGCGAGGAGCGTCGAGGCGGCGATCGTCAAAGCCCGGATCATTGTGCCCCTCCCCCGTAGACCAACTGCTGCCACGACTTCGGGCTCTGCACGAGATCGGTCTGGCGGCCGACGTTTCCGTCCGGTGTCGCATACTGTCCGGTCTGCGGATCGTAGTGCGCGATGGCGACGGACGGTCCGTCCGCCGGACCAGTGGTGGCGGAACTCGGCGTCGCGGGCACCGCCCCGGGCGGGGGTGGCGAACCGTCCGGCGGCGGGTCTTGCGGCGGTGGCCCGTGCGGGGTAGCCGCCTGCGGTGCGGGTGCGACGGTGCTCTGCTGATCCACCGATTGCGACACCAGGGGTGGGATCGCGTTCGGCGGCAGCGAAGGCATCCTTGCACCGGGCGCCAGCGGCGGTGGGGGGATCGGTGGCAACGGCCCACGCGGGACGGCACCGGCCGGGAGCGGCGTGCCCTCGAGCGGGGCGAAGAGGTTCTCGTCGGCCCGGACCCGGCTGTCGGGCGGTACGCCCTGTGCGATGAGGTTCGGATCGATCGGATACGCGCCCAGCGAATGTTGGCGCATCGCGAGCGGTTCGTAGGGTTTGTCGCTGTAGCACTGCTCGACGGTGGGCGCGCGTTTGCCGGGGACCCCCATGCACGGCGTGTTGCGCGCACCCCGCACGACGATCGGCGAGTCCTGGGGCAGTTTGCAGTAGATCCCGTCCGGCGTGTCGATCGTGGTCTGGTCGTCCGGGCTGCGCCACTCCGAGGGCGGCAGGAAGCCGACGGTGCACGGGTTGGGGTCGGCCATCTGAATGCGGAAGTCGCCCAGGGCGATACCGGTGGGATTGTTGTGGGGAGCCGAGGACTGGACGTTGGCCACGAACGGCGGTAACAGCACGAGCACCTGCTCCAGCGAGGGGCGATAGGTCACTGCCACCTGACCGATGGTGGTCATGTTGGCCAGCAGCACCGGCAGAGTCGGCCTGATCTGCTCGAACAGTCCGGAGACCTGGCTCGCTGCGGCAGGACCGTCGTCCAGCAGGGTGCGGATCTGCGGGTCGTCGGCCACGACCTGATCGGTGATACCGGCGAGGCTTCGCGCCCACACCCGCAATGCGTCGGCCGAGCGGGCCTGCGAATCCAGCAGCGGCACCGAATCTTCGGCCAGCGTCGCGGAACGGGAGGCATCCCTGTTCAGAGCTTCGGAGAGGGTGGCCGACGAATCCACCAGCGAACCCATGTCGAAACCGGCCCCGCTGAATGCCCTGTACGACTCGTCGATCAATTCCGTCAAGCGGCCCTTCGGGATGCTCGCGATCAGGGTGTTCACCTGCTCCAGCATCGGGCTCACCGGCTGCGGAATCGTGGTGTCGGCCATGGCGATCACCGACCCGTCTTCCAGATATGGCGGCGAGTCAGTGCGCGGAAGCAGCTCGACGTACTGCTCGCCAACGGCCGACACACTGCGCACTTCGGCCTGCAGATCGGCCGGTATCTTCGGCGAGGTGTCGAGGCGCAGCGTCGCGGTGGCCCGGGTGCGCGACACATCCATTTCGGTGACCTTGCCCACCTGCACCCCGCGGTAGGTGACGTTGGCAAACCGGTAGAGCCCGCCAGACGCGGGCAATTCCAGTGTGACGGTGATCTTCCCGATGCCCAGCAGCGTGGGCACCTGCATATAGGCGAACACCATCGCGACCACGCCGATGATCGATGCGATCGAGAAGATCACGAGCTGGATACGCACCATCCGCGGCAGCATCAGCCACCACCGCCCGGTTCCCACGGCGCGGGTGCAGCATTCGGAATCGGGCCGAAAGGTGGCGAGGTGCCAACGCCCAGCGGGAATTTGGTGTAGTACGCATCGTATCCGGGGTCACCCGGCGCGGGAACCAACGATGCCCGGTTCTGGCCGAGCGCGGTGCCGAGCAGCAATCCACGCTTGAGCCGCGCGTTCGTCCAGTCCACCGTGACGAAGAGGTTCACGTAATCGCCGCGCACCCCGCGGTCGATCAGATTCTGGCTCAACGGGAACGTCGGAAGGGCGCCCAGCGCCGTGCCGATCTCTGCGCCGACGTCGGAGAGCGCGCGCAGCGTCGGCTCCAAGTTCTGCAGATTCGTCACGAGGTCGGCTTGAGTGTCGTTGATCAAGCCGGAAACCGTCTCGCTGAACTGCGCCAACCGATTCAGCGCGGTGGTGAAGTTGGGTCGTTCCCGGATCAGGACGTCGAGTGCGGGCGGGATCTTGTCGAGCGCGCGGGTGAGCACGCGCTGTTCATCACCCAACCGTTGCGAGAACCTGTTCAACTCGTCGATGGTCGCAATGATGTTCTCGCGCTGTTGATACAGGGTCCCGACGAAGGTGTCCAGTCGGGCGATCAGGTCGCGCACCGTGCCCTGGCGTCCCGACAGCGCGGTGTTGAAATTCGCGATGATGTCGCCGATCTGACCCAGCCCCCCGCCGTTGACCACCGCCGCCAGCGACGACAGCGTCTGTTCCGTCGACGGGTAGGTGGACGTCTTGTCAAGTCCGATGGTGGCGCCCGGGCGAAGCCTGCCGCTCGGCTTCTCATCCGGCGGCGGGTCCAGCGCGACGTGCATGGAGCCCAGAAGGCTGGTCTGGCCGACGGTGGCGACGGCGTTGGCCGGCACCGCGACGTCGGGCTTGACCGAGATCTCGAGGTCGATGTGCCAGCCGTGCAACGTCATCCTGCCCACGCTGCCCACCACGACGTCGTCGATCATCACGGGCGAATTCGATTCCAGCGTACCGACGTTCGCGAGCTCGACGTGGTAGACGTCGGCGTCCGACCCCCGACCCACCGCCCCCGGCAACGGCAGTGAGTTCACCCCTTTGAACGAACACCCGGTGAGGGTCAACAGCATGGTCAGCCCCGCGGCCACCGCACGACTGCCGATCATGACGGTCCTCCGCCGTGTGGCATCGGGGGTGCCGCGGCCGGCGATTTCGGCGGCGCCGGGGGTGCCTGCGGGTTGGGCTGCTCCGCGGGCAGCAGCATGTCCTGCAGGGCCGGCGGACCGGGTGAGGGGGGTGCGGCGAGCGGTGCGGGGGGGATGCCCGGCGGTGGCGGGGGCGCCCCCCATCCCGGTGGCGGCGGTATGTCACCGATCCCGGTATAGGCCGACACCGCGGGCGGCGGCTCGGGCTGATCGTCGGGCGGTCCATCCGCACCGGGCATCAGCTCCGGTTCCGAATACCGCAGCATGTACGGCGGCGGGTTCGCCGTCAGGAACAGGCTGAACGGGAACGGCACGTTGTTGATGCTCGCCGTGCGCAGGCCGGGCCCGAGGTACTGCGAGCACAGCTTGCCGGTGGTTGGCGAAGTGACGTTTTGCAGCGCCCCGATCATGCCGCAGAAGGCCCACACCGGATTCGACAGGTTGTTGAGCACGAACACGCCGCTGGCAGCCCCGGTGCGCGGATCGAACATGTTGACCGCGTTGGCGATCGAGTGCGGCGCGATGTGCAGGACGTTCTCCAACGCCATGCGGTTGTCGACGAGGTTCTGCGTCACATTGGCCAGCCGCTGGATCTGTTCGGCGGTCTGGTCGCGCGTGCCCCGGATGAATCGGGTGGTCTCGCCGACGACGTCGGACAGGTTCTTCAACGCGGCGTCGAGATCGGATCGACTTTCGTCCACGACGCTGGTCAACGTCGCGAACCTGTCCTGGAACTGCACGATCTGCTCGTTGCTGTCCCGCAACGCGGTGACGAACGCCTGCAGGTGGTTGATGGTGTCGACGATGTTGCCGCTCCCGTCGGCGAGTATGCGACCGACGCCGGAGAGCTGCGCGAGCGTTTGACGCAATTTGTCGCCGTTGCCGTCGAGCGCGTTGGCCGCACTGTCGATGAACCGCCCGACCGAACCGGTCGACATCCCCTCGGCGGGACCGAGGTCCGTCGCCAGGCGCATCAGCTGCTCTTTGACCTCGTTCCACTCGACCGGAACGGCCGTGCGGTTCAACGGGATAACGGCGCCGTCGACCATCGCGGGCCCGGATTCGTAAGCGGGTGTCAGCTGAACATACCGCGCCGAGACCAGATTCTGGGCGACGATCACCGCCTTCGCGTCGGCGGGCACCTTGATACCGTGGTCGACTGCCAGCCTCATCTCCGCCTGGGTGCCGACCGGTTTGATCGATTCGATGGAGCCCACCTTGACGCCCGCGATACGGACCTCGTCACCGGGATAGATCGCGGTGGCCGTGGTGAAGTGGGCGGTGATCGTCGTGGGTCGGAACGCGGTCTGCCGGATCAGGACCACGACCCCGCCGAAGAGCGCTACGGCCAGCGCGGCCGCGAGCGCGCGCTTCACCCAGATGTTGTTCATCGCCCCGGCCCCCACTGCTCGTGAGGCATCGGTATTCCGTTGTAGGGGAACGGAAGCTCGGCGCGCGGTCCGGCGTTGTCGGGTGGCTGACCGGCGTTGACCCCGCGCCGGAAACCGAACGCGTAATCGAAGAACGGCTGGAATATCTGCGAGAAGAAGATATTGGGGATGAAGGCCTGGTAGTACGGGCCGTTCCCGATCCCCTCGCCCAATGTGGTCTGGAACTTCGCCAGCCCGGGAAGCGCCTTGGCGATGTTGTCGCGGTTACGCTCCAAGATCTCGGTGACGCCGTTGAGCTTCTCCAACGTGGGGGCGAGTTCTTTCTCGTTGTCAGCGATGAGGCCGGACAGCTGTTGAGACAACGCCGAGGTGTGCGCCAGGAGTTCGACGATGGCGTAACGACGAGCCGACAACACCGACACCAGGTCGTTGGCGTTGAGGATCAGCGTGTTCACCTGCTGACTGCGGTCCGACAGGATCTCGGTGACATCGGCGCCGTTCTCCAGGAGGTCCCCCAGCGTTTCGTCACGGTCGTTGATCGCCCTGGACAGCCGGGTCAGCCCGTCGAACGCCGGGCCCAGCTGCGGCGCCACCTGGTCCAGGGTCGCCGCCAACGTGTCCAACGATTGGTTCAACGACACGGTGTCGGTGCCCGCAGTGTTGCTCGTCAGCTCGCTGACCGCCTCGGTCAGCGAGTACGGGGATGCGGTGCGCGACAACGGAATCATATCCATCGGGCGCAGCGACCCCTCTCCCTTGGACTCCAGGGTCACGACCCGCTCGCCCAGCAGGGTTCCGGTCCGGATGTGTGCGGTGGTGTCCGATCCGAGCGACACCGAGCCGTCGATCACCACCGTCACCAGTGCGTTGCGTCCTTGGAGCGCAACGCTGGAGACGGTGCCCACCTTGATCCCCGAGATTGTCACGTCGTTGCCCGCTGCCAGCCCGCCTGCGTCGGCGAACTGCGCCTGATACCGCACCGCGGTCGCCCATGACACCAGCCGTTCCGGAGCGAGCCCGACCGCGATGACAAGGACGATCAGCACCACGCCGAGGATGCCGGCGCGGATGAGTTGTCTGCCACGGTATTTCAGCATCAGGGCTCGGTACACCTCCCGTTTTCCTGTTTGAGCCATGGGAAGACGGCGGTGCGGCCCTGCAGGTCGGTCACCCGCCACTTGAGTTCGCAGATGTAGTAGTTGAAGAAGCTGCCGTAAGACCCGGTGCGGACCAGTTTGCGATAGTTCTCGGGTGCTTTCTGCAGGCCCGTGTCGATCCGGTCCTTCTGGAAGTCGAGGTTGGGCGCCAACCGGGCGAGCTCATCGACGGTGCCGGCCAGCGGTGCGCGCGCATCGCTGAGAAGATCGGCCACCGACGCCGATCCGTTGTTCAGCGATTCGATCGCGGTGCCGATCGGGTCGCGTTCGGCCGCCAGCTCGGTGACGAGCTTCTCCAGGCGGTCGATCGTGCCCGAGAACTTGTCGCCCTCGCGATTGAGGGTGGTAAGCAGGGTGCGTAGGTTGTCGATGAGCGCCTGGATCGTCTGGTTGTGCTCGGCAAGCGCCGTGGTGAATCCGGAGGTGTTGTTCAGCAGCGACTGCAAGGTGCCGCCCTGCCCCTGGAAGATCTGGATCAGCGACGCTGAGAGCGCGTTCACGTCTTCCGGATTCAATCCCCGGATAACGGGTTTGAGGCCGCCGAGCAGCAGATCCAGGTCGAGCGCGCCCTGGGTCCGCTCCAGCGGGATCTCAGAACCGGCCGACATCGGCGCCCCGTCCGGACCCTCGATCAGTTCCAGGTACCGGTCGCCGACCAGGTTCAGGTACCGCACCGCCGCCCGGGTGCCCGTGGTCATGCGCACATTCGGGTCGGCGTCGAAGCTGACCAGCACCGTCTTGTCCGAGCGAAGCTTGACGCTGTTGACCGTGCCGACCCGCATCCCGGCCACCCGCACGGACTGTCCGGTCTTCAGCCGGGAAGCGTCGGCGAACACCGCCGAATAGTCCTTCGTGCTCCCGGTCTGGTACTGGCCGAAGATGAAGAACAGCGATGCGGTCAGCAACGCCATCACGAACGCGAAGATCCCGAATTTGACCAGGGTCGGCCGCAACGAGCGCCTCATCCGGGCATTCCGATCTGCGCCGTATTACGGGGCGGCCCAGCGGTTTCGGTGTCGGGGAACATGATCTGCTTGATGATGTCGGCGTTGAGGATGATACCGGGGTAGGTGCGTCGCCAGGGATTGGTTCCGGTGTCGGCCACGACATACGGTGCGGCGGTTTCGAACGGCAGCTTCGGCAGTCCGGTGCACTGCGGACCGCCCTCGGCGCCGGCCTTGGGCAGATCCAGTGGATAGCGGTACCGCTCCTGGGCCCATAGGAAGCCGGCCAGCACCTCGACGCCCGGCGCTTTCAGCGGTGGGAAGTGCGACGACTCGACAATGCCGGCCAGCCCACACCACAACGCCTGGTTGTACTCGTTGGTCAGCGCCGTGGTCGGGACCAGCAGCCGCACGACGTCCGTCAGCGACCGACGGTTCTGACCGATCACCTCGTTGCCGACGTCGGCCAGCCCGATCACGCTGACGAGCGCCGCGTCGAGATCGTCCTGTTTGTCGACGATGGATTCGCTGACGGTGGCCGCGTTGTCGGCGATCGAGACGAAATCCCCTGAGGCATCGGCGTATGCGCGCAGCACGCCCGGGGCGAGTTCGAGATCGCGACTGAGCGCAGGCAGGCTTGGCTCCAGCGTCGCGAGGTAGGAATCCAAGTCGGAGAGCATTTGGCCGAACTTCTGCCCGCGACCCGATACGGCCTGCGCGATCGCACCGAGCGTGGCGTTGAGCTTCGCCGGCTCGATCGTGGACAGCACCGAGGTCAGTTGTTCGAAGACGGTGTTCACCTCGACCATCACGTGCTGGGCCTCGATCACTTGGCCGGCGCGCAGCGATTGTGGCGAAGGATCGTCGGGGAAGACGAATTGCACTTGCTTGGCGCCGAAGACGGTCGGCGACGCGATGTCGACCAGCGCGTTCGCCGGAATCGCGTCGAGCCGTGAGGGATCCATCGCGAGATGCAGGGCCGCCTCACCGCTCGGGAGCGCTTCGATCGATGCGACCCGGCCGACCTGGACACCGCGGACTTGAACCTTCGCATCGGGATTCATGACCAAGCCGGCGCGCTGCGAGATGACCGTCACCGGAACGCTATCGGAGAAGTCGCCGCGAAACAGGCTCGCCGCCAACGCGAACACCGCGATGACCGCAACGATCGACACCAAACCGACGAGAGGACGCAGCACCCAGAGCTTCATCGGTCGCCCTCACAATCACACCCAAGGCGTAACGCACCGCACCCCGTTGGTCGGTATGACAAGCCCGTTTTCCCCCCAGCGTGCGATCGAGGACGGTGCAGGACTTTACGCCGGAACATATCTTTGGGTCAATCGCTCCCGTAGTGATACGACAATTCGAGGTGGCGGATCTTCTTTCATGCTGTCAGGGACGAAGAAAATGTTTGCTGAGCAAGCATGTCACACAGCTCAACGCAGTTCAACACGCAAAAGTGGGACAAATAGAGGTTATCTGTCTCGTACCCACGACGTGTGCGGACGGCTTGTCAGTCGCGGTTGTGAGCAGGCAAAACGGAACAATGATTAGGCCCACGCCGGGCACCCCACAACGCGACCGGAAGGCAACTGATCCAGTCGCGTCGACCTCAGCCGAATTCAATGATGACGCGTCACCGAAGCCCGAGCAGTCAAATGACAATTTTTAGGAGAATAGAGACGGACGGTCTCAAAAACGCCCTGTGATAATCGAACTCATCGGCTTTACAGCGCTGCGAAAACTGTCGCCGGGCGTCAAACAATAGGAGCGGAAAACGAGCGTCCGCGTGCGGAGATTTACTCGGGCAACCGCAACTCGGGCTTTTCCACCTCTTCGATATTGACGTCTTTAAAGGTGATCACCCGCACCTGTTTGACGAAACGGGCGGGCCGATACATGTCCCACACCCAGGCGTCGGCCAACCGCAGCTCGAAGTAGACCTCCCCGTCGGAGTTGCGCGGTACGAGTTCGACGCTGTTGGCGAGGTAGAACCTCCGCTCGGTTTCCACCACGTAACTGAACTGGCCGACGATGTCCTTGTATTCGCGGTAGAGCGAGAGCTCCATCTCGGTTTCGTACTTTTCGAGATCTTCGGCACTCATCGGCTCAGCTGTCCTTCATCTTGGTCGCTGCCCCCTTGTTGGCTCCCATTGTCCCCTACCCCGCTTGGTCGCGTTGATCCGGTGGACCTACTGAATCGCAGTCGACCAGTTCGGTCACCACCTTGACGCCTCCCGCCGTGGCCACCCGGCGGACGTTGATGAACGAGTGCCGGTGCTGGGCACAGGGCCCCAGCTCGGCCAACGCGGCGCTGTGTGCGGGCGTGCTGTAGCCCTTGTGGTCGGCGAAGCCGTAGCCGGGGTGTTCGGCCTCCATCTTCACCATCAAACGGTCCCGGCTGACCTTGGCCAGCACGCTGGCCGCCGCGATACATGCGGCGGCCGCATCGCCGCCCACCACCGGTAGCGACGGCACCGGCAGCCCGGGTACGCGGAAGCCGTCGGAGAGCACGTAACCCGGCCGCACCGACAGGCCGGCGACCGCCCGGCGCATCCCCTCGATATTGGCGACGTGCACGCCGCGGCGATCCACTTCCGTCGACGGGATGAACACCACGTGATAGGCCAGCGCGTACCGGCGGATCAGCGGGAAGAGGCGCTCGCGCTCTTTCTCGTTCAGCTTCTTCGAGTCGTCGAGCGCCGAGAGGCTCTCCAAGCGGTTCGGCCCCAGGACGCAGGCGGCGACGACGAGAGGTCCCGCACAGGCGCCCCGACCGACCTCATCGACGCCGGCAACCGGGCCGAGGCCGGTGCGATACAGCGCCGACTCCAGCGTGCGCAGCCCCGAGGATTTCCGGATCACAGTGCGCGGAGGCCATGTCGCCGGCAAGAACACCCTCTCCTATTGCGTCCCGATGCGTCGTGGCGCTTACGTCTGCGGGTTCACGCTGCCCACCCCGCCCCAACGGGAGGGAGGCCACGCGATGAACCGCGCCTTACCGATGACATTGTCCACCGGGACGGTGCCCGCCATCGGGTCGCCCGTGCACAGCAGACCCTTCTGGGCGTCGGCCGGGGTATTGGTGCAGTGCGCGCGGGAGTCCGCGGAGTGGGTGCGGTTGTCCCCCATCACCCACACCCGTCCTTCGGGGACCGTCACGGGCCCGAACTCGTTGCCCAGGCAGGGGTAGACCGCGGGGTCGGCACGCATGGTGTCGGGGTCGAGGTACGGCTCGTCGAGGCGCTTGCCGTCGACGGTCAAGCCGGTCGCGGCGCGGCATTCGATGGTCTGACCGCCCACGGCGATGATCCGCTTGACGAGGTCGTTCTCGTCGGGCGGGACGAATCCGACGACCGACAGCGCGTTCTGGATCCAGCGGACGGCGGTGTTGTCCGAACGGATCGACCGGTAGTTGATGTTCCAGTTCGGCGGCCCCTTGAACACGACGACGTCGCCGGGCTCCGGAGACGTGAACCGGTAGGACAGCTTGTCGACCATGATCCGGTCGCCGGTGCAGCCGGGGCAGCCGTGCAGCGTGGGTTCCATCGACTCGGACGGAATCAGGTAGGGCCGCGCGACGAACGTCAGCATGACGTAATAGAGGACCAGTGCGATCGAGATCAGGATCGCGAATTCCCGTAGCGCGCCGCCCTTCTTCTTGGGCTTCTCCTCGGCGCTGTCCGGCGCGGTGGTTTCGGGCGGGTGCTCGGCCGATGACTCGTCGGACTCTGCGGAACCGGTCACCGCATCAGGGTAGCCAGCGCCGGCTTCGGCCTCGCGCTGCTCGCGCTCCAAGGATCAGGCTCCGACGCCGTCCGCCGACCCGGAGGTCAGCGCTTCTCCTTGATCTTGGCCTTCTTGCCTCGCAGCTCGCGCAGGTAGTACAGCTTGGCGCGGCGGACGTCACCGCGGGTGACGACGTCGATGTGGTCGATGTTGGGCGAATGCACCGGGAAGGTCCGCTCGACGCCGACGCCGTAGCTCTCCTTGCGCACGGTGAAGGTCTCCCGGATGCCGCCGCCCTGGCGACGCAGGACCACACCCTTGAAGACCTGGATGCGCTCCTTGGAGCCCTCGATGACCTTGACGTGCACGTTGACGGTGTCGCCGGGACCGAAGTCCGGGATGTCGTCGCGCAGCGATGCCTGATCGACGAAGTCCAGCGTGTTCATCGGTGACACTTCCTTGCGGTTGGCGGCTGCGGGCGCTGCTGTCACGTGGACGCCGTGACATAAGACTGCCGAGCCGATCTGATCGGACGAATCGGGGTGTATCTCGCAGCGGGCGGAACTGGCCGTTCCCGGGTCCTGCGCAGACAACTGCTCAATTGTGCCAGATGGGAGCCGTCCGGCGAAATCGCGCCGGATCCCTCGGCCGACACTTCGTAAGCTTAGCTAAGCAGGCGGTGCCGGCGCCCAGCGGTTAGGCTGGATACCAGGGCTGAAGCAATGCGGCGGGCCCCGACAATCCCCATATCGGGCCACTAGAGGAGGGTCATGCGACGGCGGCCATCTCCGCTGGTCAAGACGATCGCGATCGTCGCCGCTGCGGTCGTGACCGTCGCTGGCTGCGAGGCGAAGGTGCACGGCACCCCGCCCCAGCCCGCCGTCCCCCACCTGACCGTCGTCGTGCCGCAAGGTGGCATGGCTCCCCTGCCCGAGGCGCCCCCCGACGAACCCCCCGCGTCGTTCGGCGGCCTGAACGCCCGCACCCAGGAAGCGACCGCCGAGGCCGCCCGGGCGGGCGCCGATGTCTCGATCGCCGTCCTCGACCGCAACACCGGAAACCTCGTGACGAACGGCAACAACGAGGCGATGCCGATCGCCTCGGTGGTCAAGCTGTTCATCGCCGACGACCTGCTGTTGCAGGAGTCGCAGGGCAAGGTCGACCTCACGCCCGAGGACCGCAAGGGGTTCGAGGCGATGTTGCGGTCGTCCGACGACAGCGCCGCCGAGGTGTTCTGGAACCGCAGCGGCGGCAGCGAGATCGTGTCGCGCGTCATCGCCCGGTACGGCCTGGGCGCGACCCGGTTGCCGTACGACGGCCGTTGGTTCACCACCACGAGCACGACCGGAGACCTCGTCCGGTACTACTCGGAACTGCTGTCGGGCGGCGGCGGATTACCTGCCGACAAGGCCAACGTCATCCTGTCGAACCTCGCCGCGTCCACACCCACCGCACCCGACGGCACCGTGCCCGGCGGCGTGTACCCCCAGCGATTCGGCATCCCCGAGGGCCTCTACAACGAGCGGGTGGCGGTCAAGCAGGGATGGTTCTGCTGCTGGAACGGCGCCAACTGGGTGCACTGGTCTACCGGGGCGATCGGACCCGACCGTCGATACGTGATGGCGATCGCGTCGATGCAACCCACCGACGATGTCACCGCCCGCAACACCATCACCCAGGCGGTCAAGACCATGTTCCCCGGCGGACGCGTCTAGCGGTTTCGGGCGGGAACCGCGAAAACGCACTTGGCGCCGCGGAAATCCGGCACGCTGCGTTGATGACGTCGGCTGATCACCTCCCGCACATCTCGCGCAGGGCCGCACTCGGTGCGCTGGGTCTCGGCGCCGCCGCCATGGCCACCGCCCCGCATGCGGCGGGCCAACTCGACCAGGGCTACGAGGCGATGTTGATGAAATGCATCGACCCGCGGTTCACCACGAACACGTGGAAATACATGACCGGTCGGGGTTGGCAGAACAACTACAGCGAGTTCGCCTTCGCCGGTGGGCCGGTCGGCGTGGTGGCGCCGGCGTTCGCGGGTTGGCACGAGACGTTCTGGGAGAACCTCGCGATCTCGGTGGACCTGCACTGGTTGACGCGGTTGATCGGCATGGCGCACCGCGACTGCGGCGCGGTCGCGGCGGCCTACGGCGATCGCGTGCTGACCGACAGGGCCTACGAAACCGAGGTGTTGTCCGGGGCCTTGCGCGAGTTCCGCGATGAGGCCGGTCGGCGTCAGCCCGGCCTGATCGTCGAACTCGGCATCATGGATCTCAACGGTGCCGTGGAGGTCGTCACCTGACCCGAGCTCAGTCGAGCAGGTCGGGCCGGCGCTCGCGGGTGCGCTCGAGACCCTGCTCGCGGCGCCAGGCGGCGATCCTGGCGTGGTCGCCGGACAGCAGGATCTCGGGCACGTCGAGGCCCCGCCAGCTTGGCGGCCTGGTGTAGCTCGGCCCCTCGAGGATTCCCTCGGAGTGCGAATCCTGTTGATGCGACTGCGGATTGCCGAGTACCTCGGGTAACAGCCGCACGACGGCCTCGATCATCACCAACGCCGCGGACTCACCGCCGGGCAGCACGTAGTCGCCGATCGACAGCTCCTCGACACGCATGCGTCGCGCCGCGTCCTCGACGACCCGCTGGTCGATCCCCTCGTAGCGTCCGCAGGCAAACACGAGATGCTTCTCCTCGGCCCAGGCCTCCGCATCGGCCTGCCGGAACAGCCGCCCCGCGGGCGTCGGCACCACGAGAAGCGTTTCAGCCGAACAGATCTCGTCGAGAGCCTCACCCCACACCGGCGCCTTCATCACCATGCCCGGTCCCCCGCCGTAGGGTGAGTCGTCGACCGAGCGGTGCACGTCGTGCGTCCAGCGCCGCAGATCGTGCACGGCCAGCTGCACGATCCCGGAGTCGATGGCCTTGCCGGGCAACGACTGTCGCAGCGGCTCGAGGTAATCCGGGAAGATCGTGACGACGTCTATCCGCATGGCTCAGATCTCCAGCAGGCCTTCGGGCGGGTCGATCTCGACCAGCTGATCCGCCAGCGACACCGAGGTCACGATCGCGCTGACGAACGGCACGAGAACCTCGCGTTTCTCGCCGCGGACCGCGAGCAGTTCACCGGCGGCCGTGTGCAACACCTCGGTGACGGTGCCGACGTCGACGCCCTCGGTGGTGCGTACCCGAAGACCCTCGAGTTCGTGGTCGTAATACTCGTCGGGGTCCTCGATCGGCGGAAGTTCCTGCGAATCGACGAGAAAGACGATGCCGCGCAACGTCTCTGCGGCGTTGCGGTCGTCGACGCCGTCCAACCGGACCAGCAGCCGACCGCCGTGTTCACGCACCGATTCGACCGTGTACTCGCGTTCGGCGCCGCCCTTGGCGGGGCGGCCGCGCAACGACGTCCCGGGCGCGAACCGCGCGTCGGGATCGTCGGTGCGGACGTGCACCACCAGTTCGCCGGTGATGCCGTGCGCTTTGACGACGCGCCCGACGACGAGGTCCATGCGCAGGTGTTACTGGTCGGTGTCCACCACGTCCACGCGGATACCGCGGCCGCCGATGCCGGCGACCAGCGTGCGCAGCGCGGTCGCGGTGCGGCCACCCCGGCCGATCACCTTGCCGAGGTCATCCGGATGGACATGAACCTCGACGGTGCGGCCACGCCGGCTGGTCACCATGTCGACGCGGACGTCGTCCGGGTTGTCGACGATCCCGCGCACCAGGTGTTCGACCGCGTCGACGACGACAGAACTCACGGCCGGACTCAGCTTTCAGTGGCGCCGGAGACGGTGGCGTCCTCACCCTCAGCCGGGGGCTCGGACTGGTCCTTGGCGGGGGCCGGTTCGGCCTGGGCCTCGGCCTCGACGGCCTTGGGATCCGACTCGTCGGACGCCTTGTCGGCGGCCCGCCCGGCCTTTTTGGCTGCGGGCGCCTTCTTCTTCTTGGGCTGCGTGGCCTCGGTGCTCGGGCCGCCCTCGGCCTCGGCCAGCGCGGCGTTGAACAGGTCCAGCTTGCTCGGCTTGGGCTCCTTGACCTTCAGCGTGCCTTCCGCGCCGGGCAGACCCTTGAACTTCTGCCAGTCGCCGGTGATCTTCAGCAGCGCGAGGACGGGCTCGGTGGGCTGGGCGCCGACGCTGAGCCAGTACTGGGCCCGCTCCGAGTCGATCTCGATGAGGCTCGGGTCTTCCTTCGGGTGGTACCGGCCGATGACCTCGATGGACCGGCCCTGACGGCGGGTGCGCGCGTCGGCGACGGCGATACGGTACTGCGGATTGCGGATCTTGCCGAGCCGCGTGAGCTTGATCTTTACAGCCATGGTGGTGCGTCTTCTCCTGTGATTGCCACGCTGGCAATTCAGCGATCGAGGCGGGTTGCCTCGGCCCGGTTTTGCCTTGCGCGTGTGACCGCCGCGGGGTCGTAGTCCTGCGGTAGACAGCCGCCCATTGTGCCAGAACAGCCCCGACCGGGAGAAATCCGCTGCGGCCCGACGCTCGGCGGGCGACCCCTCGGCGGCTGAACGGGCTAAGCGGGTTGATTCCACGCACCAGGTGAGGGCGATCAACCCGTTAAGGGGTTGGGGGCATGTTCGCGCGCAGCACGTGAGCGTTCACAGGAGTTTGTCGAAGCACTTCTCCTCGACCCGCTTGCTCATCCGCCAGCCGTCGGCCGTGCGCACAAATTCGTCGACGTACCAGATGCCGACGAAGTAGATCTGGCCCTCGCCGCCCATCACCATCGGGTTGAAGCAGATCGCCCGCGATCTGCCGGTGTCGCCCGTGACGCGGATGTCGACGTTGCCCAGCATGTGGTAGTACGCCGGGAAGTTCGGCAGCACATCCTTCAGCCACGCCTTGACCTCACCGAAGCGGCCGTCGATGCCTCCGGTGACGCGGTAGTCGATGTAGGCGTCCGGTGTGAAAACCCGGTCGAGGTCGTCGAATCGCTTCTGGTCGATGGCGGTCGAATAGTCGATCAACAACTGCTGGATCTCGATGCGGTCCGAAATCTCTTCCAGGCTCAACATGCGTCGATTGAACACGACTAGGCTGCCTGCCCATGCGCAAGCTGTTGATCTGCGTCGTGACCGTGCTGTGCGTGACCCTGTGGGGGACCTCGATCGCGTCCGCGGCGCCCGTCGGTGTCAGCCAGCCGTCGGGATCGCTTCCGATCCCCGAGGGCCCGGCCCAAGCCTGGGTGCTCGCCGACATGGACACCGGCGCGGTGCTGGCCGCCCGCGACGAGTACGGCCAGTACGCGCCGGCCAGCACGATCAAGGTGCTGCTGGCGCTGACGGTACTCGACGAGCTTCCGCTCGACGCCACCGTCGTGGCCAACCAGGCCGATACCCGGGTGGAGTGCAACTGTGCGGGCGTCACACCCGGGATGGTCTACACGACGCGACAACTGCTGGAGGCGCTGCTGCTGGTGTCGGGCAACGACGCGGCCAACACCCTGGCCACCATGCTCGGCGGGTACGACGTCGCGGTGACGAAGATGAACGCCAAGGCCGCCCTGCTCGGCGCGCACGGCACCAACGCGGCCTCGCCCTCGGGCCTCGACGGGCCGGGCATCGACATGTGGTCGTCGCCGCGCGATCTGGCGGTCATCTTCCGCGCCGCGATGGCGAACCCGGTGTTCGCCGCGATCACCGCCCAGCCGACAGCCGTCTTCCCCACGAAGAACGGCGACAAGGTTCTGGTCAACCAGGACGAACTGCTGAAGCGCTATCC
This sequence comes from Mycolicibacterium malmesburyense, assembly GCF_001050015.1. The sequence goes on from NZ_CVTB01000011.1 coordinate 112,252, forward strand.
GGGCATGCTCGGCGGGAAGACCGGGTTCACCGACCGCGCGCAGAAGACGTTCGTCGGTGCGGCACAACGCGACGGCCGCCGGTTGGTTGTCGCGCTCATGTACGGCATGGACAAGCCCGGCCAGCCGACGTATTGGGACCAGGCCTCGAGCCTGTTCGACTGGGGGTTCGCGCTGGGCCCCGGCGCCAGTATCGGCGCGCTGTGATCGCCCGTTGAGTTGCTGAATCGCAACGCTTCCGAGACCGGGACTCCGAACGGCGCCGATACGCTCGGCGTCCATGCGAAGCATGTTGGCCGCGTTGGCCATCGCGCTGACTGGCGCAATGGCCCTGGCCATCGGCGTCGCCGCGCCCGCACCGGCCCAGCCGCGTGGCGAACCGTCGGGCGCCGTCGCGCTTCCCGAAGGGCCCGCGCAATCGTGGGTGCTCGCCGACGTCGACTCCGGTCGAATCCTGGCCTCCCGCAACCCCAATGAGCCGCACGCTCCGGCAAGCACCATCAAGGCGCTGTTGGCGATGGTGGTGCTCGACCACCTTCCGCTCAACGCGGTGATCGCGGCCAGGCCCGCGGCCGCCGACGTCGAATGTTCCTGTGCCGGAGTCAAAGCCGGGCGCGCCTACACCGTGCGTCAACTGCTCGACGGATTGATGCTGGTGTCCGGCAACGACGCCGCCAACGTTCTGGCCGACGGTCTCGGCGGCTATCGCGTCGCGGTGGCGAAGATGAACGCCAAGGCGCAGTCGCTGGGGGCGCGCAGCACGCGGGCGTCGTCGCCGTCGGGGCTCGACGGTCCCGGCATGGAGTCGTTCACCACCGCCAGCGACCTTGCGCAGATCTATCGCCATGCGCTGCGCTATCCCGTCTTCGCCGCGATCGTGCGCCAGCCGTCGTCGCTGTTCCCCACCGACAACGGCCCGAAGACGATCACCAACCAGAACCAGTTGCTCAAGCGGTATCCGGGCACGCTTGTCGGCAAGACCGGCTACACCAACCTGGCGCGCGACACCTTCGCCGCGGCGGCGCAGCGCGGCAACCGCCGGTTGGTGGTCGCGCAGTTGTACGGCAGCGGCGACCTCTACGGCCAGGCGATGAAACTGTTCGACTGGGGCTTCAGCCAACCCTGAATCTATTGCGAGCGACCGTGTTTGTCCGCGACACGCCGCCATTTCGCGGTCACTCGCGGCTCAGGAAAAGGTGCGTCCGCGACTCAGGGGAAGGTACGCCCGCGCAGGACCACCAGATCCGGGCGGTTGACGACCGCCGCGCCCTTGCGCGGATCGTCGGCGTAACACACCAGATCGGCGGGTGCGCCGTGCT
>NZ_CVTB01000012.1 GCF_001050015.1 Mycolicibacterium malmesburyense
CCCGCCTCGACCGCCAACTCCCCCAACCGGATCGTGGTGAGCGGCGTCCATTCCGCGGGTTTGATCAGCACCGCGTTGCCCGCCGCCAGCGCCGGGGCGAAGCCCCACGACGCGATCGTCATCGGGAAGTTCCACGGCGTGATGACGCCGACCACCCCGAGCGGCTCGTTGAACGTGACGTCGATCCCACCCGCGACCGGAATCTGCTTGCCCGACAGGCGTTCCGGTGTGGCCGAGTAAAACTGCAGCACGTCGCGGACATGGCCGGCCTCCCACTCGGCGTTGCCGATCGGATGTCCGGAGTTGGCGACTTCCAACGCGGCCAACTCGTCGACGTGCGCATCCACGGTCGCGGCGAAGGCGCGCAGCGCGGCGGCCCGGTCGGCCGGGGCTTGGCGCGCCCAATCCCGTTGCGCCGCTTTCGCTCGTGCCACCGCATCGTCGACCGCCGCCTCGTCGGTCTGCTCGACGGTGCGCAGCAGCTCCTCGGTGGCCGGGTTGATCACGTCGGATGTGCTCAAGCGTTCGCCCTTTCTGTTGCGTATTTGTCTGCGGCCTCGACCACCGCGGCGAACAGCCGCAGGTCGTCGAGGCGCTCTTCCGGATGCCACTGCACGGCCAGCACGAAATCGTCACCCGGTCGCTCGACCGCCTCGATCACCCCGTCCTCGTCCTGTGCGCTGATCACCAGCCCGTCGCCGAGCTCGTCGATCGCCTGGTGGTGGTAGCACTGCGCGTCCGACGACTCGCCGATGAGCTCGGCCAGCCGCGTACCCGGCACGGTGCGCACCGTCGACGTGGTGAACACCGCGTTGCCCTGCTGGTGGCGGTTGTGCCCGATCACTTCGGGCAGGTGCTGGTGCAGCGTGCCGCCGAGCGCGACGTTGAGCACCTGGGCGCCGCGGCAGATGCCCAACACCGGCATGCCGCGCCGCAGCGCGCCGCGCACCAACGCGAACTCGAATTGGTCGCGCTGGCGGTTGTCCTCGGTGTCCTGGTCGGTGGCCGGATGCGGCTCCTGGCCGTAGTGCGCGGGGACGACGTCGCGCCCGCCGGTGATGATGACGCCGTCGAGCCCGTCGAGGATGCGGTCGGCGATCGCGTCGTCGACCGCCTGCGGCGGAAGCAGCACCGAGATGCCGCCCGCGAGGCCCACGCCCTCGAAGTAGATCGCGGGCAGGAAGCTCGCGCGCACATCCCACACGCCGGTCTGCGCCTGCTGCAGATAGGTGGTCAACCCGAGGACGGGCCGGCGCTTCCCGGAAACGTCAGAGCCGTTCAAAACCGCGGATCCTTTCCCAGTCCGTGACGGCGGCGTTGAACGCGGCCAGCTCGATGCGGGCGTTGTTGAGGTAGTGCTCGACGACCTCGTCGCCGAACGCCGCCCGCGCGACCTCGGACTTCTCGAACAGCGCCGCGGCCTCGGTGAGCGTCGTCGGAAGACGGTCGGCGCCACTGGTGTACGCGTTGCCTCCCGTCGGCTCGGGCAGTTCGAGTTCGCGTTCGATGCCGTACAGGCCACCGGCGATCAACGCCGACACCGCCAGATACTGGTTGACGTCGCCGCCCGGCGCCCGGTTCTCCATCCGCATGCCGTGGCCGTGGCCGACGACCCGCAGCGCGCAGGTCCGGTTGTCCAGGCCCCACGCGATCGCGGTAGGGGCGAAGCTGCCGTCAACAAACCGCTTGTAGGAGTTGATGTTCGGCGCGTAGAACAACGTCATCTCGCGCAACGTGGCCAGCTGGCCGGCGACGAAGCTGCGGAACATCGGCGACATGCCCAGCGGGTCGTCGTCGGAGGCGAACACCGCCGAACCGTCGGAGCCCCGCAGCGAGATGTGCACATGGCAGCTGTTGCCCTCGCGCTCATCGAATTTCGCCATGAAGGTCAGGCTCTTGCCGTGCTGGTCGGCGATCTCCTTGGCGCCGTTCTTGTAGATCGTGTGGTTGTCGCACGTGACCCGCGCATGGTCGAAGCGAAACGCGATCTCCTGCTGCCCGAGATTGCACTCGCCCTTGACGCCCTCGCAGTACATGCCCGCACCGGCCATGCCCAGCCGAATGTCGCGCAGCAGCGGCTCCATGCGCGTGGACCCCAGCATCGCGTAGTCGACGTTGTAATCCGAGGACGCCGTCATCCCCCGGTACCCCTTGGCCCACGCCTCGCGGAAGCCGTCGTCGAACACCATGAACTCGAGCTCGGTGCCGACGTAGGGCACCAGGCCGCGTTCGGCGAGCCGGTCGATCTGACGGTTCAGGATGCTGCGAGGGGCCTGCTCCACCGGTTTGCCGTCGTGCCAACCCAGGTCGGCCATCACCATCGCCGTCCCGGGCAGCCACGGGATCAGCCGTAGCGTCGAGAAGTCCGGCGTCATCACCATGTCGCCGTAGCCGGTCTCCCAGCTCGACATCGAGTAGCCGTCGACGGTGTTCATGTCGACGTCGACCGCCAGCAGATAGTTACAGCACTCGGCGCCGTGCTCGGCGACCTCTTCGACGAACAAGCGGCCCGACACTCGCTTGCCCGTCAACCTGCCCTGCATGTCGCAGAACGCGACGATCACCGTGTCGATGTCGCCGGCGGCGACCATGCGCTCGAGATCGGCCTGCGACAACATGCCCGATGCGACGCTCATCCGTGGTGGGGCCTTTCCTTGTCAACGGCGCAAGATTGCGGGTTAGTCAACCATTGGATAGGGCTCGGTCTGACGTTCGCCCATGTCTTTTACACAGATGTCACTTCCAAAGGTAGGACACCAGACCTTTGCAAGTTTATTCTCCCTTTGCCTCATCACCGCAATAAGGAGCCGAACCGGTGGCCCAGGAAATGGCACACGACAAGATGAAGAGTTCGGGTGGGATCACCTACAGCCAGGCCGGCGAGGGCTACTTCGAGAAGCGACAACTCAAACGGACCGCGGGCTTCTGGGGGCTGTGGGGCATCGGCATCGCCGCGGTCATCTCCGGCGACTTCTCCGGCTGGAACTTCGGCATCGGCGCCGCCGGATGGGGTGGCCTGGCCATCGCCTCGATCCTGATCGTCGTCATGTACTTCGGCATGCTGTTCTCGATCGGCGAGATGTCGGCCGCGATGCCACACACCGGCGGTGCGTACTCGTTCGCCAGGGCCGCGATGGGCCCGTGGGGCGGCTTCGTCACCGGTTTCGCCGAGACCATCGAGTACGTGTTCACCACGGCCGTCGTCGTGTTCTTCTCGGCGTCCTACGCCAACGCCGTCACCGCCGACCTGTTCAACCTGTCACTGCCCATGTGGCTGTGGTGGATCATCCTCTACGCGATCTTCGTTGGCCTGAACTCGTGGGGCGCAGAACTCTCGTTCAAGTTCGCGCTCGTCGTCGCCGTGATCTCGATCGGCATCCTGGTGCTGTTCGGGGTGCTGGCGATCGCCAACGGCGCCGTGGACTTCTCCAAGCTCTTCGACATCGCGCCCGATCCCGCCGCCGCGGGTTCGTCGACGTTCCTGCCCTTCGGCTGGATCGCGATCCTGTACGCGCTGCCATTCGCGATGTGGTTCTTCCTCGGCATCGAAGAGCTGCCACTGGCCGCCGAGGAAGCGCACGACCCGGCCCGCGACATCCCCCGCGCCGGCATCTGGGGCCTGGTCTCGCTGATCGGCTGCGGCGCGATCGTGTTCTTCCTCAACCCGGCGGTGACGGGGTCGGAGTCGCTGGGCAGCTCCGACGAACCGCTGCTCGACGGCTTCCGCGCGTTCCTGCCCGCCAACCTCGCCGCGGTGCTGTCGGCGTTCGCGCTGATCGGCCTGCTGGCCAGCCTGCAGGGCATCATGTACGCCTACGGCCGCAACATGTACTCGTTGAGCCGCGCCGGGTATTACCCGAAGACGTTGTCGCTGACCGGTTCTCGGCAGACGCCGTACGTCGCGCTGCTGGCCGGCGCGGTGATCGGCTATGTCGCGCTGCTCATCGTCAACTACAACGAGGGCGCAGGCGACGTGGTGCTCAACATCGCGGTGTGGGGTGCGGTGCTGGCATACGGGCTGCAGATGATCTCGTTCATCCTGCTGCGCCGCAAGTTCCCCAACGCGCGCCGGCCGTGGGTCAGCCCGACCGGCAACTGGGGCGCGATCATCGCGCTCGTCATCGCGGCGGTGACGTTCGTCGGCGTGCTCGTCAACCCCGACTACCGGCCCGCGGTCATTGCGATCGTCGTCTTCTACGTCCTGGGCCTGCTGGTGTTCGGCTTCTACGGCAGGCACCGCCTGGTGCTGTCCCCTGAAGAGGAGTACGCCGTCACCGGCGGCCTGCACGGCTTCGACCCCGAGGCCGAGGGACTCGGCGGCACGATTGAGGACGAGATCCTCAAGGGTCACACCGAGTGAGGGACCACGGCCGAATCCGTTGCCCGCGACGGGTGCGGCCGCCCCAGTTTTGCGGCGTCACCAGCGCCGACTAGACCCAAGTCACACCCGTACCAGGTTTCGCTGGCGTCAACAGGGGTAATGTCGAGGGCGTGTGTGGAGCCACCGGCGAGGTGCGTCTCGACGGCCGGGTACCTGACGTAGCAGCTGTCTCGGCGATGGCCGAGGCGATGACACCGAGGGGTCCCGACTCAGCGGGCGCGTGGTCTGCGGGCAGGGTCGCGCTCGGTCACCGTCGCCTCAAAATCATCGATCTGTCGGAAGCGGGCGGCCAGCCCATGCTCGACTCCGAACTGGGGTTGGCGATCGCGTGGAACGGCTGCATCTACAACTACAAGCAGCTGCGCCGCGAGCTCAGTGAGCAGGGATACCGCTTCTTCTCGCACAGCGACACCGAGGTGCTGCTCAAGGCGTATCACCACTGGGGTGACCGGTTCGTCGACCGCCTCTTCGGCATGTTCGCGTTCGCGATCGTCGAACGCGACAGCGGCCGGGTGCTGCTGGGCCGCGACCGGCTCGGCATCAAACCGCTGTACATCAGCGAGAACTCGGCCCGCATCCGGTTCGCGTCGTCGCTGCCCGCGCTGTTGGCCGGCGGCGACATCGACACCCGCATCGACCCGATCGCCCTGCACCACTACATGACGTTCCACTCGGTGGTGCCCGCGCCGCGCACGATCCTGCGCGGGGTGGCCAAGGTGCCGCCGGCGTCGCTGATCGCGATCGAGCCCGACGGCCGCCGCACGACGACGACGTACTGGGAACCCGACTTCACCCGCAGCGCCGAGCGGGCCGACTGGTCCGAACAGGATTGGGAGGACGCGGTTCTCGAGTCCCTGCGGTTAGCCGTCGAGCGCCGTCTCGTCGCCGACGTTCCCGTGGGTTGTCTGCTGTCCGGCGGCGTCGACTCCAGCCTGATCGTCGGGCTGCTCGCCGAGGCGGGTCAGCACGGGCTCAAGACGTTCTCCATCGGCTTCGAGTCGGTGGGCGGCGTGGCCGGCGACGAGTTCAAGTACTCCGACATCGTCGCCGAGCGCTTCGGCACCGACCACCATCAGATCCGCATCGGCACCGACCGGATGCTGCCCGCGCTCGACGGCGCGATCGGCGCCATGAGCGAGCCGATGGTCAGCCACGATTGCGTCGCCTTCTATCTGCTCAGCCAGGAGGTCGCCAAGCACGTCAAGGTCGTGCAGTCCGGTCAGGGCGCGGACGAGGTGTTCGCCGGATATCACTGGTATCCCCCACTGGGCGCGCCGGACGCGGCGTCCGTCGAAGGCGCGGTGGCCAGCTACCGCAAGGCGTTCTTCGACCGCGACCGCGCCGGTTACGACGCGCTGGTGTCATCGTCGTTCGCCGTCGACGGCGACCCGAGCCTGGACTTCGTCACCGAGCACTTCGCGCGCGCCGGCGCCGAGACGGGCATCGACCGCGGGTTGCGGCTCGACACGACCGTGATGCTCGTGGACGATCCGGTCAAGCGCGTCGACAACATGACCATGGCGTGGGGCCTGGAGGGTCGCGTGCCGTTCCTCGACCACGAACTGGTCGAGCTCGCGGCCACCTGCCCACCCGAGCTGAAGATCGCCCACGAAGGCAAGGGCGTGCTGAAGCAGGCCGCGCGCAAGGTGATTCCGTCCGAAGTGATCGACCGACCGAAGGGCTACTTCCCCGTCCCGGCGCTCACCCACCTTGAGGGGCCGTACCTGGACATGGTGCGCGACGCGTTGTACTCGCCCGCCGCCAAGGAACGTGACCTGTTCCGCCCCGAGGCCGTCGACCGGTTGCTCGCCGACCCGAACGGGCGCCTGACGCCGCTGCGGGGTAACGAGCTGTGGCAACTGGCGCTGCTCGAACTGTGGCTACAGCGGCACGGGATCACAGGGCCCGCGGCATGACGGCGCTCGACCCCGACTCAGAGCAGACCGAGGCCATCACTCTCGGCCTGCACGACGCATCACCGCAGCATCTCGTCGACGCCATGGCCGACGATATCGTCATCGAGATGGGTTGGGGTCGACTGATTTTCGGTCAGACATTCGCCGATCCCGCGAAGCTGGCCGAGGTGCTGCGACACGAGGGGCCCGGGCGCCGCGACATCTGCATGTATGCCCGCGAACCCCACGTCCTCGTCTCGATGGCGCCAGCCGAGCTCTTCATCGACCCCAGCCACACCTACCGGCAGCGGTTCACCGGCGACGACGATCTGGACAAGCCCACCACCGGGTTCACGGTGCGCGCACTGCAGAGCGCCGACGACGCCGACGAGATGAACCGCGTCTACGTGCGCTGCGGCATGGTGCCCGGGCCCGTCGAGGTGTTGTGGCAGAACCACCTGGACCAGGAGGCGGTCGACTACCTGGTCGCGGTGCGCGACGACGACGGTTCCGTGTTGGGCACCGTCACCGGCGTCGACCACAAACTGTTGTTCGACGACCCGGAGAACGGTTCGAGCCTGTGGACGTTGGCCGTCGACCCGACCACGAGCCTGCCCGGTGTCGGTGCGGCGCTCACCCGCGCACTGGCCGCGATCTACCGCGACCGCGGCCGGGCCTACATGGACCTGTCGGTCAGCCACGACAACGCCGCCGCGATCTCGCTCTACGAGAAGCTCGGCTTCCACCGCGTGCCGGTGATGGCGGTCAAGCGCAAGAACGCGATCAACGAACCGCTGTTCACCCATCCGCCCGAAACCGTCGAAGACCTCAATCCGTACGCGCGGATCATCGCCGACGAGGCGATGCGCCGCGGCATCTGGGTCGAGGTGCTCGACGCGGAGGCCGGCGAGATGCGCCTGTCGCACGGCGGCCGCAGCGTCATCACCCGGGAATCGTTGTCGGAGTTCACCTCCGCGGTGGCGATGGCGCGCTGCGACGACAAGCGCCTCACCCGGCGCCTGGTGGCCGAGGCCGGCATCGCGGTGCCCAAGGGAAGGCTGGCGACGTTCGACGAGGCGGACCACGCGTTCCTCGAAGAGGTCGGCGACGTGGTGGTCAAGCCCACCCGCGGCGAGCAGGGCAAGGGCATCACCGTCGGCGTCAACAGCGCCGAGGACCTGGACGACGCGCTGGCCCGCGCCCGCCAGGAACATCCGCACGTGCTCATCGAGCAGCGGGCCGAGGGCGACGATCTTCGCCTCGTGGTCATCGACGGCAAGGTGGTGGCGGCGGCGCTGCGCAATCCGGCCGAGGTCGTCGGGACCGGACACCACACGGTGCGCGAGCTTATCGAGGCGCAGAGCCGGCGTCGGGCGGCGGCCACCGGTGGCGAGTCGCGCATCCCGATCGACGCGGTCACCGAGTCGACCGTCAAGGAAGCGGGCTGGTCCTTCGACGATGTGCTGCAAGAGGGCGAGCGCCTGCGGGTGCGTCGCACCGCGAACCTGCACCAGGGTGGGACGATTCACGACGTCACCGCGAAGGTCCACCCCCACCTGTGTGACGTCGCGGTGCGGGCCGCCCACGCGATCGGCATCCCCGTCACGGGGATCGACCTGCTGGTGCCCGACGTCACCGAACCCGAGTACGTCTTCATCGAGGCCAACGAGCGGCCCGGGCTGGCCAATCACGAACCTCAGCCCACCGCAAAGGCTTTCGTCGACTTCCTGTTTCCCGGAAGCCCGGCGCTGCCCCAGGCGTGGACGCCGGAAGAGGCGGCCACCTGAGTCACCAGGTGCTGGTGCGCATCACGATCTCGGCGGCCAACTGCGCCGTGGACTCCGCGGCGTTGCGCCTGCCGAGCAGGTCGACCATCCGGTAGTCGCCGTACACATAGCGCTGGCTGGCCTTGGCGACCGCGCGCGCCGCGGGCGTGCTGACCAGCGCGGTGGTGTTCATCTCGACCGGCGGGCAGTGTTCGTCGC
>NZ_CVTB01000013.1 GCF_001050015.1 Mycolicibacterium malmesburyense
ACGTACACCACCACGCCCGCCGGCGCGGAGTTCTTCCAGCAGCTGGGTGTACCCACCGGTCAGATCGAGAGCGTGCAACCGAACCGGCCGGCCTCCGACCATCGCGGAGCGAGGATGCCGCTCCGCAGTCGGACCCGCGCCGAGGACAGGGCCTACCGCATCGCGCTGGAACGGCAACACAACGCCGAGCGCATCGCCCGAAAGCAATTACTCCTCGCCGAGCGCATCGCCCGGGACGACGAACCGCCGCCGTTCTGACACACCATCGCGGAACCCCGCCTCGTACCCGGTGTTTCCGCTCGTCATCTCCGATCCCAGCCGGATGCTCCGCGGATCCGTCACGCATTGCCGAGACATGGTTTCATCTTGGCTCACACCCGTTTAGACGACGGGTTCCACCCAGCGGTTCCCCGACTGCCGTCATAATGGCCGTCATGGCAGACAAGGGTGGTCGCCCGGTACGCACCGGACCGGAACGAATCAGGAAGCTCGCGCAGGCGGCGCTGAACGCCGACGTCACCGTCGAGCAGGTCGACACCATCCTGGAGGGGCTGAGCGAGACGCTCGAGGACCTCAACAGCTCGACCGCCAACCTCGATGCCACCCTGGAGCGCTTCAACGAAACGATCAATCAGATCAACGACCTGGCGCCGCGCCTCAACGGCGTCGTCGACCGCATGGAGGGAATCGTCAGCCGGGTCGAGCGCATCGTCGGCCTCGGCGAGTCCGTCATCTCCCCGCTGACCGCGACCGAGCAGGTGGTGCGCGGCGCGGTGAACAAGGTGCGCCGCTCCGCCGGCTTGTGACGGCGCTCAGACGAAATCGGAGCCACCGTCGACGTTGACGGTGGCTCCAGTGACGTACCCGTTGCGCCGAGACGCCAAGTAGACGGTAATCGACGCGACCTCTTCAGGCAGCCCGGCGCGGCCGAGGTCGCACGGTTGGTGGAAGTTGTCGTCGATCCAGGTCATCACATCCGTGGGATCGCTCGCGTCGAGTCCGTCCGCGGCCAGGATGTCCTTGAGGACTTCGGTGAAGCTCGCTGTGACGATCGTTCCCGGGCATACACAGTTGACCAGAATTCCGTCCTTGGCAAGGCTTTTCGAGAGATTCTTGGTGACGCTGGTCAGCGCCGCCTTCGACGCCGTGTAGGCCACGATCCGTGGGTTCTGCCGCTGAATCGAATGTGCCGAGAATGTCACGATCCTGCCCCACTCCGCGGCGCGCAGCATCGGTAGTGCGGCGCGAATGGAACGCACTCCGGCCATCGTGCCGAGCGCGAACGTCTCCTCCCACTGTGTGTCGTCCATGTCCTCGAAATATCCGTCACCCGGGCCGATCGTGTGGATCAGGCTGTTGAGTTCTCCCCACCGCTGCGCGACGGCCTCGAATCCGGCGGTGATCGACCCGGCATCCGACATGTCGACACAGATTCCGATGGCATCCGGTGCCCCGGCATCTCGAAGCTCCGCGACCGCCGCTGCGAGGGCCTCCTTGCCCCTGGCCATCACCGCCACCCGGGCGCCCTCTTCAGCCAGCGTCGTGGCGATCGCGAGGCCCATGCCCTTACTTCCGCCCGTTACGACGGCCGCCGATCCCGTCAATCCAAGGTCCATCGATTCACCTTCCCCGAGGTTGGACCACGCCGATTCCACGCATGCAAAAGCGCACTATCTGGTCACGGACGCTGTGCCCGTCGCAATCACCGGTCGCCCATTGGCGTTCGACACTCGCCCAGATCGCGCCATGTATCGCCATCGCATCGGCCGATGGGTCGACGTCGGGGAAAAGTCCGGCCGCCTTTCCCTTCTCGAGTTGCTCGACGAGCGGCTTCAGGATCTCGCCGTACGCATCGGTGATCAACTCGGGTGCCGCGAACATCTGCGTCTGCGCCTCCAGCGACATCTGCCTCAAGTCGGATCTGATCTGCGAATTGAATGCCAGGTCGAGGCGTCCGTCGATCCACGCCGTAACCGCCTCCACCGGGCCGGACGCCGCGGCCATCTTTCGTTTGAGCCTGCGCATCTCGGTCTGCGCCATTCGCACGAAGACCGCGGACACGAGCGCATCCTTCGAATCGAAATGCCGGTAGAACGCGCGGGTGCTCAACCCGGCGCGGTCGAGCACCCGCGCCACACTCACAGGTGCGATCCCCTCGTCGCGGACGATCTCAGTGGCGGCGTTCAACAGCGCGTCACGCACGTCGGGATCGGGCTCCAGCTTCTTGCGCCTTCGCCGGGCGACCGTGTCCATCAGGCGGTGGCGTCGTAGGTCGCGAGGTAGTCGGCGAAGGACTCGCGCACCTGCTCTTGCAGAAGGCCGTAGTCGGCGAGGTCGTACACGTGCTCGCCGCGGGAGCCGGGCCGGTGCTCATCCGCCCATCGCTGCACGCTGCAACGGGCCTCATCGGTGAAGGTCAAGCCCAGCTGACTGTAGCTCTTTTCGAGGGTCGCGACTGGGTCCGCATTCAACTCTGGGAACGATACATCGACGAATCTGCTGTCTCCGAAACGGTTTCGGAAGTCCATCGCGCGCCGGACCCCTTCCGTCCAGCACTCGAGCTGTTCGGCGCCGAGTTCATGTGGATCGTCTCGGTCACTGCTCCAGCTGCGGACGTATCGAATCAAACTGCAGACCGACGCCAGCACTTTCGCCGGATCGCGGTGACACCACAGAAACTTCGCGTTCGGATATGCCTCCACGAGGGCGTCGAGTGAGAACATGTGGACCGGGGTCTTGAGGTGCCACAGGGTCGGCGGGCAATGCCACTGCAGGAGCTTGAGCACCTGGCGGTGGAACGTGTACGTCTCACGCATATCGCACCGCATGAGCCACGCCAGATACCCGGGAACCCGCACCACTCCGTCGAAGTGGAAGGTGCGGAAACTCATGCCCATCAGATCCTGACATTCGGTCGCGGCCTGCGGCTCGGAGTTCACCATGGCCCGCATTTTCGGAAACATGCTGTCCATCATGGCGATCGCCTCGGCGGCCTGAGCGATCCGCGGATCGTCGTGCTGGGTCGCTGATTCGGGCGGCGGCGTGCACGCTTGAGACTCCCACATCCGCAACGACCGGAACTGCGGATCGCTGGCGACGAGTTGGCTCAATGCCGTCGTTCCAGTGCGCGGCAGCCCGATCACCAACACCGGGCCCCCCACGACTTCGTCGTCTATTTCAGGATGTTGCTTGTACGTTTCGACGATTCGCAATCGCTGGATGAGCGCATTGCTGATCGTCGCATGCTGGATCACCCGACCCATCTCGTTCAGACCGGCCTCGTTGTTGAGCGCGTCGACCGTCCGCTCCAGTCCCTCCCGATAGTAGGGCGAGCCGAAATCGTCGAGTCCGGTCGCGCTTCTTGCGCCGCCCTCCAGTTCGTCGGCGATGAACGTCATTCGGAGAACCTCCGGTGGACTGCGCGCCGACGCCTCGCGACGATGGCGGCACGCTGCTCGGGACTGACCAGGGCGGTCTCGGCGGGTAGCTCCGACACGACATCGACGAACTCGACCACCCGTGCCCTCGGGGTCGGCGCGGTCTTCGTCCGAACACAGCGAAGAATCATCGCGCCATTGCTGTGTCCCGCCGTATCAAGCCAATTCGCCACTCCAGGATCACGTGCGCTGATCACCACCCGAAGGATTCCGTCGGAGTCGACGATCGCCTGATGCGCGTTGAGGCTCGATTGATGGCGACCGTAGTGGATGGTTTCCCACCACTGGTTGCCGAGCGAGTAGCTCCAGTACACCCCTTCGGGCGGTTCGACCTCCAAAATCAGTGCCTCGTCGGGCTCGAGTTCGTAGCGCCCGATCACCGGGCGGTTCTCCGCGGCAGCACCCATGTCGGAGCGGTCTATCGCCGGCATGAACCCGTTGACCGGTGGACCCGCATTGAAGTCAAGGAAAAATTTGAGGTTGTCGTGGACGAACTCCCCCAGCGCATGAATCTGACGCGAAACCGCCACGTCGACCGGGACCGCACGATTGTCTGGTTCGACCTCGTCCCCGATGCGTTCGATCTGAAGCGATGACGGTCTCTCGGTGTCCCAGTCGTAGAAAAAGTGCCGGACGACCAGCGTGGGATGATCGCCTTCCAGGCGCATCCAGTTGCCCGCGTGCTTTTCGGCCGACAGCACCACTTCGAAGTTTCCGTCTCCGTCGCGCTCCAGGTCATCCACCAGACAGTTGGCCGTCGACGCTATCCCGTTCATCGTCTGCAGACCGACATATCGCGCGGTACCCCGGCTTCCGAAGAGCCGGTACGTCTCGCCGCCACGCAGCGTCGCCCGCAGGTAGAGACAGTCGGGGCACTCCATACCCCACGTCAAGATGTCGTCGGTGCTTGTGCGCGTCACCGCCGGTACGGGATCGGGATCGGCCCGCAGCGCCTCGTCGACACCGACGGCCAACAGCACCATCAGGTGTCTCATCCCCGATGCGTAGTCGATGCGGTTGCGATTGACGTCGCTGGAGGCAACGAGTTCGCCCGCCGCCTTCAGCCGCTCGAGGAGGTGCGACCAGGCTTGCGGCAAGCTGTCCGCGCCATCGCCCGACAACGCCGCCTCGGCGATAGAGAACGGCAGCCAGGCCATCGGGTTCGCATCACCCACACGTGTCTCCAGCCGCTCGGCGCACCCTTAAATGAAAACTGCATTTTCATTTAGTGAATACGACCCTGACACCTCGCCGCCAGAGTGTCAATGGCCCGCCGGTTCAGCCGCTGTTGCGCAGCGCGGTCGCCAAGCCGCTCATCGTCAGCAGAATCCCCCGCTGGACGAGCTCGTCGTCGTCACCTGACCGGTAACGGCGCAACAACTCGACCTGCAGGTGGTTCAGCGGTTCGAGGTACGGAAAGCGGTTGAACACCGAACGGGCCAGCGCGGGGTTGTCCGCCAGCAGATCGTCCTGCCCGGTGATCAGGTTGTGCATCCGAATCGTGCGCTCGTGCTCGGTGGCGATCTTGTCGAACACCCGCCGGCGCAGCTCCTCGTCCTCGACGAGTTCGGAATAGCGCGCCGCCAACCCCAGATCCGACTTCGCCAGCACCTGCGCCATGTTCGACAGCACGGTGCGGAAGAACGGCCACCGTCGGTACAGGTCCCGCAACACCTCCACGCGGTCCTCTTCCGACTCGGGGCCCTCGGCGATCCACTCCTCGAACGCCGCACCCGTGCCGTACCAGCCGGGCAGCATCACCCGCGACTGGCTCCACGCCAGCACCCACGGGATCGCCCGCAGATCCGCGATCGACGTCGTCGGCTTGCGCGACGACGGCCTGCTGCCGATGTTGAGCGCACCGATCTCGCTCACCGGCGTCGACGCCTTGAAATATTCGACGAATCCCGGTGTCTCGTGGACCAATTCGGCGTACGCCCGATGAGCCCGCGCGGCCAGGTCGTCGAGCACCTCGTACGCCGGGCCGGCCTCGTCGCCGAGACCTTCGACGTCGAGCAGCGTGGCCTCCAACGTGGCGGCCAGCAGCGTCTCCAGATTGCGGTATGCGACCTGCGGCTCGGCGTATTTCGCGGCGATCACCTCGCCCTGTTCGGTGAGCCGCAGCGATCCGTTCACCGCCCCCGGCGGCTGGGCCAGAATGGCGTCATAACTGGGACCGCCGCCGCGACCCACGGTGCCACCGCGACCGTGGAAGAGCCGCAAGCGGATTCCCGTCTTGCGGGCCGACTCCACCAGGTCGAGTTCGGCCCGATACAGGGCCCAGTTCGCCGCCAGGTAGCCGCCGTCCTTGTTCGAATCGGAGTAGCCGAGCATCACCTCTTGGCTCTCGCTGCGCGCCGACACGATCGACCAGTACACCGGAAGGTCCAGCGCCGCTTCGAGAATCGATGAACCACGCTGCAGATCGTCGATCGTCTCGAACAGCGGGACGATTCCCACGGGGGCATACGGCTCGTCCGCCGTGACGTCGAGCAGCCCCACCTCTTTGAGCAGGATCGCCGCCTCCAGCATGTCCGACACCGACTCGCACATCGAAATGATGTAGTTCGGCACGGCCCGCGAACCGAAAACCCGCACCGCCCGCGCGGCCGCCGCGACGATGTCGAGTTCCTTGCGGGCCAGTTCGGACAGCTCGGCGTCCGCCTTGACGAGTGGACGCCGCATCGCCAGCTCACCCGCGAGCAGCTCGACGCGCTCGCCCTCGGTCAGCGAGGCGTAATCTTCGTGCACACCCGCCCACGCCAACAGCTCGGCGATGACCTCCTCGTGGACTTCGGAGTTCTGCCGCATATCGAGACCGCAGAGATGAAAACCGAACGTGCGCACGGACTCCCGCAGCCGGGCCAGCCGATCGTCGGCCAGCACCGCGCTGCCGTTGGCGCGCAATGACGCGTCGACCACGTCAAGGTCGGCCAGAAACTCGGCAGGCGACTCATAGCGCTCGAGCCCCAGATCGAGTTCGTGCTCTGGCTGCTCGTCGAGGATCTCCTTCGCCGTCGATGTCAACCGGGAGTGGATCACCCGCAGCGCGCGCCGGTAGGGCTCGTCGGCCCGCGCGGGCTCCTCGCAGCGGGCGGCCAGTGCTTCGAGTTCCTCGCTGATCCTGACCAGCCGCGCCGACATCGACAGCTCTTCCTCGAGCGCCGTGATCTCGGTGAAGTAGTGGTCCATCGCGGTGTACGCGGCTCTCCCGGTGGCCTGCCGAACCACGTCTGAGGTGACGTTCGGATTGCCGTCCCGGTCCCCGCCGATCCACGATCCGGGCCGCACGATCGGCTCGTCGAGTAACGCCGCATCGGGCCAGCGAGCTTGCAGTTCGGTGCGCACGTCGGCGTTGACCTGCGGGATGACCTCGAAGAACGCCGCCGGGTAGTAGCGCAGGCCGGTTTCGATCTCGTCCTGAATCTTCAAGCGCGACAACCGAACCAGCGCGGTCTGCCAGAGCGTGAGGATGTGGCGGCGCAGTTCCCGCTCGATGTCGCGGCCATCGGTTTCGTCGTGCCCGTGCAGCCGCAGCCGCATGAGCTCGGTGATGCGGTGTTGGGTGTCGAAGATCGTGCGGCGCCTGGTCTCGGTCGGGTGGGCGGTGATCACCGGCGAAACCATCGCTCCGGTCAGTGCTTCGGCGACGGTGCCCGCATCGAGGTCGACGGTGTCGAGCTTGGCGTAGGTCGCGGCGAGGGTGCTGTTCTGCGGCGGCTCCCCCGCTGCGACGTGGATGGCCCGGCGCCGCTCCCGGTGGATGTCCTCGGCGACATTGGCCAGCAGCGCGAAATGAGTGAACGCGCGGATCACCGGAATCGCCCGCCGGACGTCGATGCCGTCGAACATCCCCGCCAGCTCCGTGCGATCGATCTCCGAGCGGCGCACCCGGAACGACTCGACGCGGGCGCGCTCAACGAGATCGAAGACGTCCTCACCGTTCTGCTCGCGCACGGTGTCGCCGAGTATGGCGCCGAGCAGTCGGATGTCCTCACGCATCGGCTCGGTGGCGTCGCGACCGACCTTGGTCCGCCTGACCGCGCCTATCGGTTCCAGTCCGGCGACTTCAGCCATGAGTCAAGTATCGACGGCCCGAGGCCGGGCCGCAGAGCGAGGTGGTGTGAATCAGCTGTACTTGATGAGCAGCGCGACGCCGACGATCGAGACGAGCCAGATGCCGGTGACGAACAGCGTCAACCGGTCGAGGTTCTTCTCCACCACCGTCGAGCCCGACAGGCTGGACTGGACGCCGCCGCCGAACAGCGAGGACAGGCCGCCGCCCTTGGCGCGATGCAGCAGCACCAGGAGCACGACCAAGACACTGGTCACGACCAGGGTGATCTGCAGGGCCAATTCCATGGGCGCAAGACTACCTAATCGACGGCGGCACTCACGAATCGGACGGTCAGGGCAGGGGCCCGCCGGCCGCGATGGCCGACAGCGTGGCGAACTGCTCGCCATCGAGGGACGCGCCTCCGACGAGGGCGCCGTCGATGTCCTCCTGCGCGACGATGTCGCCGACGTTCTTGGCGTTCACCGACCCGCCGTACAGCACCCTCACACCGGCAGCCACCTGCGGCGAGGCCAGCTTGCCCAGCTCGTCGCGGATCGCCTTGCAGACCTCCTGCGCGTCGGCGGCGCTGGCCACCCGGCCCGTGCCGATGGCCCAGACCGGCTCGTAGGCGATGACGGCCTGGCCGATC
>NZ_CVTB01000014.1 GCF_001050015.1 Mycolicibacterium malmesburyense
CAGACCCAGGGTCACGACTGCGCGGTAACGCTCTTTCATTATCAATGTCGGACCCCCGTGGTGTCATGCCCTCATGTCCGCACCGCACACCGACCTCACGCCGAGCGCGCTCACCGACACTCGCACGCGGGGCGCGGTCCGCGTGATCGGCGGCGCAGGCACCGGCAAGAGCACGCTGCTGGTGCGGACGGCGGTCGCGCACATCGCCGCCGGCATGGATCCGGAATCGGTTCTGCTGCTGACGGGTTCGGCCCGGCTCGGCGCACGGGCGCGCGCCCGCATCACCTCGGCGCTGTTGTCCGCGGGCACCCGCGCGGTGGTGCGCGAACCGTTGGTGCGCACCGTGCACTCGTATGCCTTCGCCGTGTTGCGGTTGGCCGCCCAGCGCAACGGCGATGCGCCGCCGCGGCTCATCACCAGCGCCGAACAGGACGGGATCATCCGGGAACTGCTCGCCGGCGACCTCGAGGACGGCGACCGCGCGGCGACCGCCTGGCCGCACCACCTGCGTCCGGCGCTCAGCACGGTCGGTTTCGCCAACGAACTGCGAGATCTGCTGGCCCGCTGCGCCGAACGCGGTGTCGATCCCGTTGTTCTGCAGCGCATCGGGCGGCGCTCGGGCAGGCCGGAGTGGCTGGCGGCCGGGCAGTTCGCTCAGGCCTACGAGCAGATCATGCTGTTGCGCTCGGCCGTGGGCATGGCCGCTCCCCAGGCCACCATCCCCGCCCTCGGCGCGGCCGAACTGGTGGGCGCGGCGCTCGAGGCGTTGGCCACCGATGGCGAGCTGCTGGCCGCCGAGCGGAGCCGGATCAAACTGCTCCTCGTCGATGACGCACAGCAGCTCGACCCGCAGGCCGCGCGACTGGTCCGGGTGTTGGCTCAGGGGGCCGAGATCACCGTGCTCGCAGGCGATCCCAACCAGGCGGTCTTCGGCTTCCGCGGTGCCGACCCGGCGCTGCTGCGCGGGGATGAACCGGCGATCGTGCTGACCGAGTCCCACCGCTGCGCACCGGCGGTCGCCGAAGCCGTCACCGAGGTCGCGCGGCGGCTGCCCGGTGTCGAACCCGGCCGTATGCTGACCGGCGCGCCGGGGGAGTCCGGCTCGGTGTCGGTCCGCATCGCGGCATCCCCGCACGCGGAGTCGGCGATGATCACCGACGCGCTGCGACGGGCACACCTCGTCGACGGCGTGCCGTGGTCCCAGATGGCGGTCATCGTGCGTTCGGTGCCCCGGCTCGGCGCGTCGCTGGCCCGCACACTGGCGGCCGCCGGAGTTCCGGTGGACACGCCCACGCCCGCGACGCCGCTCGGCGACCAACCCGCCGTGCGGGCACTGCTCACGGTGTTGGCCGCGACGGCGCACGGGCTCGACACCGCACAGGCGTCGGCATTGCTGACCGGTCCGATCGGCCGCGTCGATCCGGTGTCGCTGCGCCAACTTCGGCGAGCGCTGCGCCGCCTCGACGGGTCCCAACCGCCGCGCGATTTCGGCGATCTGTTGGTCGAGGCCCTCGAGCGCCGAGTCGACGGGTTACCGGAAAACCTGAGCAGGCCGCTGGATCGCGTGCGCAAGGTGTTGGCCGCCGCCCGCCGCAGCGCCGAGGCCGGAGCCGACCCGCGCTACACGCTGTGGCAGGCCTGGCATCGTTCCGGTTTGCAGCGCCGCTGGTTGGCGGCGAGCGAACGCGGCGGCGTGTCCGGGGCGCAGGCCGACCGCGACCTCGACGCCGTCACCGCGGTTTTCGACGTCGCCGAGCAGTACGTGAGCCGCACGGCGGGCGCGACCTTGCGCGGACTCATCGACCACGTCGCGGGGCTCGGGTTGCCCGCGCGGGACGAGAGCGGCGACGCCGAGGCGGTCGCGGTGCTCAGCGCCCACGCGGCGTTGGGCCGCGAATGGGAGTTCGTCGTCGTAGCCGGCGTGCAGGAAGGATTGTGGCCCAACACCGTTCCACGCGGTGGTGTGCTGGCCACCCAGCAGCTCGTCGATCTGCTCGACGGCGTCACCGAGGGCGCCGAAGGCGTGTCGACCCGGGCGCCTTTGTTGGCCGAGGAGCGCCGGTTGCTCATCGCCGCGATGGGCCGGGCCCGCAGCCGGCTGCTCGTGACGGCGGTCGACAGCGACAGCGGTGACGAGTCGCTGCTGCCGTCGTCGTTCTGCTACGAGTTGAGCGCTCTCGCCTCGCACACCGATCCCGACATCACCGCACCCGTCGCCGCGCCGCGCGTGCTCGCGCCCGCGGCGTTGGTGGGCCGGCTGCGGGCAGTCGTGTGCGCGCCCGAAGGTGACGTCGACGACGCCGCACGCGCCTGCGCGGCAGCGCTGTTGGCGCGGCTGTCGGAGGCCGGCGTGCCCGGCGCCGACCCCGCTCAGTGGCAGGCGATGACTCCGCTGTCCAGCGAGGAAGCACTGTGGAGCGGCGACGGCCACACCGTGACGCTGTCGCCGTCGACGCTGCAGATGCTCACCGATTGCCCGTTGCGGTGGCTACTCGAGCGCCACGGCGGTGCCGACGGCCGCGATGTGCGCTCCGCGGTCGGCTCGCTGGTGCACGCCCTCGTCGCCGACCCGGGCCGCACCGAGAGCCAGATGGTCAACGCGCTCGAAAAGGTGTGGGCCAAGCTGCCGTTCGACTCTCGCTGGTATGCCGACAACGAACTCGCCCGCCACCGCGCGATGGTGACGACGTTTGCGCAGTGGCGTGCACAGACCCGCGGCCGGCTCACTGAGATCGGCACCGAGATCGACGTCGACGGTGTCGTGATCGAGGGCGCGGACGGCGAACCCGACGTGCGGATGCGTGGGCGGGTCGACCGCCTCGAGCGCGACAGTGAGGGCCGCCTTGTCGTGGTCGACCTCAAGACCGGCAAGAGCCCGGTGACCAAGGACGACGCGCAAAACCACGCCCAGCTGGCGATGTACCAGCTGGCGATCGCCGAAGGGCTGCTGGCAGAGGGGGATTCGCCGGGTGGTGGCCGGCTGGTCTACCTCGGTAAGACCGGCGCTTCGGGACCCACCGAGCGGGAACAGGACGCGCTGACCCCGGACAAGCACACCGAGTGGCGCGACACCGTGCGCCTGGCGGCGGCGGCCACCCAGGGCCCGGAGTTCGTCGCGCGGATCAACGACGGCTGCGGGCACTGCCCCGTGCGAGCGATGTGCCCCGCCCAGGCCGCCGCGGGAGGACAGGCATGACCCCGCGCTACAGCCCGCATGAACTCGCCGCCGCGCTGGGTCTTTTCGCGCCGACCGACGAGCAGGCCGCCGTGATCGCCGCGCCTCCCGGACCGCTCGTGGTGATCGCCGGCGCCGGAGCGGGTAAGACCGAGACGATGGCCGCACGGGTCGTGTGGCTGGTCGCCAACGGATTCGCCGGCCCCGGCGAGGTTCTCGGCCTCACCTTCACCCGCAAGGCCGCCGGGCAGCTGCTGCGCCGGGTCCGCACCCGACTGGCCCGGCTCGCGGGCGCCGGGCTCGTGGAGAGCGGCGCCGTCACCGACGAACCACCCACGGTCAGCACGTATCACGCATTCGCGGGCAACCTGTTGCGCGAGCACGGGCTGCTGCTGCCCGTGGAGCCCGAGACCCGGCTGCTGAGCGAAACCGAAATGTGGCAGTCGGCCTTCCGCGTCGTGTGCGAGCACCCCGAACTGGACACCGAGAAGACGCCGGCGGCGGTAACGTCGATGGTGCTGCGGCTGGCGGGTCAGCTCGCCGAGCACCTCGTCGACACCGACCAGTTGCGCGACACCCACGTCGAGCTCGAACGCCTGGTGCACACGCTGCCCGCCGGTCCGTACCAGCGCGACCGGGGACCGAGCCAATGGCTGCTACGCCTGCTGGCCACGCAGACCGAGCGCACGGAGCTGGTCCCGCTGATCGACGCGCTGCACCGGCGGATGCGCGACGAGAAGGTGATGGACTTCGGCATGCAGATGGCCTCGGCCGCCAGGCTGGCCGAGAACTTCCCGCAGGTCGGCGAGCAGCTGCGCGGCCGGTACCGGGTGGTTCTGCTCGACGAGTACCAGGACACCGGGCATGCGCAGCGGGTCGCGTTGTCGTCGTTGTTCGGCGGCGGGGTGGACGACGACCTCGCGCTGACCGCCGTCGGCGACCCCATCCAGTCGATCTACGGGTGGCGCGGCGCGTCGGCCACCAACCTGCCGCGCTTCACCACCGACTTCCCGCGTTCGGACGGCTCGCCGGCGCCCACCCTGGAGCTGCGGACCAGCTGGCGCAATCCGCCCCGCGCGCTGCACCTGGCCAACGCGGTGTCGGCGCAGGCGCGGCGTCGTTCGGTCGCGGTGCGCTCGCTGCTGCCGCGACCCGATGCCCAACCGGGCACGATCCGGTGTGCACTGCTCACGGACGTTGCGGCCGAACGCGATTGGGTCGCCGAGCACATCGCCGAGATCTACGAGCGGGCACGCGACGAGGATGTGTCGGCGCCGACGACGGCGGTGCTGGTGCGGCGCAACGCCGACGCCGCGCCGATGGCCGACGCGCTCACCGCCCGCGGTGTCCCCGTCGAAGTGGTCGGACTGGCGGGCCTGCTGGGCGTGCCGGAGGTCGCCGACGTGGTGGCGATGCTGCGGATGATCGCCGACCCGACCGCGGGCAGCGCGGCCATGCGCGTGCTCACCGGGCCGCGGTGGCGGCTGGGCGGCCGTGACGTCACCGCGCTGTGGCGGCGCGCGGTGCAACTCGACGACAGCGGAGACGCCGAAAGCGCCGGGGTCGCCGAACGCATCGCGGCGCAGGCCGCGCCCGACGCCGACACCGCATGCCTGACCGAGGCGGTCACCGATCCCGGTGCGCCCGAACAGTATTCGCCGGCCGGTTATGCGCGCATCGTCGCGCTCGGGCGTGAGCTGACCGCGCTGCGGGCGCACCTGTCGCACCCGCTACCCGAACTCGTGGCCGAAGTCCGCCGCGTGCTCGGCGTCGACACCGAGGTGCGCGCGCGTCGGCCCGTCTCGGCGGGATGGTCGGGCACCGAACACCTCGACGCGTTCGCCGACGTGGTCGCCGACTTCGCCGATCGCCCGGGCACCGATGTCACGGGCCTGCTGGGCTACCTCGCCGCCGCCGAGGAGGTGGAGAACGGGCTCGCCCCCGCCGAAACCTCCGTCGCCAACGACCGGGTGCAGATCCTCACCATCCACGCGGCGAAAGGCCTCGAATGGCAGATCGTCGCCGTTCCGCACCTGAGCGGGCGGGTGTTTCCCTCGACCGGCACCGCGCGCACCTGGCTCACCGACGCGGCGGACCTCCCGCCGCTGCTGCGCGGTGACCGGGCGACATTGTCCGAACACGGCGTCCCGGTGCTCGACACCACCGACGTCTACGACCGCAAGCAGTTGTCCGACGTGATCGGTGAGCACAAGAAGAACCTCGAGCAGCGCCGCATCG
Source organism: Mycolicibacterium malmesburyense (assembly GCF_001050015.1). Next base: position 5,414 of record NZ_CVTB01000014.1, read on the forward strand.
ACGAGGAACGCCGCCTGCTGTACGTCGCGCTCACCCGCGCCGAGGACACCCTGCTGCTGTCCGGCCACCACTGGGGAGCATCGGAGACCAAGGCCCGCGGCCCGTCGGATTTCCTGTGCGAGCTGAAGGACATCATCGACCAATCGGCCGCGGAGGGTGATCCGTGTGGGGTCGTCGAGCAGTGGGCGCCCGCGCCGGCCGACGGTGAGCCGAACCCGTTGCGCGACAAGGTCGTCGAAGCCGTCTGGCCCGCCGACCCGGCGGGTCACCGCCGTGGCGACGTGGCCCGCGGGGCAACGTTGGTCGCCGCGGCGATGGCTGGCGAGTGCGACGTGGAGCCCGTCGACTCCGCGGAAGGATGGGCGGCCGACGTGGACGCGCTCATCACCGAACGCAACCGGGTGGTCGAACCGACGGCCGCTCCGCTGCCGCTACAGCTTTCGGTCAGCACGCTGGTAGAGCTCGGTAAGGACCCCGAATCGGTGTCGCAGCGGCTGCGTCGCAGGCTGCCGACGCGCCCCGATCCGCATGCCCTGCTGGGCACCGCATTTCACGATTGGGTGCAGCGGTTCTACCATGCCGAGCGGTTGTTCGACCTCGACGACCTGCCGGGCGCGGTCGACCACGAGACCGCCGTCGCCGAGGAACTCGCCGAGCTGCAGGCTGCGTTCGCGGTGTCGGCGTGGGCCGCGCGCACCCCGATCGATGTCGAGGTGCCGTTCGACATGGTCATCGGCGAAAGGGTGGTCCGGGGTCGCATCGACGCCGTGTTCGCCGACGAGGACGGCGGCGCCACCGTGGTGGACTGGAAGACGGGCGAGCCCCCTGCCACCCCGGAGGCCATGCAGCACAACGCCATTCAACTCGCGGTGTACCGCCACGCGTGGGCGGCACTGCACGGCTGTCCGGTCGAGTCGGTCCGGGCGGCGTTCCACTACGTTCGCAGCGGTGTCACCGCCACCCCCGATGCACTGCCGGACCTCGACGAACTCGCCGGGCTGCTGGAGGCGGCCGATGCGGCCTAGGACTCGCGGTACACCTTCGCCGCCTGCACGATCATCGGAATCTGCAGCGGCAGGCGGGCGATCGCGATCAACCGCATAGGCAGCGACTTGGTCGGGTCCTTGAACCACAACCGCACCATGTTGACGTTGGCGGGAAACACCGCGAGGAACAGGGCCACCGCGGCCAGTGCGCCGAAGCGCCGCGTCCGAGGCGCCAGCAGCAGCCCCGCCACACCGAGCTCGGCCACGCCCGAGGCGTAGGTGTAGAAGCGCGGGCTGCCCGGCAGCTCGGCGGGGATGATGCCGTCGAACGGCTTGGGCGCGACGAAGTGAAGCGTGCCGATACCCAGCAGGCCGGCCGCTATCCGGTAGGCACGCGACGGGCTGGCCAGTTGCTGCAGTTCGGGCGGGGGAGAGGTCATGATTACATTGTGGCGTGCACAACCCGGCGGGACCGGTAACGGGTCCTCGTGGCAAAAGGTAGGCTGCGGCGCCGGCTCGCCGCGATCGAGCAGGACCTGACCTCACAGCCCGACTCGCGGCTCGTGGACATCCTGCGGATCCCCGAACCGTTCGTCAGCCCCACCCAGCGGATCATCCGTCGCGTCATCTACGCGACGCTGGCGTTGATGGCCGCCGTGTTCATCGTCTACCTCGACCGCGACGGCTACCGCGACGTGCAGGACAACCAGCTGTCGTTCCTCGACTGCCTGTACTACGCGACGGTGTCGCTGTCGACGACCGGCTACGGCGACATCACCCCGTTCACCCCCGAAGCGCGGTTGATCAACGTCCTGGTGATCACCCCGCTGCGCGTCGCGTTCCTGATCGTGCTCATCGGCACCACCGTGGAGACGCTGACCAGCCAGTCGCGCGCGGCATTGAAGATCCAGCGATGGAGGAGCAGAGTGCGCAACCACACCGTCGTCATCGGTTACGGCACCAAGGGCAGGACGGCGGTCGCCGCGATGGTCGGCGACGAGGTCGCGCCCGCCGACATCGTCGTCGTCGACGAGAACGCGGGCGCACTCGAACGCGCCCGTGGGGCCGGGCTGGTCACCGTCCACGGCGACGCCACCAAGGCCGACATCCTGCGCCTGGCCAGCGCCCAGCACGCGAAGTCGATCATCGTCGCCACCGACGACGACGCCAGCGCGGTGTTGGTCACGTTGACCGCCCGCGAACTCGCGCCGAACGCCAAGATCATCGCCGCGGCCCGCGAATCGGACAACCAGCACCTGCTGCGGCAGTCGGGCGCCGACTCGACCGTGGTGTCGTCGGAGACCGCGGGACGCCTGCTCGGCATAGCCACCCAGACTCCCAGCGTTGTGCAGATCATGGAGGACCTGTTGACACCGGATGCCGGTTTCGCCATCGCCGAACGGGAGGTCACGCCCAAAGAGGTCGGCGGCTCCCCGCGTCACCTGCACGACATCGTGCTCGGCGTGGTCCGCAACGGCGAACTGCTGCGCGTGGACTCACCGGAAGTCGACACGGTCGAATCCGGTGACCGGCTTCTTTACATCCGCAACGCCGATACCGAGTGATGGCCCCGTTCCGCCTGCGCAACACTCCGCTGCTGTCCCGAGTCGGGGCCGACCGCGCCGACGCCCTGCGCACCGACGTCGACGCCGCCGTGGCCGGATGGCCCGACGC
>NZ_CVTB01000015.1 GCF_001050015.1 Mycolicibacterium malmesburyense
GGTCGCCGCGGCGCGGCGCTCGACTTCGACTCCACCCCCGCCGAACCACTCGGTGAGGGCGGCGACGCGACCGAACACGTCGCGCGCACCGTCATCCGGTACCAGTCGGCGCTCTGCGCGGAAGCGGTCGGGGCGATGGAGGAGGCGCTGCGGCTTACCACCGAATACCTCACCAGCCGAAAGCAATTCGGCGTCCCGCTGAGCAAGTTCCAGACGCTGACCCAACGCGCCGCGGACATGTACGTCTCGCTCGAACTCGCGCGCAGCATGAACTTCTACGCCGCGATGTCGATCGCCGACGGCCGGTTCGACCCGGTGATCGCCGCGCGGGCCAAGTTCCAGATCGGGCGCTCGGGTCGGCACATCGCGCAGGAGGCGATCCAGCTGCACGGCGGCATCGGGATGACCGCGGAGTATCCCGTCGGTCATTACGCGGCGCGGCTCACGGCGATCGACAACACGTTCGGCACCACCGACGACCAACTCCGCACGCTGGTCGAGCACGTCGGCGCCTACGGAACCGTCTCGCTGTAGGAACTCCTTTCTGCCGCGGGCGCTCACTCTCGTACATTCCGGGCCTTAATCCGTACAAGGATGAGCGCTCGGCGGGACGCGGGCATCGCGGTCAGCCTGCACCCGGCCTGAGCCCAGCGGGCATGATGGACATGCCCGCGCGGTGCCGCGGACGGTCGGCAGCGAAGGGTGTGCATGTTCATCGTCATCCTCGGCGCGGTGCTCGCGCTGATGCACGTCTACCTGTGGAAGCGGCTGGTCAAGGACACCACCCGCCCGGGCCGCGCGCGGTGGATGCTCACGACGGCCCTTCTCGGGCTGGCCGGGCTGCTGGTGGCGGCCCTGTTCCTGCCCAGGGTGTTCGGCCCGGCCGACGCGGGCTGGTACGCCTGGCCGGGCTACGTGTGGTTCGGCGTCGCCGCCTACCTGTTGCTGACGCTGCTGGCGCTCGAACCGGTGCACCTGGTCCTGCGGCCGTGGGTGCGACGGGCGCCGAAGGCGTCGCAACAGGGTGACTCGAACGACTTGAGCCGCCGATTGTTCTTGGCGCGCGCGAGCGCCGCCGCCGCGGGCGCCGCATCGGTCGGGCTGGTCGGCTTCGGTACGGCCACCGCGCTGGGACCGCCCGACATGCTGCGGGTGCCGGTGCGGCTGCGCGGCCTCGATCCGGCGTTTCACGGTTTCCGCATCGCCGTGGTGTCCGACATTCACCTCGGCCCGCTGTTGGGCCGGGCGCACTCCGAGCGGATCGTCGACATGATCAACGAGACCGCGCCGGACCTCGTCGCGATCGTCGGCGACGTGATCGACGGCACCGTCGCCGAACTCGGTTCTGCCGCAGCGCCATTGCAGGACCTGGTGGCCCGGGAGGGCGCCTTCCTCGTCACCGGAAACCACGAGTACTTCGTCGACGACACCGACGAGTGGCTTCTCGAGATGGAACGCTGGGGCATCCAGCCGCTGCGCAACGAGAACACGCCGATCCGCCGCGGTGCCGCCGTGATCAACCTCGCCGGTGTGAACGACCTTGCCGGCAAACGGTATTCGGACGGACCGGACTTCGACCGGGCACTGTCCGGGATATCCGCCGACGGCCCGACGGTGCTGCTCGCTCACCAGCCCGTGCAGGTCGAGGAGGCCGCCGCGCGCGGGGTGGACCTGCAGCTGTCCGGTCACACCCACGGCGGGCAGATGTGGCCGTTCCACTATCTCGTCCGTGCGGCACAGCCGTCGCTGGCGGGGCTGTCGCGCGTCGACGACACCCAGCTCTACGTGACCCGCGGCGCCGGGTTCTGGGGCCCTCCGGCGCGCATCGGCGCGCGGCCGGACATCACGGTGGTCTCGCTGGAGCCGTGATCTCTGGTACGGGCGTACCAGGACGGACGGTATCGGTACCTAGACTGCCAGCATGACGTCCCGTTCCGTATCGCACGACGGACTGTTGCGGATCGAGGACTGCCTGGACGCCGACGGGCAGGTCGCGGTGCCCGACGGGGTGAACCTGATCTCGTTGATCGACCGCAACATCCGCAACGTCGGCGACGCGCCGGCCTATCGCTATCTGGATCACACCGGCGACGGGCGGGTCACCGAGCTCACCTGGAGACAACTCGGCGCCCGCCTGCGAGCAGTCGCCGCGAGCCTGCAACGCATCACCCAGCGAGGCGACCGGGTGGCGATCCTGGCGCCGCAGGGGCTCGACTACATCGTCGCGTTCTTCGGCGCGATCAAGGCGGGCGCGATCGCGGTCCCGTTGTTCGTCCCCGAATTACAGGGCCACGCACAGCGACTCGACACCGCGCTGCGCGATTGTGAGCCCTCGGTCGTGGTGACCACGGCGGGCGCGGCCGCGAACGTGCGCGGCTTCCTGTCCGCCCTGGACGGGATGCCGACTCCGCGTGTCGTCGTGCTCGATGACATCGGCGCGATCGACGATTTCTCACCGGTGGAGCTGCCCCTCGACGCCGTATCGCATCTGCAGTACACCTCCGGGGCCACACGGCCTCCGGCCGGAGTCGAGATCACACACCGCGCGGTCGGCACGAACCTGATCCAGATGATCCTGTCCATCGACTTGCTCGACCGAAAGGTCTTCGGCGTCAGCTGGCTACCGCTCTTTCACGACATGGGCCTGTCGATGATCGGTTTTCCCGCCGTGTACGGCGGACATTCGACGCTGATGTCGCCCACCGCGTTCATCCGCCGCCCGCAGCGGTGGCTGCGGGCGCTGTCCGACGCGTCGCACGAAGGCCGGGTGGTCACGGCGGCCCCGAACTTCGCCTACGAGTATGCGGCGCAGCGCGGCCTGCCCCGAGACGGCGAACAACTCGACCTGAGCAAGGCGGTGTTGATCATCGGTTCAGAACCGGTGAGCATCGACGCGATCAACGCCTTCAACGACGCATTCACCCCATACGGTCTGCCGCCGAACGCCTTTCGACCCTCGTACGGAATCGCCGAGGCCACGCTGTTCGTCGCGACCATCAAACCCCACGCCCGTCCCACCGCGGTGCATCTCGACCGCACGCATCTGAGCCGGGGCCGGGCCGTCCCCGTCGCCGCCGATTCGCCCGACGGGGTGGCCCACGTGTCCTGCGGACAGGTGGCGCGCAGCCAGTGGGCCGTCATCGTCGATCCCGACACCGGTGCCGAATTGCCCGACGGGACAGTCGGTGAGATCTGGCTGCACGGCGACAACCTCGGGCGTGGCTACTGGGGTCGGCCCGACGAGTCCCGTCGAGCCTTCGGCGCCCGGCTCACGTCCCGGATCTCGCTCGAAAGCCACGCGAAAAGCGTTGCCGAGGACGCGAACTGGCTGCGGACCGGGGATCTCGGTGTCTACCTCGATGGCGAGCTGTTGGTCACCGGCCGGCGGGCGGACCTGATCGTCATCGACGGCAGACAGCACTATCCGCAGCACATCGAGGCAACGGCCGAAACAGCGTCGGCGACGGTGCGGCCCGGACACGTCACGGCGTTCACCGTGCCCACCGCCGGCGGGCCCGCCCTCGTGGTCGTCGCCGAGCGCGCCGCCGGCACCGCGCGTACCGATCCGGCGCCCGCGATCGACGCGATCCAATCGGAAATCTCTGCCCGACACGGTCTCTCGGCCGTCGACGTCCGGTTCGTCGCCGCCGGCGCCATTCCGCGCACGACCAGCGGCAAACTGGCCCGCGGCGCCTGTCGCAGCGCCTACCTCGACGGAAGCCTGAAAAGCTAACCCTATGGCCGCACTCCTCAACGCGGCTCGTACCTCGCCGCTTGATCGTCGTGCGACTAACCCACGCCGAGCTTTTCTCGCACCGTGTCGGCGAGAAAGCGTGCGGTCCCCACCGGCCGGAACGCACGCGCGGCGGCAGTGAGCGCCTCCTGTGCCTCGGCGCTGAACTCGATGTCGGCGGCGGCCACGTTGAACTCGAGTTGCTCGACGCTGGACGCACCGGGAATGGCCACGACGTTGGGCAGGTGAATCAGCCAGGCGAGCGCCACCTGTGCGGGCTTGGCGCCGACGTCGGCGGCGACGTCACGCAGCGTCTGCAGCAGCGGTTCGGCACGACGCAGGTTCTCGGTGCCGAAGAGCGGGTTCGTCGCGCGGATACCACCGGGACGGTTGTCGGGGCCGTACTTCCCGCCGAGCAGACCCTGCGCCAGCGGGCTGTAGGCGATGACGACGCGGTTCTCCCGCTCGGCGAACGGCACCAGGCGTTCGAGCGCCTGCGGATGGGCCAGCGAGAAGTGCACCTGATTGCTGATGACCGGGCGTCCGAGCGCCGTGTCGGCCCTCTGCCATCGCGACAGCGAGTAGTTCGACACGCCGGCCGCCCCGATCACGCCGTCGTCGAGCAGGTCCCGCATCCCCGGCATGATCACCGAATCGGGCACGACGGGGTTGGGCTGGTGAACCTGATACAGCGGGATCTTCTGCAACCCCAACCGCTGCGCGCTGGCGTGCGCGCGCTGCTTGACCACCGCGGGAAACGGGGCGACCGGGAAGACCTTGCTGGCCACCGCCATCTCCGAGCGTTGATCGCCGAGGGCCTCGCCGAGGATCCGCTCGCTCTTGCCGAATCCGTAGATCTCGGCGGTGTCGAAGAACGTGACGCCCATCTGGAGCGAACGCTGCACGATCTCGCGGGCCGCTCCGGCGGCGTAACTGTCGCCGTAGCCCCACTCACGGGAACCGAACTGCCAGGTCCCGAGCCCAATACGGCTGACCCGGCCCACACCCTCGACGTCTAGGTATTTCACGAACGCCACAGTACTGACGCCGCGGATCGGCGACGGCGGGTTTTGGCGCCCGAACGTGGGGGTATGTGAGGCGGGCTGCAGAAAGTCGGCATGACACAAGTCTCGGAAGGCGTAAAGCATGCTCGAGTTCATCTGCCCCACCTGCGGGCATTTCAGCCTCGAAGAAGCTGTTTGTGTGACCTGCAGCGGTCCGGCCGACGGGCCTGACCTGGCGATGGCCGGCTGATCATGTCTGTTTACCGCTCACTGCATCCGTTCGACCTGGTCATGGCCTCGACGCGGTTCTACTCGTCGCTTCCGGTGGTCGGCAAGCACCTCGAGCCGTTCGCGGGCCTGACCGCGATGATGATGTACGGCCACCACTACGCACCGGCCGCGGTTCGCGGCATGGTTTCGCGCCGTCTCAGCGCCGACTCCGCGGAGGCCGCGCCCGCCGATGTGCCCGATGAGGCCATCACGCCTACGCGCGGCACCCGGGTGCCGCCCTACCTGCGTTTCCGCGCCCAGCGTCAGCGGTGCCTGTACCGCAGCGCGGTGCGCTACGGCGACCACCCCGCACAGCTGCTCGACGTGTGGCGCAAGCCCGACCTTCCGCCCGATGCGCCGGTGCTGCTGTTCGTGCCCGGCGGCGCCTGGGTGCAGGGCTCCCGCGTGCTGCAGGGCCACACGATGCTGCACCACCTGGTCAAGCAGGGCTGGGTGTGTCTGACCATGGACTACCGGGTCTCCCCGGTGAACCGCTGGCCCCGCCACATCGCCGACGTCAACGCCGCGATCGCGTGGGCCCGGGCCAACGTCGACAAGTACGGCGGCGACCGGAACTTCGTCGCGGTCGCCGGCTGCTCGGCGGGCGGACATCTGGCCTCGCTCGCGGCCCTCACCCCCGGCGACCCGACCTTTCGCGGTGAACTCACCGAGGACGCGGACACCACCGTCGATGCGGTCGTCGGGATCTACGGTCGCTACGACTGGCAGGACCGGTCCACCCCGTCGCGCAGGAACTTCCAGAGCTTCCTGGAACGAGTCGTGGTCGGGCGCAAGCAGTCTCGACATCCCGAGGTCTTCGCCGCCGCCTCTCCGCTGGCGCGTATCCACGCGGATGCGCCGCCGTTCTTCCTGATCCACGGTGAACAGGACACCATCATCCCCGTCGGCGAGGCCCGCCGGTTCGCCGACGAACTGGGCGCGGTGTCGCGGAATCCGGTGGAGTACAGCGAGGTTCGCCGCGCTGGACACGCCTTCGATCTCGTCGACTCGTCGCACGCGCGGCGGCTCGCGGTCGAGGTCGGCAGGTTCCTCAACGACGTCCGGGCCCGGCAACTCGAAGGCCAGACCGCCGCGGCCGTCTAGCCCCGTGTTGATCGGGCGCGATGCGGGAAGCCTGCAGGCATGCGCATCGTCATCACCGGAGCTTCCGGCAACGTCGGAACCGCGCTGCTGCGGCGGCTCACCGAAAGCGACACCACACACGACGTCATAGGCGTCGTACGAAGGCCGCCCGAGCCGGCCGGCGTGTACGGGCGGGCCCGCTGGCATCAACTCGACCTCGCCGATCCCGACGCGGCGACCCAGCTGCGGGGCATTTTCGACGGCGCGGACGCCGTCGTCCACCTCGCGTGGGGTTTTCAACCGACCCGAAACACCGAGTACCTCAACCGCATCGGCGTCGGCGGCACCACCGCGGTCCTGGAGGCCGCCCATGAGGCGCGGGTCGGGCGTGTGGTGCACCAGTCGTCGGTGGGCACCTACGCGCCGGGCCGCTACGGCCAGTATGTCGACGAATCCTGGCCCACGACGGGCATCCGGACATCGCCGTACAGCCGCGACAAGTCGGCCGCCGAAGCGCTGCTCGACGACTACGAACGCGAGCATGGGGATTCGGGTGTCCCGATCGCGCGGATGCGACCCGGCTTCATCGTGCAGCGCGCCGCGGCGAGCGGCCTCATGCGCTACGCGCTGCCCGGGTACGTGCCGATGCTCGCGGTCCCGCTGTTGCCGCTGCTGCCGCTCGACCGGAAGCTGTGCATCCCGCTGATTCACGCCGACGATGTCGCCGACGCACTGGCCAGGGCGGTCGAACGCGGTGCGAGCGGGCCTTTCAACCTGGCAGCCGAACCGCCGGTGGGCCGCGACCAGGTCGCCGAGGTGTTGCGCGCCAAACCGGTTCACGTGCCGTCGGGGCTGCTCGGCGCGTTGGTCGACCTCAGCTGGCGGGCCCGGCTGCAGCCGATCGACCGGGGCTGGCTCGACATGGCGTTCAGCGTTCCGCTGATGGATTGCGGGCGCGCCGAAACCGAACTCGAATGGCGCCCTCGATGGAACGCGGTCGACGCGCTCGCCGACGTCATCACGGGGGTGGCGCAGGAAGCGCACACCGACAGCCCACCGCTGCGCCGCCGGTCGCTCATCGAACAGTTCCAGCGCGACCTCACCAAGGGGCTGCTGACCACCAGGCGCCTGCCCTAGATGGCGCACGACGAGCCCGTCGTCATCATCGGCGCGGGCCCATGTGGTCTCGCGATCGCGCGGCAGCTCCGCCACGAGCGCGATATCGAGGCGCTTGTCGTCGACCGCGCCGACGCGCCGGCCTCGTCGTGGCGCAACCGCTATGACGGTTTCCGGCTCAACACCTGCGGCTGGTGGTCGCATCTACCCGGGCAGCGGATACCGCTGCACTACGGACGCTGGCCGACCCGCGACGACATAGTCGACTACTTCGACGACTACGCTCGCCGTCAGGATCTGCGAATAGCATTCGGAGTCAACGTTGTTCGGGTGGACCGGCCTGCAGAGGCGTGGCGACTGGTGACCGACGACACGCCGATCACCGCGTCGGCCGTCGTCGTCGCCACGGGCAACTATCACACGCCGGTGTTGCCGGACTGGTCCGGCATCGAGACGTTCACCGGCGAGATCCTGCACTCCGAGCATTACCGCAACGCCAAGCCGTTCGCGGGTCGCGACGTCCTCGTGGCGGGTGCGGGAAACTCGGCCGCCGACATCGCGTT
>NZ_CVTB01000016.1 GCF_001050015.1 Mycolicibacterium malmesburyense
GGCCGTTGACGAGCCGCTCTGCGCGCGCTGGCGGACCGGACCCGCTGATAGGCTCGCGCCGCTGACTCCGCCAGGGAGACGGCAGCCCGCGCACGCGAGGAGCAGGTCAGGTATGGCAATCGCAGAGAACATCATCGGAACGCACTACCGGTACCCCGACTACTTCGAGGTGGACCGGGAGAAGATCCGCGAGTTCGCACGGGCGGTCAAGGACGAGCACCCGGCGCATTTCACCGAGGAGGCCGCCGCCGAGTACGGCTACGACACGCTGATCGCCCCGCTGACCTTCCTCGCCGTCGCAGGCCGCCGGGTCCAGCTCGAGATCTTCAACCAGTTCGACGTGCCGATCAACATGGAACGCGTCTTGCACCGCGACCAGAAGATCACCTTCCACCGTCCGATCCTGGCCGGCGACAAGTTGTTCTTCGATTCCTACCTCGACTCGGTCACCGAGTCGCACGGCGCCATCGTCACCGAGGTGCGCGGCGAGGTGACCGACGCCGACGGTGAGCCGGTCCTCACGAGCATCGTCACCGTCATGGGCGAGGCGCAGTCGGACACCGAGGCCGACGAGGTGAGCCAGCGCATCGCCGCCGCGCGCGACGAGGCGATCGCGAAAATGATTGCCAAGCAAAGTAGTTCGGAGAGCTAGCCTCTCCCGCACTCTCAGCCGAGGAAGGTGTTCCTGCGCTGGGTGAGCAGTTGGTACAGCGTCTGCTGGATGGTCTCGCGCACCTGGTCGGTGAGTTCGAAGGTGACCATCGGGTCGTCGGCGGCCGACTCGTCGTAGTCCGCGGTCTCGATCGGCTCACCGAACTGGATGTGCCATTTCGACGGCAGCGGGATCATGCCCGCCGGGCCCGCCAGCGGGAAGAACGGCGTGATCGGGAAGTAGGGCAACCCGAGCAGCCGGGCCAGCAGCTTGACGTCGGCGATCATCGGATAGATCTCTTCGGACCCGACGATCGAGCACGGCACGATGGGCGCTTTCGTGCGCAGCGCCGCCGAGACGAACCCGCCACGGCCGAATCGCTGCAGCTTGTAGCGGTCTTTGAAGTGTTTGCCCAGGCCCTTGTAGCCCTCCGGGAACACCGCGGTCAGCTCGCCCGCGGCCAGCAGCCGGTGCGCGTCGGAGGTGCAGGCCATGGTGTGGCCGGCCTTGCGGGCGGCCTGACCGACCATGGGCAGGTCGAACACCATGTCGGCGGCCAGCAGGCGCAGATCCCGGTGCGTGGGGTGGTGGTCGTGCACGGCCACCGACGCCATCAACCCGTCGAACGGCAGCACCCCGGCGTGGTTGGCGACCACGAGCGCGGCACCGGTTTCGGGCAAATGCTCGATCCCGCTCACCTCGACGCGGAACCACGACTTGAAGAAGACCCTCAGCAAAGGCAAAAAGATTGCGTTGTTGAGGTGGGCATCGAAGCCGAACTCGTCGACGGTGTAATCGCCGGTCATCCTCTTGCGGATGAATTCGGCGACCGCGGCGATGTTGCTGGCGAGCTCGGTCGGCGTCTCGTCGACGACCGGCGCGCCGTTCGCCACGCCGCCGCGGTGCTCGTCGATCTCGCGGACGACGGCGGCGATCTCCTCGGCGGAGGCGCCGGCCACCGGGTCGGAAAGCTGCGAGGGATGTCGGCGGGAGCCCTCCGCTCGAGCGGCGTTCCGCCGCTGAGCCGCCGCACGGCCCGAATTGCCATGCAGCGGAATGACTTTCGCTTTGGACTCGCCCGCCACGGTCGTTTCCTTCTCCCCACCCGTTAAGTTGATGCGCCTAGCGTCCCCACCTTTGCGCCGCAGCAACGGCGCGACTCTCCATTGAGCGTACCCATCGCGGGTCGACGATCGGAGTCAAACCGCGACCTCGGACGTAATCGTCGAAGGCCTCTGCGGTCGTCCACTTCGGGTTATAGCCGAGCTCGTTTCGCATCCGCGATGTGTCCATCACTCTGCCATAACTGAGGTAGTTCAGCTGCTCGCGATCGAGTTCAGTGTAGCGAGTTGCGCGCCTCAGCGAATCCACAGCGGCCAGCGCGGATCGAGGTACGGGCAACGCGATCCGCCCGGCCCGTCGGATCGCCTGGCTCATCATCACGATCCCGGGCGCCCCGACGTTGTACGTGCCCGCCTTGCCCGCCATCGTCGCGCGCTCGAGCGCCCCGAGCGCGTCCTGCTCGTGCAGCAGCTGCAGGCGGGCGTCGTGCCCGATGACGGTCGGCACCACGGGGCCGGCCAGGTAGCGCGACAGCGCCGTGTCCATCCCGGGCCCGATCATGTTGGCCAGCCGCAGGATCGTCACGGCGATGTCCGGCCTGCGACGGCCCAGTCCGCGCGCGTAGCCCTCGATGTCGATGCTGTCGCGGGCGAAGCCCTCCCCCGGCGGCCGCCGCGCACTGGTGTCCTCGGTGAACATCACCGGGTCGCGTGCGGTCGAGCCGTACACCTCCGAGGTGGACTTGAGCACGACGCGCTGCACCGACGGCGCCTTCTGGCAGGCCGCGAACAGCTGGATCGCGCCCATCACGTTGAGTTCCTTGAGCGTCGCGCGGCCCCCCGAGCGGGGTGCGTAGGACGCCGCGGCGGCGTGCACCACGGTGTCGACGTCGCCGTTGCGGATGACCTTCGCGATGAACGGGTTGCGGATGTCGGCGCGGACGAATTCCGCGCGGCCCATCCGTCGCAGCAGATCCTTGCTCGGCGTGATCGCGTCCACGGCGATCACGTGGTTGATCAACGGGTTCTGCGCCAGCCTGGCCGTCAGGTAGCCGCCGAGAAACCGGCACGCCCCGGTGACCAGGACGACCTTCGGATACTGCACGGCATCGCGGGGGTCAGTCCCGTTGACGTGTCCATTGGAACGGCCCTCGGAATCCATGTCCGGTCAGCCTAGCGACCGCGGGCGGCGATTACTTGCCGAGTTTTCTGCGCTGGACCCGGGTGCGACGAAGCAGCTTGCGGTGCTTCTTCTTCGACATGCGCTTGCGCCGCTTCTTGATGACTGAACCCATGAACTCCGCTACCTACGCCTTACCTGCCCGATGAGCATCGTTGACTGACCCGGCCACTTTACCGGGCTGCGCAGGTAACCGCGAAATGCGCCCACTGCTGGTGGGCGTAGCGCGAGAGCGATCAGCCTGCGTCGAAGTACGAGCTCTCCAACATGTCGTGAACAGCCTTCGCGTGCACCCGGAACGAGCGGCCGACCCGGACGGCAGGCAGCTCGCCGTTGTGCACCAGCCGGTACACCGTCATCTTGCTGACCCGCATCAGGCTCGCCACCTCGGCGACGGTGAGGAATTGTGCCCGGGGCTGTTGGCCGTCGGATCCGGAGTCCCGAGCCGACTTCCCACTGGCCGAATCCCGCGCGGATGGCCCGTTCATAGACGTCATCGCAACCCAATCATTCAGGCACGGGCAGTTCCAGCGGCTTCCCCACCGCTGGCACCGACCCGTGCTTACACGAGGAGAATAGCGTGGCAGATGGTGTTACTGCGACGGGTGTGGGCAAATCAATGAATTACTCAGATGTAATTCCGAGCTGCTCAGAGCGCTTTTTCGCGGCCTCGACCGCCCTGGCTACCGCCGCCCGCAAACCGCCCCTCTCGAGTTCGCGCAGACCGGCCGCGGTGGTGCCGCCCGGCGAGGTGACCGTGGCGCGCAGCTGAGCGGGTGTGGTGTCCATTCCGGCGCCGGACGGACCGCCTGCGGCTCCCCCGTCGGAGGCGGCCCGGTCGAGGCGATCCAGCAACATCGCGGCCGATCCGGCCATCGTCTGGGCGACCAGATCGGTGGCCGCCGACCGCGACAGCCCGGCGTCGACCCCGGCGTCCACGAGCGCCTCGACCATCAGGAAGAAATACGCCGGACCGGACCCCGAGATGGCGGTCACGGCGTCGAGTTGGGCCTCCGGCACCGTCAGCACCCCGCCGACCGCGTCGAAGATCGCCGAGACCTGTTTCATCTGCTCGGCGGTGGCGAAGCGCCCCGCCGACAGCGCGCTGACTCCCCCGCCGACGACCATCGGCGCGTTGGGCATGACGCGGATCACCGGCGCGCCGGCGGGCAGCTTGTTCTCGTAGTACTCGGTGGTGACGCCGGCGGCGACGGTCACGAAAACCTGTTCGGCCGTGTCGCTTTCGGCGTTGGTGGCGGCATCGACGATCTCGTCGACGAGCCCTGCCACGTCGGCGGGCTTGACGGCGACGATGACGTAGCCGGCGTGGTCCACCGCGTTGGCCACCGTCGTCACCAACACGGAGTAGGTGTCGGCGAGGTACTGCGCGCGGTTGGAGTCCTTCTCCGCCACCACCAGGTCCTTGACCTGACGCCCGGCCCGCAGCAGCCCGGACAGCAGCGCCTCACCGATACTTCCACCGCCGACGATCGCGATTCTGGCCATGCCGGAAAGCATTGCAGACGGGCGGCCCGAGCGGTTGCGGCCACCCCGCGGGGTGCACCGAGCGTGCGCTCAGCGCGATTTCCGGGCCGAAATCTCGCTCTGGATGCACGTTCGGCGGCCGGCGGAACCGGTCAGGCCTGTGGCACCAACGCGAGCTGGCGCGTCTGCACGACGATGTGGCCCTGCGAGTCGACGACGATGTGGTCCTCGTCGAACCAGTCCTGGCCGATCTGCACCGTCGTGCAGAGGACACGCAGCCATCCGTCGGCGGGCAGGGTGCGCAGATAGGCCGTCAGCTGGACGGTGGGCGCCCAGCCGAACCGGTTCACGCCGAAGGTCACCGGAGCCGACACGTCGCCGCACAGCAGCGCGAAAAGCACATCCGGAGCAACACCTTTGGGGCGCACCCAGTACTCGATCACCGGCGGTCCGCCGTCGGACCGCGGCTCCATGGTGGTCAGCGACGGCCGAATGTCGCAGCCGTGCGCGAGATGCACGATGTCGGCCATCGGATGGCCCTCGCCGATCGGCTCCAGGCCGGGCGGCGGCTCCGGTTGCATCAGCGGGATCACCGGATTGACCGAGAGCAGCGGCGCCACATGGTGTTCCGGGTCGCCAAGCGTGACCGCGGCCCGCACGGCGGTCCGGTCGCCCTGCCTGAGTTCGACGTCGATCAGGCTGACGCGACGGCCCCGCTTGCGCACCGTGGTGAGCAACTGCATCGGGCCGGGATCGGGCGCCCACAGGAAGTTTCCCGACACCGCGATCGGTTGAACGGCTGCGCCCGCCTGATCCCCCGCGTCCCCGGCGCTTCGCGCGGCAGACGCCTCCGGTCCCCTGGAATGCTCGGTGCGCGCGGCGTTCGCGCACAGCGCGAGCATGGCGCCGCCGTGCACCTTCGGCCCGATCGTCCAATGTTCGTTCAGCTCACCGTGATACACGCCGTCGCCGGCCTCGGTGAGCGCCATGGCGTCGGTGAACAGGGTGGAGCCGGGCATGTGGTGGATCCTTCTGGAGGCGAGTTCGGAACGAGGTTGATGTGGTCAGCGCAGTAGGTGCCTGCGGGCGAACTGTAGCGACTCGACCAACAGTGCCTCGCGTTCGGCGGCGGTGCGCGCCCCCGACGTGGTCACCTCGAGGATCACGTGGCCGTTGAAATCGCTGGCTGCCAGCATCTCGCAGACCTCCACCGTGGGCTGGGTGCCACGGCCGGGCACCAGATGCTCGTCGGTCGAGGCGCCGCTGCCGTCGCACAGGTGCAGGTGCACCAGCCCATCGCCCATGCTCCGGGCCATCTCGAGAGCGTCGGAGCCCGCGGTCGCGGTGTGCGACAGGTCGAGCGTGTAGTGGGCGTGGTTGCCGTCGAGGGGATCGTAGGACGGCGCGAACGCCGAGATGCCCGGTCCCGGGCGGCCACCGCGTTTGCGCATGCGCTCGATGGAGGTCTGACCCGCGCCGAAGAACCGGTCGGCGCGGAACGGGAACATGTTCTCGACCGCGACCATGACGTCGCTGGACGCCTCGAGCTCGGCGACCTGGTCGGAGAACCCCTCGGCATAGCGGCGCTGCCACCGGAACGGCGGGTGCACGACGACGGTCTGGGCGCCGAGCTGCTCGGCCGCGCGCACGCTGCGTTCGAGTTTCGTGATCGGGTTGGCGCCCCACACACGCTGCGAGATCAGCAGGCAGGGCGCGTGCACCGAGAGCACCGGCATCGAGTAGCGCTTCGACAGCTCCTCGATGGCGCCGATGTCTTGGCTGACCGTTTCGGCCCACACCATGAGCTCGACGCCGTCGTATCCGAGCTTCGCCGCATACTCGAAGGCCGCCTCGGTTCTCAGCGGGTAGACCGAGGCCGTCGACAGACCGACCTTAATGGCTGGACGCACGAGTTATGGGGCGCCTCAAGCCGCCTGCATCAGTGCCAGCGGCCCGAACGTCACCATCGCGCCGACCGCGACGGCGATCAGAGTGCTACCGATGTCCTCGGTCTTGCGGACCACCCGCACGCCGACGACCAGGCCCAGGATGACCAGCACACCGAGCACGAGCGCGACGATGCTGTTCCACTTCCACAGCTGGTCGAAGGCGATGAACAGGCCCGCGCCGAACGCGACCGCGACCACACACTGCGCGACGACCAGGGCCCCGCGCAGGAACGACGACATCGCACCCGAAGGGGCGGCGTCCTCCTCCTCGTCGAGGTCGATGTCGGCCGGGCTCAGGCCGTTGCCGCGCCGGGCGACGTCGTCGGCGACGTCGTGGCCGCCGAACAGGTCGTTGTCGGGGGACCGCAGGTAGGACGGCACGTCGTCGCGGTCGTCCTCCGGCTCGGCCAGGGCGACGGCCGCGTCGTCGGCCTCCTCCTCATCGGCCTGCGGATCGGCCCAGTCCAGCGGGTCCGGGCTCATCTCCTCGGCGCCCACCGCGGTGCCGCTGTCCTCGGTCGCGGTGGCCTCGACGGTCTCGGGTTCGGCGTCGTCGGGCTCGACGGCCTCCGGTGCGGCTTCGGGCTCGACGGCTTCGGGTTCGCCCGCCTTCGTTTCGACGGTCTCGGGCTCGCTGCGCGCGGCCGCCAAGCCGCGCCGCAGCCCGAAGCGCCGCGCGAAACTGGACCGGCGCGGTGGGGCGAAGAAGTCCAGGTCCTCGTCGGCGTCGCGCTTCTCGACGTGGGTCTGGTAGTCGGCGACCGCGTCGGCGTAGCCGTCGTCCTCGTCCGCGGGAGCCTCGGGGGTCTCCGCGGCTTCGGGAACCTGCGGGACTTCCGTGCCCTTCGGAGCCTCGGCGAGCGCCTGCTCGACGTCGGGTTCGGCCTCGTCGACGTGGTCGACGGCGCCGTTGGTGGGCGCGGCGTCCACGGCTTCGGCGACTTCGGTGTCCGCAGCCGCGGTGTCCGCAGCTTCGGTGTCCGCAGCTTCGGCGGTGTCCGCAGCTTCGGCGGGGTC
>NZ_CVTB01000017.1 GCF_001050015.1 Mycolicibacterium malmesburyense
CAAGCCCGCCTCGATCGCGGCCGCCCTCAGCAGGACGGCCCCGGCAACGCCGTCGGTCGCGCAGACGACGTTCGCACACACGTGAATGCCGTGGCTTCGATACGTGTACAGCCGCGCCGGCGGTCCGAACATCACGCGATTGCGCGGACCGGGACCCCGGTAGGAATGTGCGGCCGCGTCCGGCCACGGGCCGTCTTCCGGGCCGCCGTAGGCCTCGACCTCCACGATCATCGCGCTCACTCCGCGGGCGGTGAGATCGGCGCCGAGCAGCCGGTGGGCGGCGGTCAACGGATCGACCGCCAACAATTCAGCGCTCACGGGCGACCACGTCCTCGGTTCATCGCTGGAGATCCTACGGAGGGCCTTGACATGCCCACCGGTGCGGAGGATATTTCACCATATGATGACTTCATCATCTGATGAATTCTTTCGACGGGCCGCGACGCCCGCCGTCGAGATCGAGAACTTGCGGGTCATCCGCGGTAAACGCCTGGCCCTCGACGACATCTCGGTGACGATCGCACCGGGCACGATCACCGGCCTGCTCGGGCCGTCCGGGTGCGGCAAGACGACCCTGATGCGCAGCATCGTCGGCACCCAGATCGTCGAATCCGGCACGGTGAGGGTGCTCGGCAGACCGGCCGGCTCGGCGGAACTGCGGCACCGCGTCGGTTACGTCACCCAGGACCCGACCGTCTACAACGACCTGCGGGTCATCGACAACGTTCGCTACTTCGCCGCTCTGTACGGAACGGGGGCGGACGACGCCGACGACGCCGTGACCGCCGTCGGGCTTGCCGACCACCGGACCGCGTTGTGCGCCAACCTTTCCGGAGGCCAGCGCACACGCGCGTCACTGGCCTGCGCCCTGGTCTCGCACCCGGACCTGCTCGTGCTCGATGAACCCACCGTCGGACTCGACCCCGTCCTGCGTGTGGATCTGTGGGAGCAGTTCCACCGACTGGCCGGCCAGGGCGTCACCCTCCTGGTTTCCAGCCACGTCATGGACGAAGCCGACCACTGCGGCGACCTGTTGCTCATGCGCGACGGTCGAATCCTCGCCCACACCACGCCCGCGAAGCTACGAGAGGACACCGGATGTCAGTCACTGGAGGAAGCGTTCCTGTCCGTCATCACGCACAACACCGGAGCCCCCAGGGCCCAGGCCGGCTGAGCGCTCAGGCGCACCTGGCCACCACCGCGCGCATATTGCGGCAGTTGGCGGCCGACCACCGCAGCGTCGCGATGATCTTGCTCGTACCGACCGTGATCATCACGCTGCTGTACTTCATGTTCCAGAACGCACCACACCCGCCCGGCGCGCCTTCGCCGTTCAACTCCGCGTGCCTGATCATGCTCGGCGTGTTCCCGCTCCTGGTGATGTTCCTGATCACGTCGATAACCATGCAGCGAGAGCGGGTTTCGGGCACGTTGGAGCGGATCATGACCACTCCCCTGCGCAGGTTCGACCTCCTCGCCGCGTACGGCACCGCATTCTCGATCGCTGCGGCGGCGCAGGCGACGCTCGCGTGCCTGGTCTCGTACGCGTTCCTCGGACTGCACACCGAGGGCAGCCCGTTGTGGGTGTTTTCGATCGCGATCATCAACGCCGTCCTCGGCGTCGGGCTCGGTCTGCTCTGTAGCGCGTTCGCGCGCACGGAGTTTCAAGCCGTGCAATTCATGCCGTTGGTGATGGCCCCGCAACTCCTGCTGTGCGGGATCATCGTCCCGCGCGACGTGCTGCCGGAGTGGCTGCAATGGATCAGCAACGTGCTGCCCGCAAGCTACGCTCTGGAGGCGCTGCAACAGGTCGGAGCGTATGCCGAGCCGACGTTCACCGTCGTGCGCGACACCGCGGTGGTCATCGGCTTCGCGATCGTCGCGCTGGGCCTGGCGGCGGCCACGCTGAGACGAAGGACACCCTGAGCACCTTGACCACCAACGCAGAACGCAAGCGTCCGGGGCGGCCCCCCGGACCATCGGATACCCGCGAGCGGATCCTGTCCAGCGCGCGGGAGTTGTTCGCCCGCAACGGAATCGACAAGACGTCGATCCGCGCCATCGCGGCGGCCGCCGGCGTCGACCCCGCATTGGTCCACCACTACTTCGGAACCAAGACCCAGTTGTTCGCCGCTGCGATCCACATCCCGATCGATCCCATGCAGGTCATCGGGCCGCTGCGGCAGGTTCCGGTCGAGGAGATCGGCCACACATTGCCGAGACTTCTTCTGCCCCTGTGGGAATCCGAATCGGGCAAGAGCTTCATCGCGACGCTGCGCTCGATCATCGCCGGCAACGACACGTCGCTGTTCCGGTTCTTCCTGCAGGAGGTGATCGCGAAGGAAGTCGGCTCGCGCGTCGACAGCCCGCCCGGTAGCGGGCTGGTGCGCGTGCAGTTCGTCGCCTCGCAGTTGGTGGGCGTGGTGATGGCCCGCTACATCCTCGAACTGGAGCCGTTCAAATCGCTGCCGGTGGAGCAGATCGCTGAAACGATCGGGCCCAACTTGCAGCGCTACCTCACCGGTGAGCTACCCGGTCTCACCTGACGCGCGGTCGAGCATCCGCTGATGTTCGGCGTCGTCGGAGATGTCGACGGCCTCGTCGACCAGCAGCACCGGTATGCCGTCGTCGATCCGGTACGCCCGGCGGAGCCGCGGGTTGTAGAGGTATTCGTCGCCGACCACCAGCAACGGCCCCCGGTCCTGCGGGCACACCAGGATGTCGAGGAGTTTCGCGTCGAGGGCCACGGTGATCAGCCCGCCGGGATGGGCGTGACGGGAATGCCGGCGATGGACCCGCCGCTGGAGGCGGCCTGCTGCGCGGCGCGCGCCTGCAGCTTGCGCTGGTAGGCAATGGTCTCCTTGAGCGCCTCGACCAGCGGCGTCTGGTGCGGCCGGCGCGTGAGGGCGTCGGCCAGCGCCGCGGCGTTGGCATTCGACGGGCGGAAGCCGAGCTTGCGCAGCTTGACGGCATCGTCGATCAGCACGGAGACCTGACCGCCGCCATCGCCCTGCCGGTACTCCTCGTGAATCGTCTGAAGGATCTGGTCCGCGTTCACCTTCGGCGCTTCGTCGGCCTTCTTGCAGTCATCACCCGTGCAAGGCTTCTTCGGCCCATCGGCCGCAGGCTCGGGCGCTTCGGTCTGCGCCGTGGGATCGGCGGGCTGCGCCATCGCGGTCGGGGCGGCCACGCCGGCCAGCAGCCCGACGGTCAACGCCCCACCGGCAATGCCGCCCGCGACGAGACGACGCCAGGCGTCGCGATGGATACCGGTTCGCGATGTCATCCAACCTCCAGCTCGGTGCGCGGCGGCCCCAACCCCGGCGACACACCGCAAGGCGGAGCCTAACAGCGCTCGGCCCCGGCGGCAGGTCGTCGCGACCGGCCCCGCTACTGGCCCTCGGCGATCTCGGCGCGCACCGCCACGGTCAGCCGCTTGTACCGATTCGTATCGGGGTCGAGATACCAGGCGTTACGCGACGGCTTCGGCACGCCCTCGGCCCGCAGCGGGCTGACCAGCGGGCGGTACGACGCGCTGAGCGACATTCTCGGCACCACATGCACGATGTCGGGTGGCTCGCCGACGGCCAGGTCCGCCAGGGCCTCCGACAGGTCGGCGGACGGGATGCTGCCGCCGGGCCGCAGTTCGAGCGCGGTGACCGCCAGCTGCCGTCCGTTGGCCTGCACGCCGTAGGTGACCGAGAGGTTGACCGCCCCGAGGCAGCCGACCGCGTCGTTGACGGTCGAGGCGTAGACACATCCCCGTTCGGTGTGGATGACGGCCCCGCGGCTGTCGACGAGCCAGTAGTCGCCGTCGTCGTCGCGGCGGAACAGGTACTCGGTCGACACCCAGGTGTCAGCCGGGGCGAACACCCCTCGCTTGATCGGCGCGGTGGGGTCGATCGGACCGCGCGGACGGGCGAGCAGCATCCCGACCTCGTTGGTGTCGGCGCGACGCACGAAGCCCTGCTCGTCCTCGAGGATGAGGTCCTCGGCGGGGTCGTACGCCCCCAGCGCCAGTTCCCGTCCGCCCGGCAGCGGCCGGCCCTTGCTGCCGATCTTCGCGCCGGACACGTTGGCCAGCACCGCTTGTCCGTCCGAGGTGGCGAAGAACTCGACGACGTGGGCGGGTTCGAAGATCTCCACCACGCGCTTCCACAGCCCGGTCGGCATGCCGGACCCGATGAACAGCCGCACCGGATGGCTACCGTGCAGCGCGAACGACGGATCGTCGATGACATCGCGCAGCATCGCCCACGTGTAGCTGACGACGGTGACGCCGTACTGGCGGATCTCGTTGAGGAACCGGTCGGGTTTCAGCCCGCGGGACAACGCGATGCGCGAACCGCCCACCGCGGCGCCGCCGATCGCGACCAGCAGGCCCGACTGGTGGTGCAGCGGCGTCAGGCAGTAGACGGTGTCGCTGCGGCTGAGATTGGCCGCCGACGCGGTGCCGAACGCCGAGATCGCCCAGCGGGCGTTGGTGATCTGCCGGGCGACCAGTTCGCCACCGGCCGAGGTGAACCCGATGAAGGCGAGGTCGCGGGCCAGGCCGGGATTCGGCCGGTACCACCCGGGAAGTTCGACCGCATCCGGGTCGATCTTCTCCATGTCGATGACGTCACTGTCCTCGGGGACGTCGAGGTCGCGGGCCTCGCCGCCGCCGAGCACCAGCACGCGCATGTCGAGCTTGCGGGCGGCTTCCAGGTTGCTGGGGTCGGCGATGATGTCCGACACCGAGCCGAGCCGCGCGGCGGTGGGCAGATCGGCATCCGGCGGCATGAGCACCGCGACGGCGCCGAGGCGCGAGAGCGCGGCGATCGCCACCAGCGCGCTGGGTCGGGTCTCCATCAGAACGCCGACGCGCGCACCCTGGCGCACCCCGACCTCGATGAGGCCGCGGACGACGTTGTTGATGCGCCGGTCGACCGCTTCGTAGGTGTGCACCCGACCGTCGAACAGCAGGCAGTCACCGCGCGGAAAGTCGCGGGCCTGCTCGGACATGATGCGGCCGAACGAGATTCGGGTGTGCTCGTTGATCTGGCCGAGGCGGGCCAGGCGCGGCAACGTTCGCGCCGTCTCGACGGCCAGGGCGCGGGCCGACTTGTTGGCGCTCACGACCGCGTCGGCAGCCGAGCGGGCGAACGTCCACGCCATCTCCGTGGCCGCCGCTGTGCTGTGCGCAAGCCGCGAGCTGAGCGAAACCCCCGTCTCGTTGGGTTCGGGGTGCTGCAGCGCCATGGGGTCGACCCCCTCGGGCTGTTCGCCGGTGCCGTCGAGCCATTTGACCCACTGCGCCACGGTCGGCCACGTCTGGCTCGAGGCCTTCGACCCCACCACCAAACCGAAATGTCCTGCGCGGATGAGGAACTCGTAGATATCGGCCTTCGGTGCGGCACGCTTGATCCCGCGTACGGAGGCGGGCTGGCCGATGTCGTCGACCTCGCCCACCACGGCCAGCACCGGGCATTCGATGTCCGAGAGCGTGACCAGCTCACCGTGGATGGAGAAGCCGCCGCTCATCATCCGGTTGTGGGCGATGAACTGCTTGAGCAGTTCGGCGATGGCCGGCCCGGACCACGCGATCCAGCCTTCGGAGGCCAGGAACCGGCGTTGCTGTTCGCGCGGCAGCAGCGCCTCCCGGTCGTGTAGCTGACGCAGGAAGTCGATGCGCGACTGCGCGGTCTTGAGCGGGTCGAGCATCTGGAAGCCGGTGCGGGCCAGCCAGCCGGGGATGTCGATGCGGCTGAAGACGTGATCGGCCATGAAGTCCGCGGCCGCGGGCGCTATCGAGGCGGGCAGGTTCATCGGGAGCGCGGCCAGGGTGTCGACCGGCGAGCCGAACGCGATGATGCTCGCCAGGTCCTTCGATCTGCGGTACGCGGCGACCTGATAGGCGAACATGCCGCCCTGCGAGTAGCCGGCCAGGTGCACGTCGCGCCCGGTGACCTCCTTGACCGTGTCGATGGCCTCGCTCAGCGCGACCACGTGGTCGGCCAGCGTGCGCTCCATGCCGCCGTCGACCTTGTCGGGCGAGCCGAAGTCGATGACCCACGGGTCGATACCCGCCCGATGCAGAATGCCGACCGCACCGTCGTCGCGGGTGACGTCCCACATGTCGGCGGACATCATCATGGGGTGCACCATCAGCACCGGCGGGCCCGGTGCCTTGGACCCGGGCCTGGTGTCGGGCGGGAAATAGCGCCGCAGCCGGTACATCGGCACGCTCTGGATGATCTGGAACGGCGAGGGTACGGCGCCGGTTTCCAGGCCGCCGTAGCGCAACACCTCCAGCCCGTTCTGGGCGGTGGCCACCAGCCGTCCGACCGGCTTGGTTATCGCCGACAGATCCACCGCACGCTCCCCTTCAAGCCGACGCGAAACCCCCGAAACTGTCGAGGTCATCATGGCACAGCGGCCTGCTCGCTAGGGCCGACCTATCATCGGCGGCTGATGGCGAACCTGATCAACGTCGAGCGCGCGACGGTCGGCTACGGCACGCGTACGCTCCTCGACGCGGTCAGCCTGGGCATTGACGAAGGCGACGCGATCGGCGTCGTCGGGCGCAACGGCGACGGCAAGACCACGCTGCTGCAGATCCTGACGGTTACCCGCGAGGCGGACTCGGGTCGGGTCACCCACACGTCCGGGTTGTCGGTGGGGTACCTGCGGCAGAGCGACGACTTCGCCGCCGAGAGCACGGTGCGCGACGTGATCGTCAGTGGGCGACCCGATCACGTGTGGGCCGCCGAGCCCGAGACCCGCGACGTCGTGTCGCACCTGTTGGCCGACGTCTCCCTCGACGGCGCGGTCGGCCGGCTGTCCGGTGGTGAACGGCGGCGGGTGGCGTTGGCGGCGGTGCTGATCGCCGGTCACGACGTTCTCGTGCTGGACGAGCCGACCAACCACCTCGACGTCGAGGTGATCGGGTGGCTGGCCGCGCACCTGAACCGGCGCACGGCCAAGGCGCTGGTGGTGGTCAGCCACGACCGCTGGTTCCTCGACGCGGTGTGCACCAGGACGTGGGAGGTGCACGACGGAGCCGTGGACGGCTACGACGGCGGGTACGCGGCCTATGTGCTCGCCCGCGCCGAGCGGATGCGGCTCGCGGCA
>NZ_CVTB01000018.1 GCF_001050015.1 Mycolicibacterium malmesburyense
CACCGACTACTCTCAGACCCGTCCACATTCGTTGCAGCCACCGCCTGAATCCAAGGCGGAATTCCGCGCCCTCAACGCATAGTCAACGCTGAGGGAACTCAATACACGTCGCGCACATACCGTTTGGCCGCGACCAGTTCGCGCTTGTAGTCGTGGGCCTGTTCGTGCGACATCCCGCCGTGCCGCTGGATGATCGTGGTCAATGCGGCGTCGACGTCCTTGGCCATGCGGGCGGCGTCGCCGCAGACGTAGAAGTGCGCGCCGTCGTCGAGCCAGCGCCACAGCTCCGCACCCCGGTCGAGCATCCGGTGCTGGACGTACACCCGCGACGCCTGGTCGCGGGAGAATGCGAGATCCAGCCGATCGAGCAGCCCGTCGCGGGCCATGTCCTCGAAATCATCGCGGTAGTAGTAGTTCTGGTCGCGGTGCTGCTCGCCGAAGAACAGCCAGTTGCGGCCGCGATGGCCGAGCGCCCGCCGCTCCTGCAGGAAGGCGCGAAACGGCGCTACGCCCGTACCCGGACCGACCATGATCATCGGGGTCTCGCCGTCTTCCGGCGGGCGGAAGTGCGGTGAGCGCTGCAGGAACACCGGCGCCGACGACGCGCGGTCGGCCAGGAAGGTCGAGCAGACGCCGCCGCGTCGGCCGCCGTCGGCGCCGCGGTACCGCACCACCGATACCGTCAGCTGCACCTCGTTCGGGCTGACCAGCGGGCTCGACGAGATCGAGTAGCTGCGTGGGGTCAACCGCACGAGCACTTCGCGCCACTCATCGGGATCGGCGTGCACGACGAACTCCTGGGCGAGGTCCAGGCCGTTGCGGCCAGTCAACCATCTGTCGAGTTTCGCCTTGGGCGCCCGCAACGCCTTGGCATCGCGGCTGTGTTCGGCGATGAAGCGGACCAGGTCGGGCGTGACCCGGCAGAAGTCGTAGTGCGAGATGAGCGCATCGCGCAACGTCTGTTCGACACCGTCGATCTCGATCATGTGCTGGGCAGGCATCCCGGTGGCCGCCAGCCACGCGTCGACGATCGCGGGGTCGTTGGTGGCGCAGACGCCCAGCGAGTCGCCGGCCGCATACTCGACATGGTGTTCAGAGATGTCGAACCCGAACTGACGCACCTCTTTTCGCGACGCGGGCCCGGTGAGCACCACATTGCGGGACAACGGCACGACCAGCGGACGCGCGCGGGTGAAGGGCTGCGCGACGGTGGCCGGCCGCACGAGTGTCGACACGCTTCCGGTCGACGGCGAGATGCCCGGATTGAGCAGTGCGGTGACGTCGTCGGCCCAGCGCCGCATCCGCTCGTCGTCGTACGCCTCGCAGTCCGCGCGTTCAAGCAGCCGCACGGCACCGAGATCGGCCAACCGCGCGTCGACCGCCTTGGCGTGCCCGCAGAAGTCGTCGTAGGACCGGTCGCCGATGCCCAGCACCGCGTACCGCACGCCCGGCAACGGGGCTGCCTTGTCCGACTGCAACCGCTGCCAAAAAACCGTGCCGTTGTCCGGTGGTCCCCCGTCGCCGAAGGTGCTGGTGACCACGAGCACGTCGTGGGCAGCGGCGAGATCGGCCGGCGTCAGGTCGTCCATGTTCACCAACTGGGCGTTGCCCAGCCGGTCGGCCAGCCGCGACGCGAAGTCCTCCGCGTTGCCGGTCTGCGACGCCCACAGCACAAGCGGGCCGTCGTCGAGTTGTGGTCGCATGGCCGGTTCTTCGGCGGGACGGTGCTGCCCGGCGAGCAGCCCGTTGATCCACTGCCGCACCTCGACGGACACGGGTGCGGAGTCGGGCAGCACCGGAACGTCGGACTGCGCCTCGGCCAGCCCGCTGAAAAAGCCCGACACGTAAAGCGTTTCCTGCTCGGTGAGCGTCGGTGAGGCGACCGGTTGCAGATTGACCGCGCAGGCCTTGAACTCGGGCTGCAGCGAATCGGGGTCGACGGCGTCGTTGGTCAAGGCGTTGACGGTGAGGTTCTCACCGTGCTCGTCGTTCCAGTGGAACGGCACGAAACAACTACCCGGGCGGACGCGTTCGGTGACGGCGGCGGGCAACACGGCACGCCCGCGCCGGGTCGTGAGCTCGACGGGGCGCCCATCCTCGATGCCGAGTCGCAGCGCGTCGTCGGGGTGCACCTCGACGAACGGCTCACCGGTCAGCTTGTTGAGCGACTCCACCCGCCCGGTCTTCGTCATGGTGTGCCACTGATGTTGCAGCCGACCGGTGTTCAGCACGAGGGGATACTCCTCGTCGGGCAGTTCCCTCGCGTCCATGTGTGGGCGGGCGAGGAAGATCGCCCGCCGCGACGGTGTCGGGAACGCCAGCGAAGGTGCGTGCCCGTGCTCGTCGACGAAGCGGTCCTGGCTGACACCGTCGTTGAGGTAGCGGATCGGATGGCGATCGGCGTCGTCGTCCGGCGGACACGGCCACTGCAGCGGTGTCTGCCGCAGCCGCGCGTAGCTGGCGCCGCGAAGGTCGTAGCCGGTCTTCGGGTTCCAGAATCGCCGAATCTCGTCGAAGATCTCCTCGCTGGAGGTGTAGGCGAAGTGCTCACCGAAGCCCATGTGCGCCGCGACCTGACAGATGAGTTGCCAGTCGGGCCGGGCCTGCCCGGGCGCGGGAATGGACTGTTGCAGCAGCGTCAGGTTGCGCTCGGAATTGACCATCACGGCGTCGGACTCGGCCCACATCGCGGCGGGCAACACGATGTCGGCGTAGCCGTTGGTGGCCGTGTCGCGGTACGCGTCCTGGGTGATGACGAGCTCGGCGGCCCGCAACCCGTCGACCACGGTCGATCGATTCGCCACCGTGGCAACGGGATTGGTGCAGATAATCCAGCATGCTTTGACGTCGCCGTCGGCCATCTGACGAAACATGTCGATCGTGCCGGGGCCGACCTCGGCGCGGATCGTGTCCGGCGGCAGCCCCCACCGCTCCTCCACGAATGCGCGGTCCTCGGCCGAGGTCACCGCACGCTGCCCCGGCAATCCCGGCCCCATGTAACCCATTTCGCGTCCGCCCATGGCGTTGGGCTGACCGGTCAGCGACATCGGCCCGCTACCCGGCCGACAGATCGCGCCGGTGGCCAGGTGCAGGTTGCAGATGGCGTTGGTGTTCCAGGTGCCGTGGGTGCTCTGGTTGAGGCCCATCGTCCAGCAGCTCATCCACTCCCCCGCGTCGGCGATCATCCGCGCGGCCAGGCGAATGTCGGCCTCGGCCAGACCGGTCAGGTGAGCGACCCGCTCGGGTGTGTAATCGGCGAGGAACGCCGGCATCGCCCCCCAGCCTTCGGTGTGCCGGTCGATGAACTCGCGGTCGATATCACCGTTGTCGACGAGCAGGTGCAGCAGCCCGTTCAGCAGCGCGAGGTCGGTGCCGGGTTTGATCTGCAGGAACAGATCGGCGCGCTCGGCGGTCGTGGTGCGGCGCGGGTCGACGACGATCAGCTTGGCGCCCGCCTTGAGCCGATCGGCCATGCGCAGGTACAGGATCGGATGGCAGTCGGCCATGTTGGAGCCGATGACGAAAAACAAGTCGGTGCAGTCGAAGTCGGCGTAGGACCCGGGTGGGCCGTCGGCGCCCAGCGATTGTTTGAAGCCGGTTCCCGCGCTGGCCATACACAGCCGCGAGTTCGACTCGATGTGCATCGTTCGCAGGAATCCCTTCGCCAGCTTGGTCGCGAGGTACTGGGCTTCGATGGACATCTGGCCCGACACGTAGAGCGCGACCGCGTCGGGACCGTGTTCGTCGACGATCGTCCGCAGCCGCCTGCCCGCCTCGGCGACCGCGTCGTCGACGGGTGTGGGCACCAGTTCCTCATTGCGGCTGGTCCGCAGCATCGCCGAGGTAAGCCGGCCGTCGTCGGCGCGCATCATCTCCGCGTGGGTGGCACCCTTGGTGCACAGCCTGCCGAAATTGGCGGGATGCAGCTTGTCCCCGGAAACCCGTGCGATGACCGGGTTGCCGGTCTCGCGGTCGGTGGCGGTGTGCACCTCGATACCGCAGCCCACGCCGCAGTACGAACACGCCGTCCGAGTCACCATGGGCGTCAAGCGGGTACCGGTGAGGCGACGCGGCCGATCTGCTCGCCGGCACCGGCGCGTGAGGTCTGCATGCGCAAGAACACGAACCAGGTGACGATCGCGCAGATCACGTAGAAGCCGAGGAACACCCAGAACGCGTTGGTGGCGGACTTGGCATCGCTGACGTAGGAGGCGCGCAGCACGACGTTGATGAACACGCCGCCCAGGGCGCCGATCGCGCCGGCGAAGCCGATCAGCGCACCGGACATGCTGCGTGACCACGCAGCTTTGGCCTCGCGGCTCCACTCGTCGTGGCCCTGGGCCTTGGCCTCGAAGATCGACGGGATCATCTTGTAGGTCGAGCCGTTGCCGATGCCCGACAGGATGAACAGCAGGATGAAGCCGCTGACGTAGGCGGCCATCTGCCCGCTGGTGGCCGCGCCCGCCATGCCGTCGTCGAGAACACCTGCCGCCACCAGGATTCCGGCGGCGAAGATCATCGCGATGAAGGTGTAGAGCGTGACCCGGCCGCCGCCGACCTTGTCGGACAGCTTGCCGCCGAACGGACGCGAGATGGACCCGAGCAGCGGGCCGATGAACGCGATCTGGGCGGCGTGCAGCGAGGCCTGCGCCGGGGTGTCGCCGCCGGCGAGGAAGTTGATCTGCAGCACCTGTCCGAAGGCGAACGAGAAGCCGATGAACGAGCCGAACGTGCCGATGTAGAGGAAGCTCATCACCCAGGAGTGCTTGAACCGCAACGCCTCTGCCATAGCGCCGAGGTTGGAGCGCTGATTGCCGAGGTTGTCCATAAACAGCGCCGCCCCGAGAGCGGCCAGGGCGACGAGCACGAGGTAGATGGCGCAGACGAGTTCGGGGGCGGTGTTGCTCACGGCGGCGATGACGAGGAGACCGACCAGTTGGATCACCGGTACGCCGATGTTCCCGCCGCCGGCGTTCAGGCCGAGCGCCCAGCCCTTGAGCCGCTGCGGGTAAAACGCGTTGATGTTGGTCATCGACGACGCGAAGTTGCCGCCGCCGACTCCCGCTACGGCGGCCACGACCATGAACGTGGTGTAGGACGTGCCGGGGTTGTTCATCACCCAGAGCGTCAACGCCGTCGGGATCAGCAGCAGCAGCGCGCTGACGATGGTCCAGTTGCGCCCACCGAACCGGGCCGGGGCGATGGTGTACGGAATCCGCATGAACGCGCCGACCAGCGTGGGCATGGCGACCAAATAGAACTTGCCCGCGGCGTCGATGCCGTAGATGTCCTGGGGCATGAACAGCACCATCACCGACCAGATCGACCACACCGAGAAGCCGACGTGTTCGGCGAAGATCGACCAGATCAGGTTGCGCCTGGCGACCTTATTACCACCGGTTTCCCACGCTTCGACGTCCTCGGGATCCCAGTTCTCGATGGTGCGGCTGCGGCTCAGAGTCTTCACGGCCATCACGATGGCCGGTGGCCATTCCGCCGCCGTTGCACGTCCGTGACCGAAAGGTCAACACCCGCTCACATGGGCCGGGCGCGGCCGTCCGGTCGCTCGAAACGTGGCCGAAACAAATGTGGCCGGGACCACTCAGCTTGATATCAAAACGTCGCGCCAGCGGGTAGCCGGTTCTTCGCGCGTTCGGCCATGATTCGCGCCTCATATTCGGCGGCCCGGCTACGTCGTCGCAGTGGCATCATCAGCCCGCGATTGCAGGCCGCGGGCGGCACCGTCCGCGGCGGAGGAAGGTCGGCAGTCGTCGTGTCCCACGCCGGAAAGAACACTCTGCTCCCGGGTTTGGTGGTGTATCTCCTACCGCTCGGCGATGTCCAGATCGCCGTGCCGTCGGGCAGCTGGACTTCGTCCCACCCGGCAAATGTCTTCATCAGATGGTGTTTTCGACATAGGCACTTGAGATTCGACGCATGTGTGGGCCCGAACGGATACGGGATGGTGTGGTCGAGATCGCAACGATCGGCTGGCACATTGCAGCCGGGGGCCCGGCAGTGCAGGTCTCGCATGCGCACGAACTGGGCCAACTCAGTCGACGGCCGGTAATGCGGCTCAGGCTTGTCGCTCGGCAGTTTGATCGGGCGGACCTTCGCGCCACCACGGATCAGTTGCGACAGTAGCGTTGTCGGCACGATGCTCTCGCCAAGGATGAGCGCTGCAGGGGGCTTGGTTTCGGACTCGGCGCCTGTCGGCTGCTGCGACGCGGCTTCGACCGCCGATCGCTCTGCGAGAACGTGGACGACGACGTTCGACGACCGCGGCACGTCAGCAGACGGACACGCGTGGGATCCGCAGGCGCACGCGAGGCGGTCGCTGCCCGAGAGAATCGCGCCGACCGCGTCCGATCGGCGCTCTCCAGCGGTTCGCGGATCGTCATCGCAGAGGCTCTGCACCATCTCAGCGATGCGCCGCTTGAGGACAGCGCCATCCGTGGCCAGCAGGCGTCCCCATACCGACGTGGTCCCTGCCGGATCGTCGATGTGTCCGACCGAGAAGTCTCTACTGCGCGTGGTTGATTCGCTCCGGCGCAACGCGTCCGGATCGTACCGCTCCACCCACGCGTCGATTGCCCTCTCGAGTCTGTCGTCGGAAAGCCGACCCCATTTGGTAGCGCCTTCTGCGAGGGCCGCGTCGATCAAGGCCAGGGCCTCAGTGTCGTCAACGAGCGCTGTGCGCCACGTGAGCGCCGAGACGACGCGGGAGTTGATGGCGCCCCGCAGATGCAGCGCCGCAACGCGCGGAAGCCGGTCCCGAAGGGCGATCGCTATGCGCATCTGTGCCGAGGCCCGCTTGTGGCCGACGGTCATAGCGGCCGCGACTTCGGCGGCTGCCGCGTCCCAACCGTCGAATGCTGATCGGTCGTCATCATCGACTCTGCGGCGGGCAATCTCGGCGATGGCGGCGAGCCGACGGGCTCCCGCGACTGCTTCGGCCCGTGCGCTCTCCTCGATCGCAGCGACGACAGCGGCGTCATCAGCGGTCGCGAACTCGGAGTCGAACATACATTCGACTATGCCACGGGGGTCTGACATTGATAATGAAAGAGCGTTACCGCGCAGTCGTGACCCTGGGTCTGACTGAC
>NZ_CVTB01000019.1 GCF_001050015.1 Mycolicibacterium malmesburyense
ACCACCCATCCAACACAAACAACGCAGCACCCGGCACCGGCGACCCAATCGGCGGAACCCCCGAACCCGGAGCCAACGGGGCGCTGATAGCCACACACATCGTGGTCTCGGTGGGGCCATAGGCGTTGACCATCACCCGCCCCGCCGCCCACCGATCCACCAACTCGGCCGGGCATGGT
Organism: Mycolicibacterium malmesburyense; assembly: GCF_001050015.1. The sequence continues at coordinate 180 of NZ_CVTB01000019.1, forward strand.
TCGGCGCCGATCACCAGCGCCATCGACTCCAAACCCTCCGGCGACAGCATCGCAACCGCCGACGGGGTCTGGGTCAACACGGTGACATGTTCGTCGACAAGCAACGCGTGAAAATCCTCCGGTGAACGCGCCACCGCCTCCGGCACCACCACCACCCGACCGCCCCGCAGCAACGGGCCGAAGATCTCCCACACCGAGACGTCGAAGGCCAAGGTGTGACTGTGCGCCCATACCCCCGGTGCCGGCAGGCCGGCATCGAGGCACCCCAACAACTGAGTCACACTCCGGTGAGTGACTGCCACCCCCTTCGGGAGACCGGTGGTGCCCGACGTGTAGATCAAGTACGCGATATCGTCACCACTTGGAAGGGGCAGGGCCACTTCGGATTCACCGTGGATCCGGGGATCGTCGATATCGATGACGACCACGTCGCACCCGTCCAGCCGGTGGGCCAGCCCTGCAGCGGCAATCACCGCTACCGGCGCAGCATCATCCACAATGAAGCGCATACGGCCCGTCGGCACCGACGGATCGAGCGACAGATAGGCGGCCCCGGTTTTGAGCACCGCCAGCATCGCTATGACGGCCCCGGGGGAACGCGCCAACAGCAATGCCACACACTTTCCCGGGCCCACATTCTCGTCGAGGAGCACACGCGCCAACCGGTCGGTGGCCTCATCAAGCTCGCGGTATGTCAACGACATACCTTCGCCCGTCACAGCCACCGCAGACGGTGTCTCGGCTACCCGGGCGGCGAACAGCGCCGGAACCGAGATTGCAGAAGCTGCCGGCGCGGTCAACACCTTGCGGTTGCCGATCTCACTCAGGTGGACGTGCTCCGCCACGTCGAGAAGGTCGACCGACGACAACCGCCGCATCGGGTCGGCGGTCATGGTCTCCAACACCCGCGCCAACCGCTTGACCAACGCCTCGATGCTGACCGCATCGAAGACATCGGTGCGATACTCCACCGCACCACCGATACCCGCAGACTCGCCGGCCTCGGTGAAGCGCTCACCTAGCGAAAGCGTCAAATCCATTCGGGCAGAACGGGTATTCACCTGCACTGGGATGATCTCGACATCACCCAAGGACCCCGCTACAGCCGGTGGCGCAAAATTCTGCCAGGCGAGTACCACCTGAACCAAAGGTTGATGGTTAAGTGAACGAGTCGGGTTGAGCCGTTCCACAAGCACTTCGAAGGGCACATCTTGATGCTCGTAAGCGGCCAGGCTGCGGTGGCGCACCTGCGCCAATAGCTCAGCGACCGTAGGGTTGCCAGTCAAATCGGCCCGAAGCACCAAGGTGTTGACGAAGAATCCGATCAACCTGTCGAGCGCGGGATCACGTCGACCTGCTATCGGAAAGCCAACTGCCACGTCGGGGTTTCCTGTGAGCTGCGAAAGCAGCACTGCCACAGCGGCTTGAACAACCATGAAACTTGTCGCATTGTTCTCACGGGCCATTCGGGCCACCCGCTGCTGCAGCTGCACTGGCCAGTCGACCGAGAGGGTGGCGCCGCGCTGATCGGCATCGGGTGGATAAGGCCGATCAGTGGGCAGCTGCAGCCGCTCGGGCATCCCGGCCAGAGCATGCTCCCAATACGCGAGCTGTGCGGCGATGGCACTGTCACCATCCGACAGCTCCCCCAGTTGAGCGCGCTGCCATAGCGTGTAATCGACATACTGCACCGGCAATGGCGCCCAATTGGGAGCCCGTCCCGCACAACGGCCGACATAGGCTTCCGCCAGATCCGCCATCAACGGCGTGACCGACCAACCGTCCGCGGCAATGTGATGCACCACTGCCACCAGCACGTGCTCCTCGTCGGCGACTCGGAAAAGCGTCGCGCGCAGGGGCACTTCAGATGCCAGATCGAAGGTATGCCGCGCTGTCGCGTCTATTTCTTCTTGGAGTCGTAAAGAAGACCAGGCGCTGATGTCGACAACATCCCAGCCGAAGTCCGCACGTTCAGGCGGCAACACAAGCTGCTGCGGAATCCCCTCGGGCGCAACGAACAATGTCCGCAGACTCTCATGGCGGCCGACCACATCGGCCAGTGCCGAGTGCAACGCCTCGACGTTGAGACCGCCACGCAGGCGCAGCGCGGTCGCCATGTTGTACACCGGCGACGGCCCCTGCAGCTGGTCGATAAACCACAACCGCTGCTGTGCATATGACAAGGGCACCACCGCTGGACGCTCCACAGCTGTCAACGGCAGCAGCCGGCGCGAGCCAACACCGATGCGCGGCGCCAACTGTGCAACGGTGGGTGCCTCGAATACGGTACGCACCGAAAGGTCGGCGTTCAGTGCGGTGTTGATCACCGCGGTCAGTCGCATCGACGAGATACTGTCGCCGCCTAGATCGAAGAACGAATCGTCTACTCCGACGCGTTCGATCCCAAGGATTTTGGCGTAGATGCCGGCAACGACTTCCTCTACTGCGTTGACTGGTGCGCGATATTCACCTGTCGTGTACTCGGGTGCCGGGAGGGCGCGCGTGTCGAGTTTCCCGTTGGCCGTCAAAGGCAGTGACGGTATAACCACCACCACCGCCGGGACCATGTAACTCGGGAGCCGCGCTCCCAATGCGGCGCGTATCTTGCTCGCGTCCGCCGCGCCGATCGTTGTCTCCGTGATATAGCCGACCAGACGCTTGTCACCGGGCCGGTCCTCGCGAGCAATCACCACCGCCTGATGCACGCCGTCCATCTCGGCGAGGGCGGCCTGCACCTCGCCGAGTTCGATGCGGTACCCGCGGATCTTGACCTGCTCGTCGGCGCGACCCAAATACTGAAGCTGCCCATCAGCGGCCCAGCGAACCAGATCCCCGGTCCGGTACATCCGCTCCCCGTAGCCCGCGAATGGGCATGACACGAATCGGGACCCCGTCAATGCGGGCCGGTGCATGTAGCCCACCCCGACGCCGCGCCCTGCCACGTACAACTCACCGATCACCCCGGGCGGAACCTGCCGCAACCACCCGTCCAGCACGAACAACGCAGCGGTCGAAACCGGTGCACCGATCGGCACTGTCCTCAGTCCTGACGTCAGCGGCTCACTCATCGCCGCGTACACAGTGACCTCGGTGGGACCGTAGGCGTTGATCACCACATGTCCGGGCGCCCAACGATCCACCACATCGGCCGAGCAGGGTTCACCGCCGAGCAGTAGAGCGGTTGACTCCAAGCCCTCTGGCGACAGCATTCCAACCGCTGAAGGCGTCTGGGTCAGCACGTTGACCCGTTCGCCAACCAGCACCTCGCGAAAGTCTCTGGGCGAAGCGGTCACCGACTCGGGCACGACCACCAGCCGACCACCACTGAGCAGCGTGGCCCAGATCTCCCACACCGAGAAGTCGAAGGCATACGAATGGCATTGTGTCCACACCTGTTCTGCTGGTAGGTGAGTTGGCATCGAATCCACCAGGTGGGCCAGATTGTGCTGGGTGATGGCCACCCCTTTGGGCGCCCCGGTGGTGCCCGACGTGTAAATGAGGTAGGCGATGTCATCAGGGCTTGGCGGCGGCAACGCCGACTCCGGGTACGTGCCGATTCGGGGGTCGTCCAAGTCGAGCACCACCACACCGAATCCCTCAAGCCGCGAGGCCAATTCAGCTGTCGAGATAACGGCTGTGGGTACGGCATCGGCGAACATGAACCCGATCCGTGCCGCGGGGAGCGCTGGGTCGATGGCCAGATATGCGGCACCGACCTTGAGCACCGCCAGCATCGCGGTGACCGCCTCCGCCGAACGCTCCAGAAACAGCGCAACACAATGTCCGCTACGCACTGAATGGTCGGATAACAAGTGCGCCACCCGATTTGCGGCTACATCGACGTCGCGGTAGGTCCACGAGCGTCCTTTACACACCAGTGCAACCGCATCAGGTGTCTGGGCGACTCGCGCAGCGAACGACGCCGGGATGGAGACCGCCGTCGCCTGCCGCGTCAAAATCTCTCGGTTTCCGAGCTCGTAAAGGCGGTCGTGCTCGGCTTCTGCGAGCAAGTCCATCGACGAGAATCGCCGAGCTGGATCGGCCGTCATCGCAACAAGCACCCGCGTCAACCGCGCCATCAACGTCTTTATGTCCGCGGAATCGAAGACCTCACTGTCGAATTCGACGCGCAAACCCATCTCGCGTCCCGGCTGGGCTTGCACAGTGAGCGGATAGTGATTGTATTCGCGACTGGTCAGCCCGGCGACGGCCAGATCGTTGTCGCCCGACAACGCGGCGGTGTCGACGGGGTAATTTTCGTAGACGAAGAGGGTGTCGAAAAGACGCTGGTGGCCGGTGATGCGATGGATCTCGCTGAGTGCCAAATGCTGGTGTTCGAGCAAGTCGTTCTGGGCGCCGTGCAGCTGGTACAACAAGTCGGCGGTGTTGGTTGCGGCCGTGATGCGTACCCGTACCGGCACCGTGTTGATCAACAGTCCCACCATCGTTTCGGCGCCGACCACATCAGCGGGTCTGGCGGAGACGACAGCTCCGAACGCGACATCATGCTGGCCGGTCAGCGACACCAGCACTTGCGCGAAAGCGGCCTGTAGGACGATGTTGACGGTGGTGTGGTGTGAGCGTGCCAAGTCGCCAAGCGCCCGCGTGGTCTCTTCCGGGATGAGGAATGACTCGGCACCTCGCGGCCCGAGACCCAGCCGGTCTGACGAACCCACCAATGTCGGTACATCGAAATCTGCCAGCGCCTCGCGCCACGCCTTCTGCGCCGCGGCGCGATCCCGACTGCCTAGCCAAGTGACGAAGCTGCGATATGGTGCGGCTGCGGGCAGCCGGTGGCCGTAATAGCTGGCGAAGATCTCGCGGAGAAGGACCGGCATCGACCAGCCGTCCACCACAATGTGATGACTCGTCAGCACGAAGCGATACGCATTCGGTGCGATGCGCACCAACGCTGCCCGGAAGACCGGTCCGCCGGCAAGATCGCTGACCGCGGCGCGTTCCTCGGCACACAATTGTTGCATCCGCTCATCGACCACCACGTCGGGTGGCAATTCGTGGTATCGCCACTCCGTCGAGGGATCGGCCGGGATGATTTGCACTGGCTCGTCGAACTCCCCGTGGAAGTGCGCGGCCAAATGGGGATGACGGTTGAGCACCACGTCGACCGCGTCACGTACACGATCCGGGTCGAGCGGACCTGTCACGGAAATGTCGAGTTGCACCGCGTAGACATCATCGGCGGCGTTCGCGGTGCTGGCATGAAAAAGCAACCCCTGTTGAAGGGGCGTGAGCGGCAAGACGTCAGCGATCCGCATATTTCCTCTGGAGCTCGTCGATCTGACTCTGGCTCAACGACACAGCGATATCGGAGGGCGTCAGCCCGCCACCACCGCCCTGCACATGCGCGCAGATCCCCTTCAGGGCGTCGAACCACAACTGGCTGAGCCGACTGATCTCTTCGCGACCGATGGCCGACGGCGCCCATGTCCAGTTGGCGTGCAGCTGCGGACCGGTGTCGCTCTCCACGGTGGCGGCGTTGAGCTCCACTGTGTGCGCCAACGGCATCGGCACGGCTGCAGCAACGGGGGCGACAGCCGACAAGCCGTCAGGATCTACCCGCCAGAAATCGTCGGATGCTACCTGCGCGGCCGGACCCAGCCGCCCGAGGTAGTTGAATCCGATCGGCGGCGGTTCTGTTTCTGGCAGGTCCGCCTCGGGGTTCAGATAGCGCAGCAGACCATAGGTCAGGGGCTCTGGAAGAGCCCGCAACTGTTCCTTCGCCTTCTTGATCGCAGTTCCAAGCGCCGGCCCTCCCGCTGTCACCTGCGCCCAACGCAGTTTGCCTGTTGTGATCGACACCGGGTATTTGGTGGTGAACCATCCAACTGTGCGAGACAAATGGACGTCGCCTGCCAATTCTTCCACTCGGCCGTGGCCTTCTACATCGATGCCGATCGGCGTCGTGCCGTTGTTCACGAACTCCGACCACGCCATCGCGAAGGCGATCAACAAGATCTCGTGAACGCCTGCATGGAATGCCGCGGGCGCTTCGACTAACAGCAACCGCGACGTCTGGACATCCAGCGACGCCGACAACTGTCCCGCATTGGCGTACGTATCAATTTGTGGCTGGACCGGCGGCAGCACTGCTGCGACCCCCGCAACCTGCTTCCAGGCGTCGGTCTGCTCTACGACTGTTTCGGCATGCGCATGTTCTGCCAGGAGCGACGCGTACCGGGCGAACGAGGTTCCGGTCGCCGGCAGAGCCACTGGCTGCCCGGAACGCAATTGGGCCCAGGCAATGTTGATGTCCTCCAGGAGGATTCGCCATGACACCCCGTCGATCGCGAGGTGATGGATGATGAGGACCAGCTGACTCGAAGAGGTCACCCACAGCGCGCTGAGCATCACGCCCGCCATCGGGTCCAACCGCGAGCGTGCGGCCACTATCGTTTCATCGGAAACGAGCTCTACCGCGTGCAGGCATTCGTGAGCATCCACCGAGCCGGCTTCGGGAACCCGCAGAGACCAGCCCCCTACGCCGTCGTCGACGCGCAACCGCAACATGGGGTGCCGATCCAGCAGGGCCTGCAGCACTACAGCCACGTCGCCAGCGGTCACTCCAGCCGGCGCCGACACCACCATTGTCTGGTTGAACTCATCGATCGATCCGTCCACGCTGGCGAGCCAGCGCATGATCGGTGTCGCGATCACCGGCCCGTCACCCTCGTCGTCGGCAGCCGCGATATCGGCCATCACCGCCACTTGGGCGAGCCGAGCGACGGTCTGCTCGACGAAGATATCTCGCGGCCGACAATGCAAGCCGACTGCGCGGGCCTGGGACACCACCTGCATGGAGAGGATGCTGTCGCCGCCGAGGTCGAAGAAGGAGTCGTCGATGCTGACACGTTCGACATTGAGT
>NZ_CVTB01000020.1 GCF_001050015.1 Mycolicibacterium malmesburyense
CCCCCCCGCCGATGTAGCGCGGCAACCGCTCGTCGTCGACGACGTTGATGGCCTCCACGCCGAGTTCGTTGACCAGGCTGGCCGCCGCGGGCGTCTCGGTCTTCGACCGGACCGTCTCGATCCACTCCGCACCGGACTGCCCGGTCGACGTGCCACCGGTGGCGTCGATCGCCGCGCGCACCGCCGCATAGCCCGGATGCGTGAAGCTCTCGACCGTCAGCGAGTCGAACACCGGCCCCGCGAGCGCCGGATACTGCAGAGCCGCTTTGAGCGCTTCCCGTTGCGGCCACAGCGTCGGGTCGGCGGGGTCGGGCCGCGGGCCGGGGTCCGGGGTGCGCGACCTGCGGGGCTGCGCCTGTTCGGTCGCACGCCGGCGTCCGCGCTCGGGCATCCCGCGCTTCTGGGCTTCCTCGCGCACGCGGGTCAGCACCTGCGTCTCGTCGGCCCAGCCCACCCAGCCGGACAGCCGCCGCGCGTACTCGTCGCGCAGCATCGGCTCCTTGATGCGGGCCACCATCGGCACGCACCGGCGCAGCGCGGCCACGCGGCCCTCGGCGCTGTCCAGGTCGTGTTCGGCGAGCGCGGTGCGAATCGCGAACTCGAACAACGGCGTTCGGCGCGCCACGAGGTCACGCAGCGCACCGTCGCCGAAATGAAGCCGGATGTCACACGGATCCATGCCGGCTAATTTGTCTTCTGAGGCCACCGCGACGAACGACTGCCCGGCCAGATTCTGCTCCCCCTCGAACGCCTTGATCGCCGCTGCCCGGCCGGCGGCGTCACCGTCGAAGACGTAGATCAGTTCACCGCGAAAGAAGTTGTCGTCCATCATGAGTCGGCGCAGCATCGACAAGTGCTCGTCGCCGAACGCGGTTCCGCACGACGCGACGGCCGTCGTCACGCCGGCCAGGTGCATCGCCATCACGTCGGTGTAACCCTCGACCACGACGGCCTGGTGCCCCTTGGCGATGTCGCGCTTGGCTAGGTCCAGCCCGAACAGCACCGAGGACTTCTTGTACAGGACGGTTTCGGGGGTGTTGACGTACTTGGCTTCCATCGGGTCGTCGTCGAAGATCCGGCGCGCGCCGAAGCCGATCACCTCGCCGCCGCTGGCCTTGATCGGCCACAGCAACCGGCGGTGGAAGCGGTCCATCGGGCCGCGCTTACCCTCCCGGGACAGGCCGGCCGCCTCGAGCTCCTTGAACTCAAACCCCTTGCGCAGCAGGTGCTTTGTCAACGACTCCCAGCCCGACGGGGCAAAGCCGCAGCCGAACCGTTTGGCCGCCTGACCGTCGAAGTTTCTCTCGATCAGGTACTGACGCGCGGGCGCGGCCTCGTCGGATTCCAGCGCGGCCGCGTAGAACTCCTGCGCCGCCGCGTTGGCGGCGAGCAACCTGCTGCGGCTGCCGCGGTCGCGCTGCACGTTGGTGGTCGAGGAGCCGGTGTAGGTGATCGTGTAGCCGACGCGGTCGGCGAGCAGCTCGACCGACTCCACGAAGCTGACGTGCTCGATCTTCTGGACGAACGCGTAGACGTCGCCGCCCTCGCCGCACCCGAAACAGTGGAAGTGCCCGTGGTTGGGCCGCACGTGGAACGAGGGCGACTTCTCGTCGTGAAACGGGCAGAGCCCCTTCATGGAGTCCGCGCCCGCGCGGCGCAATTGCACGTAGTCGCCGACGACGTCCTCGATGCGAACCTGGTCACGAATGGCCGCGATGTCGCGATCAGGAATGCGGCCGGCCACCGGGCCAGTCTAGAGCGCCTCGCACGGGCGCCTAGGCGGGTTCCAACCGCTCGAGGCGGCCCTCCGTGAAGGACGCGACCTGGTCGATGACCACCCGCAGGCGGGCGCCGTCGTCGGCGGCGGCGTTGAACGCCGGCACGAAGATCGGATCGAGCGTGGCAGGCGCCCTCGCGGCGACCCAGTCCACCACCCGGTGCACGCGTTCGCGCTGTCGTGCCTGCAACTCCAGATGCCGCGGGTCGGACATGATGAATTGCAGCGCCAGGATCTTGAGCACCGCGACCTCCGCCCGCACCAGATCGGGAACGCGCAGCTCGGCCTGGTAGCGAACCAGCGGGCCTCGCCCGGGTTCCTCGCGGGTGGCCGCGATGGCCGCCGACGCGAACCGACCGACCAGCTCGCTGGTCAGCCTCTTGAGCGCGACCGATGCCGCCAGGGTGCCGTCGTACTTACCCACAGCGGCGACCACCGGCAGGCTCGACAGCCGTGCGGCCGCGGCCACCAGGTCGTCGGACCGCAGCCCGCCGCCCATCCCGCTCGACTCTCCCAACCGGCCCAGCACGGCGGCCGCGTCGTTGTCGGCCAGCACTCGCATGTCGATGCGACCGGACACCACGCCGTCCTCGACGTCGTGCACCGAATAGGCGACGTCGTCGGCCCAGTCCATGACCTGTGCCTCCAGGCTGGGCCGCTCGGCGGGGGCGTCGGTGCGCACCCAGTCGGCGGCGGGCAGGTCGTCTTCGTAGAAACCGAACTTCGCCTGTCCCGGTCCCCGCCGCCACGGGTATTTGGTCACGGCGTCCAGCGCGGCGCGGGTGAGGTTCAGGCCCGCGCTCTCACCCTGCGTGTCAACCACTTTCGGCTCGAGGCGGGTGAGGATGCGGAAGTTCTGCGCGTTGCCCTCGAAGCCGCCGCAGTCGGCGGCGATCTCGTTCAGGGCGCGTTCGCCGTTGTGACCGTACGGCGGGTGGCCGATGTCGTGGGCCAGGCCGGCGAGGTCGACGAGGTCGGGATCACAGCCCAGACCGATCGCCATTCCGCGGCCGATCTGGGCGACCTCCAGCGAATGGGTCAGCCGGGTGCGCGGCGTCTCGCCCTGGCGCGGCCCGACGACCTGGGTCTTGTCGGCCAACCGGCGCAGCGCCGCACAGTGCAGCACGCGTGCCCGGTCGCGGGCGAAATCGGTGCGGTGTTCGGCGTCGGTGCCCGGCAGTGCGGCACCCTTCGGCGGCTCGACCACCCAGCGCTCGCGGTCGAACTCGTTGTAGGGATCTCCGTTGCCTGTCACCGACGGATAGTCTGCCAGCACCAACCGGCCCGACCGAGTTGCGCACTAGATTGGCGAGCATGCGCCTCGTCCGCTTGCTGACCCTCGTGCTCTCCATGCTCACCGCCGGTGCGCTCCTCGCCCCGACGGTGGCGGCCGAGCCACCCTTTCGATTGTCGGGCTACGTCACCGACAACGCGGGCGCCCTCGACAGCGCCGGCCGCGCGGAGGTGACGTCGGCGGTCGACTCGCTCTACAACAGCCGCAAGACCCGGCTTTGGGTCGTGTATGTCGACTCGTTCTCGGGTCAGTCGGCCCAGACGTGGGCGCAGAACACCATGCGCGTGAGCGACCTGGGGTCCTACGACGCGCTGCTCGCGGTGGCCACGGTCGACCGCGCGTATGCCTTCCTCGTGCCCGACAGCGCCACCGAGCTGAGCTCGAGCCGAGTGGACAGCGTGCGGCGCAACGACATCGAACCCGCACTGCGGGAGGGCGACTGGGCAGGAGCCGCGGTCGCGGCGGCCAACGGGCTCGCCAAGACGAGCAGTTCCGGCAGCCTCAGCTGGACCGGCTTGCTCATCGCACTCGGCGTGATCGCGCTCGCGGTCGTGGTGCTGATGATCTGGCGGCGACGCCGCCGCAGCAAGCGTCGCGAGGCCGAGTTCGCCGCCGCGCGCCGAGTCGATCCGACCGACCCGCAGGCGTTGTCGGCGGTGTCACTGGACGCCCTCGACGATCTGTCGCGCGCGATGGTCGTCGAGGTCGACAACGCGGTGCGCACCAGCGACCACGAACTCGAGTTGGCCGTCGAGGAGTTCGGCACCACGCGGACCGAACCGTTCACACGGGCGGTCAACAACGCCAAAACGACGCTCGCCCAGGCGTTCAACGTTCGGCAGATTCTCGATGACGCCATTCCGGAGACCCCGGCGCAGCGCCGCGACCTGTTGACCCGCGTGGTGGTCGCGGCCGGTAAGGCCGACCGCGAACTGGACGCGCAGCGGGACGCGTTCTCCGAGCTGCGCAACCTGGTGATCAACGCGCCGTCGAAGCTGGACGCGATGACCCAGCGCGTGGTCGACATCACCGCCCGGCTCGAACCATCGCGGGAGAAGCTCGCGCAGCTGCACAGCGAGTTCGACGCGACGGCGCTCAGTTCGGTGGCCGGAAACGTCGACGCGGCCGGGGAACTGCTCACCTTCGCCGACCAGAACATCACCAGGGGGCGCGAACTCGCGACGCGTCCGGTACCGGGTCAACAGAGCGAACTCGTCGAGTGCGTCCGCGCGGCGGAGTCGGCGTTGGTGCAGGCGCGCGGGCTGCTCGACGCGGTGGACAGCGCGGCCAGTGACATCCGGCGGGCCGCCGCCACCCTGCCCTCGGTGATCGAGGACATTCAGAACGGCATCAAGCAGGCCAGTGCCCTACTCCAGCAGGGCAATGTGCCGCAGGCGGGCCAGCTGACCGAAGCACGCGACGCGGCGGCGGTTGCCGTCGCCGACGCGCAACGCTCGAAGGCGACCGACCCGCTCGGCGCCTTCACCGAGCTGACGAAGGCGGACGCGAACCTGGATCGACTGCTGGCCGCCGTCGAGCAGGAGCGGGAGGCGGCCGACCGGCTCAACAGAGCGCTGGACGAGGCGCTGTTCACGGCGCGGTCGCGGGTCCGTTCGGTGTCGGATTTCATCGACACCCGTCGTGGAATCGTCGGCCCGGAGGCCCGGACCCGGCTCGCCGAGGCCGTCCGCCATATCGGCGCGGCCGAGGAGAAGCGGGCGACCGACCCCGCCGAGGCCATCAAGCACGCCAACGGCGCGGCCATGCTTGCGTCGCAGGCTCAGAACCTGGCCAACGCCGACGTGCAGAACGCGCACAACTCGTACATGGGCCCGTTCGGAGGCGGCCGCGGGGGCGGCGGGGGAAACATGGGCGCGATCATCGGCGGCATCTTGATCGGCAACATCCTCAGCGGAGGAATGCGCGGCGGCTTCGGCGGCGGCGGCTTCGGCGGCGGCGGCTTCGGCCCCGGTTCCTTCGGCGGCTCCGGCGGCGGAGGCGGAATGTTCGGCGGCGGCGGCCGCTTCTAGGTCGCTTCTAGGTCGCCCGGCGGGCGCGAGCGACCGCGAATTGTCACCATTTCGCGGCGTATCGCGTACAAACACGGACGCGCGCGGGAAAAGTCCTAGCAGCCCTTGAGGCGGGCGGCGAGGTAGTCGCCGACGTTGTCGAGCGAGACACGGTCCTGTGTCATCGAGTCGCGCTCGCGGATCGTCACCGCGTGATCCTCGAGTGTGTCGAAATCGACCGTCACACAGAACGGCGTGCCGATCTCGTCCTGGCGGCGGTAGCGACGCCCGATCGCGCCGGCGTCGTCGAAGTCGACGTTCCAGCACTTGCGCAGTTCGGTGGCGAGGTCGCGCGCCTTCGGCGACAGCGCCTCGTTGCGTGACAGCGGCGGGACCGCGGCCTTGACCGGCGCGAGCCGCGGGTCCAGCCGCAACACCGTGCGCTTGTCGACGCCGCCCTTGGCGTTCGGCGCCTCGTCCTCGGCATAGGCGTCGACGAGGAACGCCATGAACGACCGCGTCAGCCCGGCCGCCGGCTCGATCACGTACGGCACGTAGCGGGTGTCGTTGGCCTGGTCGTAATAGGACAGGTCGACGCCGGAATGCTTTGAGTGCGTTGATAAGTCGAAGTCAGTGCGGTTCGCGACGCCCTCGAGTTCACCCCACGGGCTGCCCTGGAACCCGAACCTGTACTCGATGTCGACGGTGCGGTCAGAGTAGTGCGACAGCTTCTCCTTCGGGTGCTCGTAGAGCCGGAGATTGTCGCGGTCGATGCCGAGTTCGACGTACCACTGCAGCCGCTCGTCGATCCAGTACTGGTGCCACTCGCGGGCGGTTGCCGGTTCGACGAAGAACTCCATCTCCATCTGTTCGAACTCGCGGGTCCGGAAGATGAAGTTGCCCGGTGTGATCTCGTTGCGGAAGCTCTTACCCGTCTGCGCGATGCCGAACGGCGGCCTCTTCCGTTGTGTGGTCACGACATTCGTGAAGTTGACGAAGATGCCCTGCGCGGTCTCGGGTCGCAGATAGTGCAACCCCTCCTCGGTCTCGATCGGGCCGAGGTAGGTCTTGAGCATCATGTTGAAGTCGCGCGGTTCGGTCCACTGGCCCTTGGTGCCGCAGTCCGGGCAGGCGATCTCGCTCATCGACACCGAGTCCGGGTCGTCGAGCCCCTTCTTCTCTGCGAACGCCTCCTGCATATGGTCCTGGCGATGGCGCTTGTGGCAGTTCAGGCACTCGACCAGCGGGTCGTTGAACACGTCGACGTGCCCTGAGGCCACCCACACCTCGCGCGGGAGGATGATCGACGAGTCAAGCCCGACGACATCGTCGCGGCTGGTGACGACCGACCGCCACCACTGGCGCTTGATGTTCTCTTTGAGCTCGACGCCCAGCGGGCCGTAATCCCATGCCGACTTGGTACCGCCGTAGATCTCCCCCGCTTGGTAGACCAGACCGCGCCGCTTGGCGAGGTTCGCGACGGTGTCGATGATCGAATGAGATGAAGCCACGACTGCATAGCCTAGCGACCCCGACTTTCGGCGTTGACATGCATGGAAGCGCATGTATTGTTGACCCTAATGAAAATCGTTTCCACTATGGCTGACAGAAGCGTCGCGGCCGGGGACGCCCACGATCACGGCGGCGCACCCTATCCCGACGTGCCGGCCCGCGACGTGCTGGACACCTCCGGTGACCTGCTGCGCGCGTTGGCCGCCCCGGTGCGGATCGCGATCGTGCTGCAGTTGCGCGAGTCGGCGCGCTGCGTGCACGAGCTCGTCGACGCGCTCGCGGTGCCCCAGCCGCTGGTCAGCCAGCACCTGCGGATCCTGAAGGCGGCGGGGGTCGTGGCCGGCGAACGGTCCGGCCGCGAAGTGATGTACCGCCTGGTCGATCATCACCTCGCCGACATCGTCGTGGCGGCGGTGACGCACGCGGCCGAGGCGGGCCAGTGAACACGACC
>NZ_CVTB01000021.1 GCF_001050015.1 Mycolicibacterium malmesburyense
CCCGCCGATGACGAAGGACGCTGTGGCGGGCCGGATTCGGCGGCTGCTGTCGATGGCCGATCGCAAGGCCAAGCAGGATGGAATTCCGGACACCGAGTCGGCCGTAACGCCGGACCTGCTCGAGGACGCCTAGCGCCGACGGGCCACTTGTGGCACGCATTTCGGCGAAAAGCGTGTGGCAATCGGCCTCTCGGCCGACACTTCACTTGTGTCCGCGGGCGTCCCGCCCACCGGCGTCGTGACATTTTTGTTCACCGACATCGAGGGTTCGACTCGTCGGTGGGAGTCCGACGCGGATGCCATGCGGGTCGCACTTGCTTGCCATGACAAGGTGTTGCGCGCGGCGATCGCGGCGCATGACGGATTCGTGTTCAGCCACAGCGGCGATGGTCTCGCCGCCGCCTTCGCCTCGCCTCACGCTGCGGTCGAGGCAGCCATCGATGCCCAGCGGGAATTGGAACTTCCCGTGCGCATGGGAATCGCAACCGGTGAAGCCGAGATTCGCGACGGCGACTATTTCGGCACGGTGCTCAACCGCGCGGCGCGCGTGATGGCAGCCGGTCACGGCGGGCAGATACTCGTCGCCGAGTCGACCGCGGTACTGCTGAGTTCCATTGATCTGATGAATCTTGGGCCGAGGCGCTTGCGCGATGTCACACATCCGATCACGATCTTCCAGCCGCGAGCTCAAGGCTTGCGGTCAGATTTTCCGCCGTTGCGCAGCCTTGAGGCCAACCGGGGAAATTTCCGGCCTGCGGGAACACGGTTGGTCGGCCGCGACGTGGAAGTCGGGCGGATCGTGGACGCGTTGCGCACCAATCGTTTTGTCACACTGACCGGTGTTGGCGGGGTCGGCAAGACGCGGCTGGCGCTCGAAGTCGCCGGCGGTTTGGCGAACGAGTTCAGCGACGGCGTGTGGGTTTTCGAGCTTGCATCCGTGGCCGACGCAGACGCCGTGGCTGATTCGGTGGCCGCGATTCTGGGCATCGCCCAACAACCCGGAAAGAGCATGCGTGACTCGGTTGCGGCCGTTCTGGAAAACCGAAAACGACTTCTGCTCTTCGATAATTGCGAACATGTGTTGGATGCGGCGGCGGGACTTGTCGAAGCCATTCTCGCGCAGTCCTCGACCGTGCGCATCCTCGCCACCAGCAGGGAAGGCTTGGGTGTAGTCGGGGAGCGGATCTGGCCGGTCCGCTCGCTCCCTGACGACGCGGCGGCGGAGTTGTTCATCGAACGTGCGGAAGGCATCGCTTCCGGCGCTGCCGTTCGCGACATGGCGGCGGTCACCGAGATCTGTCGTCGCCTCGACGGCATCCCACTGGCGATAGAACTCGCTGCATGCCGGGTTTCGGTGATGACCCTCAGCGACATCCGTGAGCGACTCGACAAGAGATTCAGGCTCCTCGTGGGCTCGCGGCGCAGTCTCGAACGGCACCAGACACTTCGACACGCAGTGCAGTGGTCGTACGACCTCCTGAGCGGGGAAGAAAAGAGACTGCTGGAACGATGTTCGGTATTCGCTGGTGGATTCGACATTCGAAGTGCCTGCGCCGTTGCCGGAACGGAACACGACGAGTTCGTTGTCGTGGACCTTCTCGACTCGTTGGTGCGCAAGTCGTTGCTCACAGTGGACCGATCGGAGGCTACCGCCCGATTCTCGATGCTCGAGACCGTCCGACAGTTCGCCGAGGAACAACTCGCCTCCCGCGGTGCGACAGACGAGGCGCGATATGCCCACGCCCGCCACTTCGCGCAGCTCGAAAATATGGTGATGTCGCTGTGGGACAGTCCTGCTCAACGGGACGCTTATCGCTTGCTGGCCATTGAATTGGCGAACCTGCGCACCGCCTTCCGCTGGGCGGCCGACGAGGGCGACATCGACGTGGCCGCGACCATCGCCACCTATGTTGGGCTGCTCGGCATCGGCGTCGAGAATTATGAGCCGATCGGATGGGCCGAAGAAATCCTCGCCCCCGCCGCCGCCGTGAAGCATCCCCGTGTACCGAGCCTCTACGTGATCGCAGCGGTGTGCTGGATGGCCGGCCGGTTGGAGAATGCATTCCGCTATGCCGAGGCCGGTGAAGTGGTATTGGCGCGCAACGAGAATGCGCCGCCCTACGGGATGGAGGGCTGGCTCGGCGCGGCCTATCTCCCCGCCGGGGTGCCTTCGCGATGGGCCGATATATGCCAGGCCCAACTGGAACGACGCGGCGACAACGATGTGTACATTCGCAGCTGCCGAGTGTTCGCTCTTTCTTTCGCGAGCTTGATCGATGAAGCGATGGAAGCGGCGGTAGGCCTGGTCGAAGCAGGCGCCGCGACCGGGAACCCCTACCTGCATTCCTTCGCAATCGCCGCCAGCACATTCCCGCTCCATGCGAAGGGCTCGGGGGCGGGCATCCAAACGTGCAGAGACGGTTTGGCGATGGCGCTAAAGAGCGGCAACCGTTTCAATGCGTCGATACTCGCTTTGGCCATGGCAAGATTCGAAGCCTTAGACGGGGTCACCCCAGGGGCGCTCGAGCACTTGACGCTGGTTTTACGCAACTACCACGACTCGGGCAACGTCGGCAGCATTCGTAGCCCACTTGCCGTACTGAGTACGTTCCTCGACCGCATCGGCCGGTACGAAGAGGCCGCTGTCATCAGCGGGTATTCGCTCAGCCCATTGGCGCTAGCCGTGCTCCCCGAGTTCACGACCTCCATGGCGCACCTCCGTGCAGTGCTCGGCGACAACATCTATGAGTCGCTGGCGCGCAGGGGTGAGTCGATGACGATGGCCTCCGTCGTGGCCTTCGCTTACGAGCAGATCGACCGCGCCCGGGCGCAGCTGCAACAACTACGGTGAACCCATGAAGACACTGAGAGTCGGTGTGGCCAAGCCCGACCCGCCCTTCAACGGGATGCCGGACGACGGCGGCCTCGACATCGACCTGATGCACGCGCTGGGCGACAAGATCGGCGCGACAGTCGAATTCGTGCCGTACGACGACGCCGACTTCGAGGGCATCTTCGATGGGTTGGGGTCCAAGTACGACTGCGTGGCCGCCGGCACCACCGTCACACCCGGGCGCGAGGAGAAGGCGACGTTCCTCCCGCCGTACCTCATCTCCGGCCAATCGCTGGCCGTCGACACCCGCCGATTGCCCCGCGTCACCTCCATCGACGACCTGGAGGGCCTGATCATCGGCGTGCAGCGGGGCAACACCAGCCAGCCGATCGCCGAACGCCTCGTCGAGGAGGGCAAGGCCCGCGCCGTACGGCTCTACGACTACGGCGCCGTCCGCGACGCCCTGACCGACCTTTCCACGGGTGACTGCGACGCCTTCATGAAGCTCGCACCGGTGCTGACCGAACTGGTCCGAGCGGTCCCCGGCGTCGAGGTCGTGCAGCGCGGCATCTCCGTCGAGGACATCGCGATCGCCGTCCCGCCCGGCGACCAGGCACTCCTGGGCCGGCTCACCGTCGCGCAGGCAGAGTTGGAAGCCGACGGCACCCTCCAACAACTGCGCCGGAAATGGCTGGGCAACCCATACGCCGATCAGGGCCTCGCCACGTTGTGATCGCTGCGGTTCTGTTCCTCCCGCGCCATTCGCAGAGCCACCTCGCAGGCTCGTAGGTCGGCGTCGCGGGCGGCCTCATAGACCGCGACCGCGCTCAAATGGGTCGCGACGTCGCCGATGCCCTCGGCCGCCGCATGTCGATGTACCCGCGCGGCCCGCTCATGTGCTTCGGCCGCGAGACGGTGGCGCTCAGCGGCGACGAGATGAGCTATGCGGGCACCCCGATCCTCACCGAAGCGGACGGGCTGATCATCGACCTTCATGGTCCGAGTATCGGAGCGCTTCGGGCCTGTCGGCAGGGACCAAGGTCACGGAATCTGGCGCCGAGGGTCCTCGATCCCCGAGCGTCGCTGATCACTTCTGACCAGGTGGCACGTGGCCGGTATCACACCACTAGGCTGGCGGTCGAGCACTACACGTTGAGGCAACTAAGGGAGAGACCAGTGACCATCCGGGTAGGCGTTAACGGCTTCGGCCGCATCGGGCGCAACTTCTACCGGGCGCTCGCCGCGCAGAAGGCCGAGGGCAAGAGCACCGACATCGAGATCGTTGCCGTCAACGACCTCACCGACAACGCCAGCTTGGCGCACCTGTTGAAGTTCGACTCGATCCTCGGCCGGTTCCCCGCCGAGATCAGCCTCGAGGGCGACGACACCATCGTCATCGGCGATCAGAAGATCAAGGCGCTCGAGGTCAAGGAAGGCCCGTCGGCCCTGCCGTGGGGCGACCTGGGTGTCGACGTGGTCGTCGAGTCGACCGGCATCTTCACCAAGCGTGACAAGGCGCAGGGTCACCTCGACGCCGGTGCCAAGAAGGTCATCATCTCCGCGCCCGCCACTGACGAGGACATCACGATCGTCCTCGGCGTCAACGACGACAAGTACGACGGCAGCCAGAACATCATCTCCAACGCCTCGTGCACCACGAACTGTCTCGGTCCGCTGGCGAAGGTGCTCAACGACGAGTTCGGCATCGTCAAGGGCCTGATGACGACTGTTCACGCCTACACCCAGGACCAGAACCTGCAGGACGGCCCACACAAGGACCTGCGCCGCGCCCGCGCCGCCGCGCTGAACATCGTCCCGACCTCGACCGGCGCCGCCAAGGCCATCGGCCTCGTGCTCCCGGAGCTCAAGGGCAAGCTCGACGGTTACGCGCTGCGCGTGCCGATCCCCACGGGTTCCTGCACCGACCTGACCGCCGAATTGTCCAAGTCGGCCACCGCCGAGGAGATCAACGCGGCGTTCAAGGCCGCCGCGGACGGTCCGCTCAAGGGCATCCTCAAGTACTACGACGCACCGATCGTGTCCAGCGACATCGTCACCGATCCGCACAGCTCGATCTTCGACGCCGGCCTGACCAAGGTGATCGACAACCAGGCCAAGACGGTGTCCTGGTACGACAACGAATGGGGCTACTCCAACCGGCTGGTCGACCTGGTCGCCCTCGTCGGCAAGTCGCTGTGACGTCGTGACCTCAGCCCCGCTAAAGACCCTGGACGACCTTCTCGGAGAAGGTGTTTCGGATCGCGGTGTGCTGGTCCGGTCGGACCTCAACGTTCCGCTCGACGACGACGGCAACATCACCGACCCGGGCCGCATCACCGCGTCGGTGCCCACGCTGAGAGCACTCTCCGACGCGGGCGCCAAGGTGATCGTCACCGCACATCTCGGTCGGCCGAAGGGCGGGCCGGACCCGAAGCTGTCGCTGGCCCCGGTCGCGAAGGCGTTGGGGGAGCAGCTCGGTCGTCATGTGCAGCTGGCCGGCGACGTCGTCGGCACCGACGCCCTGGCCCGTGCCGAGGGGTTGACCGACGGCGACATCCTGCTGCTGGAGAACATTCGCTTCGACGCCCGCGAGACCAGCAAGGACGACGCCGAGCGCATGGCCTTGGCCAGGCAACTCGTCGAACTCGTCGGTGGCCCAGACGGTTCGGCGGGCGCTTTCGTCTCCGACGGTTTCGGCGTGGTGCACCGCAAGCAGGCGTCGGTCTACGACGTCGCGACCCTGCTCCCGCACTACGCGGGCACGCTGGTCGCCGCCGAGGTCAAGGTGCTCGAACAGCTGACCACCTCGACCGACAAGCCCTACGCGGTGGTGCTCGGCGGGTCCAAGGTGTCGGACAAGCTCGCGGTCATCGAGTCGCTCGCGGAGAAGGCGGACAGCTTGATCATCGGCGGCGGCATGTGCTTCACCTTCCTTGCCTCACAGGGTGTTTCGGTAGGCACCTCGTTGCTGGAGGAGGGCATGATCGAGACCTGCCGCAAGCTGCTCGACACCTACGCCGACGTGATCCACGTCCCGGTCGACATCGTGGTGGCCGACAAGTTCGCCGCGGACGCGACGGCCGAGGTCGTCGCCGCCGACAAGATTCCCGACGACAAGATGGGACTCGACATCGGCCCCGGCTCGGTCGAGCGGTTCACCACGCTGCTGTCCAACGCCAAGACCGTGTTCTGGAACGGGCCGATGGGCGTGTTCGAGTTCCCGGCGTTCGCGGCGGGCACCAAAGGCGTCGCCGAGGCCATCATCGCCGCGACCGGCAAGGGCGCCTTCAGCGTCGTCGGCGGCGGCGATTCCGCGGCGGCGGTACGTCAGCTCGGCCTGGGCGAAGAGGGCTTCTCCCACATTTCGACCGGGGGCGGGGCTTCGCTGGAATACCTTGAAGGCAAGGAACTGCCCGGTCTGGAGGTCTTGGAATCGTGAGCCGTAAGCCGCTGATCGCCGGCAACTGGAAGATGAATCTCAACCACTTCGAAGCGATCGCGCTGGTGCAGAAGATCGCGTTCGCGTTGCCGGCGAAGTACTTCGACAAGGTCGACGTGACCGTCATTCCGCCGTTCACCGATCTGCGCAGCGTGCAGACCCTCGTCGACGGCGACAAGCTGCTGTTGACCTATGGCGCGCAGGATCTCTCGCAGCACGATTCGGGTGCCTACACCGGCGACGTCAGCGGCGCATTCCTGGCCAAGCTGGGCTGCACCTACGTCGTCGTCGGGCACTCCGAACGGCGCACCTACCACCACGAGGACGACGCCATCGTCGCGGCCAAGGCGGCGGCGGCCTTCCGGCACGGGCTGGTGCCGATCATCTGCATCGGTGAACAGCTCGAGGTCCGCGAGGCGGGCAACCACGTCGAGCACAACGTGGAGTCGCTGCGCGGCTCGCTGGCGGGTCTCTCGGCCGAGCACATCGGCCAGGCCGTCATC
>NZ_CVTB01000022.1 GCF_001050015.1 Mycolicibacterium malmesburyense
GGCCCACGCGCCGAGCCTGCCACACCCCGGCGCGATGTTTCATTGCCAGCGCAAAGACCCAGCTCACAAGGTTCTTTACCGGTTCTTGACCGCATGTTGAATCCGCCCTCAGACGATCGCGATGTGATTACGCTCCAAGAGGTGGAACTGGGGGTTCTTGGACCTCTCCAGGTCCGGCAGTACGGGCTGCCGGTCGCCATCCCCGGTGCCAAGCCCCGGGCCATTCTCACCATGCTCGGGCTGCACGGCGGTTCGGTCGTGTCGGCCGACGCCCTCGTGGCGTTGCTGTGGGGCGACGACCCGCCGCGGACCGCCACCAAGGCACTGCAGACGCACATCTCGTCGCTGCGTCGCGCGTTGGGCGACGGATTCGTGCTGACCGAGGGCACGGGTTGGACGCTGAGCACCACCGAGATCGACGCCATCCGCTACAAGACGGCGGCCAAGCTCGGGCGCAAGGCGCTCACCGCCGGCGATCCGACCCGGGCCGTGGCCTTGTTCGATCAGGCGTTGGCCCTCTGGCGCGGCATCCCCGAGCTTCCCGACAGCTCGCGCGGTTCGTCGGAGAAGACACGCTGGCTCGAGGGACATGCCGCGCTGGTGGAGGATCGGGCCGACGCCCTGCTGGCGACGGGTCGCGCCGCGGAGATCGTGGGAGAACTCGAGTCCGCGATCGCCGAAGCGCCGCTGCGGGAACGTCGTTGGGGTCACTTGATGCTCGCGCTCTACCGGGCCGGCCGCCAAGGTGAGGCGCTGGGCGCTTACAAGCGGGCGCGGTCACTGCTGGCCGAGGAGTTGGGTGTCGATCCGGGACCGGAGTTGCGGCGGCTGGAGGCCGCGATCGTCGCGCAGGACGCCTCGCTGGAAGTGCCTCAGTCACCGCAGCTTACGACGGTCACGCGCGCGGTCACATTCCTGCTGACCGATATCGAGGGATCGACGGCGGCGTGGGAGGCCGACGCCGACGCCATGGCGACCGCGCTCGCCCGACACGACGAGATGGTCGAACAGGTGGTCACGTCGCGCGGGGGACGGCTCATCAAGACGCGCGGTGAAGGGGACGCGACGTTCTCGGTGTTCGATCGTCCGTCGGCGGCCGCGGCGGCCGCGATCGAATTGCAGGAGGCCATCGCTCACGAGGCGTGGCAGCTCACCGACCCGATGCGGATCCGCGTGGCGCTGCACACCGGGGAGGTGGAGTTCCGCGACGGCGACTACTTCGGCAGGGCGGTCAACCGCGCCGCCCGACTGCGGTCGCTGGCCACGGGTGGGCAGATCCTCTGCTCGGGCGCGACAGCCGAACTCGTCATCGACTCGCTGCCGGATGACGTCGTGCTCGCCGATCTGGGAACGCGCCGGTTACGCAACCTGCCTCGGCCGGAGCACGTGTTCGAGTTGCGCATGGAGGCCGCGGACGAACCCGCCCCGTCCGCGGCCGAGGCGCCGATGGAACGGCCCGCGCTGCCGGCGGTGCTCGTCGGCCCGGGGCCGTTCGTCGGCCGTGGCCGTGAGTTGGAACGCCTCGTGTCGGCGTGGCAGTCGACACTGGCGGCCGGCACGCGCGCCGTCCTAATCGCCGGCGAGCCGGGCGTGGGCAAGACGCGGTTGGCCGGGGAGTGGTCCCGCCACGCCTACGACCAGGGCGCCGTCGTCCTGTACGGGCGGTGCGACGAGGATCTCGGCGCGCCTTATCAACCGTTCGCGGAAGCGTTGCGCGCGTTGGTGTCCTGCGTCGACCCGAACCGACTGCGCAACGTGCGCGGTGTCGAGGCGCTGCTGCCCCTCGTCCCGGGATTGGCCGATGCGCTGCCCGATGTCGCCGCGCCTCCGCGGGCCGATCCGGACACCGAGCGGTACGCGTTGTTCGACGCCGTGGTCGCGCTTCTGGGTGCCGCCTCCGCGTCGGCGCCCGTCGTGCTGATCCTCGACGACCTGCACTGGGCGGCCAAGCCGACGCTGTTGCTGCTGCGGCATCTGCTGCGCTTTGGAGAAGAGGCCCGTGTGCAGATCGTCGGCACATACCGCAGCACCGATCTCGACCGCTCCCATCCGTTGGCCGCGATGCTCGCCGACCTCCATCGCGACGGCACCGCCACCCGACTGCAGCTGGCGGGTCTCGACGAGGGTGACGTCACCGCGTATGTCGCCGAAGCCGGGTACGACGACGAAGAACTCGGTCGAGCCCTGGCGGCGGTGACCGGCGGCAATCCGTTCTTCCTGATCGAGGCGTTGCGTCATGTGGAGGAGAGCGGGGGCCGCTGGGACCCGAGCACGCTGCCGCAGGGCGTTCGAGAGGCGGTGAGCCGCAGGCTGTCCCGACTCACGGCCGAGACGAACAAGGCGCTCGCGGCCGCCGCAGTGGTCGGCAGCCGGTTCCCGGTAACGCTGGTCGAGCAGGTAGTCGGCGAGGACCTGGTGGACGCCTTCGACGAAGCCGGCAAGGCGGGCATCGTCATCGAAGAACCCGGCGGGCATTACCGGTTCAACCATGCCCTCGTGCGACAGTCACTGCTGGCCGAGCTGCCGTCGGTGCGGCGCATGCGGTTGCATCAGCGCATCGCGGTGACGCTCGAAGCCGAACCGGGCGCCGACGACGAGCTGCTGGCCGAACTGGCCCACCACTATTTCGAATGCGCGTGGGCCGGAAACGCGGCCAAGGCGGTCGAATACTGCCGGCGTGCGGCCGATCAGGCGATGTCGCGGGTCGCCTACGAGGGCGCCGCGGACCTGTATGACCGGGCCCTGCACGCGCTCGAGGAGTTGGACGACGAGCTGCCGGATCGCGATGAGCTGCAGTCGAAGCTGCTCATCGCCCACTGCGAGGCGCTGCTCGCCGCCGGTGACGTCACGTCGGCGAAGGTCGCGGTGTCGCAACTGCGTGAGGTGGCAGGGGATTCGGGGCGACTCGGCGCGTGGGGCATCTGTTTCGACGGCGAGCTATCGATGCTCACCGATCCCGAGCGCTTGGACCAGATCGAGTCGGCGGTGAGTGTGGCCGCCGAACAGCTTGCCGCGCTCGAGGATGCCGCGGGAGAGGCGAAGGCGCATACCGTCCGAGCGGGATGCCTGGCGCGGCTCGGCCGGATCGGCGACTGTGAAACGGCTTTGGACCAGGCGTTGACGGCGGCACGGCGGGCGCATGAGCACAGCCGGGTCAACGCGGTGCTGGCGGGGGCTCCGCTGGCGGCGCTGTGGGGCCCCAATCCTGTTCCGCGTGCCGGTGGTCGGTGTCTCGATGTGGTACGGCTGCTGTGCATCACGACCGGGTCGCCATTGGTGGAGGCGACATCGACGCGGTGTCAGGCGGTGCTGGATGCGTTCCGGGGGCGGGCCGCCGAGGGTCGGCGCCTGATCGAGTCGGCGAGGCGGACGCTGACCGAACTCGGTCTGCGGCATGCGCTTCTGGAGGTGGATCAGTTCGCGGGCATCATCGAACTGGTTGCCGATGACGCGGCTGCCGCCGAACCGTATCTGCGTCGGGCGTACGAAGGCTTCCGACGGATGGGGCTCGACACCGATACGGCCGACACCGCAGCGTTGCTGGCGCGGGCGTGCCTGGGGCTGGACCGCGACAGTGAGGCGGACGAATTGTGCTCGGTGAGCGAACGTCTCGCCGGGCACGGGTCGAAGGCGTCGATCGCATGGCGGTCGGTGAGGGCGCAGCTGCTGGCGCGAGCCGACGCGCACGACCGGGCCAAGGAGGTCGCGGAAGAGGCCGTGAGCCTGGCTGCGGCGACGGACGCTCTCGTCGATCATGGCGATGCCTGTCTGGCCTTGGCGACGGTCTTGCGTAGCGCCGGAAACACGGCGGGCATGCGCGCTGCGGCCGAGCAGGCGGTCACGTTATACGAACGCAAAGGCGCTGCGGCGCTGACGGAGAAGGCGCGGAGGGTCTTGGGTGCCCGCGCCGAGCGTGCTAGGCCGGTTGCAGTCGTTGCAGAGGCCGAACCGGAGAATGCGTGCGTACAGGTCGTTCGCCAACTGGTCGCGGCAGCCGACCGGGGCGCCTGGGATGAGTATCAAAGCCTGTACGCTCCGGATGTTTCCGTCGAAAGCCGGCGGAAGTTGGTGAGATGGGCGAAAGCCGACTTCTCACAGGAGGGGTGGCCGTCCACCGCGGAGAGCGTCGCCGCCAACTCCAATACGGTGCGGCATGCCCACAGCGTAGTCGCGGTGAGGGGGGAGCGACTCGCGCTCTGCCGGTCGACGATCGGTGGCGCGGAGGTGGGCCCGGACGCGCCGCAGGAGGATGTTCTGGAGCTTTACGCCCTCGACGAAGAGGGACGTATCGCCCGCCGGGTGTGGTTCGACGCCGACGACGCGGATGCCGCGGTCGCGGAATTGGATGTTCTGTACGCCCAGGTCGAGAAACGGCCCCCGCTGCCGGAGAATACCGCGACACGGGCCAGCCGACGCTTCTGCGAGCTCTTCGCGAGCCGCGAATGGGACGAGATCGCCGAATCAGTCGTCGACGTCCTGCACGTCGAGGACCGCCGGCGTGGGTTTGGCCGGATGGGTGAGGACCGCGCGAGTGAGATCACCAACCTCCGCCAACTGGCCGCCATCGGAGTGGTACAGATCCTGCCGACGCCCCGCGCCGTGAGGGGCGACCGCCTCTGTCTGAGCCACATGCTCTTTCGTGGACGCGATACCCGACCGGACGCTTACGAGACCGAAGCTCTGACATTGACCGAAGTTGATGACCGTGGACTGATCACGGCCATGATTGTCTTCGATACCGATGATTTCGACGCCGCCATCGCTGATCTTGACGCACGGTACGAGGCTGGCGAGGCTAATCCGTTCGCACATACATGGACAATCGTCACTGGGCTCACCGCGGCATTCAATCGGCACGACTTCAGTGCGGTGAACTGTCCGAGCACCGACCACCGCCGACTGACGCGATATGCACCGGGTGACCTCACACCCGCCACTCTCACTCAGAGGATGTTCACGCCGGATGTCCGCACTTACATCGAAGCGGTGCATAGGCTCAGCGATCGCGGTGTCGTCGCGACCTATAGGTCGCACGGCACCGCGCAAGGCGGCTTCGAAGCCGAGTGGCGGGGAGTCAATATCCTGCTGATCGAAGACGAGCAGCTCAAGCGCTACGAGCTTTTCGACGAACCGGATATCGATGCGGCGCTAGTCCGGTTCGACCAACTCAGCTCGCCAACAACGCGTCCAGAGAACGCAGCAAGCCGTATACACCAGCGTATGGCGGCCCATTTCGCGAACCGCGATTGGGACGCCACCAGTGAGCTGATGGCAGAAGACATATCTGTCGATGATCGTCGCCGGGTGGTGAACACCCAAGTTAGGGTGGGCCGAGAAGCAACCATCGAGAGCATGAAGGCCGGCGCTGAACTGGGAGCAAGAAGCATCAGCTCCGTTGTCCTCGCCACGCGTGGCGACCGATTGGCGTTGCTTCGCACTCGGCACTCGGGCGAGGGCCCGAAAGCGGAGGCTTTCTACACCGAGGATCTCAGCATCGTCGAGATCGACGCTGATGGGCGGATCTGCGCGGGCGTCATCTTCGAGTTAGACGACTTCGATTCTGCAATAGCTGAATTGGAGGTGCGGTACGTCACAGGGGAGGCGACTTCATACGCACGGGCGTGGACGGTCATTGCAGGCGCGTACGCATCCGTGAGTCAACGCAGACCACCCGCAATGACACCGGACGCGGTAACCATCGACTGGCGTCGAGGCGCAGCATTCGAACCCGATGAACTGATGGCTTACATCCGCGGCGGGCAGGAGCTGGAACTACACGTAGGTCCATACGTAGAGACGGTGCATCGCCTGAATTTGCTCGGGGCCGTCGTCACTTATGCGTCAAAAGCGGCCTCTCGCGAAGGCTTTGAGGCCGAGTGGCGAGAGGTCACCCTCTCAACGGTCGACGGCGAACTGATCAACCGCTGTGAGCTTTTCGACGAAGCAGACCTCGACACCGCGCTCGCCCGCTTCGAGGAGCTCAGCCGCCCGACCGATCGCCTCGAGAATGCGGCAACCAGAGCGAGTGACCGCTTATACGCTTGCTTCAAGGGGCGAGATTGGCCTGCGATGGCCGACGTAGTGACCCACGACTTTGAGGGCTACGACCGACGTCAGGTGATCAATGTCGATCTGTTTGGTCGCGACGCCGTAATCGAAAGTTTCCGAGCGGTCGCCGACCTCGGTAACCCAGATGCGACATCGACAGTCCTCGCGACTCGAGGCGCGCGGCTCGCCTTGACGTCTGTGCGATACGCCGTCGGCGACGAGGTATCCGATGCGTTTCATGTCGAACTGCTGCAACTGATCGAGATTGACGCCCAGGAACGGATTGCGTCGCTCGTTACGTTCGATAGAGACGACATCCACAGCGCCTTCGAAGAACTCGAAGCTCGTTACATCGCGGGTGAAGCGGCCAGCCATGCGCGGACATGGTCGGTGGTTGCAGGCATCTTCGCGAGCCTGACTCGACATGAAGTCCCGGCGTCGACGCCGGATTGGTTGAACATTGATCACCGTCGAGGGACGCCGCTCGCCAACGCGGACCTTCGGGCGATCGTCGAGACGATCTGGGATATTACGCCAGATCTTCAGAGCCACATCGAAATAGTGCATCGACTCGGCGACCATGGAGCACTCTGCACGCAGGTCTCGCGCGGGACAACACCTGACGGCTTCCCGGCTGAATGGCGAATGCTCAACCTGACAACGGTTGACGGCGCGCTGGCCAGCGGATGTGAGCTCTTCGATGAGGAAGACCTCGAAGCGGCGATCGTGCGATTCGAAGAACTCGCCCGATCGGAGAGACGGCTCGAGAACGCGGCAACCAGAGCGGGTGAGCGCTTCTTGAAGTTCTTCACGGAGGACGACTGGGACGCCATGGCGGAGTTGTTCGCCGACACCTATCTCTACAATGATCGCCGTCGAACCGTCAATTCGGGGATACGGCACGGCCGCTCACACGCCATCGAAGACATCCGCGCGGCCGTTGACGTCGGGTTGTGGGGGAGTCTGTCATCAACCACCGTTGCCATCCGAGGAGAACGGCTCGCCCTCTTTCGCTTTCACGCTTCGGGCCCCGATCCCGGCGTGAGCCAGTTTGACGTCTTCCAGGTCATCGAGGTCAACTACGCTGAACAGTTCGCGGCCGTGGTTGTGACCGATGTCAGCGACCTTTACGCTGCCTTTGAAACACTCGAAAGCCGTTATCTCGCAGACGAAGCGTCTGCCCACGCACATGCGTGGGCGGTCATCGCGGGTGCCTACGCGGCTGTGCTACGTCATGAATTGCCTCCGACGACGCCGGATTGGGTCAACATCGACCACCGGCGGGTGACACCTTTCGCCCCAAACGAACTAGAGCCGTTCTTGAAGGCGACATGGGACGTCCTCGAAAACGACATCACAATTTACGTCGAAACCGTCCATCGGCTCTCCGATATGGGAGCGGTCGTCACCCGCGTAATCAAGGGAACCTCTCGCGAGGGATTCACTGCCGAGTGGCGAGAGATCGGAGTGTCGACCGTTGAAGGCGACCGGATCAACCGATCGGAAGTTTTCGACGAGACCGATCTCGACGCCGCACTCGCACGGTTCGATGAGCTCAGCAACCCGGCCACTCAACTCGAGAACGCGGCGACCCGCGCAGACGATCGGTTCGATGCATGTTTCTACGCCCGCGACTGGGATGCCATGGCTGCACTGCTCACCGACGACACATACACCGACGATCGACGGCGAGCCGTGAACGGTGGGATGCAACGCGGCGTGAGTGCCGAGATCGAAAACATGCGTACCGCTGCGGGATTGGGGGTTGCCGAAGCCAAGACAGTGCCCATCGCCGTCCGCGGTCAACGCCTGGCGCTCAGTCGCACTCGATTCACCGGTCAAGACCGCGGCCCCAATGGGTTCCACAGCGACCTTCTCGGAATCGTCGAGGTCGACAACGACCACCGAATCGTGGCTCGCGTGATTTTCGATACCGAAGACTTGGTCGCTGCCCTCGCAGAACTCGACGCCAGGTATGCCGCAGGCGAAGCGTCTCCATACGCACAGACATGGATGACCATCACGAATGCGTTCGCCGTGGCGAACACACGTCAGTTTCCCGCGACCACGCCGGATTTCGTCGATGTCGATCATCGTCAAGGTCGGCGATTGGGTGCGGGCGAAATCAAGGCCTACATGGACGTGACGTGGGAGGTGGCGCCCGATGCAAGCATCTACATCCAGTCCGTGCATCGATTGACGAATCATGGCGCGGTGCTCACCCACGCGGCGGCCGGCACCACCCCGCAGGGCTTTGAAGCCGAATGGCAAGAGGTCATTCTGTCCATCACTGACGGCGACTTGATCAGCAGATGCGAGTTGTTCGATGCCTCAGACCTAGACGCCGCGCTCGCACGCTTCGATGAACTGACCCGTCCAGTAGCGCGACCCGTCAATGCGGCATATCAGATGGTCGAGCGCCTCTGGAGCTGCTTCGCCGAGCGGGACTGGTCGGCGATAGGGAATTTGTTGGCGCCCGATGTTCGTGCCGAGGACAGAAGGCGCATCGTCAATGACGGGTTGCGCCAAGGCCGCGAGGCGTTCGTCGCCAACATGCGCGCTGTCGCCGATGTGGGAACTGGCGACGTCACCTCGACCATGGTTGCGACCCGCGGGCAGCGCCTCGTTCTAGCTCGCATTCGCAGTGAACGATTCCACACCGATGTCCTGAACCTCGTCGAACTGAACGCAGCGCAACGGTTAATCACCTCGACCATGGTGTTCGATGCCGAGGACTTGGAAGCTGCGTTTGTTGAACTCGAGAAGCGTTACCTCGCAGGAGAAGCATCGGGGTCGGCGCGAACCTGGTCCGTTATCGCGCAAGGTTATGCTGCGGCAAACTGCGGAGAACTGGCTTTCACAGCGCCGAATGTGGTGAACGTTGATCACCGGCCGTTGCCGATGATCAACTCCGGGGAGTTGATCCCCTACCTGCAGAACACATTCGATGAGCTCGCCGGTATCACGACCTATCTAGAAGCTGTGCACCGACTCACGTCCACCGGTGCGGTCGTAACCCATGTAGGTTCTGGAACCTCGAGGGAAGGCTTCAACGCCGAATGGCGCATGATCAACGTGCTGATGGTCGAGGGCGGTGTGATCAACCGCTCGGAGTTGTTCGACGAGTCAGACATCGACGCGGCGCTCACCCGCTTCGATGAGCTCGTCGCAGCGACGCAGAAACCGTCGAACGCAGCGAGCCTGGCCGCAGACCGCTTCTGCGAATGCTTCGGCGCCCGTGACTGGGACGGCATGGCAGGCACGCTCGCCGAAAACGTCTGCACGGACGACAGACGGCCCGTTGTTGGAGTAGGGAAACGACAAGGACCTCAACTCAACGTCGCCGATTGGCAGGCCGTCGCTGAGGTCGGGACCCGGTACTTGACCTCGGCCGTCGTCGCCACCCGCGGTGATCGCCTAGCGCTGAGCCGTTTCCGAACTTCGGGCCGAGACCAGCGGCCTGAGGCCTTCCATACCGAGATTCTCGCGGCCATTGCGACAGACTTCGACGGCCGGATCGCCGTGTGCGTGATGTTCGACCGAGACGACATCGATGCCGCCTTCGCTGAACTCGATTCGCGCTACGGAGCCGGCGAAGGGGCGCCACACCGCCGCACCTGGACCCTCCTCGCAGACGCCATCGCGGCGTTCAACCGGCGCGAACTGCCCGCGACAACCCCCGATTGGGTCAACATCGACCACCGGGGCGGCACCTCAATCGCGCCGGGCCAACTCTTCCCATATGTCCGCACCTCATGGGACTTGGCGCCCGACATCTCCAATTACATCGAGGTTGTGCATCAACTGAACGACTCCGGTGCTGTCATTACGCGCGTGGCGGCCGGCACATCACGTGAAGGCTTCGACGCCGAGTGGCGCGTCATCACTCTCGCGACCTTCGACGGCGAATTGCTGAGCCGGGTCGAATTGTTCGACGAATCCGCGGTGGACGCAGCTCTGACTCGGTTCGATGAACTCAGTTCACCAGACCCACAATTGACCGGCGCCACAACCCATCTGGATCAGCGCTCGCTAGCAGGGCCGGAGAATGCAGCCACCCGCGCATTAGCGGAGCTTTGGGTGTGCTTCGACGCGCAGGACTGGGAAGCGATCCAAGAGGCGATGGTTGAGAACTTCACGTCCTACGATCGCCGCCAGGTCGTCAACGCCGGCGTGAGACGTGGTCGGGCAACCCATATCGAGAACATGCGGTCAGTCGGCGAGGTCGGCTTCAAGAACGCGGGGTCACCCGCCATCGCGACCAGGGGTGAGCACCTTGCGTTATGCCGGAGTCGTTTCACGGCCGGCGAGGCGTCGCGCTCCGAGATCGTCGCCGAGGCACTCATGATCATCGAGACCGACGCCGCGAATCGGCTGGTCTCGAATACCGTGTTCGACCTCGACGACGTCGACGTCGCGTTCGCAGATCTCGACGCCAAGTACGCGGCTGGAGAGGCAGCCGCACACGCGCGCACCTGGTCGGTCGTCACGCAGGCTTACGCCGCACTCAACCGACATGAGCACTTCGAGCGGGATTGGATCTTCGTCGACCACCGGCACGGTACACCGTTCGCGTCCACCACGTCTGCGGCCGCAACGCATCCCGACGTATGGGATGTGACACCCGACTTCAATGCTCACATCGAAGCCGTGCATCGCCTCAGTGACGCCGCGATCCTCGTGACATCTGTCGTCTGCGGTACCTCACACGACGGCTTCGGCGCCGAGTGGCGATTTATCCAGCTCTTGGCGGTCGCAGGGGACTCGATCGAACGGTGCGAATTGTTCGACGAAACCGACATTGCCACCGCCCTAGCGAGATTCGATGACATACAGACGAGTGTCCGTCGTCTCGATAACGCCGCCGTCCGGGTGCGGGTCAGAGTCGCCGATGCATACAACCGTCGAGATACGGACACCTTTACCGCGGGTGCGTTCGGCCACTATGAGGACCGTCGTCGAGGCTTGCGTGACGAGGGAATAACCGATGCGAAGTACGTGCTCGCGGTCCTCTCCGAAACACCAGCCAGCTGGAAAATGCGAATTGAACCGGTCGCCGTCAGGGGTGATCGCCTGGCGCTGACCCGGGAAGCATTCCGCGACACCAATGATCCGACGCAGCCGATAGCAGTCGAACTGATCGTGCTGATGGACGTCGCCGACAAAGCGGACCTGCACACGATCTTTTTCGATCCCGAAGATGCAGACGCTGCGTTCGCGGAGCTCGACGCACGCTACCTCGCCGGGGAGGCGGCTTCACATGCTCGCACGTGGTCGCTCGTTATCCGAACCTATGACGCGTTCAATCGGCACGAACTGTCTCCGACTACCGAGGGCTGGGTGAACGTCGACCACCGGCCCGTCATTGCCTCTGCACCGGGCGACGTGCACGAGTACGTCCGCGAGTTGTGGAAGGTCGCGTCCGATATCAGCACCCGGATCGAAGCCGTGCATCGACTGAGCGGCATAGGAGCTGTCTTCACTCATGCCGAAAGCGGCACCTCACGCGACGGCTTCGCCGCGGAGTGGCGTGAGGTGACACTCCTGACGTTCGACGGTGATGCGATCACGCGCTGTGAGATCTTCGACGCGAACGACATCGAAGCCGCACTCGCGCGATTCGACGAACTGAGCCGGTCCGCAGCGCACATCGACAACGCCGCGACCCGGATGTGGGAGCGTCTCGCCGACGCCTTCAATCGCCGGGACGTCAATGGATTTCTCGCGCTCACTTCGCCCGACGGGCGAATCGATGACCGTCGAAAAGGCTTGCAAGCTCTGCACGAACCGCCGGACCGCAGAAAAGCTGCCCTCGCGCTGTTCGAGTCGCCGCTGGCATGGCGGACGGATCTCGAGCCCGTCGCCATCAGGGGAGAGCGGCTGGCGCTAGCCCGGCAGATATACCGCGATACCGCCGACGAGATCCAACCCGTCACAGTAGACCTCCTGACAGTCGTCGAGATCAACGACGACGGCCTGATGGGCGACTTCATCAACTTCGACAGCGACGACCTCGACGGCGCCCTCGCGGAGCTCGACACGCGCTATGTCGCCGGGGAAGCGGCTCCACACGCTCGCACATGGTCAGCGATCGCCGACGGATACGTCACCTTCAACCGGCGGGAGCTGTTCAAGACCACTCCGGACTGGGTCAACATCGACCACCGCCGTGGCGGCACCGCATTCGCACCAGGCGAACAGATCTCGTTGGTCAACGCCACGTGGGACGTCGTTCCGAAGATCCACGCGTACGCCGAGGTCGTCCACCGACTCGATGATCTCGGGGCAGTCGTCACCCAGGTGGTCACAGCGACGTCGCGCGAAGGCTTCGACGGTGAATGGCGTGAGATCGTGCTGCTCACCGTCGACGGTGACGCGATTAGCCGCTGCGAAATCTTCGATGAAGCCGAAATCGACGCTTCCCTAGCGAGATTCGACGAGATCAATCGTCCGGTTGATCGACTTGCCAATGCTGCGACGCGCACCCGCGCGGGCCTGTTGGAGGCATTCGGTCGCCGCGATCTTGATGCCTCCTGTTCTTTCATCGCACCAGATGGTCGATACGATGATCGTCGGAAGGGCCTGCGCAACGCGGGATCACTCAAGCAGGAATTCGTGCCCAGCATGCTGTCCGAAGCACCTGAAAGCTGGCAATGGACAGACGAACCGATCGCCATCCGCGGACAGCGTTTGGCGCTATGCCGTGACTGGTTCCGCGACAACGACTCACCGGGCCAGCCCGTCACCGTCGATGATCTATCGCTTACCGAAATCACCGAGGATGGATTGATCTGCCATTCCGTGATTTTCGACAACGACGACCTCGACGCCGCGATGGGAGAACTGGACGCCCGCTGGATCGAGTCGGGGGAGGTCGAGCATCCTGAGATCATCGACGCACATCGCAGAAATCTCGAGATGACCAACCGTCATGACTGGGATGCGCTCACCGCCGTCTGTGCCGGCGCCACTTATATCAACCACCGGCAGCTCGGAAGCAACACCGCCGACTACATCGCCTCGATCAGTACGCTGGCGTCGCTCGCACCCGACCTTTCGATCGAGTCGGCAGAGATCATGGCCCACTCGGCTATCGGCGTCGCGACTCATGTGGTGGTCAGAGGGACGTCCACCGCCGGCCTCGCGATCGAAGTTCCGTTCCTACTGATCAATCTCTGGAGCGGAGATCACGTCACGCACATCGAAGCTTTCGATCCCGACGACGCCGACCACGCCCTGGAACGCTTCAGGGAACTCAACGCACCGGACTGATGCGCCGAACGTACGGTGAGGGCGAAATCCGCCGCCGCTTTTCGCACTGAGCGCACGCTCGGCGAAGAAAAGCCGGCTGACCATTGACACACAGCCGTTCGGCTGCCTATCGTCGGACATGCAGCCAGACGGCTGCATAACCAGGCGGCAGGGATGGATGACGTATTCAGGGCGCTGGCAGATCCGAATCGGCGCCTGCTCCTCGACAGCCTCAACGATCGCAACGGGCAGACCCTGCGCGATCTGTGCTCGCGGCTGTCGATGGCGCGCCAGTCGGTGAGCAAGCACCTCGCCGTGCTCGAAGCGGCGCACCTCATCACCACCGTGTGGCGGGGGCGCGAGAAGCTGCACTACCTCAACGCAGAACCGATCAACGCGATCGCCGACCGCTGGATCAATCAGTACGACCGCGCGCGGGTGCAGGCGCTCGCGGACCTCAAGACAGCATTGGAGACCCACCCGATGAGCAGCAGCGACTTCGTCTACGTCACCTACATCCGCACCACACCCGAACGCCTGTGGCAGGCGATCACCGACCCGGCGTTCTCCAACCGGTACATGGGCCATGCGCTGGTGTCGGACTTCAAGAAGGGGTCGTCGTATGTGTGGTCCGACTGCAGCGGCCTGGAGATCAAGGACCCGGAGCAACAAGTGATCCTCGAGTCCGAGCCGTATCGCAGACTCGTGTTCGCCTTCCACACCTTTGTTCCCGAACTGGCGACACTAGGCCTCGAGGAGGACGTCGTGAAAAAGGCGGCGGCCGAGCAGAGATCGAAAGTCACCTTCGACATCGAACCGGTCGAGGATGGCCAGGTGAAGCTGACCGTCGTGCACGACGAGTTCCCGCCGGAGAGCACCGTGCGCGACCTGATCTCCGGTGGATGGCCGTGGAAGCTGGCCAACCTCAAGAGTGAATTGGAAGCAGCATCATGACCGCGATGCCGACGATCGTCGACCGCGAGACGTGGCAAGCCGGGATCGATGCCCTGCGAACGCGGGAGAAGGCCCATACCCGTGAAGGCGACGCCATCGCCGCCGCCCGCCGACGTCTACCGATGGTCGAAACAGACGCCACCGCAACGCTTATCGGACCCGACGGACCCGTCACGCTGCTCGGCGCGTTCGAGGGGCGTTCGCAACTGATCGCGTACTACTTCATGTGGTATCCGCGCCGCCCCGCACCCGACCAATGTGAGGGCTGCACATGGTGCGCCAGCCAGGTCGCCGAACTGTCGTACCTTCACTCTCGGGACATCACCTACGCGGTGTTCTGCCAGGGACCTCACGACGAAAGTCGCCGCTACCGCGATTTCATGGGGTGGGGGATGCCGTGGTACTCGGCGCAGGACTCTCTCGAGACCTTGCTCGTCGGGCGCCAGAAGAATCTGATGCACCTGGTCTGCTATGTGCGTGACGGCGACCGCGTATTCGAGACCTACTGGACGAACCGCCGCGGCGTCGAAACCATGGATTTCAGCCTCGCCCTGATGGACCTCACCGTGTACGGACGCCAGGAAGCGTGGGAGGACTCGCCGGCAGGCTGGCCGATCTACCCGCTCGGCGACGACTGCCAATCCATGCGCAGTAACGGACGACCGATCACCCAGTGGCCACGCCTCGACGCGGGACACTCCGACCAATTGACCGCGAGATGACAAGGGAGTGAAGAGAAGTGAAGACACCACCGATAGTTCCCTCAGCAGAATGGGACACCGCCTGGCAGGAAATGCTCGTCAAAGAGAAAGAACTCATGCGAGCCCGCGACGCCCTGGCCGCCCAGCGCCGACGGATGCCTTGGATGGCCGTCGACAAAAACTACACCTTCGAGGGACCCCAGGGCCCGGCCACCCTCCTCGATCTATTCGACGGCAGACGCCAGCTGATCGTCTACCGCGCGTTCATCGAACCCGGCACCGGAGAAGGCGACGTCCCCGGGCTCCCGGGCTGGCCCGAACACGGTTGCGTCGGGTGCTCCTTGATGGCTGACCACGTTCCGAACCTTGCCCATCTCAACGCCCGCGACACCACACTGTATACGTCTCGCGGGCAACACAACCCGACCTGCAGCAGATGAAGTCAAAGATGGGCTGGGACCATATCCCCTGGTACACCATCACCGACGGTTTTGACGAAGATTTCGGTGTCAAGGACTGGCACGGCACCAACGCGTTCATCCGCGAAGGTGACCGGATGTTCCGCACCTACCTCGTCACCGGCCGCGGCGACGAAGCGTTCGTCAACACCTGGCCATTCCTTGACATGACAGCGCTCGGGCGACAGGAGGTATGGGAAGACTCGCCCGAGGGCTATCCGCAGACTCGACCGTACGAGTGGTGGCGATGGCATGACACCTACGCCTAGTACGCCGATCGCCGCCTAAAAGGTTGCGATCACAGGGTGAGAATCCCTCACGAAAGTCGCCATGGATTCACATACCAGCTCTGTGAGTGTGCCCGCGCGGACACCCGAAGCGCTACGACGGCACCGTCGCCAGCGCTTGGGCCACGGACTCGGCCCACGACCGCGAATCGACCACCGCCCACGCCGTCTCACCGCCGAATGCACTGGAGATCACGAGATCCGGTGTGACGGTGCCCAGCAACTCCACACTCGCGCGAAGCTGGCCGGCGTCGCCGCGACCCGGCACCAAGAACGTCGCCCACGTTCCCCTATCGGTGAGGAACATGGTGTCGCCGGTGAACAGGTAACGCTCACCGGTCACGCCCGTCACGAGATAGCTTGTGCTGCCCGGTGAATGGCCCGGCGTAGGAAGCACCTCGACATCATTGTCATCGACGTGCCGCGCACCACCGATCGCCACGTCGACGCGGGCGTGTTCGGCAATGGCACCGAGCTCCGCCTCTGGCGCGTGCAGCCGCCGACCGAACCGCTCCTCGATCCGTTTCAGGTTCGGCCCCGCCTCGTCGAGATGCGACAGATACTGCGCGCTGACACCTCCCAGACGCTCGATCGCATCGAAATCGGCCTCGGAGGCGGGGCAGTAGAACAGCATGTTGCCGCGCGGCCCGCGCCACAGATACGCGTGCGTGGTGAGACCGGGGAATGGCCTGTCCAGCCGGGTCTGCCAGAGGTCGTCGCGTAATTGCGTCAAATCCTGCGTTGAAGTGGTCATGACGACACTCTGCGACCTGAACCGTTGTTGAGGTCAAGCGATTCTTCACCGAACTCCACAGCGAGATGTCACCATCGAAGAATGGCGCGCTCACACGTCGCCGCGGCGCTGGCAGCGGCCCTCACAACCGCGGCAGCACCTCTCGCCCTGGCCCCCGAAGCGGACGCGGTCTGCTATTCCGCCGACTGCGTGCCCAACGTCGCACGCAATGTCATCGAGGGCACACCGTGCCGGCCCGGCAAGTACTTCAACTACGGCCTGGGCCCCGACGGTGCCACCTTCGTCTGCAACCGGATCGGCGTCTGGACACCGGCCGGGCCGCTCGTCGGAATCCACAACGTCGCGATGGACTGCCCGGAGCAGAACCTGTCGGCGCAGGGGTCCGACGGCGTGGCGTTCGTGTGTACCGACATGGGCGGCGGCCACCTGCGGTGGGCGCATCGCATCGACACCGCGGAGTGATCTACAGCACCGCAACGATACGCGCCGCCACATCCGCGGCAACGGCCAACGACGCTTCATCGGTCGCGGCCGAATAGCGGTCGGCAGCAGGGTTATATGTCGCTCCCGCGATCGACCCGTGGTCGGCCTCCAGTACGTCGCATGACACCGGCCAACCGTGGCGCGAGAGCGACTCCGCGAACTGACGACTCACCTCTGCGGGAACGACATCGTCATGCGCGCCGTGCAACAACGTGAACGCCACCGGGTCGCCGTCCAACGAACCAGGCAACGGCGCTCCGCTGAGAGGATCGGCGACCATGAACGCGCCCGCCAGGCACACGGTATGAGCGACACGGAACTCGCGCGCATGGATCGCCAGGCCGGCGGCCGCCAGGCCGCCCATCGACCAGCCGACGACGACCAACGGCGCGTCGCCGGCGTGCTCACGCGCGCGCGCAGCCGAAGCCAGCAAGTCGGCGCGGCCACGATCGTCGGCGTGTGAGTCCCAGTCGGCCAGCACGACCGCCAACCCGTGCGCATGCACCCGTTCGGCCAACGGCCGCATCGCGGCGCGCGAATCGGTCTGCGCGCCGTGCCACATCAGGACGGTCGGTTGCGCCGGATCGCCGTAGATGTCGGCGGACCGGCCGGGGGAGTACTCGACGGTGTGCATCATCCTGGAGTGCCCCGGCAACCCTAAGACCAACCGTCAGCGCGCATAACGATCCACGAACCGGCGCAGAATGGTCTGCGGATACCGGACATCCCATTGGCGCACAGCCGATTTCAACACCTCTGCGGATTCCGGCGGAAAGTAACCGTGGTCCTTGTAGACATCGATGCGGGTGATCAGGCCGTCGAGGTCGAGTTCGGGGTGGAACTGGGTGGCGTACACGTGCCGGCCCACCCGGAACGCCTGCACCGGACAGTCCGGTGACGACGCCAGGCGCACGACGCCCGGCGGAAGCGAGGTCGCGCCTTCGCGGTGCCCGCCGTAGGCGTCGAACACGTCGGGCACCTCGGCGAACAGGTCGTCGTCGCGGCCCGCGGAGGTGACGGTCACGGTGAGCCCGCCGACCGGTTCCGGATGGGTCCGGTCCACCGTCGCGCCGATCACCGTCCCCAGCGTGCCGACGCCGTAACAGCAACCGAGAAAAGGGAAATCGCGATCGACGATGCGCCCGATGAGCTCCAGCAGTTCCGACTCGACCCGCAACTGCGTCACCGACTTCATGGCAGCCGGATCGCTGACGTTGTACGGCCCACCGCCCAAGATGATTCCGGACCAGTCGTCGAGGTCGATGCGTCCCAGCGCCTCGTGGGTCAGCCGGATGCGCCGCAAGCCGGTGTCGTCGACGCCGGCGAAGCGCAGCATCGCCCGATACTCGTCCTCGGCGGCCTCGTCCTCACCGCGGATGGAGAGCAACAGAAACGGCGCAGACAGCACGACACCCCGCGAGCCCGGTGAGCCCGCGGGGTGTCGCATCTCGATATTGTGCGATCAGACTCGCCTGTTAATCCAGGTCGAACCGATCGTTGTTCATGACCTTCACCCAGGCAGCGACGAAGTCCTCGACGAACTTGTCCTTGCTGTCGTCCTGCGCGTAGACCTCCGCGATGCCGCGAAGCACCGAGTTCGATCCGAACACCAGGTCGTTGGCGGTGGCCGTCCACTTGAGCTGACCGCTCTTGCGATCGACACCCTCGTAGACGTTCTCGGCCGTGCCGGACTTCCACTCCGTGCTCATGTCGAGCAGGTTCGTGAAGAAGTCGTTGCTCAGCACACCCGGCCTGTCGGTGAACACGCCGTGCTTGCTGCCGCCGTGGTTGACGTTCAGCACCCGCAGGCCCGCGATCAGCACCGCGAGTTCCGGAGCGGTCAGATCGAGCATGTAGGCCCGCTCGACCAAAAGCTGCTCCAGCGGCGCCTTCTCGCCTGGGCGGACGAAATTGCGGAACCCGTCGGCGCGCGGTTCGAGCACCGCGAACGACTCCACATCGGTCTGCTCCTGAGAGGCGTCGGTGCGCCCCGGCGCGAAGTACACGTCGATCTCGAAACCAGCGTCGCGCGCGGCCTTCTCGACCGCCGCCGAGCCACCCAACACGATGACGTCGGCCAACGAGACCTTCTTGCCGCCGGACGCCGAACCGTTGAACTCCTGCTGGATGCGCTCGAGCACCGGCAGCACCTGCGCCAACTCGGTGGGCTCGTTGGCTTCCCAGTTCTTCTGCGGCTCCAGCCGGATCCGGGCACCATTGGCTCCACCACGCTTGTCGGTGCCGCGGAAGCTCGACGCCGACGACCACGCGGTCTTGATCAGCTGTTGCAGGCTCAGGCCCGAGTCGAGCAACTTGGACTTGAGCGCAGCGATGTCGGCCTCGTCGACCAGTTCGTGATCGACCGCCGGCACCGGGTCCTGCCAGATCTCCTGCTTCTCGGGGATCCACGGCCCGAGGTAGCGACTGACCGGCCCCATGTCGCGGTGCATCAGCTTGAACCACGCCTTGGCGAAGGCCGCGTCCATTTCCTCGGGATGGTCGAGCCAGCGGCGGGTGATCTTGCCGTAGATCGGGTCCTCCCGCATCGACATGTCGGTGACGAGCATCGTCGGCTTGCGCGGCGGCCCGCCGAACGGGTCCGGGATGATCGCCTCGGCATCCTTGGCCTCGAACTGCCACGCGCCGGTGGGGCTCTTGGTCAGCTCGTATTCATAGCCGTACAGGTTTTGCAGGTAGGCGTTGCTCCACTCGGAGTTGGTGCCCGTCCAGATGACCTCGAGACCGCTGGTGACGGTGTCACCCGCCTTGCCGGAGCCGAACGGGCACTTCCATCCCAGGCCCTGCTGCTCGATCGGGGCACCTTCCGGCTCGGGGCCCATGCCCTCATCGGGGCCGGCGCCGTGCGTCTTGCCCAGGGTGTGGCCACCGACGATCAACGCGGCCGTCTCCTCGTCGTTCATCGCCATCCGGCCGAACGTCTCCCGGATGTCGTGCGCGGCAGCCAGCGGATCCGGCTTGCCCTCGGGGCCTTCCGGGTTCACGTAGATCAGGCCCATCGTGGTCGCGCCGAACGGCTCGGCCAGTTTGCGCTCGCTTTCGTTGGTCCCGCCATACCGCTTGTCGGTGCCCAGCCAGGTGTCCTCCTGACCCCACAGCATCTCCTCGGGCTCCCAGATGTCCTCGCGACCGAACGCGAATCCGGCCGTCTTGAACCCGGACTGCTCGAGGGCGGCATTGCCGGCGTACGCGATCAGGTCGGCCCAGGAGATCTTGTTGCCGTACTTCTGCTTGATCGGCCACAGCAGCCGACGCGCCTTGTCCAGGTTGGCGTTGTCGGGCCAGCTGTTGAGCGGGGCGAAGCGCTGCGCGCCCTGGCCCGTCCCGCCGCGGCCGTCGAAGATGCGGTAGGTGCCCGCGGCATGCCAGCTCATCCGGACGAACAGGCCCGCGTAGTTGCCGTAGTCGGCCGGCCACCAGTCCTGCGAGGTCTGGATGAGCTCGATGACGTCGCGCTTGAACGCCTCGACGTCGAGCTTGGCGAACTCCGCGGCGTAGTTGAAGTCAGGGCCGAGCGGGTTACCCTTCTCGTTCTGCTTGTGCAGCACCGAGACGTCAACCTGTTCAGGCCACCAGTCCCGGTTGGTCAGCGGAGCGTGCGCTTTCGGCTTCGGCGAATCGATCGCCGGATTCTCGCTTTCGCTGTCACTCGCCGTCTTGGAGTCGGCGTGCGGTGGGCGAGCGTCGGATGTATCAGATGACACAGCGTTCCTTCCGGTGGGTTGTTTGGGCTGTGATCACGGTTGTGATCGGGAAACTTTCGCTGCCGAGCAGTCAGGGCACAGGCCCCAATAGATGACCTCGGCCTCGTCGAGCACGAAACCGTCCAACGCGCCCTCGGGGTCCGACGGCGTCAGGCAGGGCGTGTCGCCGACGGCACAATCGATATCGGCGATGACGCCGCACGACCGGCACACCACGTGATGATGGTTGTCGCCGACGCGCGATTCGTAGCGCGCGACCGAGCCGGACGGCTGAATCTTGCGCACCAGCCCCGCGCTGGTGAGCGCGGCGAGCACGTCGTAGACCGCCTGCCGCGACACATCAGGCAGCGCGCGGCGCACTGCGCCGAAGATCGTCTCGGTATCGGCGTGGGGGTTGCCGTAAACCGCCTCCAGCACCGCGAGCCGCGGGCGGGTCACGCGCAGGTCGGCAGCGCGCAGCCGCTCCGCGTAATCAGGCGTGCAAGACACGTTGCCAATATGCTCCGTTTTCTGGAATCAGTCAAGACTTGGTTTCTACGGCGTGTCACGGAATTTCCGATGATGTTGCTGTCGTCGCCGAAGCGCCTCGTTACCAAGGATTTTGGAGATCGCGCGGCGCGCCGACCCCGTTTTCGAGCATGAATCGTGACTGGGTGCGCTGGTACCCTTCGGTGGCTGCCGGGGTCTGAGGTCAGGGGAGGACCCACCCGGCGAGATCGAGCGATACCCACGAAAAGCTACGGACTTCCGCGAAGAGAGTGTTGTGCGCACCGGAGAAATCAAGGCCCTTTCCGGCCTGCGCATCATCGCCGCGGTATGGGTGGTGCTGTTCCATTTCCGCCCGCTACTAGAGGAGTCATTCCCCGGGTTCCGCTCGGCATTCGCCCCGCTGCTCAACTGCGGCGCTCAAGGCGTCGACCTCTTCTTCATGCTCAGCGGGTTCGTGCTGACCTGGAATTACCTCGATCGCATGGGGCCGTCGTTCGAGTGGCGAGCGACCCTGCGCTTCCTGTGGCTGCGACTGGCCCGCGTGTGGCCGGTGTACCTGGTGACGATGCATCTGGCGGTGCTGTGGATCATCTTCACGCTGCAGGTCGGCCATGTTCCGTCGCCGGCGGCCGAGACGCTGACCGCGACGAACTACCTGCGTCAGGCGCTGATGATCCAGCTGTGGTTCGTGCCCTATTTCGACGGTTCCAGCTGGGACGGGCCCGCGTGGTCGATCAGCGCGGAGTGGCTGGCCTATCTCCTGTTCGGCGTTCTGATCGTGGTGATCTTCCGCGTCGCCCGGTCGACGCGGGCGCGGGGCCTGATCGTGCTGGCCTTCGTGGCCGTGATGCCGCCGATCCTGCTGCTGCTGGCCACCGGCCAGTTCTACACGCCCTGGAGCTGGCTGCCGCGCATTGTCATGCAGTTCACGGCGGGTGCGCTCATCGCCGCGGCGGTCCGCAAGCTCGACCCGAGCGATCAGGCTCGGCGCGTCGCCGGGTATGTCGCACTCTTGCTCGGCATCGCGATCGTCGCGATCCTCTACCGGCTCGACGCGCATCCGCTGCCGAAGATCGTCGACGGCGCCGGACTGGTCGATGTGCTGTTCGTGCCCCTGCTGTTCACCCTGGCCATCGGGGCCGGCTCCGTGCCGTGGCTGCTGTCGCGACGACCGGTGGTTTACCTCGGACATGTCTCCTTCAGCCTGTACATGGTTCACGAATTGGTGCACACCACCTGGAACTGGATGGTGGAGCAATTCGGGCTGAGGCTGACAACAGACGTCACAGGCAAGTCCATAATGGTTGCCTTGTTTGGCGCCGCGCTGATCGGCGCGGTCATGCTGTACCACTTCGTCGAGGAGCCTGCCCGGAAATGGATGCGCAGCATGATGAACGGTCCCACCGCGCCGTCCACGGAGGCACCGGGCAGATTGCACACCGTTCACCGTTCGCGCGAACGGTCGGAGGTGATGTCGGCCCGCGCGGGGTGAGCAGGCATGCCGCACCCGCGTCGGCGCGATCCCACGCCGCGACACTCAGAAGCGTGGTGACGATCGCGCTGGCGGTCGCCATTCTGGTGGTCACCGGCTGCCAGCAGGCGAAGTTCATGCAGCACAGGGAGATCGACCCGCTCGCGTTCGCGGTCAACCGCATCGCGGTGATCGGCGATTCCTATACGACGGGTGGGCCGGAGGGCGGGCTCGGTGAGAAGTCCTGGACCACGCAGGCCTGGCAGATCTTGGCCGAGCAGGGCTTGTCCACCACCGCCGACGTCGGCGCCGAGGGCGGTGCGGGATACGGCACGCGAGGCAACCGGGGCAGCATTTTCGAGGATCTGACCGCGGCGACAGTCAAGCCCGACGACACGTTGGTGGTGTTCTACGGCTCGCGAAACGACCAGCACGTCGACCCGGCACAGTTGTCGGTCCTCGTCTACGGCACGTTCGTGTTGGCACGGCGCATCGCGCCGTCGGCGCAGTTCCTGGTGATCGGGCCGCCGTGGCCGACCGCCGACGTCCCCGCCACCATCGTCCGCATCCGCGACACGCTGAAATACCAGGCGGACCTGGCGGGCGCCACGTTCGTCGACCCGATCGCCCTCCGGTGGTTCGTCGACAGACCCGAGCTGATCGGCCCCGACGGCGTGCATCCCACCGACGCAGGCCACACGTACATGGCGGAAAAGATCGCACCCTTGATCGGCGCGCAACTGCCGCGGCACGTCTGATTCGTCCTATCGTTGCTGATCGTGCAACTAGGTGGGCGCCTGTTCCAGCTGCTGTCCCGCGTGATGTCGCTGCGCATCATCGTGATCGTCGCGGCGTTGTCGGTGGTCGCGCTGGTGATCACGCTCGGTGCGTGGGTGTGGTTCGGCGTCACCAACGACCAATACAGCCAGCTGGACCGTCGCCTCGACTCGGTGAGCAGCCTCGGCGACATCAGCGAGCTGCTGCGCACCGCACAACAGGCCGACCTCAACCCGCCGATACCGGACGGGGGGCTGGTGCGCACCGCCCGCGTCGACGGCATCACCGTGTCCATACCGGAGAACATCGTGCTGCCGGAGTTCCCGGTCGGGTACGCCGACACCACCATCGACGGCGTCCAGTACCGGGTTCGCACGTTCACCGCCGGCGAGGCGTTGATCGCGATCGGCGCGCCGCTCGCCGAGACGCAGCGCCGCATCGACGAGTTGCACCGGCGGGTCTTGCTGATCTGCGGCGGTGTCATCGTCGGCACCGTCCTCGTCGGCTGGGTGATGTGGTCGATCATGATCAACCCGTTCCGGTTGCTGGCCCAGCAGGCGCGTGCGATCAACGCGCAGTCCAAACCCGAAGAGGTCCAGGTGCGCGGGGTTCAGGAGGCCGTCGAGATCGCCGAGGCCGTCGAGGGCATGCTCGCCCGCATCGGCGACGAGCAGCAACGGACAAGGGCGGCACTGGAATCCGCACGCGACTTCGCCGCTGTGGCCTCACACGAACTTCGCACACCGCTGACCGCGATGCGCACCAATCTCGAGGTGCTGTCCACCCTGGAGATGGCCCAAGAACAGCGCAAGGAGGTGATCGCCGACGTCATGCGCACACAGAGCCGCATCGAGGCGACGCTCACCGCGCTGGAGCGG
Organism: Mycolicibacterium malmesburyense; assembly: GCF_001050015.1. The sequence goes on from NZ_CVTB01000022.1 coordinate 24,274, forward strand.
CTCGCGCAGGGCGAACTGACCACCGTCGACGACTTTGTTCCGGTCGACGTCACCGAGCTGCTCGACCGGGCCGCGCACGACGCGATGCGCAACTACCCCGGGCTGAAGGTGTCGTTGTCGTCCTCGAAGACGGTGCACATGGTCGGGCTGCCCGCGGGCCTGCGCCTCGTCGTCGACAACGCGATCACGAACGCGATCAAACACGGCGGTGCCACCGAAATCCGATTGGGCGCAGTCGCTTCCGGTGAAGGTGTGCAAATCACCATCGACGACAACGGATCTGGGATACCCGAGGACGAACGCGCCGCGGTGTTCGAGCGGTTCTCCCGCGGCTCGACGGCGGCGCGGTCCGGGTCGGGGCTGGGCTTGGCCCTGGTGGCCCAGCAGGCCGAGCTGCACGGCGGGACCGCCGCGATGGAGTCCGGCCCGCTCGGCGGGGCCCGACTGGTGTTGCGGCTGCCCGCCCCGAGCTGAGCTGGCTACCATCCTCAAATGGCCAAGCTCGAATTGTCCCGTCAACTCACGTTGAGTCCGCAGCACGCATGGGAGCACGTTTCGGATCTCAATGCGCTGGGGGACTGGCTGGTCATGCACGAAGGCTGGCGTGGCGAGCTGCCCGGTGAGCTGTCCGTCGGCACTACGATCGTGGGGGTCGCCGGGGCCAAGGGGTTGCGCAACCGCGTCACCTGGACCATCGAGAAGTTCGAACCGCCGAGGCTGATCGAGGTCACCGGCAAGGGTGTCGGCGGAACAAAGTACGGGCTGCGGATGAAGGTCGCGCCGATCGAAACCGGTTCGGCGTTCACGCTCACGCTGAATCTTGGAGGAGCACCGCTTTTCGGGCCCATCGGCGCGACGGCGGCACGCGCGGTCAAAGGCGACATCGAGCGTTCGATCCGCAGATTCGAAGAACTCTACGGCTGACGATTCGGTCCCAAATTGCCGACGCGATGACTGAACTGACGGTCGTAGACATCTCGGCCACCACCAGCCCCTGAGCCTCGAACTCGGACTGACGACGTAACCCCACTCGTCGGCACACTTGCTGGCCAGCAAAGTCTTGATCTTGTCGATCAGGGAAAAACATCCGCGTAACTTGCGGCAACCGCTACTCGAGCTTTCGATGGAGTTAATTAGCTTCGCTGCATCTAGCTGCGGAAACATGAAAACCTGCGGCGATTTCGGAAATTTATTGTTGATCATGCTCACACCTGGGTACGTCTGACCACATCAATGTTGTCCAGGTCACTCGGCGGCAGCAACGTCGAAGTGCGCACCCGGGAGAGAGCCATGAGTACACAGGGACTGACGCCAGAAGAAATCGCAGCCGAGGTGGCCACCGTGCTACCAGACAAAGAGGTCGTCTCCATACTCGACCTCAACGTCGACGTGGACGTCTTCCTCGACGTTGCCTCGCCGATCGATCTCGCCGTTGCGGCGCAGCTCAACGTGGCAGCGCCGATCGACGCGGCGGCCGCTGCCAACGTGCTGTCCGAGGGTTCAACGGCCGGTGCCTTGGTAGAACAGTCGGCCGACGTAAACCAGATTCTCGCGGCCGACGCGACGGCGATCTCCACTCAGGACAGCGGCATCGACCAGACCGACGAGGCCGACGGCGATCCGGCCCCGCCGCCCCCGGACGACGGCGGGACGGTCGAGGTCGGAGATCTGGCCACGCTCGAGGGCCCCCTGCTCAACGTCAACGTGAACGTCGACCTCGACACCGACCTGGCGGCGCCCATTGCCGGCGCAGTGGCGGCGAACGCGAACGTCGCGGCGCCAATCAGCGCCGCCGTGGCGGCCAACGTGCTGTCCGTCGATTCCGAGGCGGACGCCCTCTCCTATCAGGACGCCGTGGTCAACCAGGAACTGAGGGGCGAGACCTACGCGGGTGCGGACCAGACGTCCGAGATATTGCAGGGAACCAGCCAACCCGACGAAGGTGACCCAACGAGTGGCACTGAGGTGATTTCGTCAGCCGGCTCCACCGGTGACTCCACCAGCAGTTCCTTGAGTGGTTCGACCGGCAGCACCAGCACCGGTGACAGCACAAGCGGCGCGGACACCAGCGGCGGCATCTCGAGTGGCGGTGACAGCTCCGGCGGTGACAGCGCCTCGGGTGGCAGCAGTGACAGCGGTTCGGGTGGCAGCAGTGGCGGCAGCTCGGGTGGCAGCAGCGGCGGCAGCTCGGGTGGCAGCAGCGGCGGCGGTTCCGCCGGCTGACGCTCGGCCGACTCACTGAAGCGAGTGTGCCGACATGACCGTGACAACCGAGCGGGGTGCGGCGGCCGAGAGTGCCGTCCTGCAGCACGCGGACGGTGTCGAACTGATCGGGGCGATGGCGGGATCCGGCTACCGGATCCCGCCCGCCTTGGTCCGTCGCGCCGACGGTCAGACGATCCAGCTCACTCCACTGCTCTACGCGGTGCTGAGCGAAATCGACGGCACGCGAACCGCTTCCGAGGTAGCTACCGCGGTAACGGAGTCAACAGGGCGGACCGTCACCGAGGACAACATCCACCAACTGGTCGACGCGAGATTGCGGCCCCTCGGCTTGGTGTTGCTTGCCGACGGCGCCGAACCCGAAGTGAAGAAGCGCGCTCCGCTACTGGGTCTACACCTCAAGCGAGCGGTGACCGATCCGGAGCAGACCCGGCGCTTGACCGACCCGTTCCGGTTTCTGTTCCGGCCCTGGGTGGTCATTCCGGTTCTGGCGGCCTTTCTTGTTGTCTGCTGGTGGGTGTCTTTCCGCAAGGGGCTGGCTGCGGCGGCCTATGACGCGTTCGAACGCCCGGGACTGCTGATCCTCGTATTCGCGGTTACCGTGCTGTCGGCAGGTTTTCACGAGTTCGGACACGCAGCGGCCGCACGGTACGGTGGCGCGACGCCCGGTGTCATGGGTTTCGGCCTGTATCTGTTGTGGCCCGCCTTCTACACCGATGTCACCGACTCGTACCGCCTCGGGCGGCGCGGGCGACTGCGCACCGACCTCGGCGGGCTGTACTTCAACGCCATTGTCGCGGTGGCTATTACCTGCCTGTGGCTATCGCTGAGATATGACGCGCTGCTGCTCGTCGTAGCCACGCAGATCATCCAGATGATCCGGCAACTCACCCCGCTGGTCCGGTTCGACGGCTACCACGTACTGGCCGACCTCACCGGCGTGCCCGACCTCTACAGCCGGATGAAGCCCACGCTGCTCGGTATGTTGCCGTGGCGCTGGGGCGACCCGCAGGCGCGCGAGCTGAAATGGTGGGCACGCATCGTCGTGACCGCGTGGGTCATCATCGTGGTTCCCCTGCTGCTCGGCATGATCACGCTGGCTGTCCTCGCGTTGCCGCGATTGATCGGTTCGGCCTGGGCCGCCTTGAACAAGCAGCAGGATGTGCTGGCCACCGCGTGGGTCGACGGTGACATGGTGCAGGCGGTCGCGCGCGTGCTGGCGATGATCGCGATCGTGATACCGATGGCCGGACTGATTTATCTGCTGACCCGGGTTGCTCGACGAATCGTCTCCACCGCCTGGAAGGGCACATCGGGTAAGCCGGTGAAGCGACTGCTCGCCGGCCTGGCCGGCGCGGCCGCCCTGACTGGTATCGCATATGCCTGGTGGCCGCAGGCCGATAACTACCGTCCCATCGAGGCGTCCGAGCGCGGCACGCTCAGCGATATCGTCTATGCCTTACGTGTTGAGCGATTGGGCGATTCCTCGCGGACCGTTCGGGAGGCGCCGAAACCCGTTGCGGTGACGCGTGCTCTTGCTCCCGGACAGCGTGGAGTGATGCCGACGCTCTGGGATACCCGCACGGCGCCACCGACATTCCGGACGCCTCAGCTTGCGGTGATCCTGGTGCCACGGCAACCGGTTTCGGCGGCCAACGGCGGTGGATACATCGTCGCCGCCCCGACCACGCAAGCCGATCAAGGCTGGGTGTTCCCGTTCGACAAGCCTGTCGCACCCGAACCCGATGACGGCAACAATCAGGCCCTCGCCGTGAACACGACCGACAACACCGTCGTGTACGACGCCGCGTTCGCACTCGTCTGGGCGACGGACGAGGAATACGCGATGAACGTCAACGAGGCTCACGCTTACGCATCGTGCGAAAACTGCGCGGCGGTAGCGATCGCCTACCAAGTGGTGTTCGTCATCGATCAGGATGAATCGAACGACAACGTCGCCGTGCCGCAGAACCTGGCCGGCGCACTCAACTACGAGTGCGTCAACTGCATGACGTACGCGCTCGCCCGCCAATTGTTCGTCACACTCGACGAGGACCTATCGCCGGAAGCCAAAGCGGAGCTGAACGAAATCTGGGAAGACATCGCTGCATACGGCGATCAGATCGCGGCCGGTGAGGCGGACCCGAACGAGATCGACGGGCGGCTCGCCGAATACACCGAACAGATCATGTGGATCGTCGAGCGGGATCAACCCGGCACCTTCCCATCACTCGCGCAGACCACGGCTGAGGCGACGACCGTCGTCGAAACCACAACAACGCCAACGGTGTCGGTGACCTCGGCGCCCCCGAGCACATCTGCCGCAGTGGCGCCCGAGACAACCGATGCGGCCACACCCTCGGGCACCACGACCGAAGACCCCACGTCGACCACCTCGGATACGAGCGAGTCCGCGACACCGACGAATTCGTTGACGTCGGAGCCTGTAACCGACAGCGCCACTGCGCCCGAGCCGACGAGTACCGACGACACCACCAGCGGAACGACGACCGGATCGACGTCGGGCGGCACCACGAGCGGAACGACGTCGGGTGGAACAACCTCGGGTGATTCGACGTCGGACGGCTCCGGTTCCGGCAGCTCCAGTTCGGATGGCGCGGGGTCGGACGGCACGTCGTGACCGTCAGTCCTCCTTGCGGATCAACCGTCCCAGCGCCTCGCGGTCGGGGTTGAGCAGTTCCTCGATCCGTGGTTGGTTCACGTCGGCCACGATGATCTCGCCGACCTCCTGATACACGTCGGTGAAGATGCCGTGCGACTTCATCTTCTCGGTCTGGTAGATGTTGTCCTCGGTCGGCGTGACGTAGTACATGATCTCGGGCTTGAACCGGTGAATCAGCCACAGGTGCACCACGCTCATGAGCCGCTTCTGGCGCAGCTTCTCGGCGAAGGTGTTCTGGTCGCGCACCGTCAGGATGCTGCGGCCGTGCCGGTCCTTGATCGGATCGACGATGACGTTGGCGAGCTTCTCGTCCTCACCGTCGCGCTCACCGAAGATCCCGAGTTCGAGCACGTCCGAACCCGGCCGCGTCGGGCGCAGCTGCACCCGCAGCTTCTCGTCGAGCTTGTAGTGCTCGCCCCACATCGCCAGCCACTCCTCGAGCAGCTTCTTCGGCACCTCGGTCTGGACCAGATGCTGGTGCTGCGTCGAACCCTTGCCCATCGCCTTGGTGGTCGCCAGCCGACCCGACGACGCGGCCAGCGCCGCGTCGCTGCGCGGTCCGCCGACGAGCGTCTGCGGTGTGCGGTAAGGCGATTCGACCAACCGCATCTTGCGCTGCAGGCGCGCCAGCGCGAGCATCCCGTCCTGGCGCAGCGCGGTGGCGAACTCCTCGGAGGCCACACCGTCGACCTGATGACCGCCGTAGGTGATGAAGTTGAAGACGAAGCCCATCTTCCCGAGTTCCTCGGGGAAGGCGCGCATCTCGTCATCGGTCATGCCGGTCGTGTCCCAGTTGAACGAGGGGGACAGGTTGTAGGCCAGCATCTTGTCGGGGAATTCGGCGTGGATGGCCTCGGCGAATTCGCGTGCGTCGGCGAGATCGGCGGTCTTGGTCTCCATCCAGAGGATGTCGGCGAACGGCGCGGCGGCCAGCGACTTGGCGATCGCATAGGGGATGCCGCCGCGAACCTGGTAGTAGCCCTCCGGGGTCTTGGCCAGTTCGCAGTCCCAGCCGACGGCCGCGCCGATCTCCCTGGCCTTCTCCCGCGCGGTGTACATCGGAGCGCGCTCGGAGAACTCGCGCCATTCGGCGACGCTCATGTCGAGCTGCTCGCCTTCGCTCTCGCGGAATTCGAGCAGTTCGGCCACCGCCTCGCCGTAGGTCATCAAGCCGGCGTCGACCTGCCAGGCGTCGACGGCCTTCGATTCCACCTTGTCGAAGATCGCGTCGATCTCACCGTCGGGGCGGTCCTGGTACTCCCGGGCGGCCTCGGCGACCGCGTCACCGATGCCGTGGTGGTCCAGCCAGGCGTTGGCGGTCTCGTACTCGCCCTCGGGCAGTGCGTAGAGCAGATGACCGTTGAGCTCGGTGACGCCCGCCTCGTAGAAGCGCCGCATCATCGCCAGATAGCACGACTTGTACGACGGCACCTTCAGGTTCGTGACGCCGAGCAGGAACGGCTGATCGCGCTCGTCGGCGCGGCTGTCGATCAGGTTGGCCGCCTCGGCGTCGGTGCGGGCCACGATGATGCCGGGCACCCGCATGATGTCGAGCTGAAAGCGCGCGGTGTTGAGCCGTTTGATTTGTTCGTCGGACGGCACCAGCACCTTGCCGCCCTGGTGGCCGCACTTCTTGGTGCCCGGACGCTGGTCCTCGATGTGGTAACCGGGCACCCCGGCCTCCACGAACCGTCGAATCAGGTTGCGCACGTGCGGATCTCCGCCGTGGCCGGTGTCGGCGTCGGCGATGATGAACGGGCGGAAGTCGACGGCGGGCGTCGAGGCTCGCTGCTCTTCAGACATCTGCAGCCGCAGGTACTGCTGATTGCGGTCGGCGGTGAGCAGCGCGCGGACCAGGCCCGCCGCCTCCTCGGGCACCTGGCTGAGCGGGTAACTGGCCAGGTCCGGCCCGGGGTCCTCGGTGGTGGAGCCCTTGGCCGACGTCGCCCAGCCGCCGAGGTAGATGCCCTCGATGCCCATGCGCTTCATCGTCACGGCCTGACCCGGCGAATAGGGGCCGAAGGTGGTGATGCTCTTCTTCTGCGCGAACAGTTCGCGCAGGCGCTCGTGGAACGCCGTGGCGGCCTCACGCGCCACGATGTAATCGGAGGGGATCGTGCCGCGCTGTTCGGCGACCTGACGCGCCGAGTAGAGGCGGATGATCCCGTCGAATCTCGGGCTGTCGAAGTACCGCTGCGTGGCAGCGACCTCCTGCTCGAACGGGGTCTGAGGCGCGGCGTCCGTTTCGATGATGGCCATGCACCCACAGTACGACCCGGCCTCAGCCCGGCATGGCGTTATCAGCAGGGCTGCGAGCGCCACATGCGCGGCGACGTGCCGTGCGTGCGGCGGAACAGCCTGCTGAAGTACCCGGGGTCGGTGATACCGACCCGACGGGCGACCTCGGCGACCGGCAGGTCGGTGTCGGTCAGCAGGCGCCGGCTTTCGGCCATTCGACGCTCGATGATCCACTCCTGGACCGTGCGGCCGGTGCGACGGCGCACCGTCGTGGTCAGGTGTCCGGGCGTCATGCCGACCTCGGCGGCCACGTCGCGCAGCGACAGCTGCCGGTCCAGCCGGCGATCGATCACCGCGAAGACCTCGGCCAATATCGGCTCGCCGGAATGCCGCAGGTCGCCGACCACGTCGACCGCCGCCCGGGCGAGGTCGATCAGCAACAGGGTCAGATGCGCCAGCGCGGCCTGCCGGTATCCGTCGCGGCGTTCGGTCAGTTCGGTTTCGATCGACGCGATCGCGACCTGCCAGGCTTCGACGCGCGCCGCCGGCAACCGTAGTTCGAGGATGCCGCCCGCCTCGCCGTGCAGGAACGGGAACAGCAGAGGATGCTCGCGCCACGTTGGCCGGGCGGCGTCGGTGTCCAGCGCGGAGGGGTCTGGGTCGTTCGACCGGGTGCTGTCCTCGATGATGTGGCATCACCTCGATGACGACGTGAAAGACGCTGCCGCCGAGGAGATCTTCCGTGTGCTGCGGCCCGGTGGTGAGCTGCATCTGGTCGACATCGGCGGCGCGGTGTCGGCCGACGACGGCGTGTTGGCACGACGCATGTCGAGAAGCACGCACGCGGTGGGCAATCGCGGCGACGCGATCCCGCGACGACTGCGGGCCGCCGGCTTCGAATGCGACCAGGTGGCAACGCAGCGCGTGCGCCTCGTCGGACACGTGGCGTTCTTCCGGGCGGTACGCGCGGCCTGATCGTCAGCGGTCGCGTTGCGTCACCGCGCGGCCTCGAAGGTGTCGACGACGTGCTCGGCGATCGCGAGCGACGAGGTCGCCGCGGGGGACGGTGCGTTGCGCAGCGCGACGACGCGGCCACGCACGCTGATGCGGAAGTCGTCGACGAGGCCGCCGTCGGCGTCGAGGGCCTGGGCCCGGACACCCGCGGGGCCGGGCACCACGTCGTCGTCGCTCAATGCGGGCACATAGGCCCTCGCGGCAGCCATGAAGCGCCGCTTGGACAACGATCCGGACACCTCGCGGACCCCCGTGCGCCAGTGCCGCCGGGCGAACCGCCAGAATGCGGGGGTCGAGGCGACCGCGACCAGGTCGCGCAGTGACACCGTCCGCCACGTATAGCCCTCACGTGCCAAGGCGAGAACGGCGTTCGGGCCGATCAGCACCTCGCCGTCGACCCGCGGCGTCACGTGTACACCGAGGAACGGATACCGCGGATCGGGCACCGGATAGACCAGACCGTTGACCAGATCGCGCCGGTGCGGCTTCAGCACGTGGTACTCGCCCCGAAACGGCATGATCACCGGATCTCGCCTGTCACCGGCCATCTCGGCGAGCCGGTCGCTCTGCAGCCCGCCGCACACGACGACACGGTCGAATCCGGCGCGCACATCGTCTTTTCCGGTGCGGGCGCCGACCACCACCTCGGTCGAACCGACGCGAAGACCCGTCACCTGGTGTCCGAGTAGAACTTTCGCACCGGCCCCGGTTGCGTCGGCGGCGAGCTGCCTGGTGACCTCCGCAAAGTCGACGATCGAGGTGGACGGCGAGTGCAACGCCGCGATGCCACGCACGTTGGGCTCGAGATCGTGCAGTTCCTCCGCCCCGATGATCCGAACGCCGGGGACGCCGTTCGCCGAAGCCCGCCGCTCGATATCCGTGAGCCGGGCCCTCTCCTCGTCGGTGAGCGCGACCAGCACCTTGCCGCAGGCGATCCGGGGGATTTCGCGCTCGGAACAGAACGCTTCGAGCAGGTTCACTCCGCGACGGCAGAGCAACGCCTTCTGCGATCCGGGTTCGTAGTACAGCCCAGCATGCACGACACCGCTGTTGCGGCCCGTTTGATGCGATGCGAGGCGGTCCTCCTTCTCGAACAGCGTGACGTCGGAGTCCGGGCGGCGGCGCACGATCTCTCGAGCGACCGCGACGCCGATGATGCCGCCGCCGACGACAGCGACCCGCTCGATCATCGCCGGACGCCGCTACAGAGGGAGGTAATCACTGTTCGGTTACGGTACTGCATCTCATTGGCCCTGGGCCAGGCGCGAATTGGCGCAGCGAGCAAACGAACCGGTACAAGTGATAGAGCGCCATCGTTGTGCGCGCAGTCGAGAAAGAGTAACGAAGCATGAGACGCATCTACGCCTTGGTGATCGGTGTCGCCCTGTTGGTGGCCCTCCCTGGGGTGGCGGCCGCCGCACCATCCGCGCGGTCCGCGGTCAACCAGCAGGCGGTCGACCAGGTCATCGCCCGCGGTTTGTCGCAGCGCGGTGTCCCCTTCTCCTACGGCGGGGGAGACGCGAACGGGCCGACGAAGGGCAGCGGTACGGCCGAGAATGTCGCGGGCCTCGACCGCGAGGGCCACATCGTCGGGTTGAATCCGGCTATCGACACGGTCGGTTTCGACGCCTCCGGCCTCATGGTCTATTCGTTCGCGGGTATCGGGGTCAAGCTGCCGCGGTCGTCGGGCGCGCAGTACAACGTCGGACAGAAGGTGTTGCCGTCCGAGGCGTTGCCCGGTGACATGATCTTCTACGGCCCCAACGGAACTCAGAGCGTCGCTCTGTTCCTGGGCAACGGGCAGATGCTGGAGACCACCGAGTCGGGCGTCGCGGTGTCGCCGGTGCGGACCAACGACATGGCGCCGTACCTGGTGCGCATCATCAAGTGACGTCACTGCGACTCTGACGCGGTCAGCACCTCGACGGGGTCGCCGAGGCGGATCGTGCCCGAGGTGAGCAGCCGGCAGGCGCAGCCGCCGCGACGGCGCAACGCTGCGGCGGCACCCGCACCGATCCAGTCGTCGAGCAATCGGCACGGCGCCGACACCCGCACGACCTCCAACAACACGTCGCCGATCAGCAATCGCGTGCCCGGCTTGGTCGGGATCTCGCCGACGTCCACGGTCACGTTGCGCCGGGTCTGGGCCTGGTCGAACGCGTAACCGAGATCGGCCGCCGCGCGGTCCAGCAGTTCCTGCGACTGGACGGTGACGTGGCGGTGCCGGGTGCCGTGGTAGCGGTCTCCGACCAGGCCGGTTCCGGCCTCGGCGACGACCTCGCCCACCGACCGCATGGGCAACCGGCTTCCCGGTGCGATGTTGAGCGCCGTGACGTGCACGGCCGAAGTGTATGTGCGGCGCGACGATCGCTGATAAAGAGGACGGATGACGTCGACACTGGAAGCCACCGAGGGCATCGCCGGGCGGGTGCGCACCCTGCGCGAGATCGTGCAACGGGAAGCCGGTGAGTCCGAGCGGTTGCGCACGCTCAGCCCGGCCGTCGTCGAAGCGATGTGGGACACCGGTCTGATGACGGCGTTCAACCCGGCGCCCGCCGGCGGCAGCGAACCGTCGTTTTCCGAGATGATCGAAACCTGGATCGAAATGGCATGGCAGGACGGTTCTTTCGGTTGGGTCGGTATCGCCAACCTGCCGTCGTCGTTCGCCGCCGCCGCATACCTGCCGGACCCCGGATTCGCCGAGGTGTTCACCGCGCACGACAACCGGGTGACCATGGGCGGCCAGTTCTTCCCCAACGGGCAGGGCACCGCGGTCCCAGGCGGTTACCGTCTGACCGGCTCGTGGAGCTTCGGTTCGGGGATCGGACATTCGCAGTACGTCGCAGCCGGGTTTCTTCCTATGGACGGTGCCGAGATGCGGTGGGTCAGCGAGGGCGTGCCGGACATGCAGGTCGCGATCCTGCCGCGCGAACAGGTGAGCTTCAACGACGGCTGGTACGTGCAGGGGCTCAAGGGGACCGGCTCCTACGACTACAGCGTCGAGGACGTGTTCGTGCCCGCCGAGCGCACGTTCGCGCTGTTCACCCGTGAGCCGCTGCGCGGATCGTCACCCGCCACCCGGATGGGCATGATGCCCGTCACCGCGGCCGGCCACGCGTCGTGGGCGCTCGGCGTCGCCAAGAGCATGCTCGACGACGTCGAAGAGCTCGCGGCCACGAAGTTCCGGATGAGCGACATGGCGTCGCTGGCCAGCCGGCCCACCTTCCAAAAGGGCCTGGCCCATCATGTGGCGGCCTGGCGCGCAGCGCGGTTGCTGGTGCTCGACGCGTTCTCCACCGCCGAGGCCCGTGTCGCGGCCGGCGAGGAGCTGACCCCGACCCTGCGCGCGGATATGCGGGTGGCCGCGGTGTACGCCACCGACGTGGCCCGCCAGTGTGCGGAGTGGGCGCATCTGGTCGCGGGCACCAGCTCGATCCGTGAGGGCGGCCGCCTGGAGCGCGCCTTCCGCGACATGTACACCGGAACCCAGCACGCCTTCATCAGCGAGAAGGTCGCGATCGATGCGGCCTCGGTGTGGCTCGGCATCGTCGACGACCAGTTCGGGCTCTGATCACCCTGTCCGGGAGACGAATTCGGCGATGATACGACCGAGTTCGCCGCCCCGCTGCTCCTGGATGAAGTGGCCCGCACCCGCGATCGTCGTGTGGGGCTGACCCTTCGCGCCGGGAACGTGGTCGGCGAAGACCTTCTCCCATCCGCGGGTCGCCGGATCACCGTCGGAGTACGCCGTGAGGAACGGCCGCCGCCACTCGGCGAGTGCGGCCATGGTCTCGCGCCCGATCGCGGCGCCAGGGTCGTTGCGCGTCAACGGGATCAACGCCGTCATCTGCCGCAGGCCGGCGGTGTGCTCGCGGTCCGGGAAGGGGGCGTCGTAGGCGGCCAGCACGTCGGGGCTCAGCGGCCCGGCCACCGCGTCGAGGAAGAAGCTCGGAACCAGATCCGGTGACCGTTGATAGAACGCCACATAGTCGAGGAGGGTCTCCTGGTGGATGACCTGACCGTCGCCGACGCCGTGGTGCGGCCATTCGAGCCGTCCGGCGAGTCCGGAGTCGCACGTGTGCAGGATCGTGTTGCTCGCGACGACGCGGGCGAACCGGTCGGGCTCGCGCGCGAGCACGCTGAGCCCGATGGGCCCGCCCCAGTCCTGCACCACCAGCGTGATGTCGGTCAGGTCCAGCCGGGTGATCGCGCTGTGCATCCAGTCGACGTGCCGCTTGAAGGTGTAGTCCGTCGGATCGGTCAACTTGTCCGACCGTCCGTAACCGATGTTGTCGGGCGCGATCACGCGCAGACCCGCGTCGAGCAGTACGCCAATCACGTGCCGATACAGATACGACCAGGTTGGCTGACCGTGCATCAGGACGACGACCGGGGCGTCGGCGGGCCCGGCATCGACGAAATGCATTCGCAACGGGTCGATTCCGCGCGTCTCGACGTCGACGTAACCGGGTTCGTACGGGTAGTCCGGTAGCGCGGCGAAGCGCTCGTCCGGTGTACGCAGGACGGCCATCGCGCTCATCCGCCGACCGATTCGAGGGTGCCATCGGTGATCATGTCGCACAGCGACTTTCGGTCGAACTTGCCGCTGGACAGGGTCGGGATCTGCTCACTGGACGCCAGCACCCAGCGGGTGGGCACCTTGTACGCCGACAGGTGCGCGCGGGCATGGGCGGCCAGCGCTTCGACGTCGATGCCCGCGGCGGCGGGTACGACGACCGCGCACACCTCCTCGCCGCGACTGGGATCGTCGATGCCGAGCACCAGACACTGTGTGACACCGGAGAACTCCTCGATCACCGCCTGAACCTCGAGCGGTGAGACGTTCGCGCCCGCGGCCTTGATCAGGTCCGTCGTGCGGCCGACGTAGTACAGCCGCGGATCGCCCGGTCTGCGGTAGACGCGGTCACCCGTGTGATACCAACCGTTTTCGTCGAAGGTCTCCCACCGCTCGCGCTTGTTGTACCCCGCCATCACGCCGATGCCGCGGATCAGCAGTTCGCCGACCTCCCCGTCGGGAACCTGGGCGCCGTCGTCGTCGACGATGCACATGTCGGTGAACGCGAACCCGCCCGCGGTCTCGGACATGGTGCGGTGGACGGGATATCCGTCGGGCACGTCGACCATCGCGATGTCGAGCGGTCCCTCGCGCAGCATGGGGGCGCTGGACAGATCGCGGTCGGCGAAGCTCGGATGTTCGCGCAGGCGCTGGGTGAATGCCGGCCATCCGACCACCCCGGAGGCACGTTCGCGTTCGATCAGATCCAGCGCGGTCTCGGCGTCCAGCCGCGGCAGGACGAGCACGGTGACGGGTTCGTGTAGCGCCCCGGTGGCGGCGAGCAGTCCGCCCACCCAGAAGAACGGCATTGCGCACAGGATCCGCACGGCGCCTTCGCTTTTGGAGACCGCGCGGATCGCGGTCGGCCATGTCGACGTCTGCCGCACCAGGGTGCCGTGGGTGTGCATGACGCCCTTCGGGTCCGCGGTCGAGCCCGACGTGTGGATCACGACCGCGAGATCGGCGGGGGAGACCTCGGCCTCGGCCGCGGCCAGCACCTCGGCGGGCACACCGTCACCGTCGCATCCGGTGGCCCAGTCGGGGATCGGGCCGTCGACGATCACGATGCGGCGCAGATACGGGGCGTCCGTCATGGCCAGCGGTCCGCCCCGCTGCGTCGTCAAGTTCGCCCAGGCCGCTTCAAACCGCTCGGCGACGTCGATGCTCAGGACGCGGCTGGGAGCGACGACCATCGCGACGTCGGCCAGCCGAGCGACCTTGGCGATCTCCGCCGGAGCGTAGAGCGTGCTGAGCGGGACGGCCAGCGCGCCGATGCGCGATACGGCCAGCCACCAGACGATCCAGTCCACACCGTTGGGGAAGAACAACCCGACGCGGGCGCCCTTGCCGATGCCTTCGCCCAGAAGCCATCGCGCCAGGTCCCTCGAGCGCCGATCCGCCTCGCGGTAGGTGAGCCGGTCCGTCGGTGTGACCAGATAGGTGTGGTCGCCGAACTCGGCGGAGGCACGCGCCAGGAGCGCGGGAACGGTCGGTCGCGGCAGCTGCATCACGCAGTGATTGTCTCCAACGCGTACTGGGCGACCGCACGAGGCGGTCGCCCAGCGGCGTCAGGAGGTCAGGCGCCCAGCGTGGCCTGGATGTCGCCCTTCATCGCGGCGAGCTGCGAACCCCAGTAGCCCCATCCGTGGGTGCCGTTGGCGGGGAAGTTGAACGTGCCGTTGCCTCCGCCCGCGGCCATGTAGGCCTGCTGGAAGTTCTTGTTGCTGTCCAGCGTGATGGTCTCGAGGAACTGACCGGCGATGTCGCCGCCGCCCCCGAGCTCGGACGGGACGCCGTTGCCGCAGTACACCCAGATGCGGGTGCCGTTGGCCACCAGCTTGCCGACGTTGACGGTCGGATCGTTGCGCTTCCAGGCCGAGCTACCGGGCGGGCCCCACATCGCGGTCGCGCTGAAGCCGCCTGCGTCGCGCATCGCGACGCCGACCAGCAGCGGCCAGATGCCGTCGGAGAGGTTGAGGAAGCCCGACAGCGACGCCGCATAGCGGAACTGGCCGGGGTGGTAGGCGGCCAGGATCAGCGCCGCACTGCCCGACATGGACAGGCCGACCACCGCGTTGCCGCTCGGCGAGATGCCCTTGTTCGCGGCGAGATACGCGGGCAGTTCGGAGGTCAAGAAGGTCTCCCACTGGTAGTTGTGGCTACCGCCGTTGCCGACCGCCGGACCCTGCCAGTTGGTGTAGAAGCTCGACATGCCGCCGACCGGCATCACGACCGACAGCCCGGACTCGAAGTACGTCTCGAACGCCGCGGTGTCGATGTCCCAGCCGCTGTTGTCGTCACGCGCGCGCAGGCCGTCGAGCAGGTACACCGCATGCGGTCCGCCGCCCTGGAACTTGACCGGGATGTCGCGGCCCATGGCGGCCGACGGGACCATCAGCGTTTCAACCGGCAGGCCGGGGCGCGAGTACGCCGCGGCGGTGGACGTTCCACCCGCCACCGCGACAAGGCCCGGTATCAGCAGGGCCGCCATCGCGCCGGCCATCATGCGGCGCGTCCATCTGTGTAGCAATGTCATCGCTGTGAACTTCCTGGTCGAGTGTTACCGCCGAGCGGTCATCGCGGACGGGCGCACCGGCGCCGGGTCTCGGCTGCCGATCCAGATGCGGATGCTTCACACCTGGCGCGTCGGTAGACCCACCGCGCATAGCCGCTGCTGACGGTTATGTCGGCTTCGGAGGCGGGCCCGTTACCGACCGTGGGGTGCGTCACGGTGACATGGCGATACGACGTGGTGGCCGCCGGTGGCGGACCGGCGGGGTCGACGACGCGGCGCGGCGATCCGGCCCGCGCTCAGCCTTGCGGCAACAGCGAGACCTTCTGTCCGATCTTGCGCGACAGCCGGGTGGTCAGATTCTCGATGCGACGTTCGAGTTGTTCGCCCGCCGCACTGGTTCTCGCCACGCCAAGACTCTAGGGCGGCGGCCTGGTCGGTACTCACTGTCTTGCACGATCGCATCGAGGACCGCCGAAAAATCGATTGAAAACGACTACCGGGTCGGGAATGTTCGGGCTGTGCGGGCGGTTGTCGAATCCGTATAGGACAGCGCCGTTTTGAACTGATCAGGCTCGGCGGATTCGGCGTGCCCGAATTTGCCGGCCGATGTCGACTTGGAGTGGTTGGACGTGGATTCGAGACGCTTGAAGCTGTTGTTGGCGATGTTCGGGGTCGGCGCGGTGTTTGCGATGGGCGGGCTGACGGTGGCCTACGCCGAGAGCAACTCCGCCACGCGTGCGCCCATCGTCGCGGCACCCGAATTGACGACGGGGGAGACGTCGACGAGGTCGACGGCGCCGTCGGCTCCCGAGACCGCGGTTGCCGTGCCCCCGATCACCACCGCGCCGTACACCATCCCGACGGGTGAGCCGCAATAGCGCTCATCTGCCGTTGGTGGACAGGCGCCGGCGCGCGTACGCCTTGAGCTCCGCCGACAACGCGTCGGCGGCGAGCAGCTCGGGAAGCAACGACGAGTCGGACATCCTTGCGCGGAAGGCCAATTCGATCGTCACATCGTGATCGGGCCGGTGCTCGACGACGATCTGATCGCCCGGGCCCACCGTTCCCGGGGAGATGACGCGCAAGTAGGCGCCGGGTTTGGCGGCCGCGGTGAAGGTCTTCATCCACCGGTCGATCTGTAGGAAGGCCGCGAAAGTGCGGCACGGTGTGCGCGGCGCGGAGACCTCGAGCACCAGACCGTCGGCGCCGACCCGCCAGCGCTCGCCGATCCGCGCCCGCGTGACGTCGACATCCGTCGTGGTGAGATTCTCCCCGAACATGCCGTTGGTCAGCGGGCGGGAGAGTCGACTTTCCCAGTCGTCGAGGTCTTCTCGCGCGTAGACGTAGACGGCCTGGTCGTCACCGCCGTGAAGCTTCGTGTGCCCGATGGTGTCACCGACGAGTCCACTGCCCAGACCGCCGCGCATCGGACCCGGCGCACGCACGGCCACCCGGTCAGACACCGGAACCTTGTCGATGCCCGTTTTCCTCGACGGCGCATCGGGATTGACCCGCACACGCGCCACATTGACCGACAGCACTTCCGCCACCCGGACAGGGTAGCGGCGGGCGTCGATCACCGCCCCGCGGGATTTTTCCGTCGAGCCCCTTAACAAGCTCTACTACCGAGCGTAGTATTCAGCCGGTCGGTGTTGACGAAACGGAAGGTGCTTTCCGTGAAGTGGAGCTTCGCCCAGATCGGCCTGTTGGTCATCTCCGTCTTCCACGTCATCCAGGCGGTGATCGGGTTCATCGTGGAGCCGAGCTTCGCCACCGGCCCGGACGCACCGACCGCGCAGATATTCGGCATGGACTACAACGGCTGGCACGCCGTCGCGGGACTGGCCCTGTTCGGACCGGGATTGATCTTCGCGTTCCGCAAGTCTTGGTCGGTGCTGTATCTGCTCGCCGCGGGGGTGGCCGGCGCGCTGCCGGGCATCTGGGCCTTCTTCTCACAGCAGGTGGCGTACGTGTTCACGTTTCCCAACAACATCACCGACGCGGTGGTGCACTTGGTGACCGCCGCGGTGATGTTCTCGGTGGCCGGTATCCAGATCCGTATGGACGGTGGTCTGCAGAACTCGCTCGCCGATCTGCGTCATCGCTAGTGTGCGCTCAGATCGCCAAAAACCGTCGTACGGCTCGTATTTGCGATCTACGTGCACACTAGCGCGAGGGGCGGCACGAGCACCGTTGAGCCGCCCTACTCGGTGACGTCCTCATCGTCGGCCGACGGCAGCCCTTCGGGCGGCGGCGTCGAGTACGCAGGAGCGGCCGGCGGAACCTCACCCTGGTCCGCGTCTTCCGAGGGCTGTTCGGGTGAGCTCATCAGTTTTCTCCTGTTCCGTGGTGGTCTCGCCGAGCGATACCCCCGCCCATCGGGCGAGAAACCGCGGACTTGGGATCGGTAGCCCCATGGTTTTCGTGTACTGGTCTCGACGACGCCCACCGAGCGCCGATTACGAGGCGAAGGAACGGACATGTACACACCTCACCCGCCCAAGAGGCTGCTGGGCGCGGCACTGATGTCGATCGCGATCGCGAGCGCCGGCCTCGGCTCGGCTGCGGGCACCGCCCAGGCCCTGCCCGCCGGGCCGGCGCCGTCGCAAGCGTGGCCGGGATGCCCGGACTCCAACCCGTCGGGGCCTTGCCGCTGGTGCCCGGGCGATCCGCCCGTTCAGACCGGAAACCTGCGGGTCAACCCGGTGGTGTGGGACAACAACGTGTGCCACACCTATTGGTACGTCTACCACGGGCAGGGCAACGTCGCGCAGAACATCTTCGAAGGTGAGGTGCCGCCACCGCCGCCTCCGCCACCGCCGGGCTTCACACCACCGCTTCCGCCGGGCTGGTGCTGGTCACTTTTCCTCCCTGGACCATGCCCCTAATATCGGCCGATGGGTGAAGCCGGGCGAACCGATGACGGCCGCTACATCGTCGTCAACGGTCGCCGGTGGCGTGCCACCGATCCCGCCATACCCGAGGATCGGCGAGCGGAGCTGACCCGGATCCTGATGGCGTGGCGTCGAGAAGTACGCCGCACCAAGGGAACCGACGCCGAACAGGCCGCACGGGCAGGCGTCCACGCGGCGAAGGTCGCGCTCGGCGAGCGCGGCACACCGCCGTGGTGGGAGCAGACCGACGAACAACGCCGCCGACGGTGGGAGGCAAGAATCGACGCGCCCGACGGCGACTGACCGCACCCGGCGTCAGGCGCGTCGCACGCCGGAAACCGCCGAGCGCGGCAGACGCCCGGCACGCGAGTGGCCGCACATCCTGTCGCCTCGGATGTGGACGTCGAAGTCGAGCTTGAGCCGCATGGGTTTGGTCGCCGTCTGGCGCCACGTGACCCGTTGGCCGTCAACATCTTCGGCGATAGCGATGTCGGCAAGCGGAACGGTTTCGGCCTTGCCCGCCGCCGTGCCACTGACAGCGCCGTCGCGCTCAACGAAGCTGTAGACCACCTGAAGGGTTCCGACCGGCGTCTTGATACTGACGTCCCAGTCGCCGATCACACTCATCTTTCCGGCACCTTCGGTTCGCGGCCGGTGTCGGTCCAGACGGTGCCGCGCCGCTCGTAGGCGAACAGTCCCTCGACGGCGAGTGCGATCCGCGGGCCGTAACTTCGGTCGAGCAGATGAAGTGCGAGGTCCAGACCCGAGGTGACTCCACCGGCACTCACCAGGTCACCGTCGTCGACGACCCTGGCCGACACCGGGATTGCGCCCGTCGCCTCCAGCACGTCCACGCCGAGATGGTGGGTGGTGGCGTGGCGGCCGTCGAGGAGGCCCGCCATCGCCAGCGCGAGCGAGCCACCGCAGACGGTCGCGACCGTGATCGCCGGATTGGCGACGGCTTCGCGCATCAACGGCACCGCGGCGGTGTCGCCGAAGCGGGCGAGCAGGACCGGGATGGTGGCGACGACGTCGGGGTCTCCGTCGAGAGGACCCGAAGCGCCGGGCACGATCACGTAACCGGGCTTGGTGGGATCGAGCGGGCCCGTGGCGCGCAGCGCCAAACCGCGCGAACCGCTGACCACCGACCGCGGTCCCTCGGCGGAAACGAACTCGACGTCGACTTCACCGCCGACGAAATCGCTGCCCGCAACGAGCACTTCGAACGGGGCGATCGCGTCGAGCGGATCGAAGCCGTCGAACAATACGATCTGCGCGTGCACGACGGTGTCACTGGGAAGCAGCCGCGTCGCGCAGCGGCTGGTCACCCCATCCGGAACCGCTCACCAGATCGAAGAACGAGATCGACGGCCCGTTGATCAGTTCGTGGAGGTGTGCGGGAAACGACAGCGGGGGAGCCTTCATCGGGTTGGCGCGCACGTCGCGGACGATGGCGTCGGCGATCGCGTAGCCGAGATCATGGCGCGGCCACGCAGCATGGACGCGGTCGACGAAACCGGGCGAGAGCAGGTGCTTGTCGACTCCGTTGATGTCGAGCGCGATTCCGTTGAACGTCACCGCCTGCTCCGGGCCGAAACGGTTGGCCAGGCCGACGCTCGTGTGGAGTGCAATGGCCTGCCAGACCGTGGTGATCCGCTCATCCGCAAGACCTTGTCGACGAAGGAAGTCCGCGGCCGCGTCGGCCCCGTCGACCTCGAAACGCTGATCACCCCGACCGGCGTCCGTGACGCCCAGGTCGTGCAGGAGGCAGGCGAAGAAGACGAGTTCGTCGTCGTAGTCGCTGCCGCTGCGCACCCCTCGCGCGGCCGCGATCTCCCGCGCGAACAGATAGCTGCGAACACAGTGGTTCGCGAGGTATTCCGCTGAGACATCGAACACGAATCGCATTGCCGCCGAGGAGGTTTCCGAATCGGGTAGGCCCCATCGGGCGGCATGCGTTTCTGTGTCCGCGAGCGTGGCGAGTTCTTCGTTGACCATGCCCTCACAGTGCCGGGATGCGACAGAGCCTGACTAGTGGCAAAAAGGACAACAACCAACGAGATCTAGCCACTGCCCGATAGTCGACCGGCGGCAGTCGTGGCCGATGTCACTGCGTCACAGCAGATTCGGCCCTCACCGCTAGGGTGGTTTGACATGCAGGACTGGACCGCCGCCGCGGCCATCGGGGACTCGGACTGCGAACGCATCGGTGGTGCGTTCCTGGCCCAGCCCGTGCTCGCGCTCACCAGCCTGGCGTATGTCGCCGCGGGACTCGCCGCGCTGTGGTGGGCTCTGCGGTCGAGGGCACCGCTGGCCGGGGTCGTGGCAGGCGCGCTCGTCGCCGTCGGATTCGGCAGTTTCGTCTATCACGGACCACAGCCGCCATGGGCGGGGCCGGTCCACGACTGGCCCATCGTCGTCCTGGCGGCGGTGTGTGTCGTCGCCGTCGCCCGGAGCGCGCGGCAGCGGCCGGCGGTGTGCATCGGGGCGGCCGGTGTCTTCGCGCTCGGGCTCGCCGCCTATGCCGCGGGACGCACGGGCTCGCCGTTGTGCCGGCCCGACAGCTGGTGGCAGTTCCACGGTGCGTGGCATGTGTTGTCGGGCGCCGCAGCGGGATTAGCCGCCGGGGCAGCCGTGCGCGCAGGTCAGTATCGTTCACGTCGATGCCGCTAGATCGAACGCCCGGCGGTCGCGTCCGCCGTAGCCTGCGAAACGCGTTGCGCGGCCCTCGCGATCCCGCCCCCGTCGCGGGTCAGCGCCGCAGGCGATCCGACGGGATGGGCGATCTGCACACCCGCAAGGTGCTCGATCTGACGATCCGCCTCGCCGAGGTGATGTTGTCGTCGGGCTCCGGCACCGCGGACGTGGTCGCGACCGCTCAGGACGTCGCCCAGGCGTACCGACTCACCGACTGCGTCGTCGACATCTTCGTCACCACCGTCATCGTGTCGGCCCTGCCGACCGCGGACAGCCCGCCCGTGACCATCGTCCGGTCCGTGCACACCCGGTCGACGGACTACACCCGGCTGGGCGAACTCGACCAGCTGGTGGGACGGATCACCTCCGGCGGTGTGACGGTCGACCAGGCGCACGAGGCGATGGACGAGCTGACCGAACGGCCACACCCCTACCCGCGGTGGCTGGCGACCGCGGGGTGGGCCGGTTTCGCACTGGGCATCGCGATGCTTCTCGGTGGCGGCTGGTTGACCTGCCTACTGGCCGCGACCACATCGGGGGTCATCGACCAGGTCGGCCGGCGGCTCAATCGCATCGGTACCCCGTTCTTCTTCCAGCACGCCGCGGGCGCCGCGATCGCGACATCGGTCGCCGTCGCGGCCTTCCTGTACGCCGATATCGGGCCGACGGTCATGGTGGCCACCGGCATCGTGGTGTTGCTGTCCGGGCTGACGTTCGTCGGCGCAATGCAGGACGCGGTGACCGGATACATGCTGACCGCCCTCGCACGGTTGGGGGAAGCGGTGTTGCTGACCGCGGGAATCGTCGTAGGCATCCTGGCGGGCCTGCAGATCGCCCAAATCGCGGGCGTCACGATCTCGCTGCACGTCGACGCAACGGAGTCGTTCATCGCACCCAGTGGGGCGGTGAAGATATTGGTCGCGGTGATCGGCGCGGGGCTGGCAGGCGCAGCCCTGACCGTGGCGAGCTATGCGCCGCTGCGGGCCATCCTCACCGCCGGGCTGGCGGCCGGTCTCGCGGAAGCGGTGCTGATCGCCTTGGGCAACGCGGGATTCGGTCAGGTCTTCGCGAGCGGCGTGGCGGCGGTCGGCGTCGGTATCGTCGCCACGTTGATCTCGATCCGTCGGCAAGCGCCGGCGCTGGTGACCGCCACCGCGGGCATCATGCCGATGCTTCCGGGACTTGCGGTGTTCCGCGCGGTGTTCTCCTTCGCCGTCGACGGCAACTTCGACAACGGCATCCGCCAGATGATGTCGGCGATCGCCATCGCACTCGCCCTCGGCAGCGGGGTGGTCCTGGGTGAGTTCATCGGCTCGCCGCTGCGCTACCGCGCCGGGCGCATCGGTGACTTCGTACGCAAGGAGGGCCCGCCTGGTCTCCGTCGCGCGGTGGGACGCGTCGTGCAACTGCGACCGGCCGAGGATCAACCGAGCGAGATCATCCCGCGCACGCGCAGCGTCGCGCTGGAACCGGAATCGCCCGGCGACGCCGAGGAAGGCGCCGAGGACGGCGAGACGTCCGACGGCGACGAGGACCCCGCCGAGCGCTAGGCGGCGACACGCCCCGCGTTTGGCCGGAGCAAATGCAGGCTATAAATTCGAAGCATCGCATTCGCTCGACCGCTGGAGGCACGCTCATGAGGTTGTCCAAGACCGCGCTGGCTGCCATCGCAGGCGGGTTGACCGCGACGACGCTGGGGTTGAGCGCTCCGGCGGCCGCCCAGCCGGCCCCGCCGCCGCCGCCTCCGCGCCCACCCCTGGCCGCTGAAGTTCCTCCGCCTCCGCCACCGCCGGGCATGGCTCCGCCACCCGCGAGGCCGATGGCCGGCGAACCGGTTCCGGCGTGGGCGCCGCGCAAGCCGGCCGAAACCTGGCTCGGTGAACCCGTCGTGTGGTTCTCGGGCTGGGGCGGCCGCTGGGGCGTGTGGAAGAACGGCGCCTTCATCCACCTGTCAAAGAACCCGGTCACCGCCGGCGGCTGACCCGCCTACATCACCTCGAGGCGTCGAGGATCTTGATCGCGAAGATCAGCGAGTCGCCGGGCTGGATTCCCGCGGCGGGCTGACCGTCGGGGTACCCGTCGGCCGACGTCATCGCCACGGCCACGGTAGACCCGACCTTCTGCCCGGCGATGGCCTTCTGGAACCCCGGCACGACTCCGTCGAGCGGGAAGTCGACCGGCATGCCGCGTTCGTAGCTGTTGTCGAACACCGACCCGTCGCGTCCGTTGACGCCCATGTAGCAGACGAAGACCGTGGCCGTATCCGAGACCACCGGACCGTCGCCGGCCTTCAGCGTGTGCACCTGCGTCTCGGAGACGCTGAACGGCGCCTGCACGTTGATCAGCGGTGCCGCCGCATCAGTGGACCCGGTGACGGCGACGCTGCCGGTGTCGCCGTTGAGCGTCCACTCAGGAGCGGTGTCCGTGCGCGGCATCGCCGTCGGGCACATCGCGCTCGCAGGGTCGCCCGTCTCGACAGGGGGCGGAATGAACTCGTCGGCCAGGGAGGACGTGCTGGTCGACGGCGTCGTGCTGGTCGACGACGCCTCCGTTTCGGAGCCGCATGCGGCGAGGGCCATGGCCAACGATGCGGTGCAGGCCAGCAGCCCGAGGGGGAAAGACACACGCGAGGTATTCACGGCCGTCAGGCTACAGACCGCCCCAATCGGGGGTCCTGGTGGCCGCGGGCGGGCGCGTGGTGGCGTCCTGGTCTGAAACCGCACTCTCGACGACGTCCTGTGCCACCGTTTGAGACAGCCTGCCGAAGAGGGGCGCGATGACGACGCGAGAAGCGGTGGTGTGCGGCGCGAGTATGGGCGGTCTGCTTGCCGCCAGAGTGCTGTCGGATGCCTACGACTCGGTGACCGTGGTCGAACGCGACAGCTTGCCCGACGACGTCTCGCAACGTGCTGGGGTGCCCCAGGGACACCACCTGCACATGCTGATGAGCCTGGGCCTGACGGTTCTCGAGGAGTTGATTCCCGGAGCCACCACGGATCTGCGACGGGCGGGCGCTCCGGTCATCGATACACGCGATTTGTCCGCCGTGTACTTCGAGGTCCGTGGGCATGCGCTGTGTCGAACGAAAGCACTCGACGACCCCGATGCCATCCCTGTCCAGGCCGCCAGCCGGCCACTGCTGGAATCGGTTGTTCGCGAACGGGTTTGCGCCCTGCCGAACGTGAAGGTCCTGGACGGCCACGATGTTGTCGAACCCGTGTTGACCGACGGCGCAGTGACCGGAGTTCATATCGTTGACCGCACCGGTGCGCATCAAACGACGTTGTCCGCCGATCTCGTGGTCGACGCTACCGGCCGCTCGGCACGCACACCAGCCTTCCTTGCGGCGCACGGCTTTACCCGCCCGGTCGAGCGGTCGTACCGCGTGCAACTCAGTTACACCAGCCAGCTGTTCCGCCTATCGCCGGAGGCCTTGGCCGACAGGGTGGTCTTCGTCAGCCCGACACGGGAGCGGCCGACAGGTGTCGGAATGCTCGCCTACGAGGACGACACGATGATCGTGACGCTGATCGGCGTGGCCGGATACCAGCTTCCGACCCGGTTGCCCGAGATGTTGGCGGCAGTGGCCGAATGCGTGCCGCCGAAGGTCAGCGCCGCACTCGCGAAGGCCGAACCGGTGGGGGAGACGCACCATCGTCAGTTCCCGACCAGCGTGTGGCGTCGCTACGACAAGCTCCCCTCCTTTCCACACGGACTGTTGGTGATCGGTGATGCGGTGTGCAGCCTCAATCCGATGTACGGGCAGGGGATGACGGCGGCACTGCTGCAGGCGCAAAGCCTCCGGGAGACGCTTGCCGCCGAAGCTGCGCCGGTAAGCCGGGACTACTTCCGCGAGGTCGCACGGAAGCTGGCGCCCTTCTGGTGGGCCAACCGGCTCAACGACTTTGCCTTCCTGCCGACGAGCGGATGGAAAGCGTGGCCGCAGCGGGCGCTGAACGGCTATGTCACCGCGTACATGACCGCCGCGTCGACCGACATTGCGCTTTCCGAGACGTTCCTTCGGATGCTGCAAGGCGTCGATCCCGGGACAATCCTGATGCGCCCCGGAAATGTCGCGCGGGTCCTCGCCCACGCGCGGGAAAACCACGATCGTCAGTAACCCCAGACCTCGGGCACGCACCGGAAGACATCGCCGGCGGTCGCCACGCGGCAGACGGAGGGAAACGGTAGGTGGGTGGCCACCAGGGACTCACCGGTGGCGGCCAGCTCTCGCAGGAGTTCGATCCGAACCCGGGCTGACTCCACTGGATCGTGTTCGAACCCGTTGTGCCACTCGGGGTTGTCGAAGCCGGGCGCGAACACGGCGTCACCGGCGAACGTCAGCCGGTCGCCCCGCGAATCGAGGCGGACGACGGCGTGCCCCGGGGTGTGGCCGCCGGTGCGGGCGACCAGGACTCCCGGCGCCAGTTCGTACTCCGATTCGAAGGTCCGCATCTGGCCGCGGTATTCGGTCAGGAACCGCGAGGCGATCGATCGCAGCGCGTCCGGCACCGGTGCCGGCATGTCGGTGTGGGAGAAATCGGGCGCCTCCCAGAACTCGGCCTCCGCGGCCGCGACGTGGACGCGCAAATCCGAACGCAGCCGTTGCTTCAGACCCTCGGTGAGGAGCCCACCGACGTGGTCCATGTGCAGATGGGTCAGCACCACGTCGGTCACCGCCGACGGATCGATCCCGGCGGCCTCCAGTCGATGCACGGTCTGCCCGGCGCGCGGGAAGTCGGGGAACTCCACGCCGAGCCCGGCGTCGACCAGGATGGTCCGGTCTCCGCTGCGCACCACGACGACGTTCAACGGCCAGTCGAGCACGTCGTGGGGGAGGAACCGGTCGTCGAGCCAACTCCCGAACTCGTCCTGGTCGGCATTGGTCGCCATCGTCCGAGCCGTGATGGGTAGCACCCCGTCGCTGATGACCAGGACCTCGATGTCACCGACCTGCACCGCATAACGCGACGGGACCAACTCGTCGAGTCCCGACGTAGCCGAACTCGAGATGCTGTCAACGCTCATGGCTGTCCTCCTGGGGGTTCAACGAAGATGACTTGTCATCTCCGGAGAACGCCCGCAGCCGGCGGGATTTATCCAGCGACCGAATCCGATTCAGGGCATGGTGATCAGCGGGGTGCGGTGATCACGAGCTCGTGGTCACCGGCGGCCCAGGCGGATTCGAACACGTCGGTGGTGACGTGCTCGCCCTTCGTATCGTCGCCGCCGCTGTCGCCGAGGAAGACGGCGTCGTTGTCGTAGTCGATGGCGGCGACGGTGACCAGGTGACCGCATCCCGTCTTGTCACCGTCGGTGTCCCAGATCGTCGGCGAGTTCACGCACACGATCGCCTGTCGCCCGTCGCCCAAATAATCGGCCAAGGCGTCCATCCCCGTGGCCAGTCCGCCATCGGAAGCCTCGTCGTCGTTCGTGTAGTCGGCGCGGATACCGAAGTGCTTGAGCAGGATCAGGAGATCGGTCGTGCAGGTGCCGTGGCCGATACCGCCATCGCTCGGATCGAAGCTCTCGTCGTATACCGGCTGACCCGGATTGCACTCGCTCGGCGTCTTCGCCGCGAGGTCGATCATCTCCCGTTCGGTCGGCGGTGATCCGGTGATCTCGCCGATCACCAGGCGGGTGGCCATCAATCCGCAATCACCCTCGGTCTGCTCTTCCCAGTATTCGACAGCGGCGGCGGGGTCTCCGTAGACGCCGCCGACGACCGTGGTCGGGTCGTCCTGCTTGTCGTCCTTGGGCTTCTCGTTCGCCTCAGCCGGTTGTGCGGTCGCCTCCGGTTCGCCGGGCTCTGGCGCACTGCTGCACGCGACGCCCGTAAAGACGGACAGGCTGGCGATTACGGCGGCGGCGAGAGCCTTCCGGCTTGCCTCGCTTCGCTGGCGTACTGACACCTAGGGAAGCTAACAGATGCCGGGAGTTTTCCGAGCGATTATTGACGTATGGGCCAAAGCATTGGCACTCTTCGGAATTGGGGCCCGGCAAATGTTCGTTTCCGGGATAGCAAGCTCTGCTCAGCGCCGCGCGTGCAGAATCCGACTGGCTTGCAGGGTACGGGTGGATTCCACTCCAAGTTGAGGAGATTCTCCGAGATACATCTCGATGACCTCCTGAGCGGCGCGGTCTTCGATGTCGGTGAAGCCGAGTTCGCGTAGGTCCTTGATCAATTCGTCAGGCGAGATGTAGCTGACGAACGGTTCGCCGGCACGGGCGAGCCGTTCGGCACGGGCCTGCAAGTGAGCTCGGTCCTCGTCGCTGTCCGCCGACTGCAGGTAGTCGAAGACGACCTCCACGGGCGGTGTCTGTCCGGCGATGTATTCGAGGGTGGCGTTGGCGGCACTGGGGGTCAGGTAGAAGACGACGCCCAGCCAGACGAAGATGGTGGGATCGGTGCGGGTGAAGCCGGCGACATCGAGTTCTATTGCCAGGTCTAGTGTCTCGAAGTCCACCGGCACAAAGGTCAAGGTCTCAGGGTGGTCGATATCGGCCGACGAGAGGCGGTCGCGTTTCCACGTCTGGGCCGCGGGGTGGTCGATCTCGAAGACCCGGACGTCGGGATGTGGATTGCGGTAGCCGAAAGTGTCCAGTCCGGCTCCGAGCACGACGACCTGGCGGGTGCCGGAGGCCACGGCCCGAGCTATGGATTCCTCGGCGAAGAAGAGCCTCCGGGCGCGATCACTGACGACCGTGCCGAGGTCGTCGTTCGGACGCGTGCCCAGTTCAGCGAGTTCGTCGGCGGTGGTGCCGAGCAGAGAGGCGGCAAGTGCGTCGGCGAAAATGGTTGGCCTGTCGATGATCTGGTGGTACGCGCGGGCGTAGGCGGTGACAACGGCTGTCCGGCTGGGTCCGTTGTTCTCCATCCTCGCGAACGTACTCGTGGAGGATGCCGCGCAACCATGTGGGCACGCCCACGGCCCGGGGCCTACGTCTACAAAGCTGGGCCGATGACCATCAGGCGGGAATGGCAATCACGGTACGGGGCGGGTCGCTATTCAGGGTTGAGTCGCGCCGAATTCAGCGCGGTCGATGAAGCCTTGGATTGCCTCGGCGACACGTGCGGGTGCCGCCGCGATGGCGAAGTGCGATTGATCCGGCCAGCAGACACGGTGCGCGTGCGGAAGTGAATCGGACAAGCGATCCATCCCCTCGGGGAGGGGCGCCCAGCTCTGGCCACCTTGCATCAGCAGAACCGGCACGTCGATCGACTCCCACCGCTCGATGTCGTCCGTATCGGCGGCCATGCTTTCTAGGTCGGCCCGTACGGCAGTCGCTGTACGCCGGCTCGTCTCCGGGTCGGCGTCGGGCTGTGGCGCCGCCGCGATCACCTCCGAAGGAATGCGCGCCACCTCGCGAGCGAAAACATCCAGCGCGCTGTCGAATTGGTCGGCAGCGCAGAACTGCCGAAACTGCTCGAGTATCGGTCGCAGATGCCCACCCACCAGCAGGATGGGCGGTTCGAACAATGCCAGGGACGCGATTCCCTCGATGTTCTCGGCAGCGGCGTGAAGGGCCACGGTGGCGCCGTAGGATCCGCCGACCACGTGCACGGGCTGACCGCTGAGGTCGGTCAGGTAACCGAGTACAACCCGCAGATCGGCAGCCTCTACGGCGAAGTTGTTCGGCGAGGGCCCGACGTCGCTGGGCGCATGATTGCGTCGCGCGTATCGCGCAACCCGATGACCTGCGAGTCGGGAGCCCACATCCGTCCACGTGGCCAGGCCGCCGCCGGTCCCATGCACGAACACCACCGGTGAACCTCTTCCCTCCACATCCACGGCGAGTCGTGTGCCGTCCGGTGCGGTCAACTCGCTAGCCATAGCGTCCGAGTATCGACAACGATGTCGCGGGAGTGCAAGGCGTTAAGCGTCGATAGGGTTGACTATCAGGGGTATCCGCATGATCGTCGAGGGCGTGATCGCGCGGGCAGTTCTCTTTGTTCCTCAGGATGTTTCGCACCCACCCATGTTCGGAGCAAATGGAAGAACCCAGCGCGTTGAACTTCCGGGAACCACGACGACCACGGAGGAAGAGATGCCCACCGATCGCCCGACCAGCGATGTGCAAACCTTCGAATCTCACGCGGCCGATGCCGATCTCGACGATTTGCGTGCACGGTTGACCGCCGCGAGACTGCCCGAAGCCGAGACGGTCTACCGCGCTGCGCCCGATCCCCGCCGCTGGGAGCAGGGTGTCCCTCTTGCCGACCTCGTCGACGTCGTGAACTACTGGCGGACCGGCTATAACTGGCGGTCGTTCGAGGAGCGCCTCAACGGGATCGGTCAATTTCGTATGACCATCGACGGTCTGGGAATCCATTTTCTGCACCGCAGGTCCACGCGCGCCGACGCCGTTCCTCTGATCGTGACGCACGGATGGCCGGGCAGCATCGCTGAATTCGTCGACCTGGTGGACGAGCTTGTCGATCCGAAAGACGCCGGCGCGCCGGCGTTCCATGTCGTGGCTCCATCCCTACCCGGGTTCGGATACAGCGACAAGCCGACCACCACCGGATGGGGCATCGAGAAGATCGCAGCCGCGTGGGTGGAACTGATGACGAGGCTGGGCCACGACAAGTTCGTCGCCCACGGCGGTGATTGGGGAGGTGTCATCACCACGGTCCTCGGCGGCCGATTCCCCGAGCACCTTCTCGGCATCCATACCTTGACCCCGCAAGCGCCGCCGGGTCTGTCGATGGACGGGCTGACGGACACCGAGCGCAGGTGGGCCGAGGAGACGCGCGACTTCTGGCTACATCGCGCGGCTTACGCGAAGCAGCAGGCAGCACGCCCGCAGACTATCGGGTACTCGCTCGTCGATTCGCCGGTCGGGCTTCTCGCCTGGATTCTCGACAAGTTCGCCGAGTGGTCGGATACCGAGGACAGCCCGTTCGAGACGATTTCCCGAGACAGGCTTCTCGACGACGTCACCCTGTACTGGCTGACGCGCACCGGCGCGTCGGCGGCGCGCATCTACTACGAAAGCCACGCCTCGCTCGACCCCGAGTTGCGGGTCGAGGTACCGACCGCGATCAGCGTGTATCCGCGCGATATCGAGAAGTGCCCGCGCCCATGGGCCGAGGAGAGGTTCCGACGGATCGTGCGATGGAGTTCACCCGAAACCGGAGGACACTTCCCATCGCTCGAGACACTCGAATTCTTTGTCAGGGATCTGCAAGAGAGCTTCGCCGCAGTGCTCGCCGATCAATGAGCGGCCGCGTCGTGGCCTCCGTGGCGCAGCAGTGAGGTCATCCGCGGATAGAGGATCGCCGGACCGAGCCATCGCGCAACGAAACGACGAAGCGCCACACCCGTACGGGCCGGCTGCCCAGGATCGGTCAGCATCGATTGCACTGTGCGCAAGACTATTTCGGCGAGATCTCCTAGGGCGGCACCGTCGAAGCCGTGAAGCTGCCAATCGACGTCCAATCGGTTGAAGAAGGCTTTGCAGAACGCCTTGGCGGTGTCAGAGGTCAACGAGATGGCGTCCTCACCCTCCTGCCGTCGGGTCAAGATGCTCTCCAGCTGAGGATCACCGGTGAGGTTCTCGACGGCGAAGGAAACGCATTCGACGAGTGCAGCGACCGGATCGTTGACACCGCGCACGTGGTCGACGACCTGGTCGATGAAGCCGTCGACCGCACGCATCGCACTGGCGATGAGCAGCGCGTCAGCGTTGGGGAAGTAGCGGTACACCGTTTGCCGAGTGACGCCGATTCTGCGGGCGACGTCGGCAAGTCGGATCGCCGGTCCGTGCTCGGCCACCACGTCGTCCACCGCGTCCAGGATTCGGTCTATGGCCTCCTCGTCCGTGGCGGGTGTCGAACCGGCCCACCCGCGACTACGCATGCGCGCCCACAACGCGTTCGCTGGTGAACTCGATCGGGAGTGTCATGGGACCGGTCATACCCAACAAAGACTTCCACGGGGCCGGACCGATGCGACGGGGCGCATCGAGACGCTGAGTAAGGACCACAAGTGCTTCGGCCAGCTCGCGGCGGGCGAGGTTGGCTCCCAGGCAGTAATGCGCACCGCCGCCGAACGTCAGAATCGGTGGAACGTCCTTGCGGCTGATGTCGAAGCGATCAGCATCGTGATAGATCGCCGGATCGCGATTGGCCGCAAAGGTGTTGACGAGGATGAAGGTTCCCGCCGGGAACAGGTAGCCGCCGAATTCGGCGTCTTCCAGAGCGGCCCGCGGCGCGATGCTGGCCGCCGGCGAGTGGCGCATGCTCTCCTCGACGGCCTGCATCGCCAGTTCGGGTTGGTCGCGCAGCCTCATCCACTGGTCGGGGTGCTCACAGAGCACCTGCACCGACGCCGCAAGTTGGTTGCGCGTCGTGTCGGTTCCCGCCATCAGGAAGCCCGCCACCAGCATGCGGAGTTCGTCGAGATTCAGCCGGTCGCCGTCGCTTTCGGCGCGGATGAGTTCGGAGAGCAGATCGTCGGTCAGGTTGTTCCGGCGGGCGGCGACCATTTGGTCGACGTAGGCGTCGAGCTCACCCCACGCCCGCATGATCGCGGACTCGTCGAAGTTGACGTCCGGTTGAAAGTTGAGGGCCTTGAAGATTTCTTCGGTCCAATCTGCGAACAGATGCCAATCCACGCTCGGCGCACCGATGAGCGCGCACATGATCGGAGTGGGGTAGGGGCGGGCAATGTCGGTCACGACGTCGCAGCTGCCGGCGTCCACCACCCGATCGATCAGCCCGTTGATCACCTCGCGAATCGTGTCTTGCAGGCGTGACGTTGCGCGGGGAGTGAACGCCTTGGACACGAGTTTGCGTAAGCGGACATGCGCCGCACCCTCCAGGCCCAGGAGGCTGTTCGCCATCTTGTCGAACAACGGCCCCGACGTGATGCCTTGAGATGCCAGGGTGATACCGGGTGGTAGGCGGAACCGGCTGTCGCGCAGCATATCCCTGGCCAGCTCGTACGACAGGATTTCCGGGCCGAACGGGCCGATGGCGATGGGTGCACGTGCCTGCGCCGCTCGCACATCCTCGAAGATGTCGTGCGGCGTGGCGTCGAGACCGTAATTGAAGGTCGGCAGGTCAGCGTCGAAGACGCTGGGAGCGGTGCTGGTCGCGCTCATGAGGTGCTCGTCTTCCGCAGATTAGACGTTACTGTCTCAAGCGTATGACCACTTCTCGCAGCCGTCAATGAAAAACCTCTTGCTGTCCACGTTGGGTCGCGTGCCACCTGTGGATGATCATACGGATTCTGACTGTACGTCTATCCTGCGGAGGCAGCCGCCCGAGAGCGTTTAGCGCTGGTCCAGGAATCCGCCTGGAGATGCGACTGTCGGCCAGGCTAGGGTCACCCGTGGTCGCGCCATGTGACGACCTGCTTGAGAGGGGTGAGATCGTAACCGTTGTCGGCGGTGAGTTCGGTCTGGAACAGCGTCACGCCTGCTTCGCGGAAGGCGTCGGCGCTCTTCTCGTTCTTCCAGAGCGTCGAGCGTTCGATGTCCGCCCCGTTGCGCCCGAATGTCGCTGCCAATTCGTCGACGCGGTCACTCAAACGGCGGAACGCATCGAGATCCTGAAATGCGTGCCAAATATCGGCGTGCCTGGCGACGGCGGGCAGCGAACGCTTGGGCCCCGTGCCACCGATGAGGACCGGTATCTTACGCACGGGCGGCGGAATCAATGCGGCGAGCCGGTTTTCGATGCGAATCAGGCTCTCGTCGAACAGATCGAAGCGGGAGCCGAAGGTGCCGAAGTCGTAACCGTAGGTGGCGTAATCCTTTTCGTACCAGCCCGCGCCGAGGCCCAGGATGAGCCTGCCGCCGCTGATGTGATCAACGGTGCGCGCCATGTCGGCGAGCAGGTCCGGATTGCGATAGCCCACGCCGGTGACGAGCAGTCCGATCTCCGCGTGTGAGGTGATCTCGCCCCACGACGCGAGCGCGGTCCAGCCCTCGAAGTTGGAGACGTCGGGTTGTTCCTCTCTGAGAACAGGTTTGCCGTCGACGATGGCCTCCACCGCTGGGCGGTGGAAGTGGTCGTAGCCGAAGATCACATCGACGCCAAGGTCGTCGGCGGCCAGCACGACGTCGCGCCACGTGCGGTAATCGGGCGTTCCGCCGGGCTGGATCTGCACGGCGACGCGTACGGGACGGGTCATGGATGCTCCTGAGTCGGGGAAGGGGCGACTCTTGAGCCAAGTCATCGGCTGCGCGGTTTTATTCCTGGCACGTTGTTCGCGACCGACTCGAGTTCCGCCAGTGCCTCCTGGATGTGCAAGATTTGAACGCCGGCCATTACCTCGCCTGATGGGGGCTAGCGGTGGCTCTTCAAGATCGCCCGCGCTGCGCGCTCCGCGATCAGCATGACCGGCGCGTTGGTGTTTCCAGAAGTGATGGTGGGCATCGCCGAAGCGTCAACCACGCGGAGACCGGCCACGCGAGACACGCGGAAGTCGGTGTCTAGCACCGTGCTTTCAGACCGCGGCATGCCGTTTGAATCGAAGGCTCCCATCGCGCAGGTACCCACCGGGTGGAAGATCGTCGTCCCCAGTTCACTGGCGGCTCGAAGCAGGTCTTCGTCGCTCACCAGTTGCGCGCCGGGGAGCATCTCTTCGGGGCAATAGCGAGCGAGGGCCGGCGCCGCCATGATCTGCCGGGTCATTCGGAGCCCTCGCACCGCGATCGCACGATCGGCGTCAGTGGACAGGTAGTTGCAGGAGATCCTCGGCTTCGACAGCGGATCCGAATCGGCGATACGCACATGGCCGCGCGAGCTGGGGCGCAGATTGCAGACCGAGGGCGTGATGGCTGCGAACGGGTGTAGAGGTTCGCCAAACTTCGGCAACGACAGAGGCTGTACATGCCACTCCAGATCGGGGCTGGCCAGAGCGGGGTCGCTTTTCGCGAAGGCCCCCAGTGTGGACGGCGGCATGGTCATGGGTCCCGATCTCAGTAGTAGGTACTGAATTCCCATGCCCGCGCGGGTGATCCAGTTCCGATAGAGCGTGTTGACGGTCCGCGCGCCGCGGATACGGTAGACGCTGCGAATCTGCAGATGGTCCTGGAGGTTTTCACCCACGCCTGGCAGGTCGACGGTCACCGGCACTTGGTGCTGGGTGAGCAGCCCGGCCGGGCCGAGGCCCGAGACCTGCATCAGGTGAGGGGAGCCGATGGCACCGGCGCTCAGGATCACCTCCCGGCGGGCTTGCACGTCGAAGATTTGGCCGTCTTTGAGCAGACGCACGCCGGTCGCGCGGTGCCGGGCAGTTGTCCAAGCCCCGCGGCGCTGATCCTCGTGGACCTGCTCGTTCATCAGCAGCTGTAAAGCCTGGGCCTTTGTGTAGACGGTGAGATTGGGTCGGTGGGTGATGGGGTGCAAGAAGGCGTCGGCCATCGACCAGCGCCTGCCGCGTCGTTGATTGACGTGAAAGTACGCACTACCGGAGTTGTCTCCGCGGTTGAACTCGTCGATCGGCTCGATGCCCAACTCGGCAGCGGCGGCCTGCCAGGCGTCCAGGATCTTCCAGCGCACACGCGGCCGCTCGACCCGGATCTCGCCGGCGTCACCGTGCCAGTCGTCGGCGCCGCCGAAGTAGTTTTCCAGCTCTTTGTAGATCGCCAGTGTCTCGCCGGGACAGTCCGGGCCACCCCAGAGCCACCGCTCGTCGCCGGTGGCTTGCGCCCACAGCTCGTAATCGCTTGCCTGCCCACGCATGTGGATCATCGCGTTGATCGACGAGCAGCCGCCGATCACGCGGCCCCGCGCGTAGATGATGCTGCGGCCGGCCAAGCCTGGGTCGGGCTCCGTCGTAAAGCACCAGTCGGTGCGGGGGTTGGCAATCGTGTACAGATAGCCGACCGGCACCTTGATCCAGAACCAGTTGTCTCTGCCGCCGGCCTCGATCAACAGCACCCGGTGGTCAGGGTTGGCGCTGAGCCGGTTGGCGAGCAGGCAGCCCGCACTACCTGCGCCCACGATGATGTAGTCGTATTCGGGGACAGGGCTGGATTCCGGCACCGGTTCCTCCGTTGGCGTTGGGTGCGTGTCCTAGTGTGCGCGACGAGGACGCGGTACAAGCACATTCCTCGTGCGTGCTGATGGAGTTCACCGAGCAGCGATCGACTACGTTCTTCGAGGTACTGACTCCGCGGGCTCAGCACCCAGGCCAACCAACCCGTCGCACACGAAGCGACAATAGGGGAGATGCGGCACTGGAAAGGGATTTGCTTTGCTCGGCACTGCAGCCTGATCAGATGCCGAGGACGTCGCGAGCGCGGTCTATCTCCTCGGGATCGGCGGTCGTCGGGATTAGCCTGAGTTCGTCGAGACCCACTTCGCGTGCGCCGTTCACGGCGGCAAGGAGCGCGGACGCCCCACAGTTGAGGATCCCTGTGGTCGGAGCCGTCAGGTAAGAGGCGGCCGGTCCGGTTGCGACGACCTCCTGATCCCAGAAGTCCCGTACATGCTCCCTGAGTTGGTCCTCCGGGTCGGGACCGAGCGCGAACCAGATCGGCGTGGAGAAGTGTGGCTTTTCTGTTCTGCCGGCCGCCTGCCAAGCCTCGATCACGCGCTGACGCTGCGCAGCCAGTGCCTCGGCATCGAAGTGCAGTGAATTCGCCGGATCGCTCACCCCGGCCGCCCATTGCGCGGCTCGAGCGAGCGCCTTCGGCCCGACGAGGGGATGCCCGCAGCCTGGGCCGGCGCCGGTCCTACGGGATGGTGTCCCTCGACGGGGGGCTCCTGGGCCCACACCTTGCGCATCGACGCTACCGCTTCGTCCATGCGCTGACGCTTCCGGTCGAGCGAACTGCCGACGGCGACGTAGTCCTCATCCCATGCGCCAATGCCGACCCCGAGCGTCAGGCGCCCGCCAGACAGCACATCTATGGTCGCCATATCTTTCGCGAACATGACCGGGTCTCGCATGGGGAGTGTGACGATATCCGTCCAGAGCCGCACTCGTTCGGTCACTGCGGCCGCGGCAGCAAGTTGCGGAACGACCGACCAGCTGTGTGGATAGAGCAACCGTTCATAGGTGACGAGGCCGTGCCACGGCCCTTCGTCGATCTTGCGGTACCACGCGAGCTCCGTGTCGCGCCCGTGAGGAAAGAGGGTCGGAAGTCCCATGCTGATATGCATTGGAGGTGTTGCATCCCTTTCCGGGTAAGTGTGACGACGCCGATCCATAGTCCATCAGATTGCCGTCAAGACATCGCCATCGGACCACCCAGCGGGAACGATGACCCGGTCGAGGTGTGGAGGTGGGACGTTGAACCGTCTCCCGCAGTAAACGGACATTAGTGGTAACCCGCGTCTGATTCCGCCGCAATCCGGTCGGGAGTGGCGCGCTGTGGAGGCGGGTAAGAACCAGTGGGAGGTAGGTCTGCCGCGACGCGGGCACAAGTCGGCATCCCCGTCGATTGCCCGTCGCGCTCTGTGCGGTTCGTTTGCTGCTGGGTGTTCCCCCGGCAGGCGACATGTCGTGCGGGTTCGTTCGCCGTTATGGAGGCTGTTGGCCAGACGCGGTTGTGCTGTAACAGTTGGTTGAGTGTGCGGGACTATTACTCACGTTCCTCAAGGTCCGGCCTTTCCTCCTAGGGAATAGTCTTGTCTGTAGCGGTGTCATCCACGTCAGCTCGTCGAGTTGGCCGGCAGGCTCCTGCAGAGCCGGTGGAGTTCACCGTGTGCGGTGGACGAGGGTCCACCGGCGATGAATCACCGATCAGCAGTCGCGAGAAGCAGACTCCCTGGTGGGCAACCTATCTCGAAAGCGCGCGCAGTTTCCGCTTGATCCAAAACCTCAGTCAGTCGGCGAGGTGCGGCGCTCGATTTCCCAGGGTCCTGCTGGCGCGCACGGTAGGCCCACGTCCCGCAGCGTCAGGATGCCTGCGGGTGCTGCAGCTACGTTGTGGACCGCGTTGACCGCAGGCATCGCCGTCATGGTGTCCCATTCGTGATTGCCCCAGTGTTCCGGTGGAACGAACCGAATGCGGCTCTGCACCTCTGGCTCGCCAGCGATGACGACGTGATTCACTATGACGCCGACTTTGAGATTGCCGCAGAGGTACTACCGTTCCGGCATCGATGGGTTCTCGAACGGGGAACTATCTAACTGTTTGACTGCAAAAGCCCTGGGCGGCAAAGCAATATGCAGTGGTTCAGTTGACATAATGTGGCTTATCGGCATTTGGGTTACCTGGGCGGATTCGTCTGGGAGGGTCGGCCCCTTAACGGGTTGATTGCCCTCACCTGGTGCGCGTGATCAACCCCTTAAGGGGTTTGACTGCCTGCGCACGCACGGAGTCGACACTCGCGCGTGCGACGCGCATGACGCGCCCGCGCATACCTCTCGGCGGTTGTACCTTAAGTCGACGGCATCGACGACAACGGCGCTTCCCCGACTCCCCGTCTGCCCGACCACTTTTCGTCACTGTGACGTTTCTTCGCAGTGCGGCGGGCCAGCGAATGTTGCGTGACCCAGAGCGGATTGCTGCCTCAGGCGCAACCGCCAGCCGATCATCGTCGATAAGCCCTGCCCTGGGACGATGCGGGCGACGCTACGCGGAACAACGGCAAGCCGCCTCCGAAGACGAGCCCGCGTGTACGCGCCCAAAAGCGTGCCCACCACCCCGCGTATCGAACCCACGTGGCGCCCACCATTACGTCACTGTGACGAATTGTGAACGCGGAGTGGCCGTCGCCTCATCCGTCCATACCTGTCACCTGACAGAAACATTCGCGATCCACTGTTAACCCTTGCCGCGGGATCGGTTACTCCGCGGCAACCACCACAGCCGCCAGAACTTGAAAACTGTCACTCGACAGGAACGCCACCCGACAGGTGGGACAACACGATTTCCGGCGGGAGCAGTCAGTGACCACCGACACCACGTCCGCGACGGCCACCACGGCCGGCGCCCGAGTGCATGCACGCGGTCAGCATGGCCGCACGGCCGAGTTCATGCGTCATGTACCGGCGTCATCGTCCCCGACGGCCCCCGACGGGATACCCGCACAGAACCTCGTGTGGTCGGAAACCATTGCGCCCGGCGGATATACGACCGCGATGTTCGCCCGCGGCACCCGCATCCGCCTCACCGATGCCGCTGGAGACGCGTGCGCGCACCTGCTCCTTCACCGCGCCGACGCACCACACGAACGCCTCAACGTGGCCGACACCGTCAAGGTGCCGTGGCAAGCCTACCTCGGCACCAATCATCCGCTGCTCAGCGGGTTCGGGCGCGTCTTGGCCACCATCGTTTCGGACACCTCCGGCAAACATGATGCGCTGACCGGAACCACCACGCGCGCAGGTAATCTCGACCGCTACGGCGCCGCCTCGCCGGAATCCGACTCCCCCGCCGGCCGCGAACTGTTCACAGTTGCCGCGCTCAAACACGGCCTGGACACGCGCGACCTGCCGCCCTCGATCTCGTTCTTCAAGGGCGTGCGGGTCGACGCCGACGGCACGTTCCGCTGGCAGGGCTCGGCCGGTGCCGGTGCCAACGTGGATCTGCTCTTACATGTAGACTCGATTGTGTTGCTGGCCAACACAACTCATCCGTTGGATCCGCGGCCGGCGTTCACCTGCTCACCCCTTCTCATGCACGCCTGGCCGGCCCTCACCGACATGCAACGGCTCGTCAGCGGAAACCTCGCGGGGCCGTTGGGCCCCGAGCACCGCCAAGCCATCGCCAACACCGACGCCGACCTCATTGCGAGAGGACAACTGTGAGCACCGCCATCGCCGAACCCCTGGTCAGCGGATCGATCGTCCTCGACCAGCACGTGCCCGCCCGCGCCGCCTGGTCGGCCGTGGTGGCCGCCGGGGACGTGCTGACCATCGTCGACTTGGCCGGCAACCAGGCTGTCGACTGCCTGCTCTACGCCGCAGCCGACACCCGCGTGCGCTACAGCGCACCCGAAACCATCCGCCAACAAGGCCGCATCACTCTGACCACCGGATCGGTGCTGCGCGCCGATACGGGCGCCCCGCTGATGACCGTCGTCGCGGACGAGGTCGGCGCACACGACACCCTGGGTGGCGCCTGCTCCAAGGAGTCGAACACGTTGCGATACGGCCAGCACACGCGCGCCCAGCACGGCTGCATGGAGAACTTCCTGCTGGAAGGGTCGCGCTGGGGTCTGGGCGCCCGCGACCTGGCCAGCAACATCAACTGGTTCATGAACGTGCCCGTCGACCCGGACGGCGCACTCGGCATCGTCGATGGACTGTCCGCACCCGGCAAGCGGGTGGCGCTGCGCGCCGACGTCGACACGCTGGTCCTGGTGTCGAACTGTCCGCAGATCAACAACCCCTGCAACGCGTTCGACCCGACCCCGGTCCGCATGATCGTCACCCGCTCCGAGGGCAGCGCATGACGACGGTGCTGATCGCCAACCGCGGTGAGATCGCCGTACGCCTGATCCGCGCCGCCCGCAAGCTCGGCCTGCGTACCGTCGCGGTCTTCTCCGACGCGGACCGCGGCGCGCCTCACGTCCACCTCGCCGACGAGGCCGTCCGTATCGGCCCCGCCGCCCCGAGCGAAAGTTATCTGCGCGCCGACGCGATCCTGGCCGCGGCGGCTCACACAGGTACGACCGTCATCCATCCCGGGTACGGGTTCCTCTCCGAGGACGCCGATTTCGCGTCCGCCGTGGAAGCCGCCGGCATCGCCTTCGCCGGGCCGACGCCAAACCAGTTGCGCTGCTTCGGCACCAAGCACACCGCGCGCATCGCGGCGCGCGCCGCCGGAGTCCCGATCTTTCCCGGCTCCGAACTCCTCGACGGCGTCGACGACGCGATCGTCGCCGCCGAGAGCATCGGCTTTCCGGTGATGCTCAAGGCCACCGGAGGCGGCGGCGGTATCGGCATGCAGATCTGCCGCACCGCCGACGACCTTCGCGCGGCCTACCAACGCGTGGTCGCCCAAGCCGAACGCAGCTTCGGCTCCGCCGGCGTCTTCGTCGAACGCTACGTCGACAACGCCCGTCACGTCGAGGTGCAGATCTTCGGCGACGGCACCGGACGCGTACTGAGCCTCGGCGATCGGGACTGTTCCTTACAACGGCGACACCAGAAGGTCATCGAAGAAGCGCCTGCCCCTGCGCTTTCCGACGCCGTGCGCGACCAGTTGCACTCGACATCACGGGCGCTGGCCGCCGCGGTCGAGTATCGGTCGGCGGGCACCGTGGAGTTCATCTACGACCCCGCACGTGAAGAGGCGTCCTTCCTCGAGGTCAATGCGCGCCTGCAGGTCGAGCACCCGGTGACCGAGGCCGTCACCGGCGTCGACCTCGCTGGCTGGATGCTGCGCCTGGCCGTCGGCGACCCGTCGATGCTCGACGCCTATCCCGACGGCGTCGTACCGACCACCGGGCATGCCGCGGAAGCCCGCGTGTATGCCGAAGACCCGTTGCGCGACTACCGCCCCAGCACCGGTACCTTGACATCCGTCGAGTTCCCCACCGACGTCCGCGTCGACACCTGGGTCGCCGACGGCACCGAGGTCACCGCATCCTACGATCCCCTGCTGGCCAAGGTCATCGCCGCCGGCGTCGACCGCGACGACGCCTTGACCCGCCTGCGGAACGCGCTCACACAGACGCACCTGCACGGCATCGAGGTCAACACCGGATTGCTCTGCGCGGCGCTGGAACACGATGACGTCCGCGCGGCCGTCCACAGCACGGCCACACTGGCGGACGTCTCCGACCCACGCCCGCGGATCACCGTCGAACGGCCCGGCCTGATGACCACCGTGCAGGACGTGCCGGGTCGCATCGGACTCTGGCAGGTCGGAGTGCCGCCGAGCGGTCCGATGGACGACCTGTCGTTTCGGCTCGGCAACCGTGCCCTGGGCAACTCCGATGATGCGGCCGGGCTCGAATGCACCGCCTCCGGTCCCGCGCTGCGGATGACGCAGTCCACCACCGTCTGTGTCACCGGCGCGGAATGTCTCGTCACCATCGACGGGGTGCCAGTCCCGATGTGGGAGCCGGTGAACGTCCCCTCCGGGGGCGTGCTCGATGTCGGTGACGCCGCTGTGGGGCTGCGAACCTACATCCTGTTCGCGGGCGGCGTCGATGTGCCGACCTACCTCGGCAGCGCCTCCACCTTCACCCTCGGTAAATTCGGCGGACACGGTGGACGGGAACTCGTTACCGGAGATGTGTTGCGCACCAAGCCTGTAGCAGCAAATGCCGCGGCCCGCGCAGGCGCCGGACCGGTACCGCCCGAGGTGCGTCCCGCATTGGCCAGCGAATGGGAACTCGCGGTCACCGAGGGTCCGCACGGCGCTCCGGAGTTCTTCACCCGCAACGACATCGACACGCTGTACGACGCCACGTACCGGGTGCACTTCAATTCCGCCCGCACCGGGGTGCGGTTGGAGGGACCCAAGCCCGAGTGGGCGCGACCCGACGGCGGCGAGGCCGGACTGCACCCGTCGAACATCCATGACACCGCCTACAGCGTCGGCGCGCTCGACTTCACCGGCGACACACCGATTCTGCTCGGTCCCGACGGCCCGAGCCTGGGCGGATTCGTCTGCCCCATCACGGTGATCGCCGCGCAGCGGTGGAAACTCGGCCAGCTGCGACCCGGCGACACTGTGCGCTTCGTGCCGGTGCGGTCCGACGACGCCCCGTCCCGGCGCGAACTCGGGTTGGCGCGCCGTGCGGCCGACCCGCACGTCAAGCGATCGAGCGACGGAGATGACGGAGTGCTGGCCCGGCGGCCAGGCGCCGGCGGAGCGCCGAACGTCACCTACCGCCGCGGCGGCGACGACAACGTGCTGATCGAATATGGCGACATCGTGCTGGATCTCGCGCTGCGTGCGCGAGTGCATGCCCTGCACACCCGGCTGGAGGACGCCGCTTCCGGCATCCTCGATCTCACCCCGGGGATTCGCTCGCTGCAGGTGCACGTCGATCCGGACGTGTTGTCGATCTCACGATTGCTCGGATTGCTGTCGGACATCGAAGACGACCTGCCGGCGTCCTCAGAACTCGTTGTGCCCAGCCGGCTGGTGCGTCTTCCGCTGAGTTGGGACGACCCCGCGACCAGGGAGGCGATCGCCCGTTATACCTCCGGGGTGCGCGACGACGCCCCGTGGTGCCCTTCGAACATCGAGTTCATCAGGCGCGTCAACGGATTGGCGACCGAAGAGGATGTGCGCGACATCGTGTTCGGCGCTCAGTACCTCACGCTGGGGCTCGGCGACGTGTACCTCGGGGCGCCGGTGGCCACACCGCTGGACCCCCGCCACCGGCTGGTCACGACGAAGTACAACCCGGCGCGCACGTGGACCGCCGAGAACTCCGTCGGGATCGGCGGTGCGTACCTGTGCATCTACGGCATGGAAGGCCCCGGCGGTTACCAGTTCGTCGGGCGCACCACGCAGGTGTGGAGCCGCTACCGTCACACACCGCCGTTCGAACCGGGAAGTC
This sequence comes from Mycolicibacterium malmesburyense, assembly GCF_001050015.1. The sequence continues at coordinate 66,550 of NZ_CVTB01000022.1, forward strand.
CGTGGCTCCTGCGGTTCTTCGACCGCATCACGTGGTATCCGGTGTCCGCCGAGGAGCTGCTCGAGATGCGTGCCGACATCGCGGCGGGCCGCGGATCGGTGGACATCACCGATGGCGTGTTCTCGTTGGCCGAGCACGAACGTTTCCTGGTCGACAACGCCGACGACATCGCCGCGTTCCGGACGCGACAGAGCGCCGCGTTCGCCGAGGAACGGGCCGCGTGGGCCGCCGCCGGGGAGTTCGACCGGGCCGAACGGGCGGCCGCGAACGCAGCCCCGTGCACCGAGGAGCTCGTGCTCGGCGAGGGCGACCACCGCGTCGACGCACCGTTCGCGTCGAGTGTGTGGAAGGTCGACGTCGCCGTTGGCGAGCAGGTGGTCGCCGGTCAGCCGCTACTGGCGCTCGAAGCGATGAAGATGGAGACCGTGCTGCGTGCGCCCTCCGATGGCGTGGTGACGCAAATCCTGGTCACGGCGGGCAATCTCGTGGACTGCGGCACTCCGCTGGTCATCGTCGGAGCGGGCGGTGGGCAGTGAACGCCGCCGAGCGTGTCCGCGCCGCGTACGCGAACATCGACGCGGTGGACCGCCCTGAGATCTGGATCACGCTGCGGCCCATGGCCGATGCGCTCGCCGACGCACAAGCGATCGACGACGCGGTCCGTTCCGGTGCGCAGCTGCCGCTGGCCGGGATGGTGGCGGCGGTGAAGAACAACATCGACGTCGCGGGCATCCGGACCACAGCGGGCTGCCCGTCGTATGCGACCGCACCGGCACAAGCCGATGCGTCCGTGGTCGCACGGTTGCGTGCCGCCGGCGCGGTGGTGATCGGCGCGACCAACCTCGACCAGTTCGCCACCGGACTGGTCGGCACGCGCAGCCCGTACGGGGCCGTGCGGGATGCGCGCCGACCCGACCACATCTCCGGCGGGTCGAGTTCCGGTTCGGCGGTCGCGGTAGCGCTGGGGCTCGTCGACATCGCGTTGGGTACCGACACAGCCGGCTCGGGCCGCGTGCCCGCCGCACTGCAAGGCATCGTCGGCATCAAGCCGACGCTCGGCGTGGTGCCGACCGACGGAGTGGTGCCGGCCTGCCGGTCCTACGACTGCGTAACGGTTTTCGCCCGCGACGTCGACACCGCCGACGCGGCGATGGGGGTGATCGCCGGCGCGGCGCGCCCCTTCCCCACGGACGCACCGCTGGCGGCCCCGCAGCGTCCGCGCGTGGCTGTTCCTCGGGACCTGCCGGGTCTGGGCCCAGACTGGGTCCGAGCGTTCGACGCGGCCGCGGAGCGTTTGCGCGGACGGGGAGCCGATCTAGTCGAGATCGACCTGACAACCTTCCTGGCGGCTGCACGGTTGCTCTACGACGGCGGCCTCGTCGCCGAACGGCACGACGCCGTCGGCGAATTCATCGACGCGCACCGCGGCACCGAGACCGCGCTCGATCCGACGGTCGCGGCGATCATCTCCGCCGCGGGCAACATTTCGGCCACCCGGCTGCTGCGCGACCGGGCCAGGCTGGCCGAACTGACCGAAACCGCGATGGCCGAACTCGGCGAATGTGATGCGTTGCTCATACCCACCACCACCGACCATCCGCGGATCGCCGACGTAGCCGCCGATCCGGTCGGCGTGAACTCGCGGCTCGGCACCTACACGAACTTCTGCAACCTGATGGACATGTGCGCCGTGGCCGTCCCTTGTGGAACCTGTTCGGACGGGGCTCAATTCGGCGTCAGCGTCGTCGCGCGCGCAGGCGCCGACGCGGTCGCGCTGGACCTGGCCCGGATGCTGACCGACGCCGCCGGGAGCCGTCCTCCGGCCGCACCGTGGCCGGCGCGCACCGGGCCGGCGACCACACGCCTGCTCGTCGTGGGCGCTCATCTGCGCGGGCAGCCGCTGGCCTGGCAACTCGAGCAGCGCGGCGCTCGTTGGTGCGGTCCCGCGTATACCGCTCCCCTGTACCGGATGGCGCGCTTGGACACCGATCCGCCCAAACCGGGCCTGGTGCGCGTCGGCGTCGACGGCGGGATGAGCGTCCGCGGAGAGGTGTGGTCGATCGGCACCGCGGCGCTCGGCGACTTCCTCGCCGAACTCCCGGCGCCGATGTCATTGGGCCGAGTCACGCTCGCCGACGGCGCCGACGTCGTCGGATTCGGTTGCGCGCTCGATGCATGGCAGGCCGGCACCGACATCTCACACCACGGCGACTGGCCCGGATATCTCCGCCGAACGTGCACCGGTGAACGGGTCAGCCGCGTCGATGTGACCCACCGGGTCTGGCGTCGCCGCGCGCTCGCATCGCCGGGTCGCGTAGTCGACACCGACACCGACGTCGAATGGCTTCAGGCCGGTGAACTCTACGTCGATCTCCGCACGCCGCCCGGGATGGCGATCATCACCGCGAGATCATTGACCGAACTCAGCCGTGACGATCTGCTCGCGCTGTGCACTCAGGAGGCCTTCGCCGGATCGCTCCTCGATGACGGTGACGAGTTCACCTGGCTGCGCTCATTCGACCTGCACCCGGCCGAGGCGCTGCCCGACCGCGGACGCCTGCACCGCGCAGGCGACGTTGTGGTCGAGACCGGCATCGGCCGCGCCTATCACGAGGATTGGGTCGACGAATCGGCCGGTCCCGGCGTGCATCGCTGGGAACTGATCCTGGGCGAGCCGTCCGGTCGCCGCGGAATGCTGCTCCGCATCGATAACCGATTCGGCTACGTTCGTGGTCGTTGTCCCGCAACCGGTTTCGGCGCGGGCACCGCGCTTGCCCAGATCGTCGCCGACGCCGATCTCGAACGCGCCCGGGAGGTCATGGACCTCGAGGTCTCCCTGGGCACCGTCGACGATCGGGTGTGGCGGATCACCCGCTCCACCCTGCCCTTCCGGGTCGGTGACGATCTGGCGCCGGAGCGCGACGGACCCGACGTCACCGTCAGCGACCGGGCACCGGATGGTACCGCGGTCCGTCGCCGCTGGGGGGTCACATCCGACCATTCCGATCAACTCGTCTACCGATAGGACCGCGATGACTCATACCCGTGCCTTCACCGACGTCCCCGTCCTCGACATCGGGGCCCTGCCCGATGAGTCGGGGCCCGAGTACGACGCGGCCGTGCGGGCGCTCGGCGACGCCGCCCGCCATGTGGGTTTCGCCCAGATCGTCGGCCACGGTGTGGATCCCGCGCTGTTCGAGAATCTGCTCACTCACACACGGGCCTTCTTCGCGCTGCCCGACGAGGAAAAACACCGCGTGTACATCGGTCGGTCCACAAACCACCGCGGCTACGTCCCGCCGGGCGAGGAGGTGTTCGCCCAGGGCACCGCGGATACCAAAGAAGCCTTCGACGTCTCTTTCGAACTGCCCGAGGACGATCCCCGCTATCTGGCCGGGCACCCGCTGCTCGGGCCGAACCAGTGGCCAGATCTGCCCGGCTTTCGGGAGGCCGTCATGGCCTGGTACCAGGCGGTGTTCGCCCTGTCGCGCAGGCTCTTGCGCGCATTCGCCGTGGCATTGGGCGAACCCGCCGACCGGTTCGATCGTCACGTCACCGCGCCACCGTCGCAGTTGCGCCTGATTCACTATCCCTACGACCCGGGTGCGGCCGACCGGCCGGGTATCGGGGCGCATACCGATTACGAGTGCTTCACGCTGCTGCGTCCGACCGCCCCCGGCCTAGAGGTACTCAATGCCGCAGGCGACTGGGTCGACGTACCGCTGATCGACAACGCTTTCGTCCTCAACATCGGTGATCTGCTGGAGATCTGGACCAACGGCGAGTTCGTCGCCACCACGCATCGCGTCCGCAAAGTCACCGCCGAGCGGTACTCATTCCCGCTTTTCGTCAACGTCGACGCTGACACCGAGGTCGCTCCGTTGCCCGCATTCGTCGGCGACGGCGCCCCGGCCAGGCCTCCGGTGGTGGCGGGCGAGCACCTGTTCGCCCAGACCGCGCAGAGTTTTCGCTATCTGCAACGACGTTTGGCCCGGGGGGAGGTGACTCTCCCCGAAGGGGCTCACCCCCTGTCCACTTTCGGCCGAAAGGCCCTCAGCAACAACTGATCTCTTACTTTCCGGCAACGACGCCGACAGCACTCCCACTCTTCCTTCGTCCTTCTGGAGTTCGCCATGATCATCACCGGCGTTGCCATCTTCCTCCTCATTCTCACCGTCAGCGGCGTGATCTCCTCGCGCCGCGTCCGCGGGGATTCCGCCAACTACCTCGTCGCCGGACGCACCCTGCCTGCCGTCCTGGTGGCCGCGGTACTCATCGCGCAGCCCGTGGACTCCAACGCCACCATCGGCAACGCGGACCTGTCGGCGACGTTCGGCTTCTGGGCCGGCGCGGCGCTGCCCATCGGCTTGGCCCTGTGCCTGCTGTTGATGGGGCTGTTCTTCGCCAAGCGATTACGTGCCACCGGGGTGGTGACGCTGCCGGAGTACTTCCGGGTCCGGTTCGGCCGCGGCATCGAGATGGCTTCGTCGTGGCTGACCGTGGGCAGCTTCGTCATCCTGTTGGCCGGCAACCTCGTAGCGATCGGTTTCCTCCTCGAACGCTTTCTCGGCGTCTCCTACACCTTCGGGGTGCTGCTGACGATTCCGTTGGCTCTGCTATACACCATCACCGGTGGCATGTTCGCCAGCGTCTACACCGGCGTGGCCCAGGTCGTGGTCAACGTCGTGGCGGTGGCGGCGCTGGTGGTCTGGGTCGCGTCCACCCACGGTTTCAGCGCGCCCGAGGGCATGGGTGTCGGCGATCTCGCACAGCTGACGTCGGCCGAGTCCGGGGCCGTGATCAACTGGGCCACGATCATCGCGCTCGGGCTGGGCAACCTGGTGGCGATCGACCTGATGCAGCGGGTGTTCTCCGCCCGCAGCCCCGGTGCGGCGCAACAGGCCTGCTTCACCGCCGCGGGCGGCATCCTGCTGTTGTGCCTGCCGTTGTCATTCGTCGCGCTCGCCGCGGTCAGTATCGTCGGCGACGAGGCGGGCAACGGACCGATCCTCTACACCCTGCTCGGCGGGTACGCGCCGACGTGGTTGGCCATCATCGTCATCTCCGGCTTGCTGGCCGCTACGTTGACCACCGTCAGCGGAATCCTGTTGTCGACCGCATCGGTTCTGGTGCGCAACGTGTTTCGAGTCGACGCGGGCGCTCCGGTGATGACCCGGCGCATCCTCACCGCGACGAGGTGGGCAACGTTGCCGATCGCGGCGCTGGCAGCGGTTGTGGCGCTTCGCGTTCCGCAGACCGGCATCCTGTTGACGTTGTCCTTCGACCTGCTGTTGGCCAGCCTCGTCGTGCCGTTCATCCTGGGGCTGTACTGGTCGCGGGGCGGGGCGGCGGCCGCCGCCGCCGCGATCGTGGTCGGTATCGGAGTGCGCTTGACGTTCTTCGTGCTCACCCCGACCATCTACGGAGTCGACAACACACTGCTGTACGTGACGAACGACGTCATGTCGAGCGCCGTCGATGGCTGGAGCACCTTCGCCGCCGGCGCAGCATCGCTGCTCGTCTATGTCGTGGTCGCCATGCGTACCGCACGGCCGGCGCCCACCGTGACCGCCGAGCCGCCGGTCGCCGCCGACGCGCAACCCGTCGCTCTGACCCCCGCGCAGCCCTGACGGCACGGGATTCAGTCGTGGTGGCGCACGTGCCGGAATCTGCGTGGCAAGATCGGCACGTGCGCACCTCGACGAGCGGTCGTCCCCGCCTCGAGCGCCGTAGGCGTCCCGGTGCCACCGCACGCGACGAAATCCTCGACGCGGCGGCGGAGTTGTTCACCACGTCGGGTGTGGCGGCCACCTCCACGCGTCAGATCGCCGAGGCCGTCGGCATCCGGCAGGCTTCGCTGTACCACCACTTCCACACGAAGGACGACATCCTCGCGGCGCTGCTCAGCGGCACGGTCATCTCATCGCTGAGGGCCGCTCAGCTGTTGCACGGTCGAGCCGAGCCGCCCGAGGTGTTGCTGCACGCCCTGGTCCTCCTCGACTGTCGACTGCTCTGGGACAGCCCGTGGAACCTCGGCATTCTTTATCTCCTCCCCGAGATCAGGACCGCTCGATTCGACGAATTTCATTGTCAGCGGACCCGTTTGCGGAGCTTTTATCGTGAGCTGGCGCAGCGCGTTGTCGCCGGTCTCAACGGGTCACGGTCCGACGCGTTGGACGCCTGTATCGATGAGGATGTGGTGTTTCGTCTTGTCGAATCGCTGCCCAACCTGCGCGCCGACGGACTGGGTAGCCCGGATCAGCCCGACCGCACGGCCGACCTCGCGGTCCATATCCTGGGCTGGCGCGGCGACTGGACCGCCCTGCGAAAAGCCTCGCTCGCCGTCATCGACGACGTCGAACCGCAATGACCGCCGTGGGCCGTTCGTGACCCTTCGCGCTGTCCATCACGCGAATCGTTCAAGGTAAATACCGGACAACCTGGTCGCCGTGCGGGATCGGTGTCACATGAGCCCCAAGGTTCCCACCCCTGAGCCACCTCATTCGCGTCGCCGCGATCACGGCGATCCTGAGCGGAGAAGATGCGGTAACCCGAGAATCGCTCGACGCCGCCATCATTGACCACGCAGCAGAGTCCGCGACAAGTCACCCGATCGCACCCAAGGCCGGTATTGATACCGTGGGGGTCCCGCCCAACTGCCGTGCATGCGTCGAACCCAGCCTGCCGAATCGGTTTCCCAAACAGCGGTTTCGCGTCCGGGTAACGGTCCATTGAAATCTTCTGGCCCCGAGACCTCACGATTCGTACCGGACGCGACATGTGGCTGCGGCGCGATTACCACACACGCAGGTCCGTCGGCAGTCTCGAGGAGTCCACCGCCGAACCTCGAAAATGCCGGAAAGCCGTTGCCTATCAAAGACCCATCTGGGAACAATGTTCACGGCTGAGGTCGATGCGAACGGTCAGCGGATCTTTCGCGGCGATTGCGACGAAGGCACTGTTGAATGGATTCAACATCAACAGGCGGCGGCGGGCCGGATCCGTTGGCAGCAGTGTCGCATAGCCATGTCTCCATCGCCCATGCACCTTTACGCGGACCCGGGGGCCCGCCTCGATATTTCTTACGAAGCTCGAGTATCTCCAGTCACCTGACACCAGCCAGTACGTCCGGTCGGCGACGAGCCGCCCACCGACGGGCGTCTGTCGCTTACGACCTGTCTTGCGTCCGGTTGTCTCAATCACGGCCCAGCCGTGCGCATATCCGGCAATCCGCCGGAACGCCGGGTTGGCGATCCGCTGGTAAGCGTGTACCCATGGCCTCGGAGCTAACCGCTCGAATAGTCCCGCACCAATGACGTACGCGATTGAGCCCAACGTCCAGATCCGGGCAAGAGTGATCATGCTGCGTCTGACTACACCGGAGGCCGTTGGTTTCGGCACTTGGTGCCTCCTTCGAGCCAGGCTGTCCATTTCTGATCGCCGGAAAGGTCCTTGCCAACCCGATTGCGCAGTAAGCGCCCATGCAAACAGCGCTTCTCACGCGTGAGTTGGGCGCAACAACGGTCGACCACACTCAATCTATACACTTATACAGGTTGAGCACAAGCCCAGACCGGACGGCAGTAATTCATGCTGGCATGATTCTCGAAAGGCGTTGGCGTGCACGCTCGAACCGCCTGCCAGTAATGGAAAGTGTTGGTTCAAGGGACACTTGGAGCATCAGACCGTAGAAGAGCGACAACACCAGTCCGGCAGCGTCTGAGCCCGCGGCGTCGTCGCCCAGATCTAGCAATCGGGCGACTGCTGGGCGAGTGTTCCTAAAGCCGGCGACAAGCTGGTCCCGGACGGTCGGATCGTGCGGCGCCCTGGCCAACGCGGCGACGAAGTTCTGGACGAGGCCGGCATGGCGGCGTCGGGTACGCTCAATCACTGCGTTCGCTTCCCGAAATCGTTTTTCGGGAGCACTCGAATCGAGCTTCGAAAGCGCGTCCTCGACCTCAGACAACCATCGATCCAAGCCCCTGACTACCGCTATCGTGACCAGTTCGTCCTTCGAGCCGAAGTGATAGGCAATCGACGCGGCATTTGCTTCTGCTTCGGCAGCGATAACGCGCGCGGTGATCTTCTCAGGCGGCAGGCGCTCGAGGCACCGTACGGCGCCCTCGATCAGCTGCTCGCGGTTACTTCGCTGAGCCACATCAGATCCCTTCTCGGCGACACGCGGACAATATCTATACAGGCGTTTCGATAGATACTAACCGCGAATGGCCGTTGGGAGAGTCTGAGCGACTGGCGCGTCAGTCACACTGCAGGACTCCGACGCCATCGGCGAGGTAGCCGATAACTGAATCAAGACCCCGCGGCTTGATCCAGGCCATCAGTCACGCCGAATATCAGTGTGCAAGCAGGTGCAAAGTCACAGCCGCACCCGATAGCACGGTGAGTGCGATCGGCATCGCAACATTGGCCAGGTCCTTTGCCCGGATGTGGAACGCGACGGCCACGAGGAAATAGCACGTCAAGCCGGTCGCGGTGGCCGTCCCCGCCAGCGGCCACCAGATGCCCGCGATCAGTGCCGCTGCCGCAGCGAAAAGTAGTGCCGCCAGGCCGTTCAGCCATTCCTCCGGCACCCCGGCGCGCGCGTAGCTCTCCACCACTTGGGGTCGGTGAGTGAGCTTTAGCGACGCTGAATAGCTGATCATCAATGCGATCACGCTCGATACCACGACAAGTGTGAAAAACATGGTATGAATCTATACATTCGTGTAGATTACTGTCAAACCCTGTCTCTTGAGCATTGATTACGCCAGTTCCCCATTCCGCGCCAGGGCGTCGGCGCGCTGGGCGACAGACGTAACCGAGGAGGCCTGACCGTGAAACCAGATAGAGATCCACACGGAGAGCGACACGCCTCGCATCCTGCAACCGGCCGAGGGGACCAACAATGCAACGGTCGACATCTAGCGACGGGGTTGCGAGATGTGCCGTTGATACCCGTGTCTCGAGGCCCGCGCGGACCGATCGTCGCCGCACAGCGACGCAAACGCCTGGGCGCCGTGGCGGGATTGTGGCTGATCGGGTTGTTGCCGTGCCTACTCAGCCTCCCCCTGCCGTGGCGAGCATTAGGCATCGGGTTGGTCCTGCCCGGCGCCGGCTTCCTGTATCGCGGCAACATCTGGCTCTTCTTGCTAAGTATCGCGTTGCTGCCGTTTGTCTTCTACCGGATGTGGATCGCCGCCGACCATCTCAGCCTGCCCGCACTGTATGCGACAACAGCCATAGGGTCCGCGGCGATCCCGGGCCGCACTTACTGGCCATGGGTGTCGTGGGCTGTTCCTGTCGCTACCATAGGCATCGGCGTGATAGTCGAAGCATTGCGTTGGCGCGGCGATGCGCGTGCCCGGCGGTTGGGCAAGAATCGCAACGACTACCTCGCTCATCAACACGCCCGTACCGATATTCGGTCGATTGTCTCGTCTTCGGCGGAACTCCCTAGAGTCGTAGAGTCGAGCGAATCTGAACTGCAATTGCAGCGATGGGTTCTCGACCACGCTCTACAACCGATGGACGACTGGAGCGCCTACGACTGGTCGGAGAAAGCTCAGCGGGATACGCGCAGCGTTCGCTACCAGCTCAACTGGCTGCAGTGGGCGCTCGCTGTCAGTCAGTATACCCGGACGCCGTCATTCTCCGGCTACCTAGCTGAAGGTCAGCGTCGACTGATCGATCGCATGCTCGATCGGCGAGTATGGGGATACTGGCGTGCCGAGAACATTGGCGGAAACCTGAGTTTCAGCGCCGACCCAGTCCGAAAAGACAACGTGATGTACTCCGGGTATCTCGCACTGATGGTCGGAACCTATGCACTCCTCAACTCAGATAGGTGCTACGACCGCCCCGGAGCCCTGACATTTCGGTGGAACGATCGCCGCGAATTTGCCTACGACCACAGCAATCTCGTCGATATCATCCATCGCAACTTCGAGAATTCACGGTTCGGGCTCTTTGCCTGCGAACCAGCATTCGTGTTTCCCATCTGCAATATCTTTGCGCTCTTGGCAATAGCGTTTCGTGACAGACTAGACGGCACACACCGCGAGCGACGGTTGCTGTCACGCTTTGCCGATTCACTCGACCGCGAGTTCACCGCTGCCGACGGTGACCTACATCTCGCAGTCTCCGACAGATACGGAGTGCGCCTGCTCGTGCACCGCGGTGCCGAACTCACCGGCCAACACGGCTTCTACCTGCGCCCACTTCTACCCGGCCTGAGCGACAGGATGTGGCTGACATGTCGTCGGGAACTGGTCGAACAAGGCGTGTATCGGATGAGCAACGCGAAGGGTCGCTCAATGATGTTGGGCGACTGGGGATCCAAATCCGCATCAACGGCAACGCTGTTTACCTCGCTAGCATCACAAGCACGAGAGTACGGCGACGAGGTTGCCTACGCCGACGTGATCGAGCATGCTCGCGAGGCACTCGACTGGCGCGTGTCGGACGGTGTCGGCTGCTATGAGGCCGTTTCACGAGTCGCGAATGCACAACTGGCACTGGCGCAGTTGAATCGCCACGACGGCTGGCTGGGGCTGTTGCGATCGCCTCGCCCCTCGGCGTGGGACCACGGGCCGCGCTTAGCCGATGCACCCTATCCAGAAGTACTCGTTTCCCGAGCCGTAGCCCATGATGACGGAATCGACTTGGTTCTGCGTCCTGGAAGCGGCGCGGGGCGGCGCATACTGCACCTCGACCGCCTCCAACCTGGGGCCTGGTATCGCGCACTCGGTGCTGTGGAGGACTCCGTCATCGCTGGTGTAGACGGTTCAGCAACGATCACGGTGGATCTCGAAGCACGCCAAGAGGTCTCCGTTGCGCGAGGCACGGATCCGTCAAACTGGAAGGGGCCCTAGATCGTGGCATGCTGCGTGGTCGTCGTCTCGGTTATCGGAGTTGTTGTGAGTGTCCTGCCGTTATCGCTGAGACGGGAGGGCGACGCTCGGCGGTTAAGGATGCCGGCGCCCATTTACGTTCCGACAGAGCGCTGCCAGTGACACTGCTCAGCGACGGCACTTGTCTTCCCCAGCAACCATTGCGGTCGCCCGACAGTTGTCCCGTCGCCGGAACTGTGGGCCTCGGCAACACCACCAACGCATCCCCCGACCTGACATCTGGCGGCACTAAACCCCACGGTGAGCACGCAGAACGTGGACACACACCGCCCGCTCCCCCACGTGTCGGATGCTGCACCAGCGTGATCTGGCGTACTGCCATCAACCCAAGCATCAAGACTGAGACCTCTGGGGCTGTGGTTCGCGACCTTGTCGGCTGGGTACCAGCTTCTAGGTGGGGCCCGGCTGCCTCCTTTGCGCTTGCGAGGAACCGTTCGACATCACCCGGACTTCGCAGCACGTATAGCTTTGCGTCGCCGCGTTATCGGCAATGATCGCCATCACCAGCGGCAGGCTCCGGCGGCGGTAGCTGATGAACCACCGCCAGAAGGTCCAATTCTCCCGAGAACGCCGGAGTGCCCGCCAGGCACAGCGCCACAACGCAAAGTCCAACACGATTACGGTGTCAGCAGCCGCTACTCGGACGTCCAGGACGTCAAATGGGCCAAGATCACCGTCGAGGATCCAAGCCTCCTCGCTGACGAACCTCAGTTGCGTCGCAGCCCATCGGTCCCGCGGCATCGGTGTGAGGTCGGTAGCCCAGAAGCGCTTGTCGAGTTCAATCACCGGCAACGCCGCCGCGGCACCGAGCCGCGTAGCGAAGGTTGATTTTCCCGCTCCCCCGCGGCCAACGAAGACCAGCGCTTCATATCCCTATTGTGAAGACATGCGGCCGCCCCCCACGCCGCGCGATGCTGCCGCTGACCGGGTTGCTTGAAGCCCCGGTGCAGTTTCCCTGCTCGGAAGCATCCTCCGGTTGACCGCAATCTTCCTGAGCCGTTCACTCGCGCGGCCTACACCACACTTCGTCCCAGTGCCACCAAGACGGCTATGACGAAGATGGTCACGGTGATCGCCACATTGGCCGGCTCGCGAAGTCGGATGTGCGCGTATGTTGCACCGATCATGACAGCCGCCAGCCCAGCAGCCGCCGTGGGTGTCAGCCACTGGAACCTGTGCACCACCATCGGCACCACCACTCCGACTGCGCCGAGAAGCTCGCATACGGCTGTAAACCGCACCACCGGCATCGGGAAAAGCTGGACGCCAGTCTGCCCGTTGTCAATTAGTCGTTGCCTCGACCACGTCAGCTTACAAACCCCCGACACAAGGAAAACGACGGAGAGAATGCCTTGCATGATCCACAACGCAACATTCATGACCTAGATGTCCTCCTTAGACAACACAGAATCTTCCTGACCGGATACCCTGAGGTGTAAAGAAATTGGACCTTCGCGGCTGCCTCACGGGCAGATCAGCCGGGATTCAAATTGAGAAATCGGCGCAGTAGCGCATCTTTTGACCGATCGGGTAGGAATTGTGCTAGCAGGAGCAGTTTGCGCGCTTGATGACCAACCGGGTAACGGGTTCTAGGTCGCCTCGACCGAAGCGCGGCGAGAACAGCATCAGAAACGACCTCCGGTGGGCTGCCGTCGTCGATATGCGCGCGCATCTCGGTCCGCATACTGTGCAGCGGAGGGCCATACAGCTTCTTGAGATCATCTGGAATCCGCTGCTGCGCGATATCAGCGCTAGTGGAGAACTTGTCGATCATGCCAGTATGGATAGCGCCAGGTTGAACGATGGCGACATTGACGCCTGCGCGTTCCACTTCCACCCTCAGCGAGTCAAAGAATCCCTCGAGGAAGTGCTTCGTACCGCAATGGACTGCATTGAAGGGCATGGGTAGGCGGCCAACTACCGAAGTCACGACGACCAGGCGGCCGTGGCTGGTCCGAATGAGCGGCAGCAGTTCACGAGTCAGCCCGATCGTTCCCGTTACGTTCACGGCGATCTGCTGCACCCATTCATCGCGGTTGGAGAGCTCGAAGGCGCCTGGGATCGCGATACCGGCGTTGTTGACAAGGCCGTAGAGGAAACCGCCCGTGTGATCGGCTACCCGCTCTCGGATTGTCTCCAGCTGTTCAGAGGACGTGAGGTCGAGGTCGATGAGATCAGCACTCGAAGCGATCGCCGGCGACACGTTTGTTCCCCCTGGACGAACACCGGCCAGAACGTTGAATCCGGCCGGAGCAAGCGTCCGGCAGATGGCCTCTCCGATGCCGCCAGATGCCCCGGTGACTAAGACCCACCGCTTGCTGTCGTCGAATTTCATTCTGTTCTCTTCCTGCTAGGAGAGGGCTCCCGTGGACAGTGGATAACCTCAATCTACACAAACGTATGGATTAGACGCAAGCCAGGGGTATGCTACGTAGGTCCAGGGGGCTAGCTGCGCGGCTGCCACAGCCGCCGAGCCGACGGTGTCCGGCGCGATCCCGCAGATCTCATGGAAGTCTGGGGATTTCAACTGCCAGGGGGCATTCGGGAGCGCCCACACGGGTGAACCTCTCCTGCCACCCTGCGAGGTGTAAGCGCTAACCCGACATGCCAACCCGGTACGGGATTACGCCCAACTCAACGGTCACCCACTGATCCCTGAGCAGCCCTACAACGACGCTCGAGGAAGGCGAGCATGCCGTCGCTGGCGGCGGTGATGGTGTGCTCCATCTTCATGGCCTCCAGCCACACCAGCGGTTGGCCCGCGGTCACGGTGTCGCCGGCCGCAGCGCCGATGCGCAGCACCGAACCGGGCATCGGTGCCAGCAGCGAGCCCTGCGCGACGGCCGAGTCGGGATCGGGGAAGCGGGCAGCGCGGTCAATTGCACTGGGCCCAGCGGTGAGTCGACGAACACTGCTCGAAGATCGGGGCCGTAGCGGGCCACATCGAACGGCCGCTCGACACCGCCGACCCGCAGCACCACGCGCTCGGCAGTGGCGGACACCAGCGCGACGTCGGCATAGCCGGGTAATTCGACACCGGAGCGGGTGAACCGGTAGCACACCTCGTGCTCGCCGCCGGTGTGATCGGTGTAGCGCTTGGTCGGGTAGATGGAGACCAGGTTGCGCCAGCCGCTCGGTGCGGCCGCGAAACCCGTTGCGGTGTCGCGGTTGGGGCGACGTCGGCCAGCGCGGCGGCGGTCGCGGACAACGCTGCCGCGCGGTCGTCGGCCAGCGGCGCGGCCAACTCGGCCAGGCCGTGGGTGTCGAAGAACGCGGTGTCGGTGGCGCCGTCGAGGAACGCCGGATGGCGCAGCACGTTGACCAGCAGGTCGCGGTTGATGCGCACGCCGTGAATGCGGGTGCGGGCCAACGCGTCGGCGAGCACGCCCGCGGCCTGACGCCGCGTCGGTGCGGTCGCGATGACCTTGGCGATCATCGGGTCGTAGAAGATCGACACCGTCGAACCGTTGACCACGCCGGTGTCGACGCGCACGTTCGGCGGAACCTCGAACCGGTACACGTCGCCCGCCTGCGGCTGCCATTCCTTGGCGGGGTCCTCGGCGTAGAGTCGGGCCTCGATCGACGAGCCACGCGACGGTGGCGGTTCGGGGTCGAGCCTGCCGCCGTGGGCGACGAACAGTTGCCGCAACCAGATCCAGGCCGGTGGTCTCCTCGGTAACCGGGTGTTCGACCTGCAGGCGGGTGTTCATCTCGAAGAAGAAGAAGTCGCCGTTCTCGTCGGCCATGAACTCGACGGTGCCCGCGCCGGTGTAGCCGATCGCGGCGGCGGCCAGCCGGGCTGCGTCGAACAGTTTGGCCCGCATCCCCGGGGTGCGTTCGACCAGCGGCGAGGGCGCCTCTTCGATGATCTCTTGGTGGCGCCGCTGGATCGAGCATTCGCGTTCGCCGACCGACCACACGGTGCCGTGCTCGTCGGCGAGCACCTGCACCTCGACGTGGTGCCCGGTGGCCAGGTAGTGCTCGCAGAACACGGTCGGGTCGCCGAATGCCGAGGCCGCCTCGCGGCGCGCCGCCTCGACCTGCGCGGGCAGCTGCGCCAGGTCGGTGACCACCCGCATGCCGCGGCCACCCCCGCCCGCCAACGCCTTGATCAGCACCGGCAGCTGGTCGGCGGTGACCGTGTCGGGGTCGAGCTCGTCGAGCACCGGCACACCCGCGGCGGCCATAATCTTGTTGGCCTCGATCTTGGAGCCCATCGCGGCGACAGCAGCCACCGGCGGCCCGATCCACGTCAGGCCGGCGTCGACCACCGCGCCGGCGAATTCGGCGTTCTCCGAGAGGAACCCGTAGCCGGGATGGATCGCGTCGGCGCCGGCCGCGCGCGCCGCGCCGATCAGTTGCTCGCCGTCGAGATAGCCGTTGCGGCCCTGAAGGCGCACCCGCGCGTCGGCCTCTCCGACGTGCGGCGAGTGCTCGTCGGGGTCGGTGTAGACGGCCACCGTGCCGATGCCGAGGCGTCGGCACGTCGCGAACACCCGCCGGGCGATCTCGCCGCGGTTGGCCACCAGAACTCGCGTGATCATTTGCTTCCCTCTTCGATTTGTGTGCGTTTGGTTGCGCGCAGCGCTCCTATGCGCACACAAGTCGCGTACATCATGACGCTCACATCCGGAAGACGCCGAAGTTCGACGTCCCCTTGATCGGGCCATTGGCGATGGCGGACAGGCACATTCCGAGTACGGTGCGGGTGTCGCGGGGGTCGATGACACCGTCGTCGTACAACCGCCCGGACAGGAAAGTCGGCAGCGACTCGGCCTCGATCTGCGCCTCGACGGCGGCGCGCAGCGCGGCATCGACATCCTCGTCGACGGCCTGCCCACGCGCCTCGGCGGCCGCGCGGTTGACGATCGACAGCACACCGGCCAACTTCGCCCCACCCATGACCGCCGACGTCGCGCTCGACCCAGCCGGCTACATTTTCGTCACGTGACAAATAGCGCCCACCCTCCCCGCCGCCCCTGTCCATCGGGCGAATCGTTCGTGGCAAATACCGGACAACGCGGTCGCCGTGCGGGATCGTTGTCACATGAGCCCCAAGGTTCCCACCCCTAAAGAAATCAGAGAAGCGGCGCAGGCGGCCGCCGAGACCGCCCAGGCGGCCGCCACCGAAGCCATGCGCATCCCGCCGGCGTCCGTAAAGATGATGGCCCAAGTGCCGGATCTCATCGAAAATTTGGCCGCTGCCACCGAGCGTCTCAACGCGGCGATCGACCGCGCGGAACGCTATCTCGCACTAGCCGATCCGATGATCCGGACCATGGACGCCATCCTGCCGCAACTCGAAGCGTTGATCGCCACCGGCAACGACGTCTACAACGCGGTAGGACGGATCCCCGGCGTCGCCACGGTGGGCCGCTTCGCGTCGCGGACTTCGACTCAGCCGTCGGACAAGAAGCCCTCCGGCGGACGGACCCGCAAGAAGCCCTGACGGAGAATTCCCACGTGATCACTCATAGTTGACTTCACCACGCGGGAACGGCCGGCCCCTGAAGTCGATCTGCGCGGCCGGATTCGCCACAGCGGTCACCATGCCGGACCCGAACGCACCCTGGCGGTCGAACAGCGTCGCCGTACCCACCGAAATCCCATCGGCAACCCAGTGCGAGTCACCCTGGACCAGAATCCACTCGTCCAACGGCAGGCGCGCCAACGCGACGGTCAGGTCACCGTTGATGTATCCGATTCCCTCGGTACCCAGGTTGGTCACCAGGCTCGTCGACTCCGCCACCGTCACCGCCCGCACGAACGGTGAGGCCGGTTCGCCCGCAATGATATTCGCGCACGTATAGAAGAACTGTTTGCGTGAGGTGTTCTGATGGGCCTCCGGTGACCGCGTCCACCCGCCGTCGTCGCTGCCGATGAACGGAACCAACTCGTCGTCCGGTGTGGGCATCTGCGGCGCGCTGACCGGCGCGGTCCACTCCTCACCGAGAGGCGCGGACGATCGCCGATACTGCACCAGCGTCGCACGCGCGACCGCGCGACCATCCTGCAGCACAACGCATTCCGCGTTACGCACGCGGCGACCGTCCCGGATCATCCGCACCTCGACGGTTGTCGCGCGGTTGCGTGCCGCCCGGAACAGGTCCACGGTGATCCGTGTCGGCATGAACTCGGGTAAGCCGCACTCCTTCTCGAGCGTCTGCGCGGCCAAACCGACGATCGCCGGGCCGTTGAGGTGATCATCACCCCAGTGGCTCTGGGCAAAGATCGACGGCATCAGCGCGCCGTCCGCCGTCGGCGTGAAATACGCAGGATCAGTGCTCATCTGCGGATCCTCGCACAGGGCTCAGAACGCACCGCGGCTAGGTGTTGCGACCGCCGTTGACGCCGATGATCTGACCGGTGATGTAGCCCGCCTCGTCCGAGACGAGGAACGCGCACGTGGCCGCGATGTCCTCGGGCTTGCCCATGCGGCGCACCGGCGTTGCATCGATCGTCGCCTGGATGTCCCCGAGATAGCCACGCGACTCGGCCGCGCGCAGCATCGGCGTGTCGATGAATCCCGGTGGCACCGCGTTCACCGTGATGCCGGCCGGCCCGTACTCGAGGGCCAGCGTCTTGGTCAGCCCGTTCACCGCGGATTTCGCCGCCACGTAATGCGCCATGTACGGCGCACCGGAGTGTGTACTCGACGAGGAGATGTTGACGATTCGCCCCCAGCCGGCCTCCACCATGTCCGGCAGCACGGCCTGGACGCAGTGGAACACACCGTTGAGGTTGACGTCGATGACCTTTCGCCATTTCTCGAATGTGATGTCACCGAATCGCGAGAACCCGTCGAGCCCAGCGCCATTGACCAGGATCGTCACCGGTCCGAGCCGGCTACGGACGGCCGATAGCGCAGCATCGACCTGCTCGCGGTCGGTGACGTCTGCGGTGAAGGCGAACTCGTCGTCGTTCGGCGCCAGATCCACGATGGCGACGTGGTAGCCCTCGGCGCGCAACCGCTCGACGACCGCGCGTCCGATTCCCGAGCCGCCACCGGTGACGACAGCTGTCTTCATTCGTTTGTCCTTTCGTAATCCCTTGCCGAAGAGCGTGTTAGGCCGATTGCCGCGGCGTCCGCAGGCCCAAGGTCCGCCTGCCCGCGTCCATCAGATGCTCCGCGAGTGCGCGATCGTCGAGCTGCACCCACGCCGGCCCCACCGCGCCGGAAATGCCCGCGAAAACCATCGCCGCCCGGATCTCCCCCGCCGGACCCGGCTCGACGTCGGCCAGCAGTCGCAGCTGCCGCGCGATCAGATCGCTCCAGTCATGGTGCCGCTGCAGCGCGGTGGCGACGCTCGGATCCGCCGCCAACACGGCCACCAGCCCGCGGTTGCACACCGCGATGTCCGCGTATCCGCGGAGCATGCGTTCGGCCCCGGCGCGCGGGCTGCGCTGTGCCTCGGCGGCCTCCACGACCGTCCGCAGCTGCGCGAACATCGGCTCCACCACCGCCGCAAGCAACTGCTCGCGCGTTCGGAAGTGGTGGTAGATAGCGGCTTTCGTGAACCCAAGCTCGTCGGCGATCATCTGCAGTGACGTGCCGGCGTAACTATGCCGGGTGAACAGCGCGACGGCGGCATCGATGAGCCGCTGCCGAGTTCCACTCGGCTCGACGTCCACCACCGCCACCCCGGCTCCTTTACGATCGGCAAGGAGTCTACTAGCCGATCGTAAAGCTATCCGTGCAGGGTCAGCACACCGTCAGCGGCCGTGTCGATGCGGGTGCCGAACGGCTCGCACATCTTCTCCGCCGTCGCCCGCAACCACTCGGCATCCTCCGCAGCCGCCTTCTCCATCCTCATCCGCCGCATCCTCATCGGCACCATCTTCAGTTCGGTCAAGCCGCCACCGAGGCGCTCGATCGATGCGAAGTACAACAGCCGCAGCTCGTGGCGGAACGCCTCGTATCCGGCGATGCCCTCGTAGTCGTCGACCGTGTCCCCGCAGCCGTAGAGGATCAGCTTGCCGCGGTAGATCTCGATGGGACGTGGGTGGTGAGATGAGTGGCCGTGCACCACATCGACACCTTCGTCGATCAGCCGGTGTGCGAAGCGAATTTGATCGGCCCCGACGTCATAACCCCAATTCGACCCCCAGTGCACGGACACGATCGCGACGTCGCCCTGCCTCTTGTCGGCGACCAGGCGGCCCGCGATCGTCGTGGCGGCGGCATCGGTCAGATCGTCGATCAGCGCGATACCCGGCCTGCCGGACGCCGCAGCCCACGAGCGTGGGATGCCGCTCGACGGCGAACCCACGGAAGCGATCACCGCATGTCCGCCACCGCGCAGAGCCACCCTGGCCGGCCGGTGAGCATCGTCCTCCTGCAAACCTGCTCCTGCGCAACGTATTCCCGCCGCCGACAGCACGCGCAAAGTCTCGATGAGACCGCGGCGGCCGAAGTCGAGGACATGATTGTTCGCCAGCGCACACACGTCCGGGCCGACCGCGTTCAGGCACCCGATGTTGTCCGGGTGCATCCGGTAGTGCACCGCTTTACCCGGGGCGAACTCGCCGCATGTCGTGACGCTGGTCTCGAGGTTGATCAATCGAACGTCGGGGCCCAGTTCGTCGAGCACCCCGAGGACCTCGCCCCACGGCCAGCCGAAGTCGACCGGCACCGGAATATGACCGCCGGCCCGCTCGGCGAGCCTGACGTACGTGCGCGCGTCCGATACCACCGACTCCCGCAATTCGGGATCACCCGGATGCGGAAGTAGCTGATCGATGCCGCGGCCGGTCATCACGTCGCCGGTGAGGAAAACGACGGCGTCGCGACGCGTGTTCGCTGACACCTCTCCAGTGTCCCCCGACGCGCGCGCCCGAAAGCTACGGACGCACCGCCTGCACCGCCCACACGTCGCGGCGTCCCGCCTTGTGATCGCCGACCGTCACGTCCGCGAACCCCGCCGAACGGCACGCAGATGCGAACGACTCGGCCTGCTGGCGTGTCCACCCGTGGCTCGCCAACCCCGTCGCGTCGGGTGTCGTCTGGCGTTCCACGGCGAGCAGCCTCCCGCGTGGGGCGAGCACGCGGCGCGCTTCGGCGACGCCCTTCTCGACGTCCTGCCAGTGGTGCACGGTCGCCAACGACCACACCACCGTGGCCGAACCGTCCGGCACCGGCACCTGCTCGGCGGTCCCGGTCGTCCACGTGATGTCGCCGCCCCGGGTGAACATGCGCGCGAGTCGCAGCATCACCGGTGCCGGATCGACCCCCGTCGCCGCCGCACCGCGCCGCGCGGCGTCCCGGACCGCTCCGCCGGGCCCGCACCCGACGTCGACAACCCTGTCTCCGGTGGTGACCCCGGTGAGGTCGACGGCGAGTCGCGCGCTCGCCCGGCCCATGAGGAGCAGCACGAGCCCGACACAGACCCCCATGGCGCCGGAGAATCCCGGATGGTCGGCGTGATGGTTGACGGGTAACTCCCTTGGTGCGCTCATGGGTACGAGCTTGCTCCTTCGGATCGGGTCACAGTCAAGTGCTAGATATTGGCCGCCTTTTCTGGGTAGACCGTGAGCACCACGGGAGGGAACCAGGCTCATGACCGAGATGAAGTATCTGACCCTGCACGGCGACCGCGTCGCATACCGAGACGTCGGCGGCGGTGAGGACGTGCTGCTGCTCATCCACGGGATGGCCGGCAGTTCGGAGACGTGGCGAGCGGTCATTCCGCAGCTGTCACGGCGGTACCGCGTGGTCGCCCCCGATCTGTTGGGTCACGGCCAGTCGGACAAGCCCCGCGGCGACTACTCGCTGGGCGCGTTCGCGGTGTGGCTGCGGGATCTGCTCGACGAGTTGGGGGTCTCCCGCGCCACGATCGTCGGCCAGTCGCTCGGCGGCGGCGTTGCCATGCAGTTCGTCTATCAGCATCCGGACTACTGCCAGCGGCTCGTCCTGATCAGCAGCGGCGGCCTGGGTCCCGACGTCGGGTGGACCCTTCGCCTGCTGTCCGCGCCCGGGGCCGAGTTCATCCTGCCCGCGATCGCACCGCCGCCCGTCCTCAAGGTCGGCAACAAGTTACGCGGATGGTTCCGCTCGGCGGGCATCCAGTCGCCCCGCGGGGCCGAGATGTGGAGCGCCTATTCGTCGCTGGCGGACGCCCAGACACGCCATGCGTTTCTGCGCACGTTGCGCTCGGTCGTCGACTATCGCGGTCAGGCGGTCAGCGCCCTGAACCGGCTGCACGTGGCGACCGAGCTGCCCATCATGGCGATCTGGGGCGACGAGGACCGCATCATCCCCGTCTCCCACGCATACGCGGCGCACGAGGCGCGCCCGGAATGCCGGTTGGAGGTGCTCGAGGGTGTCGGGCACTTCGCCCACGTCGAGCGGCCCGGCGATGTGGTCGACCTGCTCGACGACTTCATCAGCACGACGGCCCGATCCGCCGAACAACACGTCACGCGCACCGATCCGTAGCGGCCGGTGCCCCGGGCGTCGGAGAGAACGGAGATAATCGACGAAACGGAGGTCGTCTAAGGATCGGAGGGGCTGTGGTCGGGACCGGCGCGGCGCAGTCGCCCACGATCGGTCGCGAACGCTCCCCTGCCCTCCTCGTCGCCGGGCTGTCGATCGTCGTGCTCACGGTCGCCGTCCTGCAGACCGCCGTCGTCCCGGTACTCGGCATCATCGCCGATCAACTCCACGCGTCCATCGTCGGCGTGAGTTGGGCGGTCACCGCCAACCTGCTCGCCGCCGTCGCGGCCACGCCGCTGCTGGGCCGCCTCGCCGACCTCCACAGCAAGCACCGCGTGCTGCTCGGCGTTCTCGTCGTGGTGCTGGCCGGATCGGTGCTGGCGGCCGTCACGTCGTCGCTGCAACTGCTCATCGTCGCCCGCGTGCTTCAGGCCGCCTCCTTCGCCCTCTACCCGATCAGCATCGCGATCCTGCGCGAGGAACTGTCCCCCGAACGCCTGATGTCGGCGATGGCGGTGCTGTCCGGGACGCTGGGCTTCGGCGGCGGCACCGGCCTGGTCGTGGTGGGCCTGCTGATGAACGGCGACGCCGGATATCACCGGGTGTTCTGGTTGACGACCGCCTTCACCGTCGCGGTGATCGTGATCGTGTTGCTGGTGGTGCCCCGACGGCCGCGCAACGTCCCCGGGTCGATCGACTGGCTGGGCGCGACGGGGTTGGCGGTGGGACTGTCGGCGCTGCTGTTGGCGATCACCCAGGGCCAGACGTGGGGGTGGGTGTCGCCCGCCACCGTCGGCTGCGTCCTCGGCGGCGTGGCCGTGCTGGCCGGCTGGTGGTGGTGGGAGCGCCACACCAGTCGACCGCTGGTGTCGACGTCGATGCTCACCCGCCGGCCGATCCTGCTCACCAACGTCGCCACGATCTTCGTCGGCATGGGCCTGTACTTCGCGTTCCTCGGGCTCACTCTGTTCGTCCAGATACCCCGTGAGGCAGCGGGTTACGGCTTCGGCGCGACGGTGTTGGAAGCCAGCGTCGTCTATCTGCTGCCGGGCGCGTTCACCGGTTTCCTCGTCGCCATGGTCAGCGGACGGTTCATCGACCGGTTCGGCGCCCGGCCGGTGCTTGTGGTCGCGGCGCTCGCCGGGATCTCCGGATTCCTGTTCATCGCCCTGGTGCACTCGCACACCTGGCAGATCATCGTCGCGAGCATCCTCGCCAACGCCTACATCAGCCTCGGCTACGGCGCCCTGCCGGCGCTGGTCGTCAGCGAGGTGGACGCCGGCGAGACGGGCGTGGCCACGAGCATGAACGCGATCGCCCGCACGATCGGCAGTTCGATCGCGGCGGCCGTGGTCGCCATGCTGCTCAGCCGGTCGGTGCCCGGGGCGGGCGTGCCGATGGAGAGCAGCTTTCTCGCGATCTTCCTCGGAGGTGCGATCACGTCGATGTTGGCTCTGGCGTTGATCGCGGTATCGCGCCCCTCGCCGCGGTCAGCGGAATCCGCGGAGGCGCGCTACGAAACGCGCGCGATGAACCACGAGTGGGGCTGACGCCCCGGCGTCAGTGCAGCGCGGCGAGGTTGGCCACCGACTTGCGGACGTCGGACTCGATCACCTTGGCGACTAGGTTGCCGATGCGCGTGTTCAGCAGCCCGCCGGACAGGTCGGCAACCACCTGGAACGTCGACCCAGGCTGATCGTCGCGGACGCACAGCGTCAAACCGATGCGGATGCCAGGGCGCCCACGACCGACCATCTCGACGACCTTCGGCTCGTCATAGCGCTTGACCTGCCAGTGGATGGTGTTGCGGAATCCCTTGACCTTGATCAGCGATGAGACGCAGGTGCCGACCTCGATGTTCTCGGGCACCTCGCTGCGCCACCCGCCGAAGATCGTCAGCCACTCGTCGAACCTGCTCAGG
The DNA here is from genome assembly GCF_001050015.1 of Mycolicibacterium malmesburyense. Next base: position 89,813 of record NZ_CVTB01000022.1, read on the forward strand.
TCCGAGGCCAGCTCCCACGCTTTGAGGGGGCTGAGATCCGACGACACCGAAACATCCACTGCTGCCATGCCTAGTGCCGTACCCGGCGAAGGCGGGCAGGTAAACGGCGTTTCGCCCTAATCGGGCCTGCTCGTGCTGCGAAACTGGGCACAGACACCCCTTCAGCGTCGGCGCAGGGCGTGATCCGCCGGCCGGGTCCGCTACTGCCCACAAACAGCGAATCTGGTACCGCGGATCACGTCAGACAAAGGATTCCATTGTGGATATGTAAATTCCGTGCGGAATCGCTTGCGAAGGACCGCTCGATCCGCGATTGTTTACCCACAGCTTGGGGGCTGCCCGTAGGAGGACCGCACTGACCGGCTCACACACCACCGCCGTCGACCGATCATCGGGACACAACGAGGCAACCCGCCCGTCGGGCACCCCGGTCATCGAGATCGACCATGTGACCAAACGCTTCGGTCACTACGTCGCCGTCGCCGACGCGGACTTCTCGATCGCCTCGGGTGAGTTCTTCTCGATGCTGGGACCGTCCGGCTGCGGCAAGACCACCACGTTGCGCATGATCGCCGGGTTCGAAACCCCCACCGACGGCGCGATCCGGCTCGAGGGCGTCGATGTCTCGAAGGTTCCGCCGCACAAGCGCAACGTCAACACGGTCTTCCAGCACTACGCCCTGTTCCCCCACATGTCGGTGTGGGACAACGTGGCCTACGGTCCGCGCAGCAAGAAACTCGCCAAGGGCGAGATCCGCAAGCGGGTCGACGAACTGCTCGAGATCGTTCGGTTGACCGACTTCGCCGATCGCCGCCCGGGCCAACTGTCCGGCGGGCAGCAGCAGCGCGTCGCATTGGCGCGCGCGCTGGTGAACTACCCCAGCGCCCTGCTGCTCGACGAACCGCTCGGCGCCCTCGACCTCAAGCTGCGTCAGGTGATGCAGTTCGAGCTCAAGCGCATCCAGCGCGAAGTGGGGATCACGTTCATCTACGTGACCCACGACCAGGAGGAGGCGCTGACGATGAGTGACCGCATCGCGGTCATGAACGCCGGCAACGTCGACCAGATCGGCACGCCCACCGAGATCTACGACCGGCCCGCCACCGTGTTCGTGGCGAGCTTCATCGGACAGGCCAACCTCTGGGCGGGTCGCCAGACCGGCCGGGCCAACCGCGATTACGTCGAGATCGAGGTGCTGGCGTCGACGCTGAAGGCGCGGCCGGGTGAGACGACGATCGAGCCCGGCGGGCACGCGACGTTGATGGTGCGCCCGGAACGGATCCGGGTCTGCATGGACGCGCCCACCGGTGACGTCGTCGGCGTGCGCGCGACGGTCACCGACCTGACCTTCCAGGGCCCGGTGGTGCGGCTGTCGCTGGCGGCGCCGGACGACTCGGCGATCGTCGCCCACATCGGGCCCGAGGAGGACCTGCCGATGCTGCGCCCCGGCGACGAGGTCCACGTCTGCTGGACAGCGGACGCGTCACTCGTGTTGCCGGCCGCCGACATTCCGACCGCCGAGGATCTCGAGGAGATGCTCGACGACTCCTGATCGTCACGCGGCGATCCGACACCGCCCCGAGCGGCGCTCGAAAGTTGTCGGCCCCCTCCCCTCCCTCCGACGAAAGGCACAGTCGCCATGCCCTACGAGATGGATCCCCGCCTCGCCCGCTTCGCCGCCAACCGCACATCACGCCGCCGTTTCATCGGCGGGGGCGCCGCCGCGGCGGCCGCCGTGGTGCTCGGCCCGTCGTTCCTCGCCGCGTGCGGGTCCGACAGCGGCACGTCCGGCACCACCACGCAAGAGGGTGGCCCCGCGAGCGGCACGCTGCGAATCTCGAACTGGCCGCTGTACATGGCCGACGGGTTCATCGCCGCGTTCCAGCAGGCGTCGGGCATCACCGTCGACTACAAGGAAGACTTCAACGACAACGAGGAATGGTTCGCGAAGGTCAAAGAGCCGTTGTCGCGCAAGCAGGACATCGGCACCGACCTCGTGGTGCCCACCGCGTTCATGGCGTCGCAGATTCGATCGCTCAACTGGCTCAACGACTTCAGCGAGAACGGCATCCCGAACAAGAAGAACCTGCGACCCGATCTGCTCGACGCGCAGATGGACCCGGGCCGCAAGTGGAGCGCCCCGTACATGACCGGCATGGTCGGTCTGGCCTACAACCGCGCGGCCACCGGCAGGGACATCACCAACATCGACGACCTGTGGGATCCGGCGTTCAAGGGCCGCGTCAGCATGCTCTCGGATTTCCAGGACGGCCTGGGCATGATCATGCAGTCCCAGGGCGGCGATCCGGCGTCGCCGAGCACCGAGTCGGTGCAGAAGGCGGTCGACCTGGTCCGCGAGCAGAACGACCGCGGTCAGATCCGCCGCTTCACCGGCAACGACTACGCCGATGACCTCGCGGCCGGCAATGTCGTGATAGCGCAGGCGTATTCGGGCGATGTCGTGCAGTTGCAGGCCGACAACCCGGATCTGCAGTTCGTGGTTCCGGAGTCCGGCGGCACGGACTTTCTCGACACCATGGTGATCCCGTACACGACGCAGAACCAGAAGGCCGCCGAGGCGTGGATCGACTTCGTCTACGACCGGGCCAACTACGCCAAGCTGATCGCCTTCACCCAGTTCGTGCCGGTGCTGTCGGATATGACCGCCGATCTCGACCAGATCGATCCGAACCTGGGCCGCAACGAGCTGATCAATCCGCCGCAGTCCACCCTGGACCGCATCAAGGCGTGGGCCCCGCTCGAGGATGAGCAGAAGCAGGAGTACGCCTCGATGTACGCCGAAGTCACCGGCGGTTGACGGATGGCAGGCGTCGCCAGTAGCGGCCGCCAACGCAGCAGGATCGCACCGTATCTGATGATCCTGCCCGCGATGGTGTACCTCGCGGTGTTCTTCGTCATCCCGTTCATCTCCCTGGCGCGGATGTCGCTGTCGACGACGAGCGGGTCGATTTTCCTTCCCACACTGACGTTTTCGTGGGACTTCGCGAACTACGGCGAGGCATTCAGCAAGTATCACGAGCAGATCCTGCGCTCGTTCGGCTACGCCACCACCGCGACGGTGCTGTGCATTCTGATGTCGTTCCCCTTGGCGTACGTGATCGCCTTCAAGGCCGGCCGGTTCAAGAACCTCATCCTCGGCCTGGTGATCCTGCCGTTCTTCGTGACGTTCCTGATCCGCACGATCGCGTGGAAAACCATTCTGGCCGACAACGGTTGGGTGGTCGACGCGTTGGGCGCCGTCGGGTTGCTGCCCGCCGACGGGCGACTGTTGTCGACGAGTTGGGCCGTCATCGGCGGGCTGACCTACAACTGGATCATCTTCATGATCCTGCCGTTGTATGTCAGCCTGGAGAAGATCGATCCCCGGCTGATCGAGGCGTCCAAGGACCTGTACTCGTCCAACACCCGCAGCTTCACCAAGGTCATCCTGCCGCTGTCGCTTCCGGGCCTGTTGGCCGGCAGCCTGCTGGTGTTCATTCCGGCCGCGGGCGACTTCATCAACGCCGAGTATCTGGGCAGCACCCAGACCACGATGATCGGCAACGTGATTCAGCAGCAGTTCCTGGTGGTCAAGGACTATCCGGCCGCGGCGGCGCTGAGCATGGTGCTGATGGGCATCATCCTGGTCGGGGTCCTGCTCTACACGCGGGCACTGGGCACGGAGGAACTCGTATGACCGTGCAGGCGATGGAAGCCGCGACGAATCCCGCCCCCGCCGGGCGGGTCAAGGGCTCCCCGCGGTGGGGCGACTGGCTGCTGCGGATCGTCGCGGGCCTGGTGCTGCTGTATCTGTTCCTGCCGATCTTCGTGATCGTGTTGTTCTCGTTCAACGATCCCAAGGGCAAGTTCAACTACAGCTGGCAGGGTTTCACCCTGGACAACTGGGCCGATCCGTTCAAGTACCCGGCGCTGACCCAGGCGCTGAAGCTGAGCATCAACGTCGCCGCGGTCTCCACCGCGATCGCGTTGGTGCTCGGCTCTTTGGTCGCGATCGCCCTTGTGCGGCAGCGGTGGCGGGGCCAGCGCGCGGTCGACACGTTCCTCGTGCTGCCGCTGACGGCGCCCGAGGTGGTCATGGGCGCCGCGCTGCTGGTGCTGTTCCTCGACCTGGGCTGGGCCACCGGCTATACGACGATCGTGTTGGCGCACATCGCGTTCGAGGTCAGCTTCATCGCGATGACCGTGCGCGCACGGGTGCGCGGCTTCGACTGGACGCTGGAGGACGCGTCGATGGATCTGGGCGCCAGCCCCACGCGCACCTTTTTCCGGGTGACGCTTCCGTTGATCGTTCCGGGCATCGTCGCGGCGGCCATGCTGTCGTTCGCATTGTCGCTTGACGACTTCATCATCACGTATTTCGTCAGTGGTTCGACGGTGACCTACCCGCTGTACGTCAACGCCGCGGTGAAGGCCGCGGTGCCGCCGCAGATCAACGTGCTCGCGACGGCGATCCTGGTGATCAGCCTCATTCTGCTGGCCGCGGGAACGCTGTACCGGCGCAAGCGGATCGACGTCTAGCGCTACGCGCCGACCTCGGCGGGCACCGGCGGCTGGCGGGCGCCCGAGCGGGCGGCGCCGATACCGGCGGCCACGACGAAGCACATGCCGAGCACCCCGAGCGCTTCGGGCACCTGATGCAGGATGATCAGGCCGACGATCATCGCGAAGCCGGGTTCGAGCGCCATCAACGTGCCGAACGCCGCGGTGGTGAGCCGTCGCAGCGCCAGCAGTTCCAGGGCGAACGGCACGACCGGCAACAGGATCGCCAGGCCGATTCCGATCAGCAGGATGTCGACCGTGAGCCGCGGGAGCACCAGGTGACCGACGGCCAGGGTCGCGACGATGCCCGCGACGGGCATCGACACCGCGAGACCGTTCATGCCGGACACCTCGTCGCCGACGCGCTGGGTCAGCAGGATGTAACCGGCCCAGCAGACCGCGGAGGCCAACGCGTACAGCACCCCGACGCCGTCGACGTGCCCCGCCCACGGCTGGGTGAGCAGCAGGACGCCCACGGCCGCGAAGCCCGGCCACATCACGCGGCCGCGCCCCGTACCGTGCACCACGGCCACACCCAACGGTCCCAGGAATTCGATCGCGCTGGCGGTGCCCAACGGGATGCGGGCCAGCGCGGCCATGAAGAGCAGCGTGATGCCCGCGGTGACGACGCCGAGCACCACACACATGCGAAAGGTCGCCCAGGTGAACGCCGTTGGCCGCGGGCGGACGATCACGAGCATGAGCACACCCGCCCACGCCAGGCGTAGCCACGCCGCGCCTTCGGCACCGATGCGGTCGATCAAGGTGACGGCGACGGCCGCGCCGGTCTGCACGCACAGCATCGACACGACCGCCATCAGCGCACCGGTGCGAGCGTGGCCCACCATCCCTGCATTGAACGGGATGCCGACCAATCGCGTCCACGGGATTACGTGCGCGGCGGGCTACAGGCGGGCGAGGCTGAACGGGTAGGTGAAGGTGCCGCCGGGAGCGCCGTCGCAACCGGTCGCGAACGACGACTCCAGGGTGCCCGATCGGGTGGTCGCATCCCACGAGTAGACGTCCCGGGTCGGGATCACCGGCCCGTAGTAGACGTTTCCGCACCGCAGCCCATCGGGAACGTCGACGGTCAGCGTGTAGCGACCATCGGCGAGCTGCGCATCACCGCTGTAGGCGAACGCTTTGGCGATGGGCTGCGGGATCGCCTTGACGTGCAGGCAGTCGCCGGGGCAGCGCGAAATCGCCCACAGCCAGGTGTGGAAGTCGTAGCGCCCGTCGATCACCAGATGAAAATTGCCGTAGGCGGTCTCGGCGTGCGCGGTACCGGGAGCGAACAACGCCGCGACGACAAGCGTCGCACCGACTGATGCGGAGGCCACGGAACGTCGTCGTACAGGCACGGTGTCGTTGATACGTCATATCGACGACGACCGGCGGCGGTGGTGCCGCTGAGCGGGATCACCTGTTCCACTGAGCGGACGCGGATCGTTCTCAGCGCCGGAATCGGCCTAGGTTGAGCGTTCGTCACGAACGGTGAAGGAGACGGCGATGCGGTCGACCGGTGTCGCGGTAGGTTTCGTCGCTGTCGCCGTGACGGGCATCGGGTTGGCCGGCGGCGCCCAGGCCACCGACAACGAGTGGGGTCTCAACGGCCGCTACACCGCCACCTCGAACGGCGAATACGCCAAGACCAACGACGCGTTCCGCGACGAGGCCAGCCTGCGCAGCACCTGGACCATCACGACGACATGCAGCTATCCGACCGAGTGCACGGGCACGGTCGTCAGCGATTTCGGTTGGACCGCACCGATTTACAAGACGGGCGGCGTCTGGTACGTCAAGCACACCGTGGAGGACTGGATTCCGTGTCCCGACGGCACGGCGGCCCCCGGTCTCCAGGTGTTCCGGTTCGTCCCCGTGAACGAGGACGGAAGCCTGACCGACCCCGCGTCGACGACACTGGCGGGCGAAGACCAGACCACCGGCCCCAGCGGCGCATGCGGCGTCAGCAAGCCGGTCTTCATCAACATGCCGTTCAAGCTCGTCAAGAACGACGCCTGACCGGCTCACCCATTCGGGACGAGCAGGTCCTGCCAGGACTTCGGACCCGCCGGCGCCGCCAGGTCGGCTTGCCGGAACACCTGCCCGTCCGGCGTCGCGTACTGACCCGTCTGCGGATCGTAGGGGGCCAACGCGACGGACGGCCCGCCACCGGAGTTCGAGGAACTCGGGGCCGCGGCGGGACCCGGACCGCCGGTGGACGGTGGCGGCGCAGCTTCGCCAGGTTGGGCGGCGGGCGGCATCGGCGTGCCCTCCACCGGACCGTAAATCCGCTCTTCGAAGTCGACGCGGTCGTCGGGCGCGAAACCCTGGGCGATCAGACCGGGATCGATCGGATACGGACCCAGCGGATGCTGGCGCATTGCCAACGGCTCGAACGGCTTTTCGCTCTGGCACATCTCGGCGGTCGGTGCGCGCTTGCCCGGCTGCGCGAGACATGGGTAGTTGCGGGCCCCACGCACCCCGATGGGCGAATCCTGCGGCAGTTTGCAGTACAGGCCGTCGGGTGTGTCGACGATGGTCTCGTCTTCTGGTGAGCGCCACTGGTTCGGTGGCAGGAACCCGACCGTGCAGGCCGGCGGGTCGCTGATCACCAGCGTGAAATCCCCCATCGCCATGCCGGTGGGGTTGTTGCGCGCCACGCCGACGGTCTGCGTGGCCGCCACATACGGCGGGAACAGCACCAGAAGTTGTTCCAGCGCAGCGTGATACGTGACGCCGACCTCGCCGACGGACGTCAGGTTGGCCAACAGCACGGGCAGTGTCGCCTTGACGTCGTTGAACAACCGCGCGGCCTCGTCCGCCGCGCCCGGCCCAACCTCGAGGATCGTGCGCATCTGCGCATCATCGGCCTCGAGCTGCCCGGTGATGCCCGCGACACTGCGGGCCCAGCTGCGGATGGCGTCGGCCGATTGCGCCTGACCGTCCAGCAGCGGACGGCTGTCGTCGATCAACGCCCGCGTCTTGTCGGCGATCGCGTTGCCGTCACCGACAATTTTCGCCGACGAATCCACCAGCGAACCGAAGTCGTATCCGGTCCCGTCGAGGGCCTTGAACGACTCGTCGAGCAGGCCGCTGATCTTGTCCTTCGGAATGCTGTCGATCAGTGCGCTGACCTGATCGAGCATCGGGCCGACGGCTTGCGGTACCGAGGTCTTCTCTCTAAAAATCACCGAGCCGTCCTGCAGGAACGGTCCGTTCGTGTCATCGGGCACCAGGTCCACGTACTGTTCGCCGACGGCGGACACGCTGCGCACGGCGGCCCGGGTGTCGGCCGGAACCTTCGGTGAGGTGTTCAGTGACAACGTCGCGACCGCTCCCTCGCGGGTGGCGCGCACGTCGAGGACCTTGCCCATCTGGACACCGCGGTAGGTCACGTTCGAAAACCGGTAAAGGCCTCCGGTGCCGGGCAGTTCGAGCTGCACCGTGATGCGGCCGACGCCCAACAGCGTCGGGACCTGCATGTAGCCGAACACCATCAGCGCGACACCGATCACCGAGGCGATGGTGAAGATGATGAGCTGGTTGCGGACGAAGCGCGTCAACATCAGTTGCCGCCTCGCCCGGCGACCGCTGCGCCGTCCGCCGCGAGACCGGACCCGTGGTCGACGACTGCGTGCGAAGCATCCTGCCCGTCAGCGCTTTCGACCAGTGGCGGTGGCTCGGCGACCTCGGTGGGCGCCGGCGTGATCGGCGCGTTCAGCGGGTCCAGGGTGTAGGTCAGATACCAGGGGTCGCCCGGCGCTGGCACCATCGGCGCCCCCTCCTGCCCCCATCGGGTGCCGAGGAACAGCCCCCGCTTGAGCCGCGGAATGGTGAAGTCGAAAATGATGAACTGGTTCATGTAGTCGCCGCGGATCGCACGGTCGATGAAGCTCTGCGTATAGGGGAACGTCGGCGCGTAGGCCAGGACGGTGCCCAGGTCCGGGCCCACGTCGGCGAGCGCACGCAACGTCGGTTCGAGGTTGGCGAGGTTGCGCACGATGTCGTCTTTCGTGTCGTTGATCAGCCCGGTCGCCGTATCGCTGAACCGTCCCAGGCGCTCAAGCGCCTCGGTGATGCGCGGGCGTTCCTTGATCAGCACATCGAGAGCGGGCGGAATGCGTTGCAGCCCAGCGGTGATGACGTCGCGTTCGGCAGCAAACGCACTCGACATCCGGTCCATCGCGGTGATGGAGGCATTGATGTCGTCGCGTTGGGTGTCGAGCATCCCGATAAAATCGTTCAGCCGGATCAGCAGGTCCCTGATCTGGTCTTCGCGTCCGCTCAGCGCGGCGTTGAACTCACGGACGATGTCGCCCATCTGCCCGAGGCCGCCGCCATTGACCACGAGCGACAGCGAGGACAGTGTCTGTTCGGTGGACGGGTACGTCGACGACCTGTCGAGTCCGATGGTCGACCCGGGCTCCAGTGCGCCGCTGGGCGCCTGCCCCAGGGGCGGGTCGAGCGCCAGGTGCATCGAGCCGAGCAGGCTGGTCTGCCCGACGGTCGCCACCGCGTTCGCGGGAATCACGACGTCGGGAAGCACCGACACCTCGATGTCGGCGTGCCAGTTCGTCACCTTCATCCTGCCGATGCTGCCGACGACGACGTCGCCGAGCATGACCGGTGAATTGGGTTCCAAGGAGCCGACATTGGCGACCTGGACGTGATACACGGCGGCGTCCTCACCCCGGCCCACCGTGCCCGGGAGCGGCAGCGAGTTCACGCCTTCGAACGTGCACCCGGTCACCGCGAGGGCGGCGCAGCACGCCATGACGACGAGCCGACGGAACGGGCGGGTGCGCGTCATGACGGCCCCATCGGGGTCGCCGGCCGTGCCGGTGCCTCGGCGGGCAGCAACATGTCCTCGAGCGTCGTCGGCTGCGAGACCGTCGTCGGTGGACCCGGCGGAACCGGTGCACCCGGGAACAGGGCGGGTTGCGGTGCTGCCGGCAGCCCGTTCGGTGCGTAGGCGCCGGGCGGACCGGGCGCAGTGGCCCACCCCGCAGGCGGCGGCACGTCACCGGCGCCGGTGTACGCCGACACCGCCGGTGAGATCTCCGGGGGCACCGGCGCGCCGCCGGCTCCCCCGGGCGCCAGCGCGGGATCCGAATAGATCAGGTTGTCCGGGCTCGGCGATTTCTGCAGGTAAGCGTTGAACGGCATCGGCAGATAGTTGAAATTGAGCAATCGCAGTGCGGGACCAAGGTATTCCGCGCACGCCTTGGACGCCTCGGGCGCCGTGGCGTTCTTCACCGCGCCGATCGCCGAACACACCAGCTGCACCGGGTTGGCGAAGTTCGCCAACGCGAAGCCGCCGATCATGGTGCCAGTGTCGGGGTTGTAGATGTTGTAACCGTTGCCGATGGCGTTGGGCGCGACGTGGAGCACGTTTTCCAGGGTCAGCCGATTGTCGGCGAGATTCTGTGTAACGGCGCCGAGCCGCTGGATCTGTTCGGCGGTCTGATCCCTGCTACCCGCAATGAACCGCTGCACCTCGCCGACGGCTTCGGCGAGATATGTGAGGGCGGCGTCGAGATCGGACCTGCTCGAATCGATCACGCTGCTCACCGTGGCGAGGCGGTCCTGGAACTGCACGATCTGGGCGTTGCTGTCGCGCAGTGCGTTGACGAAGGTCTGGAGGTCCACGATGACGGCGACGATGTCGCCGCTGCCGTCGGCCAGGATCCTGCCGACCTGTGCCAGCTGCGTGATGGTCTCGCGGAGTCTGTCGCCGTTACCGTTCATCGCGTTGGCCGCGCTGTCGATGAAGCGCCCGACCGACGTCGTCGAAATGTCGCCACTGGGGCCGAGATCCGTCGCGAGCCGCGTCAGTTGGTCCTTGACCTCGTCCCACTCGACGGGCACCGCGGTCCGGTCGACGCCGATGACGGCATTGTCGGGAAGGGTTGGGCCGCTGGTCTCGTAGGCGGGGGCGAGCTGCACGTAACGCGCGGACACCAGATTCTGCGCGACGATCACGGCCTTGGCGTCGGCAGGGATCGGCACGTCACGATCGACGGACAGCCGCATTCGCGCCTGGCCTCCGTCGGGCTCGATCGCTTCGATCGTGCCGACGCGCACCCCGGCGACACGCACTTCGTCGCCGGGATAGATCGCGGTGGCAGAGGTGAAGTACGCGGTGATGGTTCTGGGGCCGAAGAACGACTCGCGGATCACCACCGCGGTTCCGCCGACGAGCAGGCCTACCAGGACCACCAGCAACGCCGTCGACAGCGATTTGCGGCCCATCATCGTGACCCTCCCGGAATGCCGTTGTACGGGAAGGGGAATTCGGCGCGGGGGCCCGCGTTGTCCGGCGGCTGGCCGGCGTTCACGCCGCGGCGATAGCCCAACGCGTAGTCGAGGAACGGTTGCAGTGACTGCGCGGGCAGCAGGTTGCCGACGAACGCGTTGTAGTAGAACCCGTTGTTGACCGCCTCACCCTGGGTGACCTGATATTTCGCCAATCCCTCGAGAGCCTTGGCGATGTTGTCACGGTTGCGCTCGAGCATGTCGTAAACCGCGTTGAGCTTCTGCAGCGTCGGCGCCAGCTCCTGTTCGTTGTCGTGCACCAGACCCGTCAACTCGCGGGCGACCACCGAGGTGTTGGCGAGCAGGCTGACGATCGCGTACCGGCGGGTCTCGAGAACACCCATCAGGTCGTTGGCGTTGAGGATCAAGGTGTTCAGCTGTTCGCTGCGCTCGGACAGCACACCCGTGACGTCTGCGGCACTCTCGAGCAGCCGCCCCAGCGACTCGTCGCGTCCGTTCAGTGAGCGCGACAGCCGGCTCAGCCCGTCGAAGGTCGGTCCGAGTTGCGGCGCGACCCGGTCAATCGTGTCGGAGAGCGTGTCGAGGGCCTGGTTGACCGATGCGGTGTCGGTATCGGCCGTGTTGGCGGTGAATTCGCTGACCGCCTCGGTCAGTGAGTACGGCGAAGAGGTCCTCGACAGCGGGATGACGTACAGCGGCTTCACCCGGTCATCACCCGCCGGTTCCAGGGCCAGCGTGCGCTCCCCCAGCAGTGTGCCGGTGCGGATGTGCGCCGTGGTCTGCGATCCGAGGCGGAGCTTTCCGTCGACGGTGAACGTCACGAGTGCCTTGCCCTTGTCCAGGGATACATCGGACACCGAGCCGACCGTCATACCGGAGACCTTCACGTCGTTGCCCGCCGTCAGCCCCCCGGCCTCGGTGAACAGCGCCTGATACCGGATGGCGGTGGCCCACGACCACAGGCGCTCGGGTTGCAGCCCCACAGCGATGATCAGCACGATGAGAACAACGCCGATGAATCCGGCTCGAATCAGCGATGGGGCACGGTATTTCAGCATCAGGGCTCCCCGCATCTTCCGTTGTTCTGCAGGATCCATGGAAAGTGCGCCGTGCGGCCCTGGAGGTCGGTGACCCTGACCGATATCCCGCACAGGTATTGGTTCAGGAAACTGCCGTACGCGCCGAGACGGACGAGCTTCTTGTAGTTCTGCGGCGCCTTCTGCAGCGAGATGTCGAGGAGCGGTATGTCCTTCTCGAGCAGCGGAGCGACGCGGTTGAGCTGGTCGACGCTGCCGGCCAGCGGCGGCCGGGCCCGGGTCATGAGGTCGGCGAGCGAGGCGGTCCCGCTGTCCAGTGCGGTGATCGCCTCCCCGATCGGGTCGCGGTCGGCGGCCAGGCCGGTGATCAACTTCTCGAGGCGGTCCACCGCGCCGGAGAACTTGTTCCCGTCCTTGGCGATGGTGGCCAGCACCGCGTTGAGGTTGTCGATCAGGTTCCGCACGGTCTGGCCGTTGTCGGCGATCGAGTTGGTGAAGGCTGCGGTCTTGGCGAACAGCGATTCGAGGTTTCCGCCCTGCCCCTGCAGGATCTGGATGAGGGATCGGGTCAACGCGTTGACATCGTCGGGGTTCAGGCCGCGGATGACCGGCTTCAGCCCACCGAGAAGGAGGTCCAGATCGAGGGCCGGCTCGGTCCGGTCGGCGGGGATCTGTGAGCCGGGTCCGGCGACCTTCGTCGAGCCCGGACCGTCGAGGAGTTCGAGGTACCGGTCGCCGACGAGGTTGAGGTAGCGCACCGCGGCTTTGGTCCCGGTGGTGAGCACGATGTCGGAGGCGGCGTCGAAGGTGACCACGACGGTGTTGTCCGGTTGCAGGGAGACATCGTGGACGGTGCCGACGCGGATACCCGAAACCCGCACCGAATCCCCGCGTTTGAGGTCGGAGACGTCGGTGAAGACCGCGGAGTAGTCGTGCGCGGACCCGGTGCGGTACTGGCCGAAGATCGCGAACAGCGCGGCGGTCAGCAGCAGCATCACCGCACCGAAGACGCTCAGTTTGACAACTGTTCCCACGCCGCTCATCCCGGTTGTCCGATCTGCGAGGAGTTGCGGGGCGGACCGTCGATCGGTCCGAACAGCGCCTGTTTGAGCGCATCGGAGTTCAGCAGGATGCCCTGGTTGCCGTACTGCGCGCGGCTGGCGTCGATGTCGCTGACGACGTAGGGCGCCCGTGTGTCGTAGCCGACGTCGGGCAGTCCCGCGCACTGGGGCCCGCCCTTGGCCGCGACCTTGGGCAGGTTCCCGGGATAGCGGTAGCGTTCGGAGCCCAAGACGAAGGAGTCGAGCAGCAGCACCCCAGGGACCGGCGCGGGTGCCGCAGTGGCGAGCGGGACCATGCCTGCCAGAAGGCAATTCAGCGCGGGGTGGTACTGGTTGGTCAGGTCGGTCGTCGGCGCCAGGAGGTGGACGACGTCGGTGATCGCCTTGCGGTTGCCGGCGAGCACTTCGCCGCCGATGTCGGCCAACCCGATCGTGCTGAGCAACAGGGTGTCGAGGTCCTGCTGTTTGTCGACGATCGTGTCGCTGATACCGGTGGCGTTGTCGACGATCGCCAGCAGGTCCGGGCTCGCGTCGGCGTAAGCCTCGAGAACCTCTGGCATGACCGCGATGTCGTGACTCAGATTCCCCAGGCTGGGATCGATCTTCGCGAGCATCGCGTCCAAATCGGACAGCGTCTGCCCGAACTTCTCGCCGCGTCCGCTCAGACCCGAGGCCAGCGCCCCGAGCGTCTCGTTGAGTTTGTCGGGTTCGATGCGGTTCAACACCGAGACGAGTTGTTCGAAGATGGTGTTGATCTCGACGGTGACGTGATCGGCGTCGAGCACCTGGCCGGCGCGCAGTGCCTGCGGTGAGGGGTCCGGAGGCGGCACCAGCGCAACGGATTTGGCGCCGAACACCGTCGACGACGCGATGTCGACGCGCACGTTGGCCGGAATCAGCTCCATCGCCGAGGGATCCATGGCGAGGTGGATCGCGGCCCGGCCGTTGGGAAGGGGCTCGATCGCGTGGACGGTGCCCACCTGTGCGCCGTGCAGCTTGACCCGGGCATCGGGGTTCATCACCAGGCCGGCCCGGTCGGTGATGACGGTGACCGGTTCGGTCCTGGTGAAGTCGCCGCGGAAAAGCGCGACGGCGAGAGCGACCACCGCGACGATCGCGAGAATGGCGACGAGTCCCGCGATCGGCTTCGCATATTCGCGCGGCTGTGCGGGCGCCGACGTCTGCTGGTTGTTCGTCAACGTGCCACTACCCCGACAGGTTGAAGTTGCCGTTGGAACCGTAGATGGACAGCGAGACCAGTAGCGTCACCGAGACGACGACCACCAGCGAGGTGCGCACCGCGTTGCCGACCGCAACCCCCACACCCGAAGGCCCGCCCGAGGCAAAATAGCCGAAATAGGTGTGAATCAACAAGATAGTGATCGCCATCAGCACCGCCTGAAGGAACGACCACAACAAATCGATCGGGTTCAAGAACGTGTCGAAGTAGTGGTCATACAGTCCCCCGGACTGACCGAACAACACCACCGTGGTGAACTGCGACGCCACAAACGACAAGATCACCGCAATCGAATACAACGGCGTGATCGCCACCATGCCCGCCACGATGCGCGTGGAAACCAGATACTCCACCGGCC
>NZ_CVTB01000023.1 GCF_001050015.1 Mycolicibacterium malmesburyense
CCCGCCGGCCCGTCTCGAGGTCGAACTCGACGTCGGTGGCGCCGCTCGCCGTGACGACCGCGTCGACCGCGGCCTGCGACAGCGGCGCCCTGCCCAGGTTCGTGTGCACGACGACACCGGTGGCGTTGATGACCGGCCGCAGGGTGGCCGCGCTCGTCGGCAGCGAGGCGACCGCGTCGTCGACGACCCGCTCCGGCGCGATCTCACCCGCCCGTGCCCGCTGCTGTGACTGTCCCACAACGGTTTTCACGAGCGCGCGGCCCAGCACCCGCGATGCCTCCGCCAACCGCGGATCGGCCAGCAGAGTGTCGGTGCGCGGCACCCGTCGTCGTGGATCGGTCCCGGGCATGGAGCCATCATGGCGCAACGACCTCGATCGGGTACACCGGTGGTGTGTTGACATCGGTGGGCCACGGTGCGCTCGACAGGTCCGAGCTCGTGCGGCTGCTGGGCGGGGCGGAGGTCGAGGCGCTCGTCGACATCCGCCGCTACCCGAACAGCAGGCACAACCCCGACGTCGCGACGGCCGCGATCACCGAGTGGGCCGCGGACGCCGGGCTGGTCTACCGCTGGGAGCAGCGACTGGGTGGGCGGCGCAGCCTGCCCGCGGACACCGAACCGGAAGACCCGTGGTGGCGGGTCAAACAGTTCGCCGCCTACGCCGCGTACACGCGCACCGAGGATTTCCAGGACGCGCTGGGCGAACTCATCGAGCAGTCAAGGCGTCAACACACCGCGATGATGTGCAGCGAGTCGGTGTGGTGGCGCTGCCATCGCCGAATCGTCGCCGACGTGGCAGTACTGCGGTTCTCGGTGCCCGTCGCCCACCTCATGCACGACGGTCGGCTGACGCCGCATACGCCGTCGGAAGGGGCACGGATCCGCGACGACGGACTGGTGGTGTGGGACGGCTGATCAGCCGAGACGGTGGCGGAGGCGGACGGGAATCGAACCCGCCAGCGACAGGATCTGCCGCTCAGCGATTTTGAAGACCGCGCCGGTCACCAGACCGGATACGCCTCCCTGACCCACCGCCCGATCATGCCAGGCAGCATGGAGGTCGTGACGGAGCAGATGACCTACCGGTTGACCCAGTACGCGCACGGCGGCGGATGCGCCTGCAAGATCCCGCCCGGCGAGCTCGAGGACGCGGTGCGCGGACTGACCGGCGCGGCGCCCCGGGATCCCGTCGGCGAGCTGCTGGTGGGCCTCGATGACGGCGACGACGCGGCGGCGGTGCGCATCGACGGCGGCGGTCCAAGCGGCGGCGTGGCGCTGATCGCGACGACGGACTTCTTCACCCCGGTGGTCGACGACCCGTACGACTGGGGCCGGATCGCTGCCACCAACGCGCTGTCGGATGTGTACGCGATGGGCGGGCGCCCGGTCGTCGCGGTGAACCTGCTGGGCTGGCCGCGCGATGTGCTGCCGTTCGAATTGGTCACCGAGGTGCTGCGGGGCGGGCTGGACGTGTGTGGGGCCGCGGGCTGCCACTTGGCCGGCGGGCACAGCGTCGACGATCCGGAACCGAAGTACGGTCTGGCCGTCACCGGTATCGCCGACCCGAATCGGTTGCTGCGCAACGACGCAGGCAAGCCCGGTGTGCCATTGTCGTTGACGAAGCCGCTGGGCGTCGGGGTGCTCAACAGCCGGCACAAGAACACCGGTGAAACGTTTCCGGAGGCGATCGCGGTGATGACCACGCTGAACGCCGACGCCGCGCGGGCCGCCGTCGGCTCCGGCGTCGAATGCGCCACGGACATCACGGGTTTCGGGCTCCTCGGCCACCTGCACAAACTGGCACGCGCCAGCGGCGTCACCGCGGTGATCGACAGCGCGGCGGTGCCTTACATCGACGGCGCGCGAGATGCGTTGGCGCAGGGCTACGTCAGCGGCGGCACCCGGCGCAACCTCGAGTGGGTGGCGCCGCACGTCGACCTGAGCGCGGTCGACGAGGATGAGGCGCTGCTGCTGGCCGATGCGCAGACGTCGGGCGGTCTGCTGGTCGCCGGGGAGATCCCGGGCGCGCCGGTCATCGGCGAACTCGTGCCGTGCGGCGAGCACACGATCGCCGTGCGCTGAGACCTATACGCGGGCGGCCCACGCCGCGCTGTCGGACTGCGCGTCGCGGATGACGGCGCCGGCGGCCTCGAGCCACTGGTCGCAGTCCGGTGAACCGTCGCCCGGCCTGCCGACCGCACACCGCATGACCATCGCGCCGAGTGCCGGCGTCGTCATGTGCGGTATCACAAGGAGTTTCGCCGAAGCCGAGCGCCCGACAACCACCATCAGTCGATGCGACCGGCGCGGGGCGGGGTTCTTGGTTCGCGTGCTCGACAGGATCGAGTTGAAGTCCAGGGTGCCCTCGGTGGCCGCCCAGTTCACGCGGATATCGATGATCTCGCCGAGCGACTTGTGCAGGGTTTCGATCAGCTCGGGAAGTTCACCGGCGACCGAGCCGGTGTGCGGCCACCAGGCACCGTCGATGTCCGAGCCGAGTTCCGGTGCGAGCACGAGGCGGACGGGTCGGGCCAGCCGACGCGTACCCGTCAGGCCGTTCATGCCGACGGCGTGGACGCGCCCCGCTCGGGGCGGTCGGAGAACACCGGATTGGTCACGGGTTCGGTGGAGTTGTCGTCGTTCGAGACGAATTCGGGCTGTTGGGGATGTGAGAACAGGTCGTTCGACTGCATAGAGCAAGTCCTTCGTTACGTTCCGCAGCGGCCGATGTCGACTGGCGCGCGGTATCAAGACGCAGTTCCATCGAGTTCGAAAAGATGGCTGCTAACCGGAGACGGCTACCACCAGGTTACACGCCCCGTTTCGAGCGTCGGCGGTCAGCGTGTCGCGCCGTTGATCTGAGGCGTGGAGATCATGCCCTTCTCCACGCCCCACATCAGCGCGATCGTGCGGTATTCGCCGGTGGAGATCAGATGCGCCAGCGCCAGGCGCAGCGACTCCGCCAGCCCCGACCCCTTGGCCACCGGCCAGCCGTACGGCGCGGAGTTGAAGACGTCGCCGGCGGCCTCCAGCGCGCCGCCCGAGGTCTTGATCGCGAAGCCGGCCACAGGCGAATCGGTGGCCATGGCGTCGACCTCGCCGTTGATCAGCGCCTTGGTCAGGTCGTCCTGCGTCACGTAGACGACCTTGTCGATGGGCGCCTGCCCGGCGGCGACACAGTCCTCGCTCTTGTCGGGGATCTCTTCGGTCTCCTGGAGCGTCGCGTACGCCACGCCGATGCTCAGCCCGCATGCGTCGGCCGGCGTGATGCCGGAACCGGTCCGCTGCGCCCACAGCGTGCCGGCCTGGAAGTAGGTGACGAAATCGACCGACTCCTCACGCTCCTTGGTGTCGGTGACCGACGACATGCCGACGTTGAAGTCGCCGGCGCGGACCGACGGCAGGATCGCCTCGAACGCGGTCTCGCGGTATTCGGGTACCAAACCCAGCGTTCGGGCGACGGCGTTCATGAGATCGACGTCGAAGCCGACGATCTGGCCGTTGGCGTCCTTGAATTCGTTTGGGGCATAAGGGGTGTTGACGCCGATGACGAGCTTGCCCGTCGACCGGATCTCGTCGGGGACCGTCGCGGCG
Organism: Mycolicibacterium malmesburyense; assembly: GCF_001050015.1. Next base: position 3,595 of record NZ_CVTB01000023.1, read on the forward strand.
ATCGACTCCACCGCCCCGTCGGCGGCGGCCGGCGGCGTGGTGGTCTCTTCGACGCTGGCCGGTTTCGCGCTGCCGCCCTGGCCGCCGCGCCACTGCAGCACGCCGAAGGTGCCCAGCGCCGCAACCAGCACGACCGACGCGGCCACGGCCAGGACCCGGCGGGGCACCCGCCTCTCGCGTGCCGGCGCCCGTCGCGCCTGGTGCCTGCCGCTGCCGGGCGTGCGCACCGGAGCGTTGAGCGCCCGGCGTGCGGCGTCGGCCAGGTCGCCGGCCCTCCGGTAGCGCTTGGACGACGTCTTGGCCATGCCCTTGGCGATGACCTCGTCGAAGGCGGCCAACCGCGGATCGACCGCCGAGGGTTTCGGCACGTCCTTGTTCATGTGGCCGGCGATCTGCTGTTCGAGGCTGTCGGCGGGATAGGGGCGCACGCCGGTCAGGCATTCGTAGAGCACGCAGGCCAGCGCGTAGATGTCGGCGGTCTGGTCGACCGGTTTGCCCTCGAAGCGTTCGGGGGCCATGTACGCCATCGTGCCGAGCGTGCTGCCTGCAGAGGTCAGCCCCTTGTCGCCCGCGCTGCGGGCCAGACCGAAGTCGATGAGGTACACGAATTGGTGGTCGGTGACCAGGATGTTGGACGGTTTGATGTCGCGGTGGATGAGGCCGGTGGCGTGCGCGGCGTCGAGGGCCATCGCGACCTGTTCGACGATCTTGACCGCGAGCGTCGTGTCGAGCGGTTTCTTTCCGGCTTCGGTGAGGATCGTGCCGAGGTTGCGGCCCTCGATGAGGCGCATGTCGAGGTAGAGGCGGCCGTCGATCTCGCCGAAACCGTGGATGGGGACGACGTGTGGGTCGTTGAGGCCGGCGGCGGCCTGCGATTCGCGCCGGAATCGCTGTTGGAAGGTCTCGTCGGCGGCCATGCTGGGCGGCAACACCTTCAGCGCGACGATGCGGTCGGTCTTGGTGTCGTAAGCGCGATAGACCTCGCCCATACCGCCGCGGCCGATCAACTCCTGCAGCCGGTAGTGCCCGAATGGTGTCGCGTCCACCGTCCCTATAAACCCCTCGACAGCGGCCAACCCCGCATCGGTGTGTCGATTGAAGTTACATCATGTTTGCCAGAATCTCTTAATAATCTCGGCCGCCGTCCGCCTGCGGCCTCGGGCCAGCCACGCATGCTGTTGCGTCCGGGTGCGCACGGTGGGTCGGCGATGTTGCTGTCGACGTATGGCGGACTATCGCGCCGCGCGAGCGTCCGCGAAATGTCGTATCTGGGCGGCGTGTCGCGTGCAGACACGGCCGCTCGCGGAAGATCGGGGAACAGGTTTGGATGGGCCGGCGTGGTCAATTCCTCGGGCGTCCGAGGAGGCATCATGCAGACGGTCCCGTGCGGGTGGTGGCACTGGCGGATGACCCAGGCGCTCGGTCGAAATCCGCTCGTACGGATGACCGATCGCGTCGAGACCCTCGTGCTCGCGATGGCGGTGACGGCCTCGCTGATCGCCATACCGGTCGCCGGGGCGATGGCCACGGCGATCCACGAGGAACGCGGCCGCGCGTATGTCGCCGAAGCGCAGCACCGGCGATCGGTCGACGCCACCGTCACCGCGACGAGCGCCACGCTTCGAGGCACGGATGTGACCGTCGTACAAGCGAATTGGCAGTACGCGGGCGTTCACCGCACCGAGCGTTTCCGGTGGGACAGCCCGGTCAAGACCGGGCAGACCATCGAGATCGCGGTCTATCCGGACGGTCGACGCGCGCCGCCGCTCGACCCGTGGTGGCGCGCCGGGGTCGACGCCTCGATCGCGGCGGTCACGTTCTGGTTCGCGGTGACGGCGGTGGCGGGGATGTTCGTCGGCGTCGCCCGGCCGTGCCTGCGGCGGATGCGCTATGCGGCGTGGGATCGCGAGATCGCCAGCCTCGCCGACGGCGGGACGGCGAACCGGCGCTGACGCCTGGTCGCCGAAACACCGCGGAGCGCGGAGCCTGCGGACCCTCGGGGCCCGCGAGCGACCGCGCTTGTACGGCCGAACGCGGCGTGTCGGTGTGCAGACACGGGCGCTCGCGCAGGTTGTTGGATGTTTGAGCTTTGCCGTCGGTGGTAAAAGCTCCGGCATGTTGACCAACCTGAGGAAGTTTTCACCGCTCCTGGTGGCCGGCGCGGCGGCAGCCGCGATCGCTGCCGCACCTGCCGGCTTCGCTTCGCCGTCGTTCGTTCCGACCGGTGGCCCTTCGGGCTGCGTCGACCCCGCGGGCACGGGCTGCGCGGCCCCGGCGGCCCCCGCTCCGGCACCCGCTCCCGCTCCGGCGCCCGCGCCCGCGCCGGGTGTGTGGACACCGCCGCCGCCTGCTGACGCCCCCGCAGCGGCGGGCGCTGTTCCCGGTGGACCGGCCGGAGTGGCCGGCCCCGAGGGCGCTGCGGGCGCGATTCCCGGCGGCGCCGCCGGCGCGGCCGGACCTGAGGGCGCGACGGGCACCATCCCCGGCGGTCCGGGCGGCACGGCGGGACCCGAGGGCGCCGCGGGTGCGATTCCCGGCGGACCGTCCGGCGTGGCGGGCCCGGAGGGTGCCGCCGGCTGCATTCCCGGAGTCGGTTGCGGCAGCGTGCCCGCTACCGATATCCCCTGATCAACCCTGAGTCGCGGGTGACGTGTCGGCGGTGGCGGGTCTT
>NZ_CVTB01000024.1:0-3389 GCF_001050015.1 Mycolicibacterium malmesburyense
TAATTTGTGTTCGGCGGTGTCCTACTTTTCCGCCCGTGTGGGGCAGTATCATTGGCGCTGGCAGGCTTAGCTTCCGGGTTCGGGATGGGTCCGGGCGTTTCCCTGCCGCTATTGACCGCCGTAACTCTATTTTTTTGGGTGCCCCCTTGGTGTGGGGGTGGGTGTGTTTTGGTGGTGGGGCGCGGTTGTTTGATGCGCGTGGTGTGGTTGCGAGTGTGTGTAAGTTTTCGGCCGGTTAGTGCCAGTTCCCTGAACCCATTGCTGGGCGTGTAGGTCTGGTCTATCGATCCCGTGGTCTGCGGGGGGCCTTATCCCACTGATATGGGTGAGAAGCCTGGTCTTGGAGGGGGTTTCCCGCTTAGATGCTTTCAGCGGTTATCCTGTCCGAACGTGGCTATCCAGCGGTGCCCCTGGTGGGACAACTGGTGTACCAGAGGTTCGTCCGTCCCGGTCCTCTCGTACTAGGGACAGGTTTCCTCAAGCTTCTGACGCGCGCGGCGGATAGAGACCGAACTGTCTCACGACGTTCTAAACCCAGCTCGCGTGCCGCTTTAATGGGCGAACAGCCCAACCCTTGGGACCTGCTCCAGCCCCAGGATGCGACGAGCCGACATCGAGGTGCCAAACCATCCCGTCGATATGGACTCTTGGGGAAGATCAGCCTGTTATCCCCGGGGTACCTTTTATCCGTTGAGCGACACCCCTTCCACTCGGGGGTGCCGGATCACTAGTCCCGACTTTCGTCCCTGCTTGACATGTTCGTCTCGCAGTCAAGCTCCCTTGTGCACTTACACTCAACACCTGATTGCCGTCCAGGTTGAGGGAACCTTTGGGCGCCTCCGTTACTTTTTAGGAGGCAACCGCCCCAGTTAAACTACCCGCCAGGCACTGTCCCTGAACCGGATAGACGGTTCGAGGTTAGAGGCCCAATACGATCAGAGTGGTATTTCAACAACGACTCCACCCACACTGGCGTGTGAGTTTCACAGTCTCCCACCTATCCTACACAAACCGTATCGAGCACCAATACCAAGTTGTAGTGAAGGTCCCGGGGTCTTTTCGTCCTGCCGCGCGTAACGAGCATCTTTACTCGTAATGCAATTTCGCCGAGTCTATGGTTGAGACAGCTGAGAAGTCGTTACGCCATTCGTGCAGGTCGGAACTTACCCGACAAGGAATTTCGCTACCTTAGGATGGTTATAGTTACCACCGCCGTTTACTGGGGCTTAAATTCTCCGCTTCACCCCGAGGGGTTAACGGGTCCTCTTAACCTTCCAGCACCGGGCAGGCGTCAGTCCGTATACATCGTCTTGCGACTTCGCACGGACCTGTGTTTTTAGTAAACAGTCGCTTCTCACTGGTTTGTGCCACCCCCTCCCGCTGCCGGCCGCAAGAGCCTTGACGGTGTGGGGGTCCCCCTTCTCCCGAAGTTACGGGGGCATTTTGCCGAGTTCCTTAACCATAGTTCACTCGTACGCCTCGGTATTCTCTACCTGACCACCTGTGTTGGTTTGGGGTACGGGCCGTGTATGCGCTCGCTAGAGGCTTTTCTCGACAGCATAGGATCACCGAATTCGCCTCACTCGGCTATGCATCACCTCTCAGGAACATGAGCGACGGATTTGCCTATCGCTCTCCCTACAGGTTTGCCCCAGTATTACCACTGACTGGTACGGCTACCTTCCTGCGTCACCCCATCGCTTGACTACTACCCACACGGGTCCCACGCAGCGGGCGACCCCCGCACCCCGAAGGGATTGGTAGGCCACCGTTTGGGTGGTTAGCAGAATGGATTCATCAGGGACGCTCATACACGGGTACGGGAATATCAACCCGTTGTCCATCGACTACGCCTGTCGGCCTCGCCTTAGGTCCCGACTCACCCTGGGCGGACTGGCCTGGCCCAGGAACCCTTGGTCTTCCGGCGGGCAAGGTTCTCACTTGCCTTATCGCTACTCATGCCTGCATTCTCACTCCCACACCCTCCACCACTGAATCACTTCGTGGCTTCACCGGATGCAGGACGCTCCCCTACCCAACAACACCAAAGATGTTGCTGCCGCGGCTTCGGCGGTGTGCTTGAGCCCCGCTACATTATCGGCGCACAATCACTTGACCAGTGAGCTATTACGCACTCTTTCAAGGGTGGCTGCTTCTAAGCCAACCTCCTGGTTGTCTTCGCGACTGCACATCCTTTTCCACTTAGCACACGCTTAGGGGCCTTAGCCGGCGATCTGGGCTGTTTCCCTCTCGACGCACGGAGCTTATCCCCCGCCGTCTCACTGCCGCACTACACCTTGCCGGCATTCGGAGTTTGGCTGACGTCAGTAACCTAGTAGGGCCCATCGGCCATCCAGTAGCTCTACCTCCAGCAAGAACCATGCGACGCTGCACCTAAATGCATTTCGGGGAGAACCAGCTATCACGGAGTTTGATTGGCCTTTCACCCCTACCCACAGCTCATCCCCTCAGTCTTCAACCTAAGTGGGTTCGGGCCTCCACGCGGTCTTACCCGCGCTTCACCCTGGCCATGGGTAGATCACTCCGCTTCGGGTCCAGAACACACCACTACACCAACCCCTACGGATTGGATACGCCCTATTCAGACTCGCTTTCGCTGCGGCTACCCCACCCGGGTTAACCTCGCGACATGTCCCTGACTCGCAGGCTCATTCTTCAAAAGGCACGCCATCACCCCACCACAAAAGTGGAAGGCTCTGACGGATTGTAGGCACACGGTTTCAGGTACTCTTTCACTCCCCTCCCGGGGTACTTTTCACCATTCCCTCACGGTACTAATCCGCTATCGGTCACTGAGAAGTATTCAGGCTTACCGGGTGGTCCCGGCAGATTCACAGCAGATTCCACGGGCCCGCTGCTACTCGGGGAAAACATTCCACGAAAGCCGCCAAGTTTTCGGTTACAGGACTCTCACCCTCTACGGCAGACCATCCCAGGCCACTTCACCTAACCCAACGGTTTATCACTTCCGCTCCCATCGGCGGATGGAAGAAGGAACGCCCCACAACACCGCACACACAACCCCCGCCGGGTATCACATGCACACGGTTTAGCCATCCTCCGCTTTCGCTCGCCACTACTCACGGAATCACAATTGTTTTCTCTTCCTACGGGTACTGAGATGTTTCACTTCCCCGCGTTACCCCCTGCACCCTATATATTCAGGAACAGGTGACACGACATCACTCGCGCCGGGTTTCCCCATTCGGACATCCTCGGATCCACGCTCGGTTGACAACTCCCCGAGGCATATCGCAGCCTCCCACGTCCTTCATCGGCTCTCAGTGCCAAGGCATCCACCATGCGCCCTTAAACACTTACACACAAAACAGATCAAAATTCTCGGAAGAATATTGCATTAATCAAAA
>NZ_CVTB01000024.1:3799-5482 GCF_001050015.1 Mycolicibacterium malmesburyense
GGTGCTCCTTAGAAAGGAGGTGATCCAGCCGCACCTTCCGGTACGGCTACCTTGTTACGACTTCGTCCCAATCGCCGATCCCACCTTCGACGGCTCCCTCCCACAAGGGGTTAGGCCACCGGCTTCGGGTGTTACCGACTTTCATGACGTGACGGGCGGTGTGTACAAGGCCCGGGAACGTATTCACCGCAGCGTTGCTGATCTGCGATTACTAGCGACTCCGACTTCACGGGGTCGAGTTGCAGACCCCGATCCGAACTGAGACCGGCTTTGAAAGGATTCGCTCCACCTCACGGCATCGCAGCCCTTTGTACCGGCCATTGTAGCATGTGTGAAGCCCTGGACATAAGGGGCATGATGACTTGACGTCATCCCCACCTTCCTCCGAGTTGACCCCGGCAGTCTCTCACGAGTCCCCGCCATAACGCGCTGGCAACATGAGACAAGGGTTGCGCTCGTTGCGGGACTTAACCCAACATCTCACGACACGAGCTGACGACAGCCATGCACCACCTGCACACAGGCCACAAGGGAACGCCTATCTCTAGACGCGTCCTGTGCATGTCAAACCCAGGTAAGGTTCTTCGCGTTGCATCGAATTAATCCACATGCTCCGCCGCTTGTGCGGGCCCCCGTCAATTCCTTTGAGTTTTAGCCTTGCGGCCGTACTCCCCAGGCGGGGTACTTAATGCGTTAGCTACGGCACGGATCCCAAGGAAGGAAACCCACACCTAGTACCCACCGTTTACGGCGTGGACTACCAGGGTATCTAATCCTGTTCGCTCCCCACGCTTTCGCTCCTCAGCGTCAGTTACTGCCCAGAGACCCGCCTTCGCCACCGGTGTTCCTCCTGATATCTGCGCATTCCACCGCTACACCAGGAATTCCAGTCTCCCCTGCAGTACTCCAGTCTGCCCGTATCGCCCGCACGCCCACAGTTAAGCTGTGAGTTTTCACGGACAACGCGACAAACCACCTACGAGCTCTTTACGCCCAGTAATTCCGGACAACGCTCGCACCCTACGTATTACCGCGGCTGCTGGCACGTAGTTGGCCGGTGCTTCTTCTGTACCTACCGTCACTTGCGCTTCGTCGGTACTGAAAGAGGTTTACAACCCGAAGGCCGTCATCCCCCACGCGGCGTCGCTGCATCAGGCTTGCGCCCATTGTGCAATATTCCCCACTGCTGCCTCCCGTAGGAGTCTGGGCCGTATCTCAGTCCCAGTGTGGCCGGACACCCTCTCAGGCCGGCTACCCGTCGTCGCCTTGGTAGGCCATCACCCCACCAACAAGCTGATAGGCCGCGGGCTCATCCCACACCGCAAAAGCTTTCCCCCACCAGACCATGCGGCCAGCAAGGAATATTCGGTATTAGACCCAGTTTCCCAGGCTTATCCCAAAGTGCAGGGCAGATCACCCACGTGTTACTCACCCGTTCGCCACTCGAGTACCCCCGAAAGGGCCTTTCCGTTCGACTTGCATGTGTTAAGCACGCCGCCAGCGTTCGTCCTGAGCCAGGATCAAACTCTCCAAACAAAAACTGTTCGAAACAATTCGACCAAAGCAAGACACCAAAACTGGCATCAAAAAACATCCACCCCTAAACGGGAAAAAGAGGCAGACAAAAAAACAACAAACAAAAACCACCAAACACACTATTGAGTTCTCAAACAACACACCCGC
>NZ_CVTB01000025.1 GCF_001050015.1 Mycolicibacterium malmesburyense
CAAAACGTCGGCTACAGTAACTTTTCCCAGCCTCAATCTCATCTCTCTTTTTGCGTTCTGCTTCAATATCTGGTTGAACGGCGTCGCGTCGTAACCCAGCTTGGTAAGTTGGATTAAGCACTCCGTGGACAGATTTGTCATTGTGAGCATTTTCATCCCGAAGTTGCGGCTCATTCTGATTCTGAACAGCTTCTTGGGAAGTAGCGACAGCTTGGTTTTTAGTGAGTTGTTCCATTCTTTAGCTCCTAGACCTTTAGCAGCAAGGTCCATATCTGACTTTTTGTTAACGTATTTAGCCACATAGAAACCAACAGCCATATAACTGGTAGCTTTAAGCGGCTCACCTTTAGCATCAACAGGCCACAACCAACCAGAACGTGAAAAAGCGTCCTGCGTGTAGCGAACTGCGATGGGCATACTGTAACCATAAGGCCACGTATTTTGCAAGCTATTTAACTGGCGGCGATTGCGTACCCGACGACCAAAATTAGGGTCAACGCTACCTGTAGGAAGTGTCCGCATAAAGTGCACCGCATGGAAATGAAGACGGCCATTAGCTGTACCATACTCAGGCACACAAAAATACTGATAGCAGTCGGCGTGTGAATCATTAGCCTTGCGACCCTCGGCAGCAAGAACCATACGACCAATATCACGAAAATAGTCACGCAAAGCATTGGGATTATCATAAAACGCCTCTAATCGGTCGTCAGCCAACGTGAGAGTGTCAAAAACGATAAACCAACCATCAGCATGAGCCTGTCGCATTGCATTCATCAAACGCTGAATAGCAAAGCCTCTACGCGATTTCATAGTGGAGGCCTCCAGCAATCTTGAACACTCATCCTTAATACCTTTCTTTTTGGGGTAATTATACTCATCGCGAATATCCTTAAGAGGGCGTTCAGCAGCCAGCTTGCGGCAAAACTGCGTAACCGTCTTCTCGTTCTCTAAAAACCATTTTTCGTCCCCTTCGGGGCGGTGGTCTATAGTGTTATTAATATCAAGTTGGGGGAGCACATTGTAGCATTGTGCCAATTCATCCATTAACTTCTCAGTAACAGATACAAACTCATCACGAACGTCAGAAGCAGCCTTATGGCCGTCAACATACATATCACCATTATCGAACTCAACGCCCTGCATACGAAAAGACAGAATCTCTTCCAAGAGCTTGATGCGGTTATCCATCTGCTTATGGAAGCCAAGCATTGGGGATTGAGAAAGAGTAGAAATGCCACAAGCCTCAATAGCAGGTTTAAGAGCCTCGATACGCTCAAAGTCAAAATAATCAGCGTGACATTCAGAAGGGTAATAAGAACGAACCATAAAAAAGCCTCCAAGATTTGGAGGCATGAAAACATACAATTGGGAGGGTGTCAATCCTGACGGTTATTTCCTAGACAAATTAGAGCCAATACCATCAGCTTTACCGTCTTTCCAGAAATTGTTCCAAGTATCGGCAACAGCTTTATCAATACCATGAAAAATATCAACCACACCAGAAGCAGCATCAGTGACGACATTAGAAATATCCTTTGCAGTAGCGCCAATATGAGAAGAGCCATACCGCTGATTCTGCGTTTGCTGATGAACTAAGTCAACCTCAGCACTAACCTTGCGAGTCATTTCTTTGATTTGGTCATTGGTAAAATACTGACCAGCCGTTTGAGCTTGAGTAAGCATTTGGCGCATAATCTCGGAAACCTGCTGTTGCTTGGAAAGATTGGTGTTTTCCATAATAGACGCAACGCGAGCAGTAGACTCCTTCTGTTGATAAGCAAGCATCTCATTTTGTGCATATACCTGGTCTTTCGTATTCTGGCGTGAAGTCGCCGACTGAATGCCAGCAATCTCTTTTTGAGTCTCATTTTGCATCTCGGCAATCTCTTTCTGATTGTCCAGTTGCATTTTAGTAAGCTCTTTTTGATTCTCAAATCCGGCGTCAACCATACCAGCAGAGGAAGCATCAGCACCAGCACGCTCCCAAGCATTAAGCTCAGGAAATGCAGCAGCAAGATAATCACGAGTATCCTTTCCTTTATCAGCGGCAGACTTGCCACCAAGTCCAACCAAATCAAGCAACTTATCAGAAACGGCAGAAGTGCCAGCCTGCAACGTACCTTCAAGAAGTCCTTTACCAGCTTTAGCCATAGCACCAGAAACAAAACTAGGGACGGCCTCATCAGGGTTAGGAACATTAGAGCCTTGAATGGCAGATTTAATACCAGCATCACCCATGCCTACAGTATTGTTATCGGTAGCAAGCACATCACCTTGAATGCCACCGGAGGCGGCTTTTTGACCGCCTCCAAACAATTTAGACATGGCGCCACCAGCAAGAGCAGAAGCAATACCGCCAGCAATAGCACCAAACATAAATCACCTCACTTAAGTGGCTGGAGACAAATAATCTCTTTAATAACCTGATTCAGCGAAACCAATCCGCGGCATTTAGTAGCGGTAAAGTTAGACCAAACCATGAAACCAACATAAACATTATTGCCCGGCGTACGGGGAAGGACGTCAATAGTCACACAGTCCTTGACGGTATAATAACCACCATCATGGCGACCATCCAAAGGATAAACATCATAGGCAGTCGGGAGGGTAGTCGGAACCGAAGAAGACTCAAAGCGAACCAAACAGGCAAAAAATTTAGGGTCGGCATCAAAAGCAATATCAGCACCAACAGAAACAACCTGATTAGCGGCGTTGACAGATGTATCCATCTGAATGCAATGAAGAAAACCACCATTACCAGCATTAACCGTCAAACTATCAAAATATAACGTTGACGATGTAGCTTTAGGTGTCTGTAAAACAGGTGCCGAAGAAGCTGGAGTAACAGAAGTGAGAACCAGCTTATCAGAAAAAAAGTTTGAATTATGGCGAGAAATAAAAGTCTGAAACATGATTAAACTCCTAAGCAGAAAACCTACCGCGCTTCGCTTGGTCAACCCCTCAGCGGCAAAAATTAAAATTTTTACCGCTTCGGCGTTATAACCTCACACTCAATCTTTTATCACGAAGTCATGATTGAATCGCGAGTGGTCGGCAGATTGCGATAAACGGTCACATTAAATTTAACCTGACTATTCCACTGCAACAACTGAACGGACTGGAAACACTGGTCATAATCATGGTGGCGAATAAGTACGCGTTCTTGCAAATCACCAGAAGGCGGTTCCTGAATGAATGGGAAGCCTTCAAGAAGGTGATAAGCAGGAGAAACATACGAAGGCGCATAACGATACCACTGACCCTCAGCAATCTTAAACTTCTTAGACGAATCACCAGAACGGAAAACATCCTTCATAGAAATTTCACGCGGCGGCAAGTTGCCATACAAAACAGGGTCGCCAGCAATATCGGTATAAGTCAAAGCACCTTTAGCGTTAAGGTACTGAATCTCTTTAGTCGCAGTAGGCGGAAAACGAACAAGCGCAAGAGTAAACATAGTGCCATGCTCAGGAACAAAGAAACGCGGCACAGAATGTTTATAGGTCTGTTGAACACGACCAGAAAACTGGCCTAACGACGTTTGGTCAGTTCCATCAACATCATAGCCAGATGCCCAGAGATTAGAGCGCATGACAAGTAAAGGACGGTTGTCAGCGTCATAAGAGGTTTTACCTCCAAATGAAGAAATAACATCATGGTAACGCTGCATGAAGTAATCACGTTCTTGGTCAGTATGCAAATTAGCATAAGCAGCTTGCAGACCCATAATGTCAATAGATGTGGTAGAAGTCGTCATTTGGCGAGAAAGCTCAGTCTCAGGAGGAAGCGGAGCAGTCCAAATGTTTTTGAGATGGCAGCAACGGAAACCATAACGAGCATCATCTTGATTAAGCTCATTAGGGTTAGCCTCGGTACGGTCAGGCATCCACGGCGCTTTAAAATAGTTGTTATAGATATTCAAATAACCCTGAAACAAATGCTTAGGGATTTTATTGGTATCAGGGTTAATCGTGCCAAGAAAAGCGGCATGGTCAATATAACCAGTAGTGTTAACAGTCGGGAGAGGAGTGGCATTAACACCATCCTTCATGAACTTAATCCACTGTTCACCATAAACGTGACGATGAGGGACATAAAAAGTAAAAATGTCTACAGTAGAGTCAATAGCAAGGCCACGACGCAATGGAGAAAGACGGAGAGCGCCAACGGCGTCCATCTCGAAGGAGTCGCCAGCGATAACCGGAGTAGTTGAAATGGTAATAAGACGACCAATCTGACCAGCAAGGAAGCCAAGATGGGAAAGGTCATGCGGCATACGCTCGGCGCCAGTTTGAATATTAGACATAATTTATCCTCAAGTAAGGGGCCGAAGCCCCTGCAATTAAAATTGTTGACCACCTACATACCAAAGACGAGCGCCTTTACGCTTGCCTTTAGTACCTCGCAACGGCTGCGGACGACCAGGGCGAGCGCCAGAACGTTTTTTACCTTTAGACATTACATCACTCCTTCTGCACGTAATTTTTGACGCACGTTTTCTTCTGCGTCAGTAAGAACGTCAGTGTTTCCTGCGCGTACACGCAAGGTAAACGCGAACAATTCAGCGGCTTTAACCGGACGCTCGACGCCATTAATAATGTTTTCCGTAAATTCAGCGCCTTCCATGATGAGACAGGCCGTTTGAATGTTGACGGGATGAACATAATAAGCAATGACGGCAGCAATAAACTCAACAGGAGCAGGAAAGCGAGGGTATCCTACAAAGTCCAGCGTACCATAAACGCAAGCCTCAACGCAGCGACGAGCACGAGAGCGGTCAGTAGCAATCCAAACTTTGTTACTCGTCAGAAAATCGAAATCATCTTCGGTTAAATCCAAAACGGCAGAAGCCTGAATGAGCTTAATAGAGGCCAAAGCGGTCTGGAAACGTACGGATTGTTCAGTAACTTGACTCATGATTTCTTACCTATTAGTGGTTGAACAGCATCGGACTCAGATAGTAATCCACGCTCTTTTAAAATGTCAACAAGAGAATCTCTACCATGAACAAAATGTGACTCATATCTAAACCAGTCCTTGACGAACGTGCCAAGCATATTAAGCCACTTCTCCTCATCCAACGCGTCAGTTTTTGACAGAATCGTTAGTTGATGGCGAAAGGTCGCAAAGTAAGAGCTTCTCGAGCTGCGCAAGGATAGGTCGAATTTTCTCATTTTCCGCCAGCAGTCCACTTCGATTTAATTCGTAAACAAGCAGTAGTAATTCCTGCTTTATCAAGATAATTTTTCGACTCATCAGAAATATCCGAAAGTGTTAACTTCTGCGTCATGGAAGCGATAAAACTCTGCAGGTTGGATACGCCAATCATTTTTATCGAAGCGCGCATAAATTTGAGCAGATTTGTCGTCACAGGTTGCGCCGCCAAAACGTCGGCTACAGTAACTTTTCCCAGCCTCAATCTCATCTCTCTTTTTGCG
>NZ_CVTB01000026.1 GCF_001050015.1 Mycolicibacterium malmesburyense
GCCCGCCGCTTCGGGAGGTGGATCGCTCAACTGCAGTTCACCGTGACGGTGAACGGCCTGGTGATCGACCCTGCCATCGGGTTCGAGATGTCGGCGCCCGTCGCTTCACCGGTGATGGTGTACTTGTCGCCGTCGACCTTCACCTCGGCCTTGCCGACCTGGGCGCCCATGGTGTTGGTGACCGCCAGGGCATTGCCGTCGACGACCATGCCCAGCGACTCCACCGTCGGCGTGGCCCCGTCGGTCATCACGATGCCCAGTCCCTGCTGCCCGCCGATCGCGCCGCTGGCGACGTTGATCTTGCCGCCCTGCTTGACGCACGTGACCGTGTTGAGGTCCAGGCCTTCGAGGTCCTTGCCGTCGACCTTCACCTCCGTGCTGCCGCCGGTGCTCACGCCCGCGGCGCTGGCCGCGGGGGCGCTGCCCTTGTCGTCCGAACAACCCACCAGCACGGTGGCGCCGGCAGCCAGTCCGATCAGACCCACAACAACGCGATTCATCGATCTTCCCTTCGTTGGGACGTCGCCCCGATGGCGCCCGTCATGCAGGCAAGTCAAAGCCGCGCCGGGCGCTACCGATCCCAAACTTTGTCGGCGCTCGACGGTACGGTTCGCAGGCGATGCGCACGTTCACGGTCGACGAGCGGCGGGCACGGTTGGCCCGTCGCCACTTCCTGTGTGCGTCTGCCGACTCCGTCGGCGCCGCCGTCGACGGAGTGATCGGCCTGCACACCACCGACCCCGCCACCCCCTACCTGTCGCTGTGGGCGCGGCTGCCGGGATTCGCCGCCGCCGATCTGGACGCCGAACTCTACGAGCGGCGCACGCTGGTCAAGCATCTGGCGATGCGACGGACGCTGTGGACGGTGCGCGTCGACGACCTGCCGCCGATTCAGGCCGCGGCCAGCGACCGGGTCGCCGACAACGAACGTCGCAGGCTCATCGCCGATGCGCAGAAGGCGGGTCTCTGCGCCGACGGGGACGCCTGGCTCGACGTGGCAGGCGCGGCGGTGCTGCGGTATCTGGCCGAGCACGGCCCGACGAGCGCGAAAGACCTGCGGGCGGCCCTGCCCGAGTTGGCGGGCACCTGGGATCCCGCGCCGGGTAAACGGTGGGGCGGCGAAACCCCGCTGGCTCCTCGCATTCTGACCGTGTTGTCGGTGCGCGGTGACATCGTGCGCGGGCCGAACGACGGGAGCTGGACGACATCGCGGCCCCGCTGGGCCGCCGCCGGCGACTGGATCGGGCCCGTGGAGGCGGTCGACCCCGCGACGGCCCGCGCGGCGCTCGTTCGCCGATGGCTGGCCGCATTCGGCCCGGCCACCGTCACCGATGTCAAGTGGTGGTTCGGCAACACGTTGACCTGGGCGCGGCAGGCCCTGACGGACATCGGCGCCGTCGAGGTCGATCTCGACGGCACACCGGGATTCGCCCTACCCGAAGACCTCGACGTCGCACCCGAACCCGAACCATGGTGCGCTTTGCTGCCCGGTCTCGACGTCACGACGATGGGCTGGTTCGACCGCGACTGGTATCTCGGCCCACACCGCGAGCAGATCTTCGACAGGAACGGCAACGGCGGGCCGACCGCTTGGTGCGACGGCAGGATCGTCGGAGCGTGGGGCCAGGACGACGCCGGCCGGGTCGAGCTGCGGCTTCTCGAAGACCTGGACCGCTCGGCGCGGGCGCGACTACAGACGCGCGCCGACGAGCTGACCGAATGGCTCGACGGTGTACGGATCAGCCCCCGATTTCCGTCGCCGCTCTCTAAGCGCTGACCTTGCTGCGTTTGCCGTTGCGCGCCTTGGGTTTCGGCCGTTCAACGCCCAGACACTCGGCGAGGAAGTGGCCGGTGTAGCTGTCCGTGTTGGCCGCCACGTCCTCGGGAGACCCGGACGCAACGAGCGTGCCGCCGCCCGCTCCGCCCTCGGGACCCATGTCGATGATCCAGTCCGATGTCTTGATCACGTCGAGGTTGTGCTCGATGACGATCACCGTATTGCCCTTGTCGACAAGGCCGTTGATCACCTTGAGCAGCTTGCGGATGTCATCGAAGTGCAGGCCGGTGGTCGGCTCGTCGAGGATGTACACCGTGCGGCCCGTGGACCGCTTCTGCAGTTCGGAGGCCAGCTTGACGCGCTGCGCCTCGCCGCCGGACAGCGTCGGCGCCGGCTGACCCAGCCGCACGTAACCCAGGCCCACGTCGACGAGCGTCTTGAGGTACCGGTGGATCGAGGTGATGGGCGCGAAGAACTCGGCGGCCTCCTCGATCGACATGTCGAGCACCTCGGCGATGGTCTTGCCCTTGTAGTGCACCTCGAGTGTCTCCCGGTTGTACCGGGCGCCCTGGCACACCTCGCACGGCACGTACACGTCGGGCAGGAAGTTCATCTCGATCTTGATGGTGCCGTCGCCGGAACACGCCTCGCAGCGACCGCCCTTGACGTTGAACGAGAACCGACCCGGTTGGTAGCCACGCACCTTCGCCTCGGTGGTGGCCGCGAACAGCGTGCGGATCTTGTCGAAGACGCCGGTGTAGGTGGCGGGATTGGAGCGCGGTGTGCGCCCGATCGGCGACTGGTCGACACGAACCAGCTTGTCGAGCTTGTCCAGACCCGTCACCCGCGTGTGCCTACCGGGCACCTGCCGTGCACCGTTGAGCTTGTTCGCCAGCACCGAGGCCAGGATGTCGTTGACCAACGTCGACTTCCCCGAACCCGACACCCCTGTGACCGAGGTCAGCACGCCCAGCGGGAACGACACGTCGATCTCGCGCAGGTTGTGCTCGCGGGCGCCGACGACCGTCAGCAGCCGCTTCTTGTCGACCGGGCGCCGGATCGCGGGAACCTCGATCTCTTCCTTGCCCGAAAGATACGCACCGGTAAGCGATTCCGGGTTCTTCAGCAGCTCGTCGTAGGGACCGCTGTGCACGATCTGACCGCCGTGCTCGCCCGCCGCGGGACCGATGTCGACCACCCAGTCGGCATGCGCGATGGTGTCGAGGTCGTGCTCGACGACGATCAACGTGTTGCCCAGATCGCGCAGCCGGACCAGGGTGTCGATCAACCGGCGATTGTCCCGCTGGTGCAGGCCGATCGACGGTTCGTCGAGCACGTAGAGCACACCGACGAGACCCGACCCGATCTGCGTGGCCAACCGAATGCGTTGCGCCTCACCGCCGGACAGCGTGGCGGCGGCCCGGGACAGGGAGAGGTAATCGAGGCCGACGTCGAGCAGGAAGCCCAGCCGCGACTGGATCTCCTTGAGCACCTGCCCCGCGATGGCCTGCTCGCGCGCCCCCAGGGTCAGCGCGTTGAGGAACTCGGCGCACTCCGCGATCGACAGCTCCGAGACCTCGGCGATGGACTTCGCGCCGAACTCCCCCGCCGACATCGTCACCGCGAGGATCTCGGGCTTGAGCCGCGTGCCCTCACACTCCGGGCAGGGCACGTCGCGCATGAAGCCCTCGTAGCGCTCCTTCATCTGCTCGGAGTCCGTCTGCTCCATGCGGCGTTGCAGGAACGCCATCACGCCCTCGAAATCGGCGTAGTACGAACGGGTTCGGCCGTAGCGGTTCTTGTACCGCACGTGCACCTGCTCGTCGCAGCCCTCGAGGATCGCCTTGCGGGCCTTGGCGGGCAGCTTCTTCCACGGGGTGTTCACGTCGAAGCCGAGGGCGGCGCCGAGGCCCGCCAGCATCCTGGTGAAGTACTCCGCCGTCTGCCCCATCGACCACGGGGCGATCGCGCCCTCGGCCAGGGTCAGGTCGGGATCCGGCACCACCAGTTCGGGGTCGACCTCCTTGCGAATGCCCAAGCCGAGACACTCCGGGCACGCACCGTAGGGCGAATTGAACGAGAACGACCGCGGCTCGAGGTCGTCGACGGCCAGCGGGTGCCCGTTGGGGCAGGCCAGCTTCTCGGAGAACCGTTGTTCGCGGTGAGGGTGGTCGTCTTCGCGGTCGACGAATTCGAGCACCACGATGCCGTCGGCGAGGTTGAGCGCCGTTTCGATCGAGTCGGTCAGCCGCTGCTTGGCGCTGGCCTTGACCGTCAGGCGGTCGACGACCACCTCGATGTCGTGCTTCTCCTGCTTCTTGAGCTTGGGCGGATCGGTGAGCGGATACACCACGCCGTCGACGCGCACGCGGCTGTAGCCCTGGGTGTTCAGCTTGTCGAACAGGTCGACGAACTCGCCCTTGCGCGTGCGCACCACCGGTGCCAGCACCTGGAACCGCAGCCCCTCGTCCATGGCCAGCACCTGGTCGACGATCTGCTGGGGGGTCTGGCGCGCGATGCGCTCACCGCAGACCGGGCAGTGCGGCGTGCCCGCGCGGGCGTACAGCAGGCGCAGGTAGTCGTAGACCTCGGTGATGGTGCCGACCGTCGAGCGGGGGTTGCGGTTGGTCGACTTCTGGTCGATGGACACCGCCGGCGACAGGCCCTCGATGAAGTCGACGTCGGGTTTGTCCATCTGGCCGAGGAACTGACGGGCATAGGCCGACAGCGACTCGACGTAGCGGCGCTGGCCCTCGGCGAAGATCGTGTCGAACGCCAGCGACGACTTCCCCGAACCCGACAGCCCGGTGAAGACGATCAGCGCCTCGCGTGGTAAATCAAGATCGACACTTCGCAGGTTGTGCTCGCGTGCACCCTTGACGACAAGGCGGTCAGCCACCCGGTTCCTCCCGAAGACATAGTTCAAAACCACTCTATGTGGACCCACCGACAAGCCCCAGACAAGGCGGTTACGGTGAGGACATGACCGTCGTCGACGACAACTACACCGGCCACGTCGAGCCGGGAACCGCGGCCCGGCGCACGCTCCCAGGCGCATCGATCGTCAAAGTCTCGGTCGGCCCGATGGACAACAACGCCTACCTGGTCACCTGTTCCCGAACCGGCGAAACACTGCTGATCGACGCCGCCAACGATGCTCCGGTCCTTCTCGAGCTGATCGAGAAGGACGCCCCGAAACTGTCGCTGATCGTCACGAGCCACCAGCACTTCGACCACTGGCAGGCGCTGGAAGAAGTGGCCAAGGTCACTGGGGCGCCCACGGCCGCGCACCAACTCGACGCCGAACCGCTGCCGGTCCGACCCGATCGGATCCTCGCCCACGGCGACACAGTCGACATCGGCGAGCTGTCCTTCGACGTCATCCATCTGCAGGGCCACACCCCCGGTTCGGTGGCGCTCGCACTCGACGGGGCCGATGAGTCGACCCACCTGTTCACCGGCGACTGCCTGTTCCCGGGCGGTGTCGGCAAGACGTGGGAGGACGGCGCTTTCGACCAGTTGCTGGGCGACGTCACGCGCCGCGTCTTCGACGTGTACCGCGATTCGACAGTGGTCTATCCGGGCCATGGCGACGACACCACGCTCGGCACCGAGCGCCCGCACCTCGCCGAATGGCGGGCGCGAGG
>NZ_CVTB01000027.1 GCF_001050015.1 Mycolicibacterium malmesburyense
CTGCGGTGCGCGACGCTCTACCCGCCAGCAGTTGCCCCGAATGTTCCTGCTCACCACCGGTTCCCGGGGCTCCTCCGGAATCGCGGCGTTACAACGCCAGGAATGGCATCTCAGCGAGTGAGTGATTGCCGCAGCAGCGGTGAAACGGACCTGTCGGACAACACCCTGCCATACTCGCCCATCGAGTTTGCTGGCAGAGGCCCCAACGACGTCCCATAGTAGTGTTTTCGCCATGTGGAGTTCGATCCTGGCGCTGGCCCTTCTGGGGACGTTTGATCCGTGGCGTCTTGCAGCCATTCTTCTCATTATTTCGCGGCCGCGACCGGTGTCGAATCTATTCGCGTATTGGGTGGGTTCGGTGATGATCACGCTCCCTTACCTCGTGATTCCCCTTGTGCTGCTTCACAGCACGTCGATGTTCCAATCTTTCATAGGCACCGCCGACGGAAGTTCCACGATCCGGTATGTCCAGATCGGGGTGGGGGTTTTCTTGCTCGTCATCGCTATGGTGTTGGCATGGCGGTTCAGAGCACGTCGACAAGTCCTCCAGGCGGCGGGAGACGGTACCGCCTCACCAGCATCAGACGCGATTACTCCTCCTTCTGTTACTAGGCTCCTTCAGAAAGCGCAGGACGCCGCAGCAACCGGAGGATCGCCATTCCGTCGACTCCTTGGCAGAGTCCACAATGCATGGCAAACCGGGGCGCCGTGGATTGGTTGGTTCCTCGGCTTCGGATACATACTATCAATTGAGTGGGTTGTACTCGTCCTCGCGATGATCGTCGCCTCCGGAGCCACACTAGGCGTGCAAATCACCGCAGCGGTCGTTTTTGTGATCGTCCTTCTCGCGGCTGTCGAGATCATCCTCATCAGTTACCTCGCCATCCCAGTCAGAACCCACGCGGTTCTGCAGCGACTGCATGACTGGGCGTGGCTCCACCGCCAGCATCTCGTTGTCGCGTTCGTCGCCATAGTTGGTATCTCAGTCGTGGTCAACGGAATAGGATTCGCCTGATCTTCCCTCGGGAATCTTTGGTCCGTGGGGAAGACGCGGGATTTAAGGCCAGGAGGGGAGCACCGACTGCAACGTCATGGCCGAACCAGGCAGTCGCCACTAGGTCAACTGGCCGGCGCTGCGATCAACGTTCGGGGAGACCCGCATCCGCTAGACAACAAAGGGAGATGATACCTTCGTGAATCTGCTCTTCGCGGTCCCGTCCGGGTTCACGGAGGGCCACCCCAGCCCGCCATCGCGTCGCCCCCCTATTGTCAGCACGCTTAAGAGTTGTCAGCACGCTTAAGAGTCCCAGGTTTAATTCGAACATCGACGCGGAAAGGTGATTCATGCCAGCTTCGAGGCGACGCCTGGGCAGAGCCCGCAGATGCGAATCCAACGTTGATGCGCCGCCGGATAATTCGCTTGCTTTCATAGACCAAGGTTGGTTCGCCGGACGCCGCGCCACAGGCCAGGAAGAAGTTGTGCAATGTGTCTGGCTGTACGAGCACGCAATAGACTTCGACCGTCTGAGACGGTTCCGTGATAATCTTCGCTCCGGCCTACTAGGCCGACGTATCGAGCGATCGCCCCTCCCGTTCGCCCGGGATCGCTGGGTTCTGGATCAAACGCCTCACGATATCGAGATCGACGAACGTCGGACACGAGCCGAACTCATTGAGTGGGCTGACGAACGCTCACAGATACCAACGAATTCCGAGTTAGGCCCCGGTTGGCATCTCAGTATCGTCCCGTTGACCGATGGTTCGACGGCAGTCAGTTTAGTGGCCTCGCACTACCTCGTCGACGGGCTCGGAATGGCCGGCACGATAGCCGATGCCGTTGCAGGCAACAGGCGAAACTTGAACTATCCGCCACCTCGATCGCGAACTCGACGAGAGGCAATAGTGCAAGACTTGCGACAGCGAGCACGTGACGCCCCTGAGGTCCGCCGTGCGGTTGCCGCGACGGTGAGAACCGCACGTCTTCGTCGGAACAATCTCGTCACTTCACCCGAATCGAGACCTGCCCCCGTCGATAGCGGCTCTCTCGATGAAGTGCTAGTCGTACCCAGTGTCACGATTTACGTAGACCTGAATGACTGGGATGCCCGAGCAGAACTTCTCGGCGGCACGACCAGGACACTGGTGGCCGGGTTCGCCACGAAACTCGCGGAGCGGTTGGGACGGCGACGCGCCACCGATGGCGCCGTCACGTTACAACTCCCGATCAGCGAACGCGCGGCAGACGACACCCGAGCAATCGCAGTCTCCTTCGCACGCGTCAGCACTGACCCCACACGCGTCACAACGGATCTGCGAGATCTCCGTGCCGCCATCAAGGACGCGCTCGCGATGCTCCGCGAAACACCAGACGAGTCACTGCAGTTCTTCTGGTTGACCCCGTTCATGCCGAAGCGTGCGCTTAAACGCTTGTCCGAGGCAGCGTTCGCTGACCCAGATCTCCCTGTATTCTGCTCCGATCTCGGCCACTTCGGTCCCGAGTTGTGTCGTATCGATGGCACCGATGCAGAACCAGTAACCGCCCGGGTGACCAGGCAGGGCGTCACAAGGGGGTGGCTCGAGCGAACGGGCGGGCACCTGACGCTTCAATCATTTCGCATCGTCGGCAAAATCGGCATCAGTGTCGTCGGATATCAACCAGGTAAAGAGAACACAAAGCCGGCACTACAGGAGCTCGCTGAACTCACGTTGTCCGACTTCGAACTGTCTGGCAGGGTGGTGTAGCAATTGTCCGATTGGTGGAGGCGCCTGCGTGCCGGCCAGAATGCCGACCGCGCAGCGTGCAATCAGGGCCTTGGCCTGGGATAGAGGTTGGACCCAATCGACGTGTCGACGCTGTAGTAATGGCAAAACGAATCTGTCGAGTAACGCCCCTCAGCCTCCACGACACCGTTTGTCCCGATGAACCCCTACAACAGCAGACTGACATCGTGAAAATCACCTTTGCTTTGACGTTTTCGCCCATCGCTCGGCGAGCTCGGCTTCGCGCCCGACGCAAGATGTTGCGGGCATTGGGTCCGGAACGTGCAACGGCGACCGATTGGAGCAGTATAGAGACCGGGCTTCCGGTAGAAAGCGCATCAAGCGATCGCGGGGCGCTCGCCCGTCGACGCGCGCATTACCTGGAGATTTGCCACAGCAGGATAGACCGGAGCGAATCTCCACGCGTATTGGAGATAGGTCGTTTTTACGGAGCTGCGCTGGAAGCCTGGCAGAAAAGCCTTCCGCGGGAATCGACCATTGTCATTATCGACGTCAGCTTCAAGCTGGCGAAGATCGCCCATTCAGGAGAAATCTACGTGCGCGTGGACGAAGACTCCACATCTTTGCTGCGCGGGCTTGCATCAGAGTATGGGCCGTTTGACGTCATTCTTGATGTCGGGACCCCCACGAGCGCTCAAACGATAGCTCTCTTCCGACACCTGTACACCAGCGCTTTGACCGAGGACGGCGTCTATCTTGTGGATAACGTTCGCTTTCATCCGTGGGCTTTCTACAACGGACTATCAGTTTTCAGCATCCCCAGCGCTTTCGCCGATTTGATATACGGCCACTACCAAGTGGCCACAGGTAAAAAGGAACCGGACGGCGGACCACTTGTCGTCGTACGCCGCGCAACCGACTAATCGCTGACCGTGCGCCGACATCGGTCCCCCTAATTCCAGTGCCCGTGTGGCGTCTCCCACCGAGATTCCAGTGTTCGAAGACGGTCGATAGCTGTTGTCGCGCACGAGGACACCCCTGTGAGGCGCCACGCCCCTGAAGGCAGCGTTTGCGGGCGACGAGGGCTGACGTAGAATGCACGCGGCTATGCACTCTTTTTGCGGGCCAACCGGTTCGCCGATCGAGTCATGTCGTGGATTCGTCCCGGCATTAATAGAGCGTTGGGCGCACGTTGAGTCGCCCAATCCTTCGGGTATGCACTATGGTAAGGGACGGTGGTCGGTGCTGACGCCAAGTAATCGAAGCGTAGCCGCCCAGTGGCGGCCCTGTTGGGGGGGGCAGGACGTGCGGCCAACCGCCCGCTGGAGTTCGATTGTTCACCGATCACAGCCGCGGCTGCCCACTCATACCCGTATAACATGAAATCGATTCACCGATTCTGCATCACGCACGAAAAGCCATTGTTGCCGGACAGTTGGTATGACGACTGCATCGCGATGGGGGACTTCCAGACCGACTCGCCATTCCACGTGAAGCAACTTGACAGCTTCTGGCACGAGGCGCGACCGGTCGCATACGGCGCCGCAGGATCGAACGTTGTGCCAGTAGCCATCCGACTTCTGCCGGCCGATATCGAGTACATCGAGGTCAGCTCTCACAGGAAGCGAATTTTGCCCTCGCCCGAGGGGAACGAATCGCCGGTGTATCCCACTATGCGCGAATTGCACTATGCGGATATCCATCCCGAGGACAAATTGTCAGTTTTTATCCCTCCTCATGGATTTCTCGTCGCGCATCCCCTCTATCTCAAAGAGTCGATCATCGGAAACTATACGATCTGCCATCATCGCAGAGATATTAAAGACTATACGTCCCTAGCAATCGAAGTTGGCGTGTTGGATGCAAAGTCGGCTAAAGAATTCTTGGGCGCTAAGCACTTCATCCCCGGCGGGACGGAGTTAGGGATATTTCCGCGTTCGTGGACGCTAGAAGTGATGCCGAAGATCGAACGTGTCAGCAGGCTTTTCCTCACGCTGTATCGCAGCCGGGTTGAAAATTACAACGAATACCAGGTGCGGGCAGTGGGATTTCTTTCGGAGAGACTAGGATCCTTTCTCTTGTTCCGTCACCTCAAGGAAAAGTACTCGAACAACATTCCTGCTGATGTCTTCGGATACATGGCTTCGATAGTCGAAACTGGCTCGAGTTACGCCGAGGCGAAGCCGGACCGTCCCCGACCTTCGTCCACCGGATCCAATTCCGCACCCAATCGAGCCGGATGAAGGCGGTCCTACTGGCGGG
>NZ_CVTB01000028.1 GCF_001050015.1 Mycolicibacterium malmesburyense
CCGCCGCGCTGCACCGGCTCGCCGACGGCTGGGACCGCAACGCCCGCGTGCTGTCGGTGCACGCCGACAGCCTGGCGGGCGAATTCGGCTTCTGGACCGGTGCGGCCGCCGAAACCGCCCGCGACAAGGCGAAAAGCATTGTCGCGACGGCGGATACGCTCGCGCGGGCCCTGGTCCTGGCGGCTTCCGCCGCCCGCGACGGTGCCGCCCAGATCGACGCGGCCCGCGCCGCCGTCGTGGGGCTGGTCGAAACCGCGCGATCGGAAGGTTTCGCCGTCGACGACGCCGAATCCGTCGCGGTGCACGCGCCACCGTCGTCGCTCCTGGTCACCCTGTCCGGCGGTGCGCCGTCGGTCGCCGTCGAGATGCTCACCGTGCGTGCCGCCGAGTTGACCCGCAGGCTCGGTGACGCGCTCGATCGCCTGGCCGCGGCGGACGCCGATGCCGCGGCCGACCTCACCGAGGCGTTCGTGGTGCCGTCCGCCGGTCAGCACGCCGCCGAGGCCGACGCAGTCGCCGCGTGGCCGAACACGAGCCAGGACCGGATCGCCGCGCAGATCGCCGCGATGACGCCCGAACAGCGACAGCGGCTCATCGACGAGTTCCCAGCCCAGGTCGGCAACACCGACGGCGTGCCGTGGGAGATGCGGGTCGAGGCCAACCGAACCAACGTCGCTCAGGCCGTGCTGCGCGAACACGACCCCGAACGTCTCGCGGTGTACCGACAGTTGCTCGGCGAGATCGACGATCCAGCAGGCAAACAGGGCCGCCTGGACCGCCAGATCCTCGGGTTCGATCCCGCCCGGTCGTCGCTGATCGAACTGCACGGCGACGTCGGCTCGGCCTCCAGCGTGGCCGTGTTGGTGCCCGGACTGAACACGACCGTCACCGGATCGGCGGCCAACGCCCAGACTGCACGCCGATTCGTCACGGCGACCCGCGGCGACGTCGCCACCATCACCTATCTCGGCGGCCCGTTTCCCCGCGGCGACAACGTCGTCGGCGGCCTCGCGGCGGCCGCCGATCCCCGCTACGCGCTGAGCATGGCGCCGCGGTTGGTCGCCTTCACCGAGGACGTCGATCGCCGCGTCGACTCGACCGGACGCCGCATTCCGGTCACCGTGATCGGCCACTCCTACGGCGGGTCGATCGTGGGCACCGCGGAGGCCCTGGGCATGACGTCGGACCGCACGTTGTACGTGGCGGCCGCCGGCGCGGGCGTCGGCGTCGACGATCCCGGCGACTGGCACAACCGCAACCCGCACGTCCTGCGCTTCTCCATGACGCCGCCGGGCGACTTCATCACGGCCGTGCAGGGCATCCCCGGCGGCCCGCACGGCGCCGACCCGGACGAGATGCCCGGTGTGATCTCCCTGCCCGCCGGCCGCTACGACGACGGGCGGCCGATGGCCGGGCCCGGCGCCCATTCGGACGTGCTCAACACCCCGTCGGACGCGTGGCGGGCGATTCTGGGGGTGATCACCGGCGATATCGGCAGGGATCGCGCAACCTCACGACAGCCGGGTTGACATCTGGCCAGAATAAGCCGGTGTGGTCCCGCAGCTCCCCGGTCGACGGGTTCCGGCTCGCCTACGACCGGTCCGGCACCAAGGGCGCCCCACCTGTGGTTCTGCTGCACGGCTGGCCGGGTAACCGCCACGACTACCGCCGCGTGGTGCCGCTGCTCGGGGACGCCGCCGACGTCATCGTGCCGGACCTACGCGGGTTCGGCGGCTCCGACAAGCACGCCGTCGCGATCCGGCACTTCTACAGCGCCACCGCTCAGGCCGGCAGCGTCATCGGCCTGATCAAAGAGCTGGGCCTGTCCGGGGTGGTAATCGCCGGATACGACGTCGGCAGCCGGGTGGCCCAGAGCGTCGCCCGCATGCAGCCGGATCTGGTCCGGTCGCTTGTGCTGTCGCCGCCCCTACCGGGTGCCGGCGACCGGGTGCTGACGGCAAAGGCGCAGAGCGAGTTCTGGTATCAGGCGTTCCATCAGCTGCCGCTGGCCGGGCAACTGCTCGACGGCAATCCCGATCTGGTCCGCGACTATCTGCGGCATTTCTGGGCGCATTGGTCGGGGCCGAACTTCGCGGTGTCCGAGGACGACATGGAACGGCTGGTGTCCGACTACGCGCTGCCGGGCGCGTTCACCGCGTCGATCGCGTGGTACCGCGCCGGCGCCGGGATGATCGCCCAGTCGCTGACCGAACTGCCGCCGGAGCGGGCCATCAAGATCCACGTGCCCACCGATGTGGTGTGGCCGCACCACGATCCGCTGTTCCCGACCGAGTGGTCGGACCGGCTCGGGCACTACTTCACCGATGTTCACCTGCACTTCGCTTACGACGCAGGCCATTTCACGCCGCTGGAATGCCCCGAGCAGTTCGCCGAACTCATCCTCATCCGAGCTCGGCCCGCTCCGGCCGCCGGCTGACTACTCCCCGGCCGAGTCGGACTTCTCGGCCGCCGTCTCCGTCGCCGGCAGCAGCGCTTCCAGAGCGGAGCCGGTGATGCGGCGGAACGCCCGGCGCGGCCGGTTCGCGTCCAAGATCGCCACCTCGAGCGTCGACGGCCCCAACACGCGTTGCTCGGAGCCACCGTTGCCGTCGGCGTGCAGCGCGTCGACGGCGATCTTCATCGCGTCCTGCAGGCTCGCGTTCTCGGTGTAGGAGTCGTTGAGGGCGGTCGTGATCGGTTCCGTCGTCCCACCCATGACCACGAAGTGCGGCTCGTCGGCGATCGACCCGTCATAGGTGATCCGGTACATCTCCGGCGGTTTCGTCTCCCCGTAGTGGGCGACCTCGGCGACGCACAGCTCGACCTCGTAGGGCTTGGCCTGTTCGGTGAAGATCGTGCCCAGGGTCTGGGCGTAGATGTTGGCCAGCTGGCGGCCGGTGACGTCGCGGCGGGCGTAGGCGTAACCCCTCGTGTCGGCGTACTGGATGCCGCCGCGGCGCAGGTTGTCGAACTCGTTGAACCGCCCGACGGCGGCGAAGCCCACCCTGTCGTAGAGCTCGCTCACCTTCTGCAGGGAGCGCGACGGGTTCTCGGCGACGAACAGCACGCCGTCGGCGTACGCCAGCGCCACGACGCTGCGTCCCCTGGCGATACCTTTGCGGGCGAGCTCGGAACGCTCGCGCATCGCCTGTTCGGGCGAGATGAAATAGGGAAAGCTCACGTATCTCCCCGCGCATCAGTCGAACGGTGGACGGCGTCCGGGCCGAACGTGTCAGCGCGCGAACGGTTTTCGATGACCTGACGGGCGAAGTCGGCGATGCGCTCCTCGGAGACCTCCTCGGCGCCCTCGGCGTCGATGAGCACCGCGGTCGGGTAGATACCGCGCACCAGGTCGGGACCGCCGGTGGCGGAATCGTCGTCGGCGGCGTCGTAGAGGGCCTCGATGGCCACCCGCAGCGCCGAATCGCCGTCGGTCACTTGTGAATACAGCTTCTTCATCGACGACTTGGCGAAGATCGAGCCCGAGCCCACCGACTGGTAGCCCTCTTCCTCGAAGTTCCAGCCGCCCGCCGCGTCGAAGGACACGATGCGCCCCGCCGCCTGCGGGTTGGGATCGTCGACGTCGTAGCCGGCCAGCAGCGGCAGCGCGATGAAGCCCTGCAGGGCCGCACCGAGGTTGCCGCGCACCATGGTGGCCAGCCGGTTCACCTTGCCGGGGAAGGTCAGCGCGACGCCTTCGAGCTTCTCGTAGTGCTCGAGTTCGACGGCGTAGAGCCGGGCGAACTCGACGGCGATGGCGGCCGTTCCGGCGATGCCGGTCGCCGTGTAGTCGTCGGTGATGTACACCTTCTGCACGTCGCGGCTGGCGATCATATGGCCCTGGGTGGCACGGCGGTCACCGGCCATGACCACGCCACCGGGAAACTTCAACGCGACGATCGTGGTGCCGTGCGGCACGAAGTCGGAATGGGGATCGCCCGACTGGGCGCCGGCCCGGTGGGCGGGTAGAAGTTCGGGCGCCTGACGGCGCAACAGTTCAGAGAAGGACGAGAGGTCCACGGGGACAGAGGGTGCTCCAGGTAGAGGTGAGGGGAAGGACAGCTGATCGCGTTGCGGCCAGGTCACTGTCCACCCTTCTGTACGTATGCCCGCACGAAGTCCTCGGCGTTTTCCTCGAGAACGTCGTCGATCTCGTCGAGCAGGTCGTCGGTGTCCTCGGCCAGCTTCTCGCGACGCTCCTGCCCACCGGCCGTGCTACCGGTGAGGTCGTCGTCCTCGCCGCCACCACCGCCGCGCTTGGTCTGCTCCTGAGCCATCGCTGCCTCCTGCGTAAGTTGTCGGCGGGCTCAC
>NZ_CVTB01000029.1 GCF_001050015.1 Mycolicibacterium malmesburyense
CGACGGGGTCCCGGCACCGGCCGAGCCGATGACCGAGGACACGATCTTCGACGTGGCGTCGTTGACCAAGCCCCTGGCAACGGCGACCGCCGTCATGGCGCTGTACGAGCAGGACGAGGTCGGCCTCGACGAACCGGTGCAGAGCTATCTGCCTGCCTTCAACAGCGCGCATGACCCGCAGCGCGCGCGGGTGACGGTCCGCATGTTGCTCACGCACACGTCGGGTATCGCGGGCGATATCGACCTCCGGGACCCATGGGGCCTGGCCGGCGCCGACGGCGCGGAGGGAATCCGGCGTGCGCTGGCGACACCGCTGCAGTCGACGCCGGGGGAGGTGTTCCGCTACTCCGACATCAATTTCATCCTTCTCGGGTCGCTGATAGAGGAGGTCACCGGCGAACCCGAGGACGTCTACGTTGCGCGGAAATTCTTCGAACCCCTGGGTATGGGCGACACTCGCTTCCTCCCTCCGGCCAAGGCGTGCGGCCCCCACCAGCTCAGGGGAGCCGCGATCGCGTGGGTGTCTGCCAAGCAGTCGCGTACTCCGTGCCCCGAAGGCGCCTGGAACACGGACGTTCTGGCGCGGATCGCCCCCACCGCGCTCGACGAGGAAGGCAGGGCCCAGCCGGGCAGCAATCCCGACCTCGACTTCCCGCTGCGTGGCACGGTGCACGATCCGACGGCACGCCGCATGGGAGGCGTGGCCGGACACGCCGGGGTCTTCTCGACGGCGCGTGACATCAGCGTCTTCGCCCAAGCGCTGCTCGACCGGTTGGCCGGGCGCCCGAGCACATTTCCGTTGACGCGGGAAACGCTGCGGGTGATGACGACGCCCCAGCAACCCGGGCACACACCGGGGCAGGTCGAGGCCGCGAACGACGCACTGGAGAAAGCCGTCGTCGAAACGCCGAACCCGAATCCGCTACTCGCCCCGGACTATCCGGCGATCGCAGGCCAGGACCTCCGCGGTCTCGGGTGGGACATCGACACGGGTCAT
The DNA here is from genome assembly GCF_001050015.1 of Mycolicibacterium malmesburyense. Next base: position 998 of record NZ_CVTB01000029.1, read on the forward strand.
TCCAGACCGCGCGGATTGCTCTTTCCCGTCGGCAGTTTCGGGCACACGGGGTTCACGGGGACATCGATGTGGATCGATCCGGCCTCGGATACGTATGTGATCCTGCTGACGAACGTCATCCATATCCGCGGCAGCCGTCCGCTTTCCAACCTGCAAGGAGAACTCGCCACGGTGACCGCCAGGGCGCTCGGCTTGTACGACGCATCCGCACAACCCAGGCCTCGTTGAGATGGATACCGCGCAACGGCAATTCGAGGCGTACGGGCCATCGCACCTGGTGGTGCTCGCGATCTTCGCGGTGGGTGTCGCGCTGCTGATCTGGGTGGGACGACGACAGACCGAGGCGCAGGCGCGGATGTTCTCACGGGTCTTCGCGGTGATGATCCTCGCGGCGTTCGTGGTGGCGCTGGTCTACAAGATCATCCGGCCCGACATCCAGACCTCCGTACCGATCCAACTGTGTGACATCGCCGAGCTCACGGCCGCGTATGCGCTGTGGTCACAACGGCATTGGGCCTTCGCGCTGACGTACTACTGGTGTCTGCTGTTGAGCACGCAGGCGTTGATCACGCCCGACGTCGGGACACCGCGAGAGGGTGCGCCCGACTTTCCGCATCACCTGTTCCTGACGTTCTTCGTGCTCCATGTCTTCGCGGTCTGGGCGGCGGTCTACCTCACGTGGGGGCGGGGGATGCGTCCGCGGTGGCGCAGTTACCGCTTCGCGGTCGTGGTTTCGTTGATCTGGGCGGCGGCCACCTTCACCTTCAACGCCATCGTCGGCACGAATTACGGCTACCTGAACAGGAAGCCGCCCACCGCGTCGCTGCTCGATGTTTTCGGGCCGTGGCCGCTGTATCTGGTGGTCGAGGTCGCGATCATCGTCGCCGTGTGGGCGCTCATGACGTGGCCGTGGGAGCGGAAACGGCGAACCGCCGCGGTCGCATGAGCCGTCGCGGCTATCGGTCTTGGTCCGGCCGCCACATCTCGAGCGTCGACTTCGCTTCTCCCGGTAGCTCGATGAACTCGATGGGTGTGCCGTCCGGGTCGTAGATGAAGAGCATCCGGACACCGGCGATCTCGACGGCAGGGGTGGCCCGCACATCGGGGTGATCTCGTTGGAGAGCCTCGAACGTCGCGTCAAGATCGGCGACGCGCAACGAGATGTTCGTGTAGCCCAGATGGGGCCCGGCCTGGCCGTCCGGCACGGTGCCGAGGTACAGCAGCTCCACCATCACGCCGCCGATGAGACCGCCGACCATGCGTCCGCTCTGCGCGGCGCCGCCGGTGACGGCGTCCATCCCGCCACCGTCGAGGTCGACGTCGAAGACCACGTCCAGGCCCAGCACGTCGGTGTAGAAGGATACGGCGGTATTCATGTCCGACACCCCGATGCACACGTGGGAAAAGTTCTCGACCGAGATCGGTTGCGGCATATCGCTCCTAGCGTCGGCGACGTCGCGATGGTCGTGACGCGAGGCCGAGTGCGGTCAGCCACTGACTGCCGGCGCGCCGGAGTGCGACAGCGGCGCCATGCCGGCCTACGACGGTCGCGCCGGCCAAAAATCCGCACACCGCGCCGACGACGAAGATGAGCCGCGTGTGTCGCTTGTTGCGGCGCACGACAATCGACGCGGCGAAACCGCACAGCACCCCCGTGATCGCGACCGCGATCAGCAGACCAACCCAGGCTGGTAATCCGAGCGAACCCATAGGAACCTTCCGGCGGCTCGCCCCATCGAATCACCCTCGTTGAGGTGACGACGGTCGCGTTCGGATTTCGTGACCGAAGCGTTGCAGGGCGGTCGGGTGCCTACGTGATGGTCACGCCGCCGTCGACGACGATCGTCTGTCCGGTGACGTAGCCGCCGGCCTCGGATGCGAGCCACACGACCGCCGCCGACAACTCGTGCGGCTCACCCACGCGGTTGAAAACGACGCGGGTGGCCAGGGTCTGGTCCAGATATCCCGGCTTGTATTCGTCGGTCATCTCGGACTTGAAGAAGCCCGGGGCCAGGGCGTTGACGCGAATTCCCTTGCGCCCGCCCCACTGTTGTGCGAGGTCGCGGGTGAGGCCGACGATCGCGGCCTTGCTGGCGCTATAGGCGGCCTGGGGGAGTCCGGCGGTGGTCAATCCGAGGACGCTGGAGATGTTGATGATCGAACTGCCGGGTTGCATCACCCGCCCGCACGCTTGGGCGGCCCAGTAGGACCCGTTGAGGTTGACGTCGACGACCTTGCGGAACTCCTCGGGTGTCTCCCGCGTGGCGGGGACGGCGGTGCCGACGCCGGCGTTGTTCACCAGCACGTCGACGCGGCCGAACTCGCCCATCGCGGCCTCGACGAGTGCGGTGCACTGCTCGGGATCCGCGACATCGGTTTGGACGTTGAGCGCACGCCTTCCGGCGGCTCGCACGAGTTCTGCTGTGGCCTCCAGCTTTTCGACGCGCCGGGCGGCCAGCACGACGTCGGCGCCAGCCTGGGCAACCGCCTCGGCGAACGACACCCCCAGCCCGGATGATGCGCCGGTGATGACGACGACCTTGTCGTCGAGTCGGAAGCGGTCCAGGATCGTCATCTCCGACGTTCTCCTTCTGTCGTGATAGCGGTATCGCGTCCACGTCGGCGCCCGTTGGTGGCCGCCGGCGAGGGCCGGTGCTCGAGTAACCGTGGTGCTCGCGTAACCGTGGTGCTCGAGTAACCGTAATGTGCGGGTTCGTCGCGTCGGCTGGGCGGTACCCCGGCGCCGGTACACCGCCGTCAATTCACTTGTGTCTCTTTGGTTTCAGTGGTCACAAGTTGGGGGTTTGTTGTCGGTGGGTGGGGTTAGCGTCGGGGTGTGGGTTTCGAACGTA
>NZ_CVTB01000030.1 GCF_001050015.1 Mycolicibacterium malmesburyense
CGATCCCCGCCAGTCGGCACGTCTACCGTTGAGTCACCGGACCACCCCGGACGCGAGGACTTCATGACGCAAGGCAACAGCGCACAACCGGCCAAACAAACGAAGGTCGTCGTCGAGCTGATCGACCACACCAGCAGGATCGCCGCCGCCAACGATCGCGGTGACCTGGTCGAGCGGCTGGCCAAGGCCAAGGCGCGCGTGACCGACCCGCAGATCCGGGTGGTGATCGCGGGTCAGCTCAAACAAGGCAAGAGCCAGTTGCTAAACTCGCTTCTCAACGTTCCGGTTTCGCGGGTCGGCGACGACGAGAGCACGGTGCTTCCGACCGTGGTGACGTACGGAGAGGCCGCCACCGCGAAGCTCATCGTGTCACGGGGTGAGGGTGAGGAACCCGATGCGATCGAGATCCCGATGACCGACATCGGGAACGATCTGCGCCGCGCGCCACAGGCCCAGGGGCGCGAGGTGATCCGGGTGGAGGTCACCGCGGCCAGCCCGCTGCTCAGGAACGGGCTCGCGTTCGTGGACACCCCGGGCGTCGGTGGCCACGGCCAACCGCATCTGTCCGCGACGCTGGGCCTGCTGCCCGACGCCGACGCGCTGCTGATGTGCAGCGACACCAGCCAGGAGTTCACCGAACCCGAGATGACGTTCATGCGGCAGGCGTTCGAGATCTGCCCCGTCGCAACGATCATCGCGACCAAGACGGACCTTTATCCGCACTGGCGCCAGATCATCGAGGCCAACAAGGCCCACCTGCAGCGCGCCGGATTGAACGTGCCGATGATCCCGGCCTCCTCGCTGCTGCGCAGCCACGCGATCGCGCTCAACGACAAGGAACTCAACGAGGAGTCGAACTTCCCGGCCATCGTGAAGTTCCTCAGCGAGCAGGTGCTGGCGCGGCAGAACGACCGGATCCGCGACCATGTCGTCGACGAGATCCATTCGGCGGCCGAACATCTGACGCTCAAGGTCAAGGCCGAGCTGGCCGTGCTCAACGACCCCGAGACGCGCGACCGCCTCAAAGAGGACCTCGAGCGGCGCAAGCAGGAAGCCCAGGACGCGTTGCAGCAAACCGCACTGTGGCAGCAGGTGCTCAACGACGGAATCGCCGATCTGACCGCCGATGTCGACCACGACCTGCGCGGGCGGTTCCGCATCATCAGCCAACACATCGAGAAGGTCATCGACTCCTGCGATCCGACACATCACTGGGCCGAGATCGGTGCGGAACTGGAGAACGCGGTCGCCACGGCCGTCGGCGACAACTTCGTGTGGGCCTATCAACGGGCCGAGGCGCTGGCCGCCGAGGTCGCCCGCACGTTCGTCGAGGCCGGGCTCGACGCGGTCAGCATGCCGCAACTCGACCCCAGCCGGATGGGCGCCAGCCTCGGAGAGATGAAGTCGCTGGGCAAGCTGGAGGCCAAGCCGGTCCGCGCGGGGCGCAAGCTGACGATGGGCATGCAGGGCTCCTACGGCGGGGTGCTGATGTTCGGCATGATGACGTCGTTCGCGGGGCTGGGCATGTTCAACCCGATCTCGCTGGGCGCCGGCCTGCTGATGGGACGCACCGCCTACCGGGAGAACATGGAAAACCGAATGCTGCGGGTCCGCAACGAGGCCAAGACCAACACCCGCCGCTTCATCGACGACACGCAGTTCGCGGTCGGCAAGGAATCGCGCGACCGGCTCAAGGCGATCCAGCGGCAGTTGCGCGACCACTACCGCGGCATCGCCAACCAGACCACCCGATCCCTCAACGAGTCGTTGCAGGCGACCATCGCCGCCGCGCAGGTCCAGGAGGCCGAACGCAACGGCCGGATCAAGGAACTCGAGCGCCAGCTCAACATCCTCGATCAGGTCATCGAGCACGCGGTCAAACTGATGCCGTCCGGCTCCGCGCCCGAACCCGTCGGGACCACATAGCGGCGTCGGTGCATAAGCTGGACTCTTGGTCATCGCCGAACGGGGAGAGCAGCCAGGAGCATTGGTGGGTAGCGCGAGATGAGCACGAGCGATCGGGTGCGCGCGATCCTGGGTGGAACCATCCAGGCCTACCAGGCCGATCCCGCCTATCACCAGCGCCCCGACGTGCACCACGAACTCGAGCGCATCGGTGCCCGGCTCAACCAGCCCATCCGGATCGCGCTGGCCGGCACGCTCAAGGCGGGTAAGTCGACATTGGTGAATGCGCTTGTGGGCGAGGACATTGCGCCGACCGACGCCACCGAGGCCACCCGGATCGTGACGTGGTTCCGTCACGGACCCACGCCGAAGGTGACCGCTAATCATCGCGGCGGCAGGCGATCCAACGTGCCGATCGGCCGCGATCCCCGCGAGGGCGGGCTGACGTTCGACTTCGCCACCCTCGACGCCGAGGACATCGTCGACCTGGAGGTGGAGTGGCCTGCCGCCGAGTTGATCGACACCACGATCATCGACACCCCGGGCACGTCGTCGCTGTCCCGGGACGTCTCGGAGCGCACCCTGCGCCTGCTCGTGCCCGAGGACGGGGTGCCGCGCGTCGACGCGGTCGTCTTCCTGCTGCGGACACTGAACGCCTCCGACATCGCGCTGCTCAAGCAGATCGGCGAACTGGTCGGCGGCTCCGCCGGCGCGTTGGGCGTGATCGGCGTGGCCTCTCGTGCGGACGAGATCGGAGCCGGACGCATCGATGCGATGTTGTCGGCCAAGGACGTTGCAACCCGGTTCACCGCCGAGATGGAGCGCACCGGAACGTGTCAGGCGGTGGTGCCGGTGTCCGGCCTGCTGGCGTTGACGGCACGGACATTGCGGCAGAGCGAGTTCGTCGCGCTGGAGAAACTCGCCGGGGTCGACGCCGCCGAGCTGACCAAGGCGATGCTGTCGGTGGACCGCTTCGTCCGCGAGGACAGCGCGCTGCCCGTCGACGCCGCCACCCGGGCCGCGCTGCTGGACCGGTTCGGCATGTTCGGGATCCGGATCTCGATCGCGGTGCTGCGGGCCGGGGTCAGCGATTCGGTCGCGCTGGCCGACGAGTTGTTGGAGCGCAGCGGGCTGGTGGCGTTGCGGGAGGTCATCGATCAGCAGTTCGCGCAGCGGTCGGACCTGCTCAAGGCGCACACCGCGTTGCTGTCGCTGCGGCATCTCGTGCAGACCCACCCGCTCTACGCCACGCCGTACATCCTCGCCGACATCGATCCTCTGCTGGCCGACACGCATGCCTTCGAAGAGCTGCGGCTGCTGAGCCAGTTACGTTCGCGGCCAACGACTTTGAACGAAGATGAGATGGCCTCGCTGCGCCGGATCATCGGAGGTTCGGGTACCGACGCGGCCAGCCGGCTCGGGTTGCAGCCGGACAATCCGTACGACGGGCCGCGCGCGGCGTTCGCGGCGGCGCAGCGCTGGCGCAGGCGCGCCGAGCATCCGCTGAACGACCCGTTCACCACGCGGGCGTGCCGGGCGGCGGTGCGCAGCGCCGAGGCGTTGGTCGCCGAGTACACGGCGCTCGGCCGCTGAGCGGCCGATCAGGCCAGGGCCGCTGAGCGGCCGATCAGGCCACGGCCGCTGAGCGGCCAATCAGGCCAGGGCCGAAACTGATCAGGGCGTCGGCGGCGCCGTCACCGTCTCGGTCACCGTTTCGGTACTGGTCTCGGTGCTGATGCTCGTCGTCGGCGGCGGGGTGGTGGTCGTGGTCGTGGTGGTGGTGGTCGT
>NZ_CVTB01000031.1 GCF_001050015.1 Mycolicibacterium malmesburyense
CCTCCCCCGCCGCGCCAGGTCAGCTGGCGGCCTGCCCACCCGGCGAGGACAGCGACCTCTACAGCGGGACGTGCGTGCCGTACCTCGTCCCCAACACCGCCTCCCCGGTCAACAACGCATGCCCACCCGGCGTCAGCGGCGCCGAATGCACCGGATCAACCGGCAACCTGGTCCCACCGCATCCGGCGCCTCCCAAGTCGCCCGAGTTGCAGGAGCTGGAGAACGTCGTCACGCCCGGCTATTAGCACCCGGGACGTTCACCAGGTTCTTGTCGCGGGCCGCCTCGACGTCCAGCGGCTCACCGCGTCATCAGCGACAGCATCGCGCGGTTGAGCTGTCGGCGTGGCCATCCCAGCCGACCCTCGGCACCCAAGGCGGCGCGCGCCGCGTTACGGCCGCAGACACCGTGCACTCCCCCGCCCGGCGACGCGCCGGCACTGCCGAGGAAGACGTTCTCGACCGGTGTCTCCGCACCGCCGAACCCCGGGAAGGGCCGGAAGATCAACTGCTGGAACAACTGTGACGTCCCGCCGTTCACCGCTCCGGCGTGCAGGTTCGCATCGCTGGCCTCCAGGTCCGACGGGCGCTGTATCGACTTGCCGACGATGTGCTCACCGAACCCGGGAGCATGCTTCTCCAACACCATGTCCACCGCCGCCGACAGTTGGTCGGCGGAGGCATCGTCGGCGACGCCTCGTGGTAAATGCGTGTAAGCCCAGGCGCTTTCCGTGCCCTCGGGTGAGCGACTCGGATCGGAGGTCGTCATCTGACCGAAGAGCATGAACGGGTGCAGCGGCACGGTTCCGGTGTTGAGGTCGGCCATCCACCGAATCAGCCCATCGTGGTCGGCACCGAGGTGGACCGTTCCCGCGTCGCTCAGGCTCTTGGACCGCCACGGGATCGGCGCGTCGAGCGCGTAGTTGATCTTCAACACCGGTGTGTCCCAGACGAATCGGTCGAGGCTCTGCAGCACCGAACTGGGAAGTGCGTCGTCGGGCAGCAGTTCCCGATAGAGCAGCGGCGCCGAGGTGTCGGCGACGACCGCCCGGCGCACCCGCACCGTCTGCCCGCCGGCGGTATGGACGGAGACCGCGCGTCGGCCCCGGACGTCGATCCGGTCGACGCGCTGACCGCACTCGATTTGGGCGCCGGCCGACGTTGCGCGGTTGACGAGCGCCGCGGCCAGTTGCCCGGCACCGCCGACCGGAACCGGAAAGCCGCCGTCCTGGGCCATCATGATGAGCATGTATCCCATGACGCCGCTGCCTGGCGCGTCGATCGGGACATCGGCGTGCATCGCGTTGCCCAGCAACAGAAGTCGCGCCGCGTCACCGTCGAACAGGTTCTCGGCCATGACCCCGGCGGGCAGAAGAAGCAGATGCGCGAGCCGCAACGCTTCGGCGGTGCCGAGCTCGCGCAGCAATCCCACCGCTCCGCGCATCGGCGGGAAAGGCGAGAACAGCGTCTCCAACAACGGTTCCTTGATGCGCTGCCACTGGGCGAACAAGTCGCGCCAGCGCTTGCCGTCACCCGGTGTCCGACGCTCGAGATCCTCTGCGGTGCGGTCCAGTTCGCGCCAGATCAGCGGGGCGTCGTCGTCATCGGCGGAGCTCGCATGGCCGACCACCGCCGGCGAGTGCGACCAGCGCAGCCCGTGCTCCTCGAGGCGCAGCGCTTTGAGAGCCGGCGAAGTGACCGACAGCGGATAGAACGCGCTGTACAGATCGCTGACGTAGCCGGGAAACAGTTCGGCGCTCTTGACCGCACCGCCGGGTTGATCCTGCGCTTCGAGAACCACCACGTCCCAGCCCGCGTCGGCGAGCATCGCCGCGGCGACCAATCCGTTGTGGCCGGCGCCGATCACCACAGCATCGGCATAGCCCGGCACACTCACCTCGAGATCAGCCTGTTGGATGCGGCCTTCACCGAGTCGGGCAGGAACCGGCTCACCAGTCCCATTCCCTTCGAAAGTGGCGATGACGCAACGATTTTCTTCTTCCCTTGCATCAGGGCGTCATATCCCTGCTTGGCCACCTTGCCGGCGTCGTCCTTCGGCATCTTCCCGACGAGGGTGTCGAGCATGTTCACGCGCCGGAAGAAGTTGGTGTCGGTGGGGCCGGGCATCAGCGCGGTGACGGTGACGTCGGTGTCGCGCAGTTCATCCTGCAGCGCTTCGGCGAACGACTGCACGAACGACTTGGACGCGTTGTAGATGGTCTGGTACGAGCCGGGCATCATCGCCACGATCGACGATGTGAACAGCATCTTGCCCGAGTTGGCGCTCACCATGTCGGCCAGGATCAGCTTGGCCAGTTGCACCGTCCCCCGGACGTTGAGGTCGATGACGTTGAGGTCCTCTTCGAGGCCGCGGTCGACGAACCGGTTGCCGCCGCCTCCGGTGCTGGCGTTCAGGGCGGCGACATCCAGCCGTCGACCGTTCTCGGTGGCGCTGCTGTACAACCGATCGACTTCGTCTTCTTTGCGGAGATCAACCTGAACCGCGCGGACCTCGGTCCCACTGGCGGCAAGCTTGTCTGCGCTGGCGTGGATACCGTCGCCGTCGGCGGCCACGATGAGGTCGTATCCGTCGTCGGCGAACAGCTTCGCCAACTCGAAACCGATTCCGCTCGAAGCGCCCGTCACAAGCGCGAGCGGTCGTCCTTCAGCCATGGTGGCGGGCTACCCGACCGCGCCTTCGTCAAACGCGCGCGGCGTGGCGTCGACGTCAGTCGGTGCGGTCGTTGTTTTCGTCAGTCGGGACACTCGGGGTCGTCGTCGGTGTCGTCGTCGGGTACGAGGTAGCGGTTGGGGTGATGGTAGTTGTTGGTGCGGGCTTGGCCGGTGTCCAGTTGGGGTGGGGGTCGCCATTGGGTGCGCCCATCGCGACGGTTGCCGGTGCGCCACCCGCCGGGTTTGACCCGCCGGTTGTCCGGGCCGCATGCCAGGGTGAGGTCGGTGATGTCGCTGCCCCCGCCGGCGGCCCAGTCGCCGTTGGCGTGATGGACCTGGCATTGATAGGCCGGGGCGGTGCACCCGGGGCGGGTGCAGCCCCGATACTTGGCGAACAACGCCAACCGCTGCGCCTCAGACGCCAGGCGCCGCCCCCGCCCCAGATACAGCGGTTTTTCGGTGGCCTTGTCGAAGATCGCCAGATACGGATGCGCCGCCGAGGCTTCTTTGATGACCTCGCTCATCGGCAGCAGCGACCCACCCCCGGTCACCGCATGCCCGCTGCCCGATTCCAGTTCTTGCAGGGTGGTGGTGATCAGCAGCGTGGCCGGCATCCCGTTGTGCGAACCCAGTTCACCTGATGCCAGCAGCGCGCGGCACATCGCGCCCAGGGCGTCGTGGTTGCGCTGGCCCACCGACCGGCTATCGGAGGACACCGCCTCCGCCGACGGGGCAGCGTCCCGACCGGTGCCCTCGCCGTCCGGGCCGGTGTTCTCGCCGTCGGGGCCGGCGTCCTCACCGTCGGGGTTGTTCTTGCCGTCGGGGTTGTTCTTGCCGGGCGCGGCTTCGATGGCCAGCACCGCCTCCAACGCCGCCCGTGTCGCGGGGTCGAGCAGCCCGCGCAGCTCGCTCATCCCGTCGAGGCGCTGGCGGC
>NZ_CVTB01000032.1 GCF_001050015.1 Mycolicibacterium malmesburyense
GGCCCCGCCGCTGCGCGAGCTCGGTGAGGATCCGGCGACCGGTAAGCCGATGGTGATCAAGGACGGCCGGTTCGGCCCGTACGTCACCGACGGCGAGACCAACGCCAGCCTGCGCAAGGGCGACGACGTCCTGTCGATCACCGACGAACGCGCCGCCGAACTGCTCGCCGACCGCCGTGCGCGCGGCCCGGTGAAGCGGACCAAGAAGGCGGGGGCGAAGAAGACCACCAAGAAGGCCGCCGCGAAGAAGGCCGCCAAGAAGAGCTAGCGCCTACCCCTCGGCATCAGCGCGATTCTTCGGAGGCGACCACCCGTTCGGCCTTTTCGGCGCGAGCGGTCGAGGCCAGGTTCAGCGGTCTGGCCAGTTGCGTGGGGGCGACGCGGCCGCGCAGCTCGACGATCTCGCCGACGTCCCAGCACAGCGCCTCGGCGTCGAGGGCGCCGCTGACCGCGATCGCCGAGGCGAGCACGTGGCCCTCCTCCAGCTTGGCCAGCTCGGTCAGGCGCGCCGCCTCGTTGACCGGATCGCCGATCACGGTGTACTCGAAGCGGGCCTGGGCCCCGATGTGCCCGGCGATGGCCCGGCCGGCGGACACCCCGATGCCGAACTCGCTCTGGCCCAGCACCTCGATGAGCTCGTCGTGCAGTTCGCGCGACGCCGCCAGCGCCGCGCCGCACGCGTCGGGATGTTCGATCGGTGCGCCGAAGATGGCCAGCGCCGCGTCGCCCTGGAACTTGTTGACGAAACCGCCGTGCCGGTTGACCGTGTCGACCACGACGCGGAAGAAGTCGTTCAAGAGGTTGACGACCTCGGCGGCCGGGATGGTCGCGGCCAGCTGCGTCGAACCCACCAGGTCGACGAACAGCACGGCCACGTCGCGCTCCTGCCCGCCGAGCTCGGTTCCGCGCTCCAGCGCGCGCCGGGCCACGTCCTCGCCGACGTAGCGGCCGAACAGGTCGCGCAGCCGCTGCCGTTCGGCCAGGTCGCGGACCATGTCGTTGAACCCGGCCTGCAGCAGGCCCAGCTCGCTGGCGTCGTAGATCTGCATGTGGGCGTTGTAATTGCCCCGCTGGACCTCGCCGAGCGCCCAGCGCAGCTGGCGCAGCGGGTCGGCGATCGACATCGCCACCAGCACGGTGCCCGCCAGACCCACCACCAGCGCGGAGATCGACAGGATCAGGATCGGGGTGGTCAGCCGGTCGGCGGGCGCGGTGAGGATCTCGAACTTGCTGGCCACCACCGCCAGGACGATCGCGATGATCGGAACCGCGGTCGACAGCACCCAGGTCATCACCTGCCGCGCGATCACCCCCGGCGCGCGGAAGTTCTCCGGAACGCCGCCGCGCAGCGCGGCCACGGCGACCGGGCGCAGCACCCGCTCGGACTGCAGGTAACCGATGATCGCGGTGGCGGTGGCACCCAGGGCCGTGGCGACCGCCACCACCGGCGCGGACTTACTGGCCACCGGCCAGCTCGCGACGATGAACACCACCGAGCCGAGGAACCAGTTCGCGACGTTGATCACCGACCGGTAGAACGGCATCTTCAGCGCGCGGGTGCGGGCCACCTCGGTATCCGCGGGATCGCGGTCGCCGAGCAGCATGTCGCGGCGCTGCCAGCGCATGACGGGGATCAGCAGCCGCAGGCTCCAGTACGCCGCGATGGTGAAGGACACGAACAGGAAGCCGAGGAAGACCGCCAGGTTGAAGGCGGGCAGATCCTGCAGCTGGATGCGGTCCTCGGGCGGCAGGCCGAAGCGCAGGAAGCTCAGGACCAGTAGGGCCCCGATGATGTCGGCCTGCACCATGCCCAGCGTGAACACCGGCCACGGGGTGCGCGCGGCCCACCGGACGAATGCGCTGATTCGCCCGATCGGTCGTTCGTCCATGGCCACGCGTCAACCGTATCGGGCATCGGCGACGGGTACGGGTGCTGTGAGACGGACGTGTCGGTTCGCAGCATTACTGTTATCTCCGATGAGCGGTGTTTTCTCGCGGCTGGTGGGCCAGCAGGCCGTAGAGGCCGAGCTGGTGGCGGCGGCACGCGCCGCGCGCGGTGAGGCGGCTCACAGTGGCGCGGCGATCGGGACCATGACACATGCGTGGCTGATCACGGGCCCGCCGGGTTCGGGCCGGTCGGTGGCCGCGCTGTGCTTTGCCGCGGCGCTGCAGTGCACGTCCGACGGCACACCGGGGTGCGGCGAGTGCCGGGCCTGCACGACGACGATGGCAGGCACCCACGCCGACGTACGGCGGATCATCCCCGAGGGGCTGTCGATCGGTGTCAACGAGATGCGCACGATCGTGCAGATCGCATCGCGGCGGCCGGGCACCGGGCGATGGCAGGTCGTGGTGATCGAGGACGCCGACCGGCTGACCGAGGGGGCGGCGAACGCCTTGCTCAAGGTGGTCGAGGAACCGCCCCCGTCGACGGTGTTCTTGCTGTGCGCGCCGTCGGTGGATCCGGAGGACATCGCGATCACGTTGCGCTCGCGCTGCCGGCACGTGGCGCTGGTGACGCCGACGGTCGACGCGATCGCCGATGTGCTGATGGACAGCGACGGACTGCCGGAAGCCGATGCGCGCTGGGCCGCATCGGTCAGCGGCGGCCACGTCGGCCGGGCCCGACGGCTGGCCACCGACGAGGCGGCCCGGGAACGCCGCAAGCGCGCGCTCGGCCTCGCGCGCGACGCCGCGACCCCGTCACGCGCCTACGCCGCGGCCGAGGAGTTGGTCAGGACCGCCGAGGACGAGGCCCTGGCGCTGACGGTGGAGCGTAATGAGGCCGAGACCGAGGAACTGCGCACCGCGCTCGGCGCCGGCGGCACCGGCAAGGGTACGGCCGGTTCGCTGCGCGGCGCCGCGGGCGCGCTGAGTGCCCTTGAGCGACGCCAGAAGTCGCGCAAGACGCGTGCCTCGCGCGATTCCCTCGACCGGGCGTTGATCGACCTGGCCACGTACTTCCGCGACGCGCTGCTGGTCGCCTCGAACGCGGGGGCCGTTTCGCACAACCACCCGGACATGGGGGAGGAGGTCGCCCGCCTGGCCGCGCATGCGCCCCCGGACAAGCTGCTGCGCTGCATCGAAGCCGTGTTGGAGTGCCGTGAGGCGCTGGCCGTCAACGTCAAGCCGAAGTTCGCGGTCGACGCGATGGTGGCGACGGTCGGACGGGCGTTGCGCGACTGAGTTGGGTCGGCGGCGGGCCCTGCCGTAGAC
>NZ_CVTB01000033.1 GCF_001050015.1 Mycolicibacterium malmesburyense
CCCCGCCGACATCAGGTTCTCGCGGCGGTCCTCGATCCACTTCAGCGAGGCGGGCACTTTGCGCGCCGCGAGCATGATGCACATGTCCTCGCGCATCGGCACGACCTTCTGTCCGAAGCCGCCGCCGGTGTCGCGCATGATGACCCGGACGTTGTGCGCCGGGATGCCCAGCAGGCGGGCGCAGAACGCGCGCAACTCGTGCGGCGTCTGCGTCGACGCCCACAGGGTCAGTTCATCGGTCGCGGGTGTCCACTCCACGACCATGCCGCGGCATTCGATCGGCACCGGCGCGTAGATCTGCTGGTAGACGTTCGCCGATGCGACGCAGGCGGCGTTGGCGAAGGTCTCCTCGTCCGGCGGCGCGCCGCCCATGCCCCCGGCGACGTTGTCCGGGTAGGCCTCGTGCACGACGGGGATCCCGGCCTGCGCACCGCCGATCGCCTTGGTGAAGTCGGCGACAGCGGGCAGCGGTTCGTAGTCGACGTCGACGGCGTCGACGGCGTCCTCGGCGAGGTAGCGGCTGTCGGCCACGACGAGCGCGACCGGGTCGCCGACGAACTTGACCTCACCTTCGGCCAGCGGCGGGCGCGGGGTGTCCGGGATGTCCTTGCCGGCCACCGCGTGCCAGGCCTCTTTGACGTCGGGGTTGAGGTCGTCGGCGGTGAACACCGCGTGCACGCCGGGCATCGCCAGCGCCGCCGACGCGTCGATGCCCTTGATCCTGGCCCTGGCGAACGGGCTCCGCACGAAGCAGGCGTGCAGCATTCCGGGTCGTACGACGTCGTCGACGAAGGTCCCGCGCCCGGTGAGAAGCCGGTTGTCCTCGATGCGTGCGACCCGGGTTCCTGCATAACGGGTCGCGACCTTCTCCGCTGAAGCAGAAGTCACGGTTCACCCTTCTCTTCGCCGTGTAAAGAGTGACGTTATCGCATTCGAGAACGACATTTCCATATGCGGTGTCTCATCGTTCGTGATGGATGCGTCCGTCGGTGTCGCTGAGCGGTAGACCCCCGCCGCCCCACCTGCGGGCGATGATCTCCGCGGCGATCGAGACCGCGGTCTCCTCCGGGGTGCGGGCCCCGAGATCGAGGCCGATCGGGCTGGCCAGCCGGGAGAGCTCGGCGTCGGCCAGGCCGGCCTCGCGCAATCGACCCATCCGGTCGTCGTGGGTGCGGCGCGATCCCATCACGCCGATGTAGCCGACCTCGGGCAGGCGCAGCGCGACCTGCAGCGCCGGGACGTCGAATTTGGGGTCGTGGGTGAGCACGCAGATCGCGGTGCGGGCGTCGATCGCGCCCTGTTCGGCCTGTTCTTTGAGGTAGCGGTCGGGCCAGTCGACGACGACCTCGTCGGCGCCGGGGAAGCGGGCCGGCGTGGCGAACACCGGGCGGGCGTCGCACACGGTGACGCGGTATCCGAGCAGCGCACCCTGCTGGGCGAGCGCACCGGCGAAGTCGATCGCGCCGAAGATCAGCATCCGCGGCGGGGGTGCGTGGCTGGCGACGAACACCTCCATGCCGGTCTCCTGGCGCTGACCGTCGGGCCCGTAGGACAACACGCCCGTGCGGCCGGCGGCGAGTAACCCGCGCGCGTCGTCGGTGACGGCGGCGTCCAGGCGCGCCGACCCCAGCGAGCCGTCGGTCGAATCCGGCCCGATCACCATGCGGCGGCCCACCCGGTCGGTTTCGGGGTGGGCGATCACGGTGGCGACCGCGATCGGCCGATGGGCGGCGATGTCGTCGGCGATGGACTGCAGCTGCGGGAACGTGCCTTGCGACATCGGCTCGGTGAAGATGTCGATGATGCCGCCGCAGGTGAGGCCGACGGCGAACGCGTCGTCGTCGCTGATGCCGTAGCGCTGCAGTTCGGGACGTCCCGACGAGACCACGTCGTTGGCCAGTTCGTAGACCGCTGCCTCGACACAGCCGCCGGACACCGAACCCGCGACCGAGCCGTCGGGGCAGACCACCATGGTTGCGCCGGGCTGGCGCGGCGCCGAGCGGATCGTGCGCACGACGGTGGCCACACCGGCGGTGCCACCGTCCCGCCACACGGTCAGCAACTCGTCGAGCACCTCTCGCACGCTCGCAGTCTAAGCCCGCGACGCTGTGCGAGTGCTCAGCGGTGAGGCGGGCCCGCGCGTCAGCGCGCGTCGAACTCGATGGAAAGCGTCGCCGGGCCGGTGATCCCGATCAACGGCTTCCACGTCGCAGGCTCGGCGCGGCGCAGATTGCGCATGCGGCCGGCCATCACGACGAGCGCCTCGGCCAGCTCGCGACGGGCCAGGTTGGCGCCGAGGCAGTAGTGCGCGCCCGCCCCGAAGGTCTGCATGGGCGGGGCGCCCTGCCGGGTGATGTCGAAGCGGTCGGGGTCGTCGTATGCCTCCGGATCCCGGTTCGCGCTGGCCGTGTTCACCAGCACGAACGTGCCCGCAGGGAGGGTCACGCCGTCGTAGAAGACGTCCTCCATCGTCATCCGCATCGCCCCGAACACCACGGGATAGAACCGCATCACTTCTTCGACGGCGTTCATCGCGAGCTCGGGACGCTCGGCGAGCAGTTCCCACTGATCGGGGTGGTCGCACAGCACGTCGACGGCCGCGGCGAGTTGGTTGCGCGTGGTGTCGGTGCCCGCCATCAGGATGCCCGCCGCCAGCATCCGCAGTTCCTCGATGCTCAACCGGTCGCCGTTGTCCTCGGCCCGGATCAACTCCGAGATCAGGTCATCGGTGAGCGACGTGCGGCGTTCGGCGACCATCCCGTCGATGTAGTCGTCGAGCTCCGCCCAGGCCTGCAGGATCAGGGGCTGGTGTTCGGCCGCGTTCCACTGGAACAACTTGAAGAAGTCATCGGCCCACTCGGAGAAC
Source organism: Mycolicibacterium malmesburyense (assembly GCF_001050015.1). The sequence continues at coordinate 2,867 of NZ_CVTB01000033.1, forward strand.
AACTTCCAGTCCTCGCTGGGTGCGCCGAGCAGCTCGGCGATGACCGGAACCGGATACGGGCGCGCGATGTCCTCGACCACTTCGCACCGTCCGCCATCCACCAGCGGATCGACCAGCCCCGAGATGATCTCGGTGATCGTCGTCTCGAGCCGGCCCACCGAGCGCGGCGTGAAGGCCTTGCAGACCAGCCGCCGCAGCCGCGAGTGGGTTTCGCCGTTGACACTGAGCAAAGTGCTGACGGCGCGATCCCACAACGGCCCGGACGTGATGCCCTGGGCCTCCAGCCCGAGGCCGGGCGGCACGCACAGGCGGTGGTCGCGCAGCGCTGCCCGGACCGTCTCGTAGCTCAACAACTCGGGCCCGTGAGCACCCATCACGATCGGTCCCGCGCTTCGTGCCTCGGCGATCCGCCGGTGCGCTTCGTATGCACTGGGCGCGTCCTCATAGGAGAGGGTCGGCACGCCGGCCTCGAACACCGTCGGGCTGCGCCGACCGTTCGAGGCGGTGTTCGTGTCGAAGCTGACGGTGACGCTCATGGTGACCTCCTCGGCGTGACGACACTTCGATGCTCGGTTCCGCCGGGGAAGCGCACTAGCGTAGGCGACTACTCCAGTCCGGAAATGAGGCGTCATGCGTAGAGCCTGGGCGAGCCTGGCGGCGGCCGTCGTGCTCGCGTGGCCGCTGATGGGCGTCGCCTCCGCGACCCCGGGTTCTCCGGTGCCGCCGGTATCGGACGCGGCCCGCGAGGCGGGACTGGTCGACGTGCGCAGCGTCGTGCCCGATGCGGTGGTCGATCTGCGGTACGCGACGGCAGACAACTTCGTCGGCGAGCAGCTGTATCCGTCGGACGCGCGCTGCCTGGTCGACGAGTCCATGGCGCCGGGACTGGCGGTCGCGGCCGACAAACTGCGCGGGGGCGGCGAGGCGCTGGTCTTCTGGGACTGCTACCGGCCGCACGATGTGCAGGTGCGGATGTTCGAGGTGGTGCCCGACCCCGCTTGGGTGGCCCGACCCGGACCGTATGCCAGCAGCCATGAGGCCGCGCTGTCGGTCGACGTGACGTTGGCCCGCGACGGAGCTCCCGTCGACATGGGCACCGGTTTCGACGATTTCACGCCGCGCGCTCACGCCTACGCCACCGAGGGAGTCACCCCGGCGGCGCGGGCCAATCGCGCACGGTTGAGGGAAGCGATGGCGGCGGGAGGACTCGCGGTGTACGACGGCGAGTGGTGGCATTTCGACGCGCCGGGCGCGAGCGCACAACACCCGATTCTCGAGGTCCCCGTGGGCTAGCTGCCCGTCAGGCTGCGGCCGGATCCGCGGTCATGGTTCGGCAGTACGAGCACAGGTCCGGCCCGAGTGTCGGGTAACCACATCCGCCGCAGATCGCGACCGTGGTGACTTCATCGGCTTCGGGCATGCCGGTTATTTACCCCCCTGCAATCCAATTAATCCCCGAATCGAGACGAGTCTGAAAAGCTGCCCACGACATGGCTACCGCACAGCTCGTCCCGGTCAGCGACACTCACGGCGCGCGGCGAGCCTGGGTGGCCGTCGCGCTGCTCGCGCTCGTCGGCACGTTGAACTACGCGGACCGGTTCCTGCCCGCGGTCCTCGCCGAGCCGATCAGGGCGGAACTGGCCCTGTCCGACACCGCGCTCGGCGTGATCAACGGATTCGGCTTCCTGGCCGTCTACGCGGTGCTGGGTCTCCTGATCGCCCGGATCGCCGACCGTGGCGCGTTCGGGCTGGTGGTGTCGACATGCCTCACGCTGTGGGGCGCCATGACGATGCTGGGCGGGGCGGTGCAATCGGGTGTCCAACTGGCGCTCACCCGTGTGGGCGTCGCGATCGGCGAGGCCGGCAGCACACCCGCCGCACACGCGTACGTCGCGCGCAATTTCGCTCCGGAACGCCGCGCGGCGCCGCTCGCGGTGATCACGCTGGCGATTCCGCTCGCCAGTGCGGCCAGCCTCATCGGCGGCGGCCTGCTCGCTCAATCTCTGGGCTGGCGAATGGCTTTCGTGGTCATGGGCGCGATCAGCGTGGCGTTCGCCCCGCTGGTCCTCATCGCGCTCGGACGCAGGCAGTCGATGCCCGCCCCCGTCGTCGTCGACACCGTCGCCCCTGCCCGGGCATGGGATCTGCTGCGCAAGGGCAGCTTCGTCGGCATCGTCGTCGGCGCATCGTGCATCTCGGTGGCGGGTTATTCGTTGACGGCGTTCGCCCCCGCATATCTGGTCCGGACCCGCGGTATGGACCTGGGCGAGGTCGGCGTGCACTACGGCGTCGCCAGCGGGCTGACGGGCATCGTCGGCCTCTTGGTCGTCGGCCGCGTCGCCGACCGGTTGTCCGCCCGGGACCCTCGGTGGCTGTTGTGGCTCGTGGCCGCGATGACGGCGGCGATGCTCCCGTTCTCGGCGCTGGCGTTCACGGTGGGCAACCGGACCCTGTGCGTGTGGTTCATCTCGCTGAGCTACGTCGTCGGCACGGCGTACATGGCGCCCTCGATCGCGGCCATCCAACGCCTGGCCCGGGTCGAACAGCGCGCGACGGCTTCGGCGATCTTCCTGTTCTTCGGCGCCATCCTCGGATCGGCCGGTCCGTTCCTCACCGGCGTGTTCAGCGATGCGCTGAAGGACGACCTCGGCGCGCAGTCACTCGGGCGGGCCCTGCTGATCGTCCCTCTGTTCCAAGTGGTCGCGATCCTCTGCTATCTCCTGGCGAGTCGGAGCTTCAAACGCGAGATGGTCGAGGCGTGAGACGCCCACAGCGGCGTGCCCATTGGGTAGGTTCGCGTCGTGGCCGAGCTGATGAATCGTCAAATCGTGTTGCGCCGCAGACCGGCCGGGCTGGTTCAGCCCGACGACACCGAGTTGATCACCACGCCGGCGCCTGAGCCCGCCGCCGGCGAGGCGTTGGTCCGCACCACCTATATCGGCATCGACGCCGCGGCGCGCACCTGGCTGAACGATCAGCCCGGCTATCTGCCTCCGGTGCAGCTCGGCGAGGTCATCCGCGCGGCGGGGATCGGTGAGGTGGTCGCATCAAGCTGCGATGCCTACGCCGTCGGGGACGTCGTGACGACGCTGACCGGCTTCCAGGAGTACGTCATCAGCCGCGACGACATCTTCACCACTCCGGTCCCGGGTCCCGACGTCGACCAACTCGCTGTGATGTCGGTGTACGGACCGACCGGAGCAACGGCGTATTTCGGGATGGTCGGCATCGGTAAGCCGCAACCGGGGGACACGGTGGTGGTGTCGGCGGCGGCGGGCGCCACCGGCTCGGTCGCGGGTCAGATCGCGAAGATCGCCGGTGCTCGCGTCGTGGGCATCGCGGGCGGACCCGAGAAGTGCCGAGCCGTGGTGGAGGATTTCGGCTTCGACGCGTGTATCGACTACCGCGAAGGCAACCTGCCCGCCGCGTTGAAGGAGCACTGCCCCAAGGGTGTCGACGTCTACTTCGACAATGTCGGCGGCCCGATCCTGGACGCGGTGCTCGGCCGACTGGCTCACAAGGCGAGAGTGGTGCTGTGCGGGGTCATCTCGAGCTATCTCACCGGTGAACATCCCGGCCCGGCCAACTACGTCAACCTGCTGTCGAAAACCGCTTTGATGCAAGGGTTCAACGCGCTGGACGAGTGGGGGCGCTTCGAGGAGGCGTTCGGGCCGCTGCGCCAGTGGGCCCGGGAAGGTCGGCTCGTGCATCGCCAGACGATCTACGAAGGCATCGAATCCTGCGTCGACGCCATGAACGGATTGTTTACGGGCGCGAACATCGGCAAGATGTTGGTCAAGATCAGTGAGCCGACAGGCGGTTGATGTTTCTTGATTGGGCGTAAGTCGAAGCGGGTATGACGAACGTCGCAATTGCGTGGCAAACGTTGAACAAGCAAACGTTGAACAACACGAAGGGGTGGTCGCATGGGCGCTCGTCGAATCGCTCGGATGCTCGGTCTGGCCGTGCCGCTGGCGGCACTTCTTGCCGCACCCGTCCCACTCGCGGCGGCGCAACCGCCTCCGCCCGCACCGGTGCCGGCCCCGCCTCCGGGCTGCCCCGACGTGCAAGTCGTGTTCGCACGCGGAACGCTCGAGCCGGTCGGCGTGGGCGGTGTCGGACAGGCGTTCGTCGACTCGTTGCGGGCACAGGCGGGAGGTCGATCGGTCGACGTCTACGCGGTGAACTATCCGGCCAGCAACGACTTCGGTGATCGCATCCAGTTCGCCCGCACGGTCGTCGACGGCATCCGCGACGCGGGGACCAAGGTCGAGTCGACCGCCGCCACCTGCCCCGACACCCGAATCGTGCTCGGCGGCTTCTCACAGGGCGCCGCCGTGGCCGGCTACGTGACCTCGGCCGAGATACCCGAGGAGATTCCCGCCGAGTTCCGCGAGTACATCCCGAACCCCATGCCGTCCGACGTGGCCGACCACGTCGCCGCGGTCGTGCTCTTCGGGGCGCCGTCGCCGCAGTTCATGGAGGACATCGGGGCTCCCGCGATCGTGATCGGCCCCTCGTATGCCGGCAAGACCCTCGAACTGTGCGCCCAGGGCGACACGATCTGCAACGGGGCTCCTCCCGGGCTGCCGCCCATCGCGCACAACTCGTACGCCTTCAACGGCATGACGAACGAAGGCGCGGCGTACGCGGTGGCGCGACTGGATCCCGATGCGACACCGCCTCCGGCACCCGCGCCCGCGCTGCCGCCGGCACCCGCGCCTGCGCTGCCTCCGGCGCCGCAACCCTTCGCCGCACCGGTACCACCACCGGCGCCTGCTCCCGCGCCTGGGCCCGCGCCGGCGCCCGCTCCGGCCGGCTGACGCGGGGCGGTCGAGGTCTGCCACTCTCATGTGGTGGACCGAGACGTATACGACAGGGGCCGAGAAATCCGCACCGCGGTGCTCGGTGAGGCCTATGTGCAGAAGGCGACGGACGGCGCGGACGATTTCACCGGGCCCTTCCAGGATCTGGTGACCGAGTACTGCTGGGGAGCGGTGTGGGGCCGCGACGCTCTGCCCCGCAAAACCCGCAGCATGCTGAACCTCGCGATGCTTGCGGTGTTGAACCGTCCCAACGAATTACGCACGCATGTCAGGGGTGCTCTGACCAACGGCGTGTCCCGCGAGGAGATCCGGGAGATCTTCATGCAGGTCGCGGTCTACGCGGGCGTCCCCGCCGCGGTGGACGCCTTTCGGACGGCCCGCGCCGCCTTCGACGAGATCGAACAGCGATAGCCATGGACATCGGATTCGTGGGGCTCGGCAACATGGGCTTTCCGATGGCGGCCCGACTGTGCGCGGCCGGACACCGAGTTGTCGTGTGCGACACCCGGCGCGAGGTGGTCGACAGGGCGGTCGACGGCGGGGCGGAGCCGGCGGCCTCGTCGCGCGAGGTCGCCGATCGCGTGCCCACGCTGCTGGCCAGCCTGCCGACACCGCAGGCGTCGGAGTCGGTTGCGGCGGAGGTTGCCGCGGGGACCGTCGTCGAACGCTTCATCGATCTGTCCACGGTGGGAAGCCAAGCGGCGCAGCGTAACAGCGCGTTGTTGGCCGAGCGGGGGATCGCGGCGCTCGACAGCCCGGTCAGCGGCGGCGTACACGGGGCGGAGGCGGGCACGTTGACCATCATGGTGTCGGGGCCGCGGGCTGACTACGAGGCGTGTGTGCCTCTCCTCGAAACTCTCGGGCGGGTGACCTTCGTCGGCGAGAACCCCGGTGCGGCGCAGACCATGAAGCTCGTCAACAACGTGATCGCCGCGACGACGCTGGCTGTCACCGCCGAAGCGATCGTGGCCGGCGTGAAGGCGGGGCTGGACGCGCGGGTGATGATCGACGTCCTCAATGCGGGTTCCGGTGGCACCCACGCCAGCCGGGACAAGTTCCCGCGGGCGGTGTTGCCGCGCACGTTCGACTACGGCTTTGCGACGGGGCTCATGGTCAAGGACGTCAGGCTCTACCTCGACGAGGCCAAGGCGCTGGGTTTGTCGACCGAACTGGCCGACGCCGTCGCGCAAGTGTGGAACGCCACGTTGGCCAGCGAGGGAGCCGATTCGGATTTCACCGCGGTGGTCAAACCCATGGAGGCCGCCGCCGGTGTGGTGGTCGAAGGGTGACGCGGCACGCCCGGCGGTAGAGTACGGCGGGTGAACACGCCGAGGTCGCGCGCGCGTTGGGTGCGCGGGGGTTTGGTCGGAGCGTGTTCCGCCGTCTTGACCGCGACCGCCCACACGTTCGCCGGAGGCCAGCTGCCGCGGGGATCGGCGATGGTCGTCGCGATGCTCGTCTGCGCCACCGTGGGGGCCGTGGTCGCGCGGCCGGCGCTCGACGGTCGTCGCGCGCGGGTTATCGGCATCGTCGGCGCGCTGAGCCTCGCGCAGGTTCTCGGCCACCTCGCGTTCGTCGTCGCGGGTGGGCATGTTCACTCGGCCGGGGCACTCGGGTTCACCCCCGCCATGGTCACGGCGCACGTTGGCGCCGCGGTCGTTCTGGGAGCGGCGATCGCCGCCGTCGAATACCTCTACGTCGTCTGCGTGTCCGTGTTGCGGTGGCTGCGAATCTTCACCACGCGCGGCGTGCCGCCGCGAGTGCGCCGGCTGGACCGTGACGTCAAAACCGTTGTCGCCGAGTCCGTTCTGTTCAGTTACGGGCTCGGCATGCGTGCTCCGCCGCTGAGGTGCACGACGGCGGGCTAGACCGCCGCTGTTCGAGATCGGTCGCGACTGTCGTCGCGGCATCCCGACATTCCGTCACCTCTGAAACCGACCCGTCGAATCGATGGGTCGCCGGCCGAAGGTTCGCTCTTCCATGACAACGACCCCTGTCCTCGGCACGCCCGCGCGTCAACGACCGCAAGGCCTGCGTCCGCTACTTCTCCGAATGCACTTCTACGCCGGCGTTTTCGTCGGCCCGTTCATCCTGATCGCCGCGGTCACCGGCCTGCTGTATGCCGTCATTCCGCAGATCGACGCCGCGGTGCACCGGCACCAGCTCACCGTCGACCGCGTCGGTGAGCAACGGCTGCCACTGTCCGACCAGATCCGCGCCGCACGTGCCGCGCACCCCGAAGGCGTGGTGCAGCGCATCGGCCCACCCGCGGCCGCCGACGAGACCACACGCGTCGTCCTCGCCGTCGACGATGCGCCCCCCGACTACGCGCGGACGGTGTTCGTCGACCCGTACAGCGGTGAGATTCGCGGCGCGCTGACCACTTACGGCCAGTGGCTGCCGGTTCGCGCATGGTTCGACGAGCTGCACCGCAACCTGCACCTGGGCGCTTTCGGCCGGAACTACAGCGAACTCGCGGCGAGTTGGTTGTGGGTGATCGCCCTGGTGGGGCTGGCGCTGTGGTACCTGCACCGCCGCGACACCAGAAAGCTGGGGCGCATCGCGCTGCCCGACCGTGACAAGAAGGACCGGCGCCGCACGCTGTCATGGCATGGCGCCGTGGGTGTTTGGACCATCGTCGCGCTGCTCGGGCTGTCGGTCACCGGCATCACCTGGTCCCGCTACGGCGGTGAGACGGTCGATCTGCTGCAGGAAGGGCTGAACACCGCGGCGCCCTCGGTGGACACCGCGCTGGCACCCTCGCCGCACACGTCGGCCCTGGATGGGCACCAGCACGGTGGGGCGCCCACGTCCGGCGGTGTGTTGAACGGTGCCGACACCGCATTACACGCCGCGGCCGGGGCGGGATTGCGCGCGCCGATGTGGATGTACCCGCCCGCCGGGGAGGGGGAGGGCTGGCAGGTGACGGAGAACAAGCGCGACTGGCCCACCCGTCAGGACTCGATCTCTGTCGACCCCGTCACGGGCGCCGTCACCGATCGGGTCGATTTCGCCGATTGGCCGTTTCTGGCCAAGCTCACCGACTGGGCCATCGACGCCCACATGGGTGTGCTGTTCGGAACCCCCAACCAGATCCTGTTGGCGCTCACCGCGATCGGGCTGATCACGATCGTTGTCCGCGGTTACGTCATGTGGTGGCACCGCAGGCCGACCAAGGGACCGTCCTGGGCGGTCGGCCGCCCACCGCTGCGCGGCGCGCTTCGCGGCGTGCATCCGGCCACGGTCATCACAATTGTCGTCGGCGCCGCGGTGCTGGGCTGGGCGCTGCCGTTGTTCGGCCTCAGCCTGCTCGCGTTCGTGCTCGTCGACCTGATCGTCGCCGCGGTCAAGAACCGCTCACGAAGCCCGTCTGGGGCCGAGCGCGGCTAGAACGGGCTGCTGTTCTGTTGCCAGCGCGCCTCTTCGGGTCGGGGACCGAAGCGGCGGATGTAGTCCTCGTGCATCCGCGCATCCTTCTTCCGTTTGATCTCGTCGACCAGGTTCTGGTCCAGCCCGTGCTGGACCAGGCGGTGGCGACGCCAGACCTTGTTGAGCGCGATTGCCATGAGGATCGCCCAGATGTAGATCGGCGCAGTCATTTCCAAGTGGACGTAGAACGATGCCGGAAGCAGCCAGAACGGTGCGAGAACCAACGCCGGAGGTATCGCCATCCGAATCAAGTGACGGCGCAGCGCACCCGGTCCGGCCAGGTCGCGTGCCACCCACTCGCGCATGGAGTCGGGAAGCCGGCGTCCGTACGAATAGGCGATGTACTGGATGATGTTGGGGCGGGCCGCAGCCACGGGTCCTCCTTGGGTGTCAGGTGTCGAGTGCGCCCGCGGCGAGGGCAGCGGTGTTCACGCGGTTCAACACGTTGCGGAGAGCTTCGAGTTCGTCGAGGTCGACGCCGAGGCGTTCGACGACGGCAAGCGGAATGTCCAATGCGCGCTGCCGCAGTCGCACGCCCTCCTCGGTGAGGCGCACGTCCGTGGCCCGTTCGTCGACGGCGCTGCGGGCCCGGGTGATGAACCCGAGCGATTCCAGGCGCTTGAGCATCGGAGACAGCGTCGCCGAGTCGAGTTGCAGGGCGCGCGCGATGCCCTTGACCGACAGCGGCTTTACCGGTGGCTCGTCCGTCCCCGCGGTCTTGTAGTGGTCCCACAGCGCCAGCATGACCAGATACTGCGGGTGGGTCAGGCCCAGCGGTTCGAGCAACGGTCGGTAGATCGCCAGCACGGCCCGATGGGTGACCGCGAGCGCGAAACAGACTTGCTGTTCGAGCGCGAGCGGGTCGACCCGGGTGGGCAGGGATGCGGACATAGTTCCATCGTGGCCTAATAGTTAGTGGCCTAGCAATGTACTTCCCGTCACATGCGTGTTTCGTCGGCAAGCCCGCGGTCGATCCTCCTTGAATGCCAACGCAGAACGATCCCCCGGCGACGCCGAAGGACGCCACCAAGGTCACCGAGGAACAGCGCGCACTGCAGGACGACCTGGATCACCGCGATGATGATCCCGAGGCGCCGGGCGGCCATCAGGATCGCCACGACGTCGCCGACGAGACCTGATCAGCGGCTTGCGGGCACCCCGAGCGCGAGCATGGCTGCATCGTCCTTGACTCCGGCCCCGAAGCTGGTGAGCAATTCCTTCAGGGCGTTGACGACGGTGTCCGCGGTGGCGGGCGCGCGGGCATCGACGAAAGCGAGCAGGGCGCCTTCGTCGTCGTAGCGCTGATGGCCGACGCCCGTGCTGGCCTCGGTCAGTCCGTCGGTGTAGAGCACCATGGTGTCGCCGGGGGATAGATGGAATCTGTGGGCGACGAACCGCGCGTTGTCGGTGATTCCGGGGGCATGGCCGCCGATGGTGTCGGCGTAGTGGGCCGATCCGTCGGCGGTGAGGAGTAGGGGCGGAGGATGGCCGCCGCTGGCGAGTCCCACGTCGAAGCCGTCACCGCGCCGGGTGAGGTACCCGTCGATCACCGTGCACAGGCGGTTGCCGCCGACCTCGACGTCCTGCATCAGCACCGAGTTGAGCACGCGCAGCGCCTTCACCGGATCGTGGTCGGCGACCGCAGCCGAGCGCAATACGTAACGTGCCAGGCCCGCGACGACCGCGGCGTTGACGCCCTTTCCGGCGACGTCGCCGAGGAAGAACCCCCACGTGGTCCGCGACAGTGGGAAGAGGTCGTAGAAATCACCGCCGACGTCGTCGTCGGATGCGGTGTGGTAGTAGGCGGCGGCGTCCAGCCCCGGTGGCGGCGCCAGAAGCGGCGGAAGCAGTGAGCGCCGAAGGGTTTCGGCGAATGCCTGTACGCGGCTGCGCTCGGTTTCGGCGCGTTCGCGCTGCGCAAGCAGTTCGCGTTCGTACGATCGTCGGTCCTTGGCGTCGACCGCCGTGATCCGCAACAGGTGCGGCTTGCCGTCGGCGTCGTACTTCACGTTGGCGGTCAGGAAGATCGGTATCCGGGTACCGTCGGCGGTCACGAAATCGACCGCCACCCCGTCGAGCTTTCCGCTCATCCGCAGGATCGCCCGGAAGTGGGTGTCGTAGTGCAGGCGTCCGCCGATCGTCAGCAGATCGGTGATCAACTTGCCTTGCAAGCTGTTTCGGTCGTAACCCAGCCACCCGGCCAAGGTCGAGTTGGCGCGAATGATGCGCCCGTCCGGGTGGGCGATCGCGTTGCCGGACGGCGCGTTCTCCCAGAGGTCTTCGAGGTCAACCTCGGTCATGTCGGGAGGGCGAAGCCCGCGATCGCGTCGGCCGTGGCGTCCGGATCACTGACGTGAGGGCAGTGGCCCGTCGCGTCGAGCGTGATCATTCGGCTGTTCGGAATGTGTTGGTGCACATAGGCTCCGACGGTTGCCGGTGCGATCGCGTCGTCGGAGCAGTCGAGGATCAGCGTGGGCACGGAGACCCGCGGGAGGTCGGTGCGGTTGTCCGACAGGAACGTGGCGCGGGCGAAGACCCGCGCGCAGTCGGGGTCGGTTCGGCAGAACGACGCCTCGAGTTCATCGGCCAGTTCCGGGCGCTCCGCATTGCCCATGATCACCGGGGCCATGGCCTGCGACCAGCGCAGGTAGTTGAGCTCCAACGACTCGAGAAGCTCGTTGATGTCTGCCCGCGAGAAGCCGCCCCGGTATCCGTCGTCGTCGATGTAGCGCGGTGAGGGAGTGACCATGACGAGCTTGGCGATGCGTTCGGGCTCTCTGATCACCGCGAGGACGCCGATCATCGCCGCCACCGAGTGCCCGACGAACACCACATCGCGCAGGTCGAGGTCGCGCAGGATCTCGGCGATGTCGTCGGCGTAGCCGTCCAGCGAGGAATACTTCGTGTCGTCCCACGCGCCCGGGTCCGAGGCTCCGGAGCCGACGTGGTCCATCAACACGATCCGGAAGTCCGATTGCAGCCTGTCGACGATGAGCCGCCACAGATTCTGGTCACAACCGAACCCGTGGGCCAGGAACAGCGTCGGACCGCGTTGATTGCCGACGATCTTGATGTTGTTCCGGGTCCAGACGTCCATGTCTGCAGCTTAGAAGCCGTCGGCGCTTGCCTGTGCCGCACCGCGGCGACCAGCCCGAACAGCGAGCGAGCAGACGACACGTTTCGGCTGGTCAACATCGGGGTACACGACTTCGACCCAAGGTTCAGATCCACGAGCCCGTTTTTCCATTTCTAGGGACGGATGTAACCCGTGGCTGGATCCAATTCCGATTATTCCGACGTGACGGAGATGTTCCGCCGCCTCAAGACCCTCGACGAGGGTTCGAGCGCCCATCGCCGGCAGCGGGACCTGATCTGCCAGCGCTGTCTGCCGCTGGCCGAACACATCGCACGGCGGTATCGCAACCGCGGCGAGGCCCATGAGGACCTCGTGCAGGCCGCTCGCGTGGGCCTGGTCAACGCGCTCAACCGGTTCGACGTGGACACCGGAACGGAGTTTCTGTCGTTCGCCGTACCGACGATGATGGGTGAGGTCCGGCGGCACTTCCGTGACCACGCATGGGCGGTGAAGGTTCCCCGCACCGTCAAGGATCTTCAGATGCGAGTCAACAAGGCGACCGCCAAGCTGGCGCAGGGCCTGGGGCGCGCACCGACGGCGACCGAGATCGCCGAGCATCTCGGGGTCGATCGCGAGCAGGTGGTGCAGGCGTCGATCGCCGGATCCAACTATTCGACGCTGTCCACCGACATCCCGGCGATGCGCGACGACGATTCGGCTTCCATCGGCGACGGGTTCGGCAGCGACGACGCCGGCTACGAGAAGGTACTCGACGTGGAGACCGTGCGCCCGCTGATCGCCGCCCTACCTGATCGGCAACGCGAGGTGTTGACGCTGCGCTTCTTCGAGGACATGACGCAGACACAGATCGCGGCGCAGATCGGCTGTTCGCAGATGCACGTGTCGCGGTTGCTCGCGAAAGCGTTGGAGGCGTTGCGAAGTCAGGTCAAGGCGTCGTTCCTCGCCGCGGCGAGCTAGTGCGGCGCTCGGCTGCGAATCACGCGACCGAGCGCCCGCAGGTCGGATTCGATCTGTCGCGACAGCCAGTACACGAACACGAATCCGGCGATGCCCCCGATGCACAACACGCGGATCGGCACGATGACTTCGACGATCTCGGCAGGGGTCAGCAGCGTGACGGCAACGATGCCCAGCAGTGGCACCGAGGCCGCGATCGCGAGGTAGCGCGGTAGTCGACGGCGCAGCGCGGTCAGCTGCTCGGCCTCCTGCGGGGTTGTCTGGCCGTGCGCCACCAGTTCCGGATAGACGCTGCGGACGACGACGAACGTCAACAAGAAGAACGGGTACGAGATCGCGATGGCACCGCAAACCACTATCGAGGTGAAGAAGTGGATCGCGAACCGGCCAGGAAGCCCGCCTTCGGCGAACTGCAACGTGAGCGGAAACATAACTGCAGCCAGCACCCAGAGAGCAAACACCACGGCAACGACGCGATCAGCTGTGACGAGACAGTCGTGACGTGTCTGGGTCACCGATTCAGCAGGAGGCGCCGGCCCACGACGTACGCGACGTGGAATGAGGATGACTCGCCGGCACCAATAGATCAACACAGCACAGCCCAGCGGAAAGAGTATCGAGTTAGAAAGCGTTGTGACCAGCAAAAACCGGCTCTGCGCCTGTTCGGAGAGCTGACTGACGATGAAGAGCCGGTTGTGCTGGATGTTGTACCCACTGGCGAGCAGATTTGGAATCCCTACGGCCAGCAGCGCAATCGGCAGGAAGTAGGGCCGCATCCGCAGTCGCCAGCTTCGCGCCGGCGGGTCCACCAGGTCGCGCGCGTGCGGGTCGAGGCACAACTGGAGTTGTTCGGCGAGTTCGGCGCCCGAGGACCAGCGCGACTCACGGTCCGCGCTCAATGCTTTGAGCAGGACCCTTTTCAGTGCGGTGGGGCAGTTCGCGGGCAGGCCGGCGACGGCGGCCGGCGACACGCCCTGCGAGCGGGTGGTCAACATCAGTTCGAGCGCCGTGAGGTCGCCGATCGCTCCGCCTGCGCGCGCTCGAGCTTCCCGCGCCGCGGAATCGTCGAACGGCTTCTCGCCCGTCAGCAGCTCCCAGAGCACGACGGCAAGCGAATAGATGTCGCTACGCGAATCCAGCGTTGCCCTGTCGAGCGCGTGCCCGGGTTGACACGCCATGAGTTGCTCGGGGGACATGTACGACAGTGAGCCACCGAAGTATTCGAAAGGGCTTGCGCCCGTGACATTTCGGGCGAAGCTGATGTTGAAGTCCGCGAGTTTGGGTGTGCCGTCCGGCGCGAGGAGGACGTTGGCGAGCTTGATGTCTCGGTGCAGCACGCCTCGCGAATTCGCATAGTCCAACGCCTGGGCGAGCCGTCTGCCAAGCCATGCGACGGTGTCGGGCCAGGGGAGCGTGGCGAGCTCGGTGCGGGTCGCTGACTCCGTGGGACGGAATTCCCCGCGCGCCTCCAGCGCCATGTCCACCGCGTCGAGCAATGCCTGGCCCGTCTCGGGCGGTCGTGGCGCGCGGTGGATCGTTTCGACGACATCGAGCAGCGTGCCGCCCGGTAGATACTGCATGTAGAGGAGCCGCCAGTTCTGATCGCGCAGGATCCTCTGGTCGAAAACGCGGACGATGTAGTCGTGGTCCAGCTGGGCGAGCGTCTGCGGTTCGTGGCCTTCGTTCGCGGAGATCTTCACCGCGACCAGCCGTTGCATCGACCGTTGCCTGGCGAGGAAGACTCTCGCGAACGCGCCGCTGCCGAGTTCGAGCAGGAGGTCGAAATCGTCGAGCCGTTGACCGACCTCGATCTCCGTGAGCCGGGCGAGCGGGCTGATCGCTGCGAACGACGCGTCGTAGGTCCCGGTGCGAGTTCCGCTTCGGTCGGTGTCGGTGGGCGCCTGGGTACGAGTGAATTCGAGCGGGTAGCCGGCGGTCGAATCAGTCATGACAACCTCGTTCCAGGTCGTCTCATCGTATCGACGGCGCGGCTGGCCTGGGACTTCTTGGGCGAACGTCTGCCAGGGAGGCTGACCGCGTGGCGCACCTCGTCAGCCACACCGGGCAGCTTCTCGCAGACCCCCTCGTCGTAGAATGGCCACGGCTCCGCGAGCCCGCCGCGTTAGCTCAGATGGTAGAGCGTCGCTCTTGTAAAGCGAATGTCGAGAGTTCGAGTCTCTCACGCGGCTCCATACTTGTCGGCCCAGATGATTAGGGTCGCACCATGTCGAAGGCTTGCGTCGGATGCGGTCGCCAGTTGACGGGTCGTGGACAGAAAGTGTTCTGTTCCAACTCATGTCAGCAATCACATCGGCGTCGACTACTTCTGAGGGCCTGGCTTGAGGACGGCAGTTGTGGCCGCGTTTCCTATCAGGGCAACTACGTCCGGGATTACCTTTTCGAGCAGCAGGATCGGCGCTGCGCAATATGTGGCAACAAGGCCGAGTGGAATGGCATGGCTCTCGGGCTGATCATCGACCACATCGACGGCGACGCGACAAACAACCGTCGGGAAAATCTTCGTCTGGTGTGTCCGAACTGCGACAGTCAGCTGCCGACGTACAAAGCCAGGAATCGCGGTAGAGGCCGGTTCTACCGGCGAAAGCGATACGCCGACGCGCGGTCTTACTGACACGTGGGGGCTCGCGTTTACCGGGTCGTCGGTTCGGGGAACTCCGCTGCCCGTGACTGTCAAAGACGATCTGCTCAGCGACTTCCCGGGGGTCTATCCGGGGTTGCCCCGCCCGCGCGTGGAACGGCTGCTGACACTGCTCGACGAGGGTGCGAGCACCGAGGGAGGCCTCGGTCTCAGCATCGCCACCGCCATCAAGCCGCTGGTGCCCGACATCGCCGAGCGCATCGAGTCCTACAAGAAGAGCGACGTCGATGACTATGTGCGGATGCTGCGCGGGGCGACCGTGCTGTTGCTGCAGAGTTGGCAGCCAGAAGACCAACCGCCGATGCCGGAGAGCGTGTCAGCGGCGATCGAGAGCATCGAAGCCGACGCCTGAGGTCACTCCTCGACGTCGATGATGCGCTGAGACGTCACCGTCCGCGACGTCGACCGGGCGCGCGGTCGCCGGCCGGGCAGCGGAATCCGGTCGGCGATGTTGCTCAGCGGGTTGACGACCTGGCTCAGCGTGATGACGGCGTCGTGCAGCGCGTCGATCGTCGGGGCGAGCGCCTCCAGCCCGGGAGCCAGGCGGTTGAGGGTGTCGGCGACGTCGGCCAGCTTGAGCAGCGGCCCGTCCGGGTCGGTCAAGGTGTCCAACAGGCCGCCCTCGGCCAGCAGGCGGTCTGCCACGCCGTCCTCGCGCAGCACCCGTTCCACCAGCCCATCGTTGGCCAGCAGCTGGTCGGCGAGCCCGCCCGGTGCGATCACCCGCGACAGCGCGCCGTCGTCAGTGGTCATCCGGTCCACCAAGCCATCCTCGGCCATCAGTTGGTCGACCAGCCCGCCGGGAGCGACGGCCCGCGCGACCGCACCGTTCTCGGCCGTCATCCGGTCCAGCAGGCCGCCCTCGGTGGTCAGCTGATCGACCAGGCCGCCGGGACGCAGCAGCCGGTCCAGCGGGCCGTTGGGCGCCAAAGCCCGACCCAGCGGCGCGTCGTCGTCCATCAGCCGGGCCAGCCGGTTCGCGCGCTCGACCGCGTCGTTCAGCCCGAGCATGGTGGCAAATGACGCCGGGCCGGCACCGCCGTCGGTGTCATCGCCGAGTGTCCGCTGCGCCATGCTCACCGCGCCCGTCGCCATGGCGAGACCCGCATCGGCGACGGCCAGGGCGGCTTTCGCCGGTGCGGTCGCGATATCGGTCAACGCTTTGGCGAAGTTCATCACCTCAGTCTATGGAAGGCGCAAGATCAGAACTCACAGGAAGTCCACAGCCTGCTCGCAGGAAGTCCCCCAGCGAAGCGGTGGACAGTGATGAAGTGGCCATGCCTGCACTACCCGAGAACACACCGGAGGCCAAGGTCCTCGTCGTAGACGACGAGAGCAACATCGTCGAGCTGCTGTCCGTCAGCCTGAAGTTCCAGGGGTTCGAGGTGCACACCGCCTCCAACGGACCCGCGGCGCTGGACAAGGCGCGCGAAGTACGCCCGGACGCCGTCATCCTCGACGTGATGATGCCCGGAATGGACGGCTTTGGGCTGTTGCGCCGACTGCGGGCGGACGGTGTCGACGCGCCGGCGCTGTTCCTCACCGCGCGCGACTCGTTGCAGGACAAGATCGCCGGCCTCACGCTCGGCGGTGACGATTACGTGACCAAACCGTTCAGCCTCGAGGAAGTGGTGGCCCGCCTGCGGGTGATCCTGCGCCGCTCCGGGCGCGGAGTCGAAGAGCCCCGCAACTCCCGGCTGACCTTCGCCGACATCGAACTCGACGAGGACACCCACGAAGTCTGGAAGGCGGGGCAGCCGGTGTCGCTGTCGCCGACCGAGTTCACCCTGCTGCGGTACTTCATCATCAACGCGGGGACGGTGCTGTCGAAGCCGAAGATCCTCGACCACGTCTGGCGCTATGACTTCGGCGGCGACGTCAACGTCGTCGAGTCCTACGTGTCATATCTGCGCCGCAAGATCGACACCGGCGAGAAGCGCCTGTTGCACACGCTGCGCGGCGTCGGATACGTGCTTCGCGAGCCGCGGTGACGAGAAACGCCGACAATCGGTAAATGATCGGGCGCGTGCCGCTGAGGGTGGGCCTGGTCGCGGCCACCCTGGTCTTGGTCGCGTGCGGCCTGCTCGCCTCCGGGGTGGCGGTCACCACGATTCTGCGGCACACCCTGAGCAATCGCGTCGACCAGGAACTGCTTGACGCGTCCCGCGGCTGGGCGCAGGCGCCGCGCCAGGGGAGCGATGCGTTGGAAAGCCCGAACCCGGCGCGGCCTCCGACGAACTTCTATGTCCGCGGCGTCGGCGCCGACGGGCACATCTGGATCGCGGTCAACGACCGGGACGCGGAGCCGGCGCTGCCGCCCGACAACGACGTCGGCCCGGAACCGGTCACCATCGGCTCACAGGGTGGCTCCGGGGTGCAGTGGCGCGCGATGACGGTTCGCAGCCCCGACGGTGTGGTCACCGTGGCGATCGACTTCTCGGACGTCCAGACCACCGTGCGAGAGCTGGCGTACGCGCAAATGGGGATCGGGCTGGCGGTGCTGCTGGTGCTCGGAGTCGCCGGTTATGCGGTGGTGCATCGAAGCCTGCGACCGTTGGTCGAAGTCGAGCAGACGGCGGCGGCGATCGCCGCGGGTGAATTCGAACGTCGTGTGCCGCAGCGTGATCCGCGAACGGAGGTGGGCCGGCTGTCGCTAGCGCTCAACGGCATGCTGTCGCAGATCCAGAGCGCGATGGCGGCCTCGGAGACCTCCGCCGAGCAGGCCCGCGGTTCCGAGGAGCGGATGCGACGGTTCATCACCGACGCCAGCCACGAGCTGCGCACACCGCTGACCACCATCCGCGGGTTCGCCGAGCTGTACCGCCAGGGCGCCGCACGCGACGTCGAGATGTTGATGAGCCGCATCGAGAGCGAGTCCAGTCGAATGGGCCTGCTCGTCGAGGATCTGCTGCTGCTCGCTCGCCTCGACGCGCAGCGCCCGCTCGAGCGCCGTCGTGTCGATCTCTTGACGCTGGCCACCGATGCCGTCCACGACGCTTGGTCGATCGCGCCGAAGCGGGCGATCGAGCTGGAGGTGCTCGACGGGCCGGGAACGCCAGAAGTGCTCGGCGACGAAGCCCGGCTGCGCCAGGTGCTGAGCAACCTGATGGCGAATGCGTTGCAGCACACTCCGGAAGACGCTGGGGTGACGGTGCGGGTCGGCACTGCTGGCGAGCGGGCCGTGTTGGAGGTGTGCGACGAGGGCCCGGGCATGACCGAGGAGGATGCGCAGCGGGTCTTTGAACGGTTCTACCGCGCGGACTCGTCGCGGACCCGGGCGAGCGGCGGCACGGGTCTGGGCTTGTCGATCGTCGACTCGCTGGTCCTGGCCCACGGCGGCACGGTCGACGTCGCGACCGCTCCGGGGCGGGGCTGCACATTCACCGTCAGCCTGCCGCGGATCGCCAACGTGGCGGCTCAGGTCAACTGAGCCAGCGCGGCCTTGATCTTGGATTGGGCCTCGTCGAGGGATTCCGGCGACGGGTTGGGGTCGGCGTTGGCGAACCCGAAATCGGCGAGGTCACTGGTCGGGAAGACGTGCACGTGCAGGTGCGGTACCTCCAGGCCGGCGATGATCACGCCGGCGCGTTCGGCGGGGAACGCCTTGACGACGGCCTTGCCGATCAGCTGAGCCACCTGCATGACCCTGCCGAAGACGGCGGCGTCGACGTCCTGCCAGTTGTCGATCTCGGCTCGCGGCACGACGAGCGTGTGGCCCTGGGTGATCGGCGCGATGGTCAGGAATGCGACGGTCTCGTCGTCTTCGTAGACGAACCGGCCGGGGAGCTCCCCGTTGATGATCTTGGTGAACACGCTCGCCATGGCGTCGAGCATAGTGAGCGTCAATGGCGTCCGGGATCCCCATGAATGTGCTCGTGGAGTTCGGCAACCGACCACGGCGGACTGTCCTGGTGGTCGCGGTAGGCGAGGAGCGTCGGTGTCGGCCTGTCGAACCGCCCGACGAAGCCGCCCGCGGCGATGTAGATCTGCCCGGTCACGTCACTGGCCAGGTCGCTGACCAGATAGGCGTATGTCGGCGCGACGTACTCGGGCGGCGGGGCGTCGAGGGCTCCCCGCATGCTGGTCTCATCGAGCAGGCCGCGGCGGTGTAGGTCGGCGATCTGGGCCTCGTAGTCCGGCCCGGTGGAGATCCGCGTCCTGGCACCGGGGCACACGACGTTCGCACGCACGCCGTGCTCCTTCAGCTCGGCGGCGATCGCCAGCGTCAGCCCGTTGACCCCGCCCTTGCCCGCCGGATAGCCCGTACCGCCGTAGTCGCCCAGGAAGGCAAACGAGCTCGTGTTCACGATCGCGCCGCCGCCCTGCGCGACCATCTTCGACGCCGCCGCCCGGCACGTCTCGAACGTCGTGGTCAGATGCGCGTCGATCAACTCGCGGAACTGGGCCGACGTCACCGTGAGGATCGACGATCCGGCGGGTTCGGCGACACCCGCACAGTTGATCAGGATGTCGATCCGCCCGAACTCCCGAACGCACGCATCGATCAGCGCGTCGGCGATCTCCGGATCGGCGGGTGAGCCGGCCACTC
This sequence comes from Mycolicibacterium malmesburyense, assembly GCF_001050015.1. The sequence goes on from NZ_CVTB01000033.1 coordinate 22,384, forward strand.
CGTGGGAGTTCGGAATGCGTTGCGCCGCTTGCGTTACAGCCTCCGGATCGCGGCCGTTGACGACGACTCCCGCGCCGTTCGCGGCGAGCAGTTCGGCAACCGCCAAGCCGACACCGCGCGAACCGCCGACGACGACCGCGCCCCGCCCGTTCAGGACCGGGCTACTTGCCATCCGCCGATTGACCGCCGGCCTGGCCGAACTGCATCATGTCCATGTTCCAGTAACCGCGCAGATTGGTGAGCAGCCCGGCGTCGTTGACGCTGTAGGTGAACGCACCGCGCACCGTGCTGGTCATCCCGTTGTCGAACCTGCTGCGCAGCACCAGAATATGGGCGACCTCGTGCGGTGAACTGGACGGGAAGGTCTCCTCGCACGTGATCCGCAAGTCGTTGGCGGCGATGTTCGCGTCGTAGAAAGCCGCGACCGCCTCCTTCCCGCGGATTCCCGTGCCGTCAGGGTTGGTGAACGACTGCCCGATCGGATCCTCGATGACGACGTCGTCGGCCATCAGGGCCAACCACCCGTCTTTGTCGTGGGAGTGCACGCACTTCCACGAGTTGTGGGAGGCCGCCAACGCCGCTGTCTTCTCGGCGGTTTCCTGAGCCATGAGGTTTACCGATCGTCGTCGGTGTACCGGATGACGCCGCGGATGTTGCGACCCTCGAGCATGTCCTTGTAGCCGTCGTTGATCTGCTCGAGCTTGTACTGCCGGGTGACCATGTCGTCGAGGTTCAGCTTGCCCGCCTGGTACATCGACAGCAGCTGCGGGATGTCGTAATGCGGGTTGCCGCCACCGAAGATGGTGCCCTGTATGCGTTTCTGCATCAGGGTCAGCATCGCCAGGTTGAGGTTGACCTCGGTGTCGAGCAGGCTGCCGATCGCGGTCAGCACACACGTGCCGCCCTTGGCGGTGAGGTTGAGATAGTTGTCGACGTCCTTGCCGTGCAATTCGCCCACGGTGACGATCACCTTCTGAGCCATCAGGCCCCAGGTGACCTCGGCGATGCCGGCCATCGCCGACTCCCAGTCCGGATACGCATGCGTCGCACCGAATTTCAGCGCCTGGTCACGCTTCCACTGCACCGGATCGATCGCGAAGATACGGCGTGCACCCGCGGCGACGGCACCCTGCAGGGCGCCCATCCCGACGCCGCCCACGCCGACGATGGCGACGTCCTCACCGGGTCGGACGTCACCGCTGCGCACCGCGGACCCGTAACCCGTGGTAACACCGCAACCGACCAGGCAGGCGACCTCGAACGGGATCGACTCATCGATCTTCACGACCGAACTGCGGTGCACGACCATGTAGGGCGAGAAGGTGCCCAGCAGCGTCATCGGGAAGACGGGTTGCCCCTTGGCGTGAATGCGGTGTGTGCCGTCGGAGACCGCGGTGCCGCCGAGCAGTCCGGCGCCCAGGTCGCACAGGTTGCGCATCCCGGCCTGACATGACGGACAGTTGCCGCAGGACGGAATGAACGACAGCACGACGTGATCGCCGGGCTTGAGGTCCTCGACGCCCGGACCGACCTCGGTCACGATGCCCGCACCCTCGTGACCGCCGAGCACCGGGAAGCCGCCCATCGGGATGCCGCCGGTCACCAGATGGTGGTCGGAGTGGCACATCCCCGACGCTTCCATCTGGATCTTGACCTCGTCCTTGACGGGGTCTCCGATTTCGATCTCCTCGATCGACCAGGGCTGGTTGAACTCCCAGATGAGAGCACCTTTTGTCTTCATTGGAACGTGCCTTCCGCTAGTACCGGTGACCTCAGACTAGAGGCAGTAGTTAGGTAGGTCACACCCACCCCCAATCAACTGCTTGGCCGGGTCACCAGATCGGCGCCGGGGCCTGGCCGAGGGGGTAGTAACCGGGCAGCTTCTCCCCGGCAAGTGAGCGCTCGATGCGCTTCTGCATCCCCGGCGAGAGGTCGCCGGACTCGATGAGCTTCGCGTACCCCTTGGCCACATGTCCGAAGTCGAAGAAGTCCCGCTGCCACTCGATCTTCAGAGCCCCGTCCTGCCCTTGGGCGGCAAGCCGAAACCAGCTGCCCCCGATGCCGTAGATCTCGTCCTGCGTGCCGTCGGTCTTGTTGACGATCTGTTTCCAGAACCCGACGATCTCGCCCTGCTTGTCGTCGATGAGCACCTTCTGGTACTCGTACACCCAGTTCTCCAGGCCCTCCATCTCCAAACCCAGGGCGACATCGCGTATTTGATCCACGCCGACGCACATCACGTCTTCCTTGGGCCCGATGTTCCAGCCGTAGGTGGCGTCATCGGTGTAGAACTTCGACAACGGCTTCCAGTCGCCGTTGCGCTCGGCTTCCCGGTTGGCCTCCAGCCACTGCTCGACCCAGTTCTCGAGCGCTTCGCGGGGTAGTGACGGCATTGTCAATCTCCTATTTCTCGGATGGCCAGTGCCTGGGTTGGGCACATGTCGACGGCATTCTGAATCTCGTCGCGGGCGTCGTCGGGCGGTTCGGCGTCGAGGATCTCGACCTTTCCGCGCTTGGGCACCCTGAAGTAGTCGGGCGCCTCGAGCTCACACATCGCGTGACCCTGACACAGGTCAAGGTCCACTTCGACTCTGTAGCAACCCATTTCGATACCTACTTGGTCCGCCTGCGGTACCGGGCCTTCGCCGGCCGTTGCAGCTGCACCACCATCTTCGAGTGGTCGTTGCGGTAACTGTCCGCCGGCTGGGCCATCTCGAACTCATACTCGCGCAACAGCACCGAGAAGATCGCCTTGATCTGCATCTGGGCGAACGCCGCACCGACGCAGCGATGCCTGCCCGCGCCGAACGGGATCCACGTCCACCGGTTGACGACGTCGGCCTGCTCGGGCTTGTTGTAGCGGTCCGGGTTGAACGTGTCGGGGTCGGGGAAGTCCTCGGGAATCCGGTTGCTGATCGCCGGCGAAGCCGCCACGAAATCGCCCTTGTGAATGGGGAACCCGGCCACCTCGAATTCGCCCTGGGCAACCCGCATCAGGATGATCAGCGGCGGGTGCAGCCGCAGCGTCTCCTTGACCACGTTGTCCAGCAACGGGATCTGGCGCAGGGCGTGGAAGCTCACCTCCTGGCCGTCGGCGTAGAGTTCGTCGAGTTCGGCCTGCACCTTCGCATAGATCTCGCGGTGCCGGATCAACTCGATCAGCGTCCACGCCGAGGTCCCCGAACTGGTGTGGTGCCCGGCGAACATCAACGAGATGAACATGCCGGTGACCTCGTCAGCCGAGAATCGCGGGGTGCCCTCCTCGTCCTTGATCGACACCAGCACGTCGAGCATGTCGCGATCGGACTTGTCCTTCGGCGGATTGGCCATCCGCTCGTTCATGATCTCCTGCACCAGCCCAACGAGTTTCACCCTGGCTTCGTCCCGGCGCCGGAAGCTCTCGATAGGCAGGTACGGGTCGACGTAGCACAGCGGGTCGGTCCCGCGCTCGAGGTCGTGGTAGTACTCGGCGAACCGGTGGTCGAGCTGGTTGCGGAACTTCAGTCCGATCAGGCATGCGGTCGAGGTGTAGATCGTCAGCTCGGCGAAGAAGTCGAGCAGTTCGATCTCGCCTTCGTCGCCCCAGTCGGCGATCATCTTCTTGACTTCGCCCTCGATGGTCGTCGCGTGGCCCTTCATGTGCTCACCACGCAGCGCCGAGTTGTGCAGCATCTCCTTGCGCCGCTCGGGGCTGGCGTCGAACACCACACCCTTGCCGAAGATCGGCGTCATGAACGGGTAGGCCTCGGCCTGGTCGAGATCCTCGTCGGCCGAACGGAAGAAGAACTCGTTGGCCTCGGCGCCGGAGAGCAGGATGACGTGCTTGTCGACCAACTGGAACCAGCCGACGTCGCCGCACTCCTCCCGCACCCTCTTCATCAACCCGATCGGGTCGGTGCGGAACTCCTCGAGATGGCCGTGTTCTTCTTCGCCACCGGAAACCCGGGGCACGATGGCGGTCGTCATGAGTTCAGGTTCTCCTCGTTCAGCTTGAGCTGCTGGCGTTCGGCGGGCGCGCTGGTCAACGGGGCCTCGGGCTGCAGCTCCATGTTCGCGATGAACCCGCCGCGCGGCGTCTCCGCCACGAAGCTGATGGCGCGCGCGAGGTCGGACGCCCGCAGGAAGTAGTCGTGCCGGGCCTGCCCCCACTTGGCCCAATCCTCCAGTGCCGGACCGATTTTCTCGGCGGGCAGGCTCCACCCCATGCTGGTCTTGGTCGGCCCCGGGTGCACGATCGAGGCGCGCACACCGGTGCCTTCCAGTTCCATCTGAAAGTTGTGCACCATCGCCAACAGCGCCGCCTTGGCCGCGCCGTAGGCACCCATGTGCGGGCGCTGGCGCAGCGCCACGTCGGATCCGACGAAGATCAGGTCGCCGCGCCGGCGTTCGAGCATGCCGGGCAGCACCGCCGCGGCAAGGCGGTTGGCGCCGATCAGGTGGATCTGCAGTTGGGACTCGAACTCGTCGGTGGTGATCTCGGCGAGCTTGCCGAAGTAGGTGTCGCCGGCGCCCGCCACCAGCACCTCGATGTCGCCGAGCGCCTCGACCGACTGTGCGACGAAGGTTTTCACCGAACTGGGGTCGGTCACGTCGAGGTGGAACCCGACGGCCTCACCGCCGTCGGCGTTGATCTTGCCGACGATGTCTTCGAGCTTTTCGACGCGGCGTGCGCCGAGCGCGACCGGGAAGCCGCGTGCGGCCATTTCGAACGCGGTCGCCTCGCCGATTCCGGACGAGGCGCCGGCGACGATGACGGGTCGCCGTTCGGGAAGGGGGTCGAACCGGGGCATCAGACAGTCTCCACAGTGATGGGTAGGTGAGCGAATCCGCGGACATTGCTCGAGTGGACGCGGACGGCGTCGGCCTCGTCGACCTCGAATCCGCGGATTCGCTTGAACAACTCGGTCAGCGCGACCCGTGCCTCCATGCGCGCCAGGTGTGCGCCGAGGCAGAAGTGGGCGCCGCTGCCGAAACTCATGAGCTTGGAACCGATCTCGCGGCCGATGAGAAACCGGTCCGGGTCCTCGAACACCCGCTCGTCGCGGTGCGCCGAGCCCGGTAACAACAGCAGGACGTCGCCGTCGGGGATGGTGGTGTCGTACAACGTCAGTTCACCCGAGACGGTCCGCGCGAGGATCTGGCTCGAGGTGTCATAGCGTAGCGTCTCCTCGACCCAGAGCGGCACCCGGTCCAGGTCGGTGTAGACCCTCGTCAGCTGGTCGGGGTTCTTGTGACCCCAGAATGCCGCGTTGGCAAGCAGTTTCGTCGTCGTCTCGTTACCGGCGATCACCATCAGGAACATGAATCCGAGGATCTCGTCGTCGGTGAGCCGGTCACCGTCGATCTCAGCCTCGAGCAGCGCGGTGGTCAGGTCGTCGGTGGGCTTCTTGCGACGTTCGGCCACCATGCCCTGGTAGTAGACGATCAGGTTGATCGACGCTTCCACGGCTGCGGGCGGCACGTCGGTCACGCCTTCGTCCCGGTGCATGACGCCGTCGGCCCAGGCGCGGACCTGGGTGCGGTCGGCTTCCGGCACGCCCATGAGTTCTGAGATGACGTCCATCGGCAGCTTACCCGCGAATTCGTCGACATAGTCGACGGTTTCGTTCGAACGGGCCTTGTCCAACATCACGTCCAGATGCTGCACCGCGATCTCGGTGACCCGGGGCTCCAGCTCACGGATGCGCCGCGGCGTGAAGCCCTTGGACACCAGCGTGCGCAGCCTCAGGTGGTCGGGATCGTCCATCGCGAGGAAGGACATGGTCTTCGAGGCGTGCGGGCCGCGTGAGGCGGGATCCAGCGATACCCCGAACTTGTTCGACAACGTGGTGCTGTTGCGGAAGCCCTGCAGCACGTCCTGGTGCCGCGACAACGCCCAGAAGCCGAGCTCGTCGTTGCGGTACAGCGGCGCCTCGTCGCGCAGCCGCTTGTAGTACGGATACGGATCCTCGTGGAAGTCGTAGTCGTAAGGGTCAAGCACGATTTCGCTGATCGTCACTGCTCGTCTCCCAAGATGAGGCCGACGACATAGCTGAGCCGGTCGGCGATCTGGTGGTAGGTGAAGACGCCGCTGCCCGCGTTGACCAGCGCGCCGAAGAACGTCATCTCCAGCGCCGCCAGCGCGCGCGGGTCGGCCTGCGGCCCCATGGCCGAGCGGATGCGGCGGTGGATCTCCGCGCCGATGCGGTCGCGGACCGCGCGCACCGCCGCGTCGCTGCCGCTGAGCAGTGCGGTGGTGCACGCCGCGGCGACCTCCGGTTCGTCGGCGACCATCAAGGCCATGGCGCGCAACGTCTTCTCGACGCGGGCGACCCTGCTGTCGTTGACGTCGGTGAAATACGGCACCTGACGCATCAGGTCCAGATACACCTCGGCGATCAGATGGTTCTTCGACGAGAAGTAGGTGTACGCGGTGGCCGGCGCGACCTTGGCCCTGGCGGCGACCGCGCGCACGGTCAGGTCGGCATAGGAGGACTCGCGCAGCATTTCGACACCGGCGGTGAGCACCTTGCGGAACGTCTCCTCCTGGCGGCGGTTCCGCGGTGTCTCGCCGGTGCTTGCAGGCGAGGGGCCTGTGACCGCAACCACGGGTTCGCTGGACACCTGTCCAAGTTATCCGACCGCCGTCGCGGTCCGCAAGTACGCAGCTAGAAAACCCTATGCTTGCCAGTCGCCACGCGAGAGGACTATCGTTCGATCCATCAATCCGGACAGTTGTCCAGCAATGGTGAACGGAGACGGCATGGCAGTGCTGGCGAATCGGGAAAGTCTGCTGCTCATCGACGGCAAGCTCGTCGCGGGCAGCGGCGGGTCGTTCGAGACCGTCAATCCCGCGACCGAGGAAGTGCTCGGTGTCGCGGCCGACGCCACCGCCGACGACATGGGACGCGCGATCGAGGCGGCCCGCCGCGCATTCGACGAGACCGACTGGTCGACCAACACCGAGTTGCGGGTGCGTTGTCTGCGTCAGCTGCAGGCGGTGCTGAAGGAGCACATCGAGGAGCTGCGCGAGATCACGATCGCCGAGGTCGGCGCGCCGCGGATGTTGACCTCGGCGGCTCAGCTGGAGGGGCCGGTCGACGACCTGAGTTTCTGCGCCGACACCGCCGAGTCCTACGAGTGGGTCACCGATCTGGGCGAAGCATCGCCGATGGGCATCAAGACGCGCCGCCGGATCGCCCGCGAGGCCGTCGGCGTCGTCGGCGCCATCACGCCGTGGAACTTTCCGCACCAGATCAACCTGGCCAAACTCGGCCCCGCGCTGGCGGCGGGCAACACCATCGTGCTGAAGCCGGCTCCGGACACCCCGTGGTGCGCGGCCGCTGTCGGAGAGCTCATCGCCGAGCACACCGACATCCCGCCGGGTGTGGTCAACATCGTCACCTCCAGTGATCACGGCGTCGGCGCGTTGTTGTCCAAAGACCCACGGGTGGACATGGTTTCGTTCACCGGGTCGACGGTGACCGGTCGCGCCGTGATGGCCGACGGCGCCGCCACGATCAAGAAGGTGTTCCTCGAACTCGGTGGCAAGTCGGCGTTCCTGGTGCTCGACGACGCCGATCTGGCCGCCGCCTGTTCCATGTCGGCGTTCACCGCGTCGATGCATGCCGGGCAGGGATGCGCCATCACCACCCGGCTCGTGGTGCCACGCGCGCGTTACGACGAGGCGGTCGAGGCCGCGTCGGCCACGATGGGCGGCCTGCGGCCGGGCGACCCCCAGGACGCCGGAACCATCTGCGGGCCACTGATTTCCGCGCGGCAGCGCGACCGGGTTCAGGGGTACCTCGACTCCGCAATCGACGAGGGCGGCAAGTTCGCCGTGGGCGGCGGCCGTCCGGCCGACCGCGACACCGGGTTCTTCATCGAACCGACCGTCATCGCCGGACTCGACAACACCGCGAAGGTCTCGCGCGAAGAGATTTTCGGGCCGGTGCTGACGGTGATCGCCCACGACGGCGACGACGACGCGGTCCACATCGCCAACGATTCGGCGTACGGCTTGTCCGGCACCGTGTTCTCGGCCGACGAGGAACGCGCGAATCGGGTCGCGGCGCGCATGCGTGTCGGCACGGTCAACATCAACGGCGGTGTCTGGTACTCGGCGGACATGCCGTTCGGCGGATACAAACAGTCGGGAATCGGCCGGGAGATGGGGCTGGCCGGATTCGAGGAGTACCTGGAAATCAAGGCGATCGCCACAGCGGTGTAACCCCGCCGAACGTGGATTACCAGCACGCGAAAGTGCGCGAAGACGTGCATCAATGCCACGCTCGGCTGAGGAGAGGATAGGTATATGGGGCAGTTCAACGACAAGGTGGCGATCGTCACCGGCGCCGGTGGCGGAATCGGCCAGGCCTATGCCGAGGCGCTGGCCCGTGAGGGCGCCGCCGTGGTGGTCGCCGATATCAACACCGAAGGTGCGCAGAAGGTCGCCGACGGGATCAAGGGCGAGGGCGGCAACGCGCTGTCCGTACACGTCGACGTGTCCGACCCGGAGTCGGCCAAGGAGATGGCCGCGCAGGCGCTTTCGGAATTCGGCGGCATCGATTACCTGGTGAACAACGCCGCGATCTTCGGCGGCATGAAGCTGGACTTCCTGATCACCGTGGACTGGGACTACTACAAGAAGTTCATGAGCGTGAACATGGACGGCGCTCTGGTCTGTACCCGAGCGGTGTACAAGAAGATGGCCAGGCGCGGCGGCGGGGCGATCGTCAACCAGTCGTCGACCGCGGCATGGCTGTACTCGAACTTCTACGGTCTGGCCAAGGTCGGGGTCAACGGGCTGACGCAGCAGTTGGCCACCGAATTGGGCGGCCAGAACATCAGGGTCAACGCCATCGCGCCGGGGCCGATCGATACCGAGGCCAACCGGACCACGACGCCTCAGGAGATGGTCGCCGACATCGTCAAGGGAATTCCGTTGTCCCGCATGGGCCAACCGGAAGACCTGGTCGGCATGTGCCTGTTCCTGCTGTCCGATCAGGCGAAGTGGGTCACCGGCCAGATCTTCAATGTCGACGGCGGACAGATCATTCGGTCATGAGCGGTGATCAGAGTGCACAAGAAGATCGGCCAGCTGACGACGTGAAGCTGGGGTATATCGGATTGGGGAACCAGGGTGCGCCGATGGCCAAACGCCTGGTGAATTGGCCCGGCGGCCTCATCGTCTTCGATGTCCGCACCGATGCCATGACGCCGCTGGCAGAGGTCGGTGCAACGTTGGCCGACAGTGTGGCCGACACCGCGACGGCCGAGGTCATCAGCGTGACAGTGCTCAACGACGAGCAGGTGCGAGACGTGGTGCGCGAACTCGCCGAACACGCCCGCCCGGGAACGGTCATCGCGATCCATTCGACAATCGAGCCCGCCACAGCGTCGGAGCTCGCCGAACAGCTGCTCCCAAGGGGGATTCACATAGTCGACGCACCGGTCAGCGGCGGCGCAGGTGCGGCCGAGAAGGGCGAGCTCGCCGTCATGGTAGGCGCCGACGACGACGCCTTCGCGAAGGTGAAACCGGTGTTCAAGCAGTGGGCCTCGCTGGTTGTCCGGGCCGGCGCTCCCGGTGCCGGTACTCGGATGAAGTTGGCTCGGAACATGCTGACGTTCATCGGGTTCGCCGCGGCCTGTGAAGCGCAGAAACTGGCCGAGGCGGCGGGCATCGATCTGCAGAAGCTCGGGCGCGTGGTGCGGCACAGTGACGCGCAGAGTGGTGGACCCGGAGCCATCATGTACCGCGACGACACCAAACCGCTCACCCCGGACCACTTCCTGCACGACATGTTCATCCACACCCGCGGCCTGGGCGAGAAGGATCTGAGCTTGGCGCTCGCGCTCGGCAAGGCCACCGACGTCGAACTTCCCCTGGCCGAGGTCGCGCTGCGGAACCTGGCCGCCGGGCTCGGCGTGCCACACACGAAGGAGTGAGTCTGATGGACGAATTGCGTCGCAAGGGCCTCGAGAAGATGAACGAGGTCTACGGCTGGGAGATGCCGAACATCGAGGGCGACCCGTACTTCGACCTCACCGTCGACCACCTCTTCGGCACCATCTGGACGCGACCCGGATTGTCGATGCGGGACAAGCGGATCATGACGCTGACCGCCGTGACCGCCGTGGGCAACTCCGAGCTCGCCGAGATCCAGGCCAACGCGGCGCTGGCCAACGGCGAGATGACCGAGGACGAGCTCAAGGAGATGGCCGTCTTCCTGACCCACTACCTCGGGTTCCCCCTGGGCTCGAAGTTGGACGGCGCGGTCAGCAAGGTGATCAAGAACCGCCAGAAGGGCAAGGGTGCGGACAAGAAGGCGAATGTCAATGCCGCGGTGAAGATGCACTCCGGCGGGACGGTGCACGACGAGCATGACAAGTAGGTACGCTTCGCTGTCGCGTGAGCAGCTCGCGGTTCTGGTGCCCGAGCTGCTGCTGATCGGTCAGCTGATCGATCGATCCGGAATGGCCTGGGTGATCAGCAATTTCGGTCGCGAGGAGATGCTGCAGGTCGCGATCGAGGAGTGGATGGGCGCCAGTCCGATCTACACCAAGCGGATGCAGAAGGCGTTGAAGTACGAGGGCACCGACGTCATCACGATCTTCAAGGGCCTACAGCTCGACATCGGCGCGCCGCCGCAGTTCATGGATTTCCGTTACACGGTCCACGACCGCTGGCACGGTGAGTTCCACCTCGACCACTGCGGTGCGTTGTTGGATGTCGAACCGATGGGCGAAGAGTACGTGCGCGGCATGTGCCACGACATCGAGGACCCGACGTTCGACGCGACGGCCGTCGCGACCAACCGTCGGGCCCAGATCCGCCCGATCCACCGACCGCCGCGCACACCCGCCGACCGGCACCCGCATTGCGCCTGGACCGTGATCATCGACGAATCTCACCCCGAGGTGGAGGACCACCCCGTGCTCGAGGTCATCGCTCGAACCCGCGCCGCCAGAACCGAACTCGACCCGATCGACCCCGACGACGAGGGCCGGGCGGACTACGCCGGACCGTTGCTCTCGGACTTCGACTTCGGCGCGTTCTCGCATTCGGCGCTGGTGCGGATGGCCGACGAGGTGTGCCTGCAGATGCACCTGCTCAACCTGTCGTACGTGATCGCCGTCGGCAAGCGCGCGGGCACGAACACCCAACTGGCGACCGAGATCTGCACCAAACAGCTGATCGGGGTGGCCGGCATCGCCGCCGAACGCATCCACCGCGCGCTGAAGCTGCCCGGCGGCATCGAGGGCGCGGTACGCACACTCGAGCTGCATCCGATGCTCAACCCGGTCGCCTACGTCGACACCGAATTCGGGCCGGACACCGTGCATCTGCGGCGTTCACCGGCCCACGAGGACGGCGGCTGGGTGTCGCTGGTGTCACCGGACGAGCGGCGCCCGCTACAGGCGATCGTCAGGGCGGTGGACAACCACCTCGAGGTCGAGGTGTCCGGTTCGGCGCAGGAGTGGACCGCGCGCGTCGTCGAGACGGACACCGAGGCCAAGGAGTTCTCCGAGGTGTCGGTCGTGCGGGTCAGCGGCGGCTCGTCATGGGAGTTCGAGGACCGCAAGTCGCTGCCGTTGACGGTGCTCTGAGCGCTCGACCGCTCAAAGCCCGGGCCTACCCAGCTGCTCGTACTCCGCGCCGATCGCGCGCATCCTGGCCGCGATGGCGTCGAGGTCGCGGTGTGAGCGCTCGATGATCTCGGCGATCTCGCCGGCGCCCCTGCTGACCACCGGCCACAGCATCCGTTCTCCGGTCGGCGTCGCGGGCACGGTCGCCACGGCGTCTTCCACCCATTGGCGAACGGCGTCCAACTCGCGCCGGCCCGCCGCCACCACCGCCGCCGACCTGCCCAGTTCCGCGGCGAGTCGGCGGTCCAGATCGGCCATCGCCCCGAGAGTCCTTGCCTGCCTGGCGTTTCGGTCGCCATAGCCTTCGGCACCCGGTCCCGTCCAATCCGACCCCGGTCCGGCCGCCTCCACGTCGTCCCGGAGAGATTCCAAGCGGGCGCTGTGGTCGAGTCCGGCGCCGTCCTGCGGGGTGCCCTCGCCAAACGAGTCGCGCGCACGCGACCACGTCGAGAGGAAGGCGTCGACGACACTCACGACCGTGAGTTTACGGCCCGGCCGAGGACCGACTGCGCACCAATTGTGCTCCTCAGCGGGCCGCCGTCGGGGTGGCCACGGACGCGCCGACCCAGCGGCGCAGATAGGCGCGCAGTTCGGTGCCGCGACGCGGCGGGCGCCCCGGGTCGATGACGAACGACTGGATGATCCGCAGCAGATGTTCGGCCAACTCGTCGAGGTGGTCGTCGCCGAAGCCCAGCGCGGCCCAATCCACGTCGAAGCGCCGCAGCATCGAGTTGGCGAACTCCAGCGCCACATCCGACGTGACCGTCTGGCTGAACGCGCTGGCCCGCGCGGGCATCAACAGCAGGCCCATGTGCTTGTCCTGTGGCAGCCACTCGAGTGCGGTGGCGATACCCTCGGCGACCGCCTCCTGCGGGTCGGTCAGGCCCTGCAGGTGATCGGCCAACCGGTCGAGGAAGCCGGTCGCCGCACGCTGTGCGGATGCCTGGAGCAGCGCGTCGGTGCTGGGGAAGTACCGGTAAACGGTTTGGCGCGTGACGCCGAGCGTGCGAGCGACGTCGGTGATCGAGAACTCCGCACCGCGGGCGTCGATCGCCTTGCCCGCGGCGTCGAGGATGCGGGCGACCGCCTCCTCGTCGGTTGACGGCGCCGAACCGGACCAGCCGTGGGTGCGCACGGCAAAATCCTACTCAGCCGAACCGCTCAACCCGGGTAGGAGACCTGGAGGTCCTTGACACCATTGATCCATCCGGACCGAAGCCGTTGTGGCTCACCGAGTTTGGCGATGTCGGGAATCTGGTCGGCGATCTCGTTGAAGATCAGTTTGATCTCCATGCGGGCCAGGTTGGCGCCGATGCAGTAGTGGGCGCCGTTGCCGCCGAATCCGAGGTGAGGGTTGGGGTCGCGCAGGATGTCGAATCGGAAGGGCTGGTCGAACACGTCTTCGTCGAAGTTGGCCGAGCTGTAGAACAGGCCGACCCGCTGGCCTTCGCGGATGGTGACGCCGCCGAGTTCGGTGTCGATCAGGGCGGTGCGCTGGAAGCAGTGCACCGGGGTGGCCCAACGCACGATCTCGTCGGCGGCGGTTTCGGGCCGCTCGCGCTTGAACAGCTCCCACTGATCGGGGTAGTCGAAGAACGCGTTCATCCCGTGGGTCATCGCGTTGCGGGTCGTCTCGTTCCCGGCGACCGCCAGCAGGATCACGAAGAACGCGAACTCCACGTCGTCGAGCGACTCCCCGTCGAGGTCGGCCTCGATCAGCCGCGTCACGATGTCGTCGGCGGGGCAGCGCCGGCGCTCCTCGGCCATCGAGTAGGCGTAACCCATGAGTTCGGCGTTGGCGGCGGTCGGATCGGAGTCGAAGTCGGGGTCGTCGGTGTTCATGATCGCGTTGGTCCAGTGGAACAGCTTCTCGCGATCGGCTTCCGGGACACCGATGAGGTCGGCGATCGCCAGCAGCGGCAGCTTCATCGCGATGTCGTCGACGAAATTGCCGCTGCCCCTCTGCTTCGCCGCGGCGACGATCTCCCGCGCGGCGGTCGCCAGCCGTTCCTCGAGCGTCGCGATCGCCCGCGGGGTGAAGAGGCGCGACACCAGCTTGCGCAGCCGCGTGTGCTCCGGTGCGTCGTGGTTGATCAGCAGGGCCTTGGTGAGTTCGAGCTGATCGGAGGTGACGCCTTCGGGCAGTCGCATCACCGCACCCTTGCGGTTGGTCGACCACAGCTCGCCGTTGCGCGAGATGGCCTTGACGTCCTCGTGGCGGCTGATCACCCAGTATCCGCCGTCGTCGAAGATCGACTCGGGCTGCTCGTTCCACCACACCGGCGCGGTCTTGCGCAGCTGGGCGAATTCGGCGACGGGGATCCCGCGCAGCAGCACCTCGGGGTCGGTGAAGTCATACCCGGGCTGGGGGTACCTCCCGCTTGCGGGGGAGCGCATCGCGCCTTGGGGGCCGGCAGCGTCGGGTCCGAACGGGCATGTGGCCTGCGTCATAACTCGACCATACAACGTGCTGTCAAGTGTATGGCCGGCGGGTTTGGGTGCCGGGAGCTACCTGCGGCGCGGCACGCCGGTGCTCCACAGCGCCCATGCCACCAGCACCGGCTGGAAGAGCAGTCGCACAAACCTCTTGGTGTCGGTGTCCAAGCCGAAGCCGTCGCGCTTGTTGAGGTACTGCGCGATGTTGCCCGGGAACACGGCGACGAAGAACGCCGCGATGAGCCGGCCGACCAGCACGCGGTCCCGGTTCAGCAGGGCCAGCCCGGCACCGATCACGATCTCGACGCCGCCCGAGGCCATCACCACGCCGTCCTCGTCCAGCGGAATCGATTTGGGCACCTGGGCCCGGAACTCGTCGCGCGCCCAGAACAGATGTGACAGTCCGGCGAAGATCAGCACGCCGGCCAGCGCGTAGCGGGCGGCTGTGCGCAGCGGGGTGGTGGGCGGTGCGGGTGCGAGTGCGGTGGCGGTCATCGTCGGCTTGTACCCCGCGGCATCGTCGGCCGAACCAAGATCGGCACTGCGGTTAGGGTGAGCAGTTGTGCGAGTCCTGGTAATCGGATCCGGTGCCCGTGAACATGCGCTGCTGTTGGCGTTGCGGCGCGACCCCCAGGTCGACGGCTTGGCGATCGCGCCGGGCAACGCAGGTACCGCGGCCGTCGCGGACCAGTACGACGTCGACATCACCTCGGGTGAGGCGGTCGCCAAACTGGCGCAGAAGCTCGAGTCCGACCTCGTCGTCATCGGGCCGGAGGTGCCGTTGGTGCTCGGTGTCGCCGACGCGGTGCGCAGCGCCGGGATCGCCTGTTTCGGGCCGACGAAGGACGCGGCCCGCATCGAGGGGTCGAAGGCGTTCGCCAAGGACGTGATGGCGGCCGCGGGTGTGCGCACCGCCAGAAGCGAGGTCGTCGACAACCCCGCACGCCTCGATGCCGCGCTCGACCGGTTCGGTCCGCCCGGCGGCGAGTCCGCGTGGGTGGTCAAGGACGACGGGCTGGCCGCCGGTAAGGGCGTGGTGGTGACCACCGACCGCGCCGCCGCCCGTGCGCACGCTGCGAGCCTGCTCGACGCGGGACACCCCGTGCTGCTCGAGTCGTTCCTCGACGGGCCGGAGGTGTCGCTGTTCTGCGTCGTCGACGGCGAGACCGTGGTGCCGCTGCTGCCCGCGCAGGACTTCAAGCGGGTCGGCGACAACGACACCGGTCCCAACACCGGCGGCATGGGCGCGTATGCGCCGCTGCCCTGGCTGCCCGACGGCGTCGTCACGCAGATCGTCGACGACGTGGTGAAACCCGTTGCCGCCGAACTGGTCAAGCGCGGAAGTTCGTTCTCGGGGCTGCTCTACGCCGGCCTCGCGATAACCTCCCAGGGCCCGGCGGTGGTCGAATTCAATTGCCGCTTCGGCGATCCGGAGACGCAGTCGGTGCTGGCACTGCTGGAAACGCCGATGGGTCGGCTGCTGTATGCGGCCGCGACCGGGGCCCTCGCCGACGAGCCTGCGTTGCAGTGGCGCGATGGCGCCGCCGTGACCGTGGTGCTCGCCGCCGAAAACTACCCGGCTCGCCCGCGGGTCGGTGACGTGATCACCGGATCCGAGGCCGACGGCGTGCTGCACGCGGGCACAAGCCGCCGCGACGACGGTGCCGTGGTCTCCTCGGGCGGCCGGGTGCTGTCCGTCGTGGGCGCCGGCGCCGACCTGTCGGCCGCGCGCGATGCCGCCTACGAACTGATCAAGTCGATTCGACTGCCGGGCAGCCACTTTCGCGGCGATATCGCCCTGGCCGCCGCCGAGGGCCGGATCACCCTCTAGGCCACCAGCAGCGGCGCCATCCAGGCCAACTCCGCCGGGAGCTGCGAGCTCCAGAATCCGGCGTCGTGGCCTCCGGGCGAGAAGCCGCCCGCGGGGGGATTCGGCAGCTGCGCGACGAACTCCTTGGTCGCCGAGTAGAACGGGTCGCTGGTGCCGCAGTCGATCCGGATGGGGATCGATGCCAGTTCGGGTAGGCCCCAAACACTGTTGGCCGCATAGTCTTCCGCGCTGTCGAACGCACCGGGCGCGGCGGCGCCGGACGACGTCCACAGGGCCGGGCTGACCGCGCAGATGGCGGCGGTGCGGGCGGAACCGAGCCGCCCGCCGAGCAGGAGCGCCCCGTAGCCGCCCATCGACCAGCCGAGAAAGCCGACGCGCGAGGTGTCCAACCCTTGTGAGCCCAACATCGGGATCAGCTCGTCGAGCACCATCGCGCCGGAGTCCTCGCCGGACGCCCGCTTGTGCCAGTAGCTTCCGCCGCCGTCGACGGCGACCACCGCGAAGGGCGGCAGGCCCGCGCCGACGGCCTCGGCCAACCCCCGTTCCACACCTCCGGCCATCACGCCGGAGGCGTCCTGACCCTTACCGTGCAGCGCGATGACCGGACGCAGCGGCGCGTCCTGGCCGGGCGGGCGAGCTATCGCCCAGTTGGTCTTCTGGCCGCCCCGGGCCTTGGAGATGAAGGACCCGTCGACGTAGGTGGGTGCGGCGGGCGCGGCCGGGACGGCCGGTGCCATCCGCAGCGCCGCCGCACCGGCCGCGGCTCCGACACCGAGGCGCAGGAGCGCACGGCGACTCAGTTCGGGCATGGCGGCCATGATGCCACCGGCGCTCCACCGTCCTGCCGATGGCGGTCCTCCGTCGCACCAGAAACACCAGCCCCGACTTGGCTGAGCAATGCCGGCGTTTAGCCGAAAGCGCGATGAGAGAGCCGCCCGACTGGCAGCATGCTAGAGGTGACGGCAGCGGTCACTCCCAAGGGAGAACGTCGGCGCTTTGCGCTGGTCAGCGCGGCTGCCGATCTGCTGTGCGAAGGCGGCTTCGACGCGGTGCGTCACCGCGCCGTGGCCCGCCGCGCCGGGCTGCCGTTGGCGTCGACGACCTACTACTTCTCCTCGCTCGACGATCTGATCGCCAAGGCCGTCGAATACGTCGGCGAGCGCGAGGCCGAGCAGCTGCGCGCACGCGTCGCGATGCTGTCGCGGCGCCGGCGAGGCGCGGAGTCGACCGCCGACATTCTGGTCGACCTGTTGGTCGACGACGTGGCGGGGCAGCGCGTCAGCGAGCAGTTGATCTCGCGCTACGAGCGCTACATCGCGTGCGCGCGCCACCCTGGACTGCGTGACATCCAGCGTCGGATTCTGCGCCAGCGCACCGACGCGGTGATCGAGGTCATCGAACGTTCGGGGCGTTCGGTGCGCGCCGAGTTCCTGACCGCGTTGGTCAACGCCGTCGACGGTGCGGTGGTGGCTGCGCTGGTCGCCGAGGGCGACGGCCCACGCGCAACAGCACGCGCGACCTTGATCGACGTGATAGACGTGTTGGCACCAATCGATGAGCGAGTGGCGCAGTTGTAGGTGCCACTAGGAGGGCACCGATGAGCGCTTGCGCGAAGAGCAACCGATGATGAGTATGCCGACCGACGAGCAGCCGGAGCTTCGGCGGGTCATGGGCCCGGGGTTGTTGCTGCTGTTCATCGTCGGCGACATCCTCGGCACCGGTGTCTACGCGCTGACGGGCCAGGTCGCCGGGGAGGTGGGCGGCGCGGCATGGCTACCGTTTCTCGTCGCGTTCACCATCGCCACCATCACGGCGTTCTCCTATCTGGAACTCGTCACCAAGTATCCGCAGGCGGCCGGCGCTGCGCTCTACGCGCACAAGGCCTTCGGGATCCAGTTCTTCACCTTCCTCGTCGCGTTCGTGGTGATGTGCTCGGGCATCACGTCGGCCTCGACCGCGTCACAAGCGTTCGCCGCCAACATGATCAAGGGTTTCGGTCTGGATTGGGGCAAGGCCGGTGTCGCGGCCATCGCGCTGATCTTCATGGCGGTGCTCGCCGCGATCAACCTGCGCGGCGTGAGCGAGAGCGTCAAGCTCAACGTGGGCCTGACCATCATCGAGATCACCGGCCTGATGTTGGTGATCTTCGTCGGTCTGTGGGCGTTCACCCAGGGCGGCGACTACGACTTCTCGCGCGTCGTGATGTTCGAAAGCGGCGAGGAGCGAAGCACATTCGTAGCGATCACCGCGGCGACATCGCTGGCCTTCTTCGCGATGGTCGGTTTCGAGGACTCGGTCAACATGGCCGAGGAGACCAAGGACCCGGTCCGGATCTTCCCGAAGGTCCTGTTGACCGGTTTGAGCATCGCCGGGATCGTCTACATCGTGGTGTCGATCATCGCGGTGGCGCTGGTGCCGATCGGCGAACTGAAGGCCAGCAGCACCCCGCTGGTGAGCGTGGTCGAGGCCGCGGCGCCGGGGCTTCCGATCGACGAGTTGTTCCCGTTCATCACGATGTTCGCGGTGTCGAACACCGCGCTGATCAACATGCTGATGGCCAGCAGGCTGATCTACGGCATGGCGCGCCAGCGGGTTTTGCCCCCGGTTCTCGGCTCGGTGCACCGAACCCGCCACACCCCATGGGTGGCAATCATTTTCACGACCGTGATCGCGTTCGGGTTGATCTTCTACGTCTCGGCCTTCGCGAGCACCAAGGCGGTCTCGGTGCTCGGCGGAACCACGTCGCTCCTGCTGTTGGCGGTCTTCGCGATGGTCAACGTCGCGGTGCTGGTGCTGCGCCGCGATGTGCAGAAGGACGGCGCGCACTTCCGGACCCCGACGGCACTGCCCATCCTCGGGTTCATCACGTCGCTGTATCTGGTGACACCGCTGTCGGGCCGTCCGGGCACGCAATATCTGCTCGCCGGGATCCTGCTCGTGATCGGCGTCGTGCTCTTCGTGATCACCATGGCGATCAACAAGCGACTCGGCATCACCGACGCCGGCATCACCGATCCGACCCAGCTGGCCCAGACACCGGACTAGCCACTAGCCGAACTAGCCGCCGAGCTGCCGCCGGATTTCGGTCAGCTCGCGTTGGGCTCGCTCGATCAGGAGCTGGACCTGCTCGAGGCGCGGTAACAGTTCGCCGGGTTCGGGGTTGGGCACCGCACGGGCCCGAGGCGGGGGCGCCAGCCCCGGCGGCAGCGCGGGGGTGACGATGTAACCGTCGTGGCGGTCGCCGTAAATGGTGACGTCCTCGCGCCGCCGGTCGAAGTACATCGCTACGTAGGCGCAGAGCACCGCGTCGACGGGATCCTCGCAGGCGTTCAGCTGGAAGGCGCGATCGCTCGCCTCGATCCTCTTGCGGAGCTCGAGCCAGGCTGGGCTGCTGCGAATGCGCAGCCGCGGGTTGGCGTCGTTCAACCCCTCGATGAGCTCCACCATTTTCAGCAGCTCGTCCTTGCGCTTGGCGACGTCCTTGGCCCGCCGCTTGTACTTGAGCGTCTTGCCGAGCTTGAACAGCGCGATCGTCGCCGCGTGCGGGTAGACCTCGATCGCGCGGCGGTCGGTGCGTGCCTGCGGGTCGGTGTCCAGGCCCAGCCGTTGGCAGAGGACCTCGGCGCGGGGCGGACTGAACAGCGGGTTGCCCGTGTTCGCGGGTTGCGCGGTCGCCTCGAACGGGGCGAAATCCCGGTTGTAGAGCGTCTCGCCGAGGCGGTAGCCGGTGGGGTTGGTGACGACGAGTGGCGCGTCGATGGCCACGACGCAGGGTCCGTCGACGTACGGCGCGACGGCCGCCGCGACCTCGTCGTCGCTGACCGCCGCGCCGACGTGCACGAGCCGGCCGTCACCGTCGAGAACGGCCACGCCGGTCTGGTTTCCTTCCGCCCACGCGAGATCGAGCCCAACGAAGTGCATGGCACCAGCCTGCACTACCCGAGTCGTAAGCTGAGTGTTTGTGACGATCCCCAACGTGCTGGCCAATCGGTACGCCAGCGAGGACATGGTGGCGATCTGGTCGCCGGAAGCCAAGGTCATCGCGGAGCGCAGGCTGTGGCTGGCGGTGCTGCGCGCCCAGGCCGAACTCGGGGTCGATGTGCCCGCCGGCGTGATCGACGACTACGAGCGGGTGCTCGAACACGTCGACCTGGCATCGATCGCCGAACGCGAGCGCGTGCTGCGCCACGACGTCAAGGCGCGCATCGAGGAGTTCAACGCGCTCGCGGGCCACGAACACGTGCACAAGGGCATGACGAGCCGCGACCTGACCGAGAACGTCGAACAGCTGCAGATTAAGCGCTCGCTCGAGCTGGTGCACTCCCACGGGGTGGCGGTGGTGGCCCGGCTGGCCGAGCGCGCGGTGCTGTACCGCGACCTGGTGATGGCCGGCCGCAGCCACAACGTCGCCGCGCAGGCCACCACGCTGGGCAAGCGGTTCGCCTCGGCGGCCGAGGAGCTGCTGATCGCGCTGCAGCGGCTGCGCTCGCTGATCGACCGCTACCCGCTGCGGGGTGTCAAGGGCCCGATGGGCACCGCCCAGGACATGTTGGACCTGTTCGACGGCGACGCGTCGCGGCTGGCCGAGCTCGAACGGCGCGTGGCCGAATTCCTGGGTTTCACCGAGATTTTCACCAGTGTCGGCCAGGTGTATCCACGCTCACTGGACCACGACGTCGTCTCCGCGCTGGTGCAGGTGGGCGCGGGTCCGTCGTCGCTGGCGCACACCATGCGGCTGATGGCCGGCCACGAACTGGTCACCGAGGGCTTCGCCCCCGGGCAGGTCGGGTCGTCGGCGATGCCGCACAAGATGAACACACGCTCGTGTGAACGGGTCAACGGATTGCAGGTGGTGCTGCGAGGTTACGGCTCGATGGCGGCCGAACTCGCTGGCGCGCAATGGAATGAGGGCGACGTGTTCTGCTCGGTGGTGCGCCGGGTGGCCCTGCCCGATGCGTTCTTCGCCCTCGACGGGCAGATCGAGACGTTCCTGACGGTGCTCGACGAGTTCGGCGCCTACCCAGCGGTGATCCAGCGCGAACTCGACCGCTATCTGCCGTTCCTGGCCACGACGCGGATCCTCATCGCCGCCGTCCGCGCCGGGGTGGGCCGGGAAACGGCGCACGAGGTGATCAAGGAACACGCCGTCGCGGTGGCGCTGGCCATGCGGGAGAAGGGACAGGAGCCCGATCTACTGGACCGGTTGGCCGCCGACACCCGGTTGCCGCTGGACCGGCCCGCACTCGACGCGGCGCTCGCCGACAAGCAGGCGTTCACCGGTGCGGCCGGCGACCAGGTGGACCGCGTGGTCGAAGCGGTCGACGAGTTGGTGAGCCGCTATCCCGAAGCGGCCAAGTACACTTCGGGCGCCATCTTGTGACGCTGCCCGGGGTCGACTTCACCGATCTGGACAACTTCGCGAACGGTTTTCCGCACGAGCTGTTCGCGCAGCATCGGCGTGAGGCGCCGGTCTATTGGCATGAGCCGACCGAGCACACGCCCGACGGCGAGGGATTCTGGTCCGTGGCCACGTACGCGGAAACGCTTGCGGTGTTTCGTGATCCGGAGACCTTTTCGTCGGTCACCGGTGGAACGCGGCCGTACGGTGGGACGCTGTTGCAGGATCTGGCCATCGCGGGCCAGGTCCTCAACATGATGGATGACCCGCGCCATTCGCAGATCCGCAGGTTGATCAGTTCGGGCCTGACTCCGCGGATGATCCGCCGCGTCGAGGACGATCTGCGGGCGCGGGCGCGTCGGCTGCTGGATGCGGTGCAGCCCGGCGAACCCTTCGACTTCCTGGTCGACGTGGCCGCCGAGCTTCCGATGCAGATGATCTGCATCCTGTTGGGAGTGCCGGAATCCGAACGACATTGGCTGTTCGAGGCGATCGAGCCGCAGTTCGACTTCGGCGGTTCGCGCAAGGCGTCGGTCGGTCAACTGACCGCCGAAGAGGCCGGCTCGCGGATGTACACCTACGGCCAGGAGTTGATCGCCGCCAAGCGTGCCGCGCCGACCGACGACATGTTGTCGGTGGTTGCGAACGCATGCCTAGATGACACCGTGGTCGGCGGTGAGCTGTCGGATCTGGAGCTCTACCTGTTCTTCAGCCTGCTCTTCAGCGCGGGCGCGGAGACGACGCGCAACGCGGTGGCCGGCGGTCTGCTGGCGTTGATCGAAAACCCCGGATCGCTGGCCGGTCTGCGCGACGATCCGACGCTGCTGCCGTCGGCGGCGGAGGAGATGGTGCGCTGGTCGTCGCCGTCACCGTCAAAGCGGCGCACCGCAACTCGCGACGTGACGCTCGGCGGTTGCCAGATCGAGGCGGGTCAGAAGGTGCAGATCTGGGAGGGTTCGGCCAACCGCGACGAAGCGGTGTTCACCGATCCCGACGTGTTCGACATCGCCCGCAAGCCGAATCCGCACCTCGGCTTCGGTCAGGGTGTGCACTACTGCCTCGGTGCCAACCTGGCGCGGCTCGAGTTGCGGGTGCTGTTCGAGGAACTGCTGGCGCGGTTCTCCGACGCGCGGCTGGTCAAACCCGTCGAGTGGACACGCAGCAACCGGCACACCGGCATTCGGCATCTCGTCGTCGAGCTGCGGTGAACGGCGGGCGGTGAGGCGGTCGTGATGGCGGCCGGGGACGAGTCGGCACCTACCCTCGGGGCATGGACATCGATGACGCGAACGTGCGTGTCTCCGATGCCGATCGCGAGCACGTGAGGCAGGTGCTCGAAGGCGCGGTCGGTCAGGGCATGCTCACGCTCGACGAGTACAGCGAACGGGTCGATGTCGTGTTGGCCGCGCGGACCCGTGGTGACCTGCGTCAGGTGTTGGCCGACCTGCCTTCGACGGATGCGCTGCAACCGCTGGCGGGCGGCAGCGAGCCGCTGCGGGGCCGGATGTCGTCGATCTCGCGACGGGGGCCGTGGACGGTGCCGTCGCGCATCGACCTCAACAGCCGCCTGTGCGACACCACGCTCGATTTCACCGCCGCGACGTTGCAGAGTCCCACCGTCGTGCTGGACATCGACGACTACTTCAGCTCGACGGAGCTGATCCTGCCCGACGGCGCGACCGCCGACCTGACCGGTGTCGAGACGTTCGCCGGGAGCACCACGCTCAAGGTGCCGCACGGTCCGCCCTCCAAACGGTTACACCTCGTGGTCCGCGGCCGGGTGCGGTTCGGGTCGGTGACGGCGCGGTACCCGTTCGGGCACACCTTGCGGCGCATGCTCGGATGACGGGCGCTGGCCGGTCGCGGCGGCGATCTCGGCGATCACTCGCCTCGGATACGCCGTGAGGTCAAGCCAGGTGAAGCGCAACACCTTCCAGCCGAGCAGCGCGATGACGTTCTGTCGGTGGCGGTCGACCTGGAATGTGTTGCTGTCGGAGTGGAACGCCCAGCCGTCGACCTCGATCGCAACCTTCTCGCGAGTGAAGGCGACGTCGACCTTGTAGCCGCCGACGGGATGGTTCGTCCTCCAGCCGACGAATCCGGCGTCGCGCAGAAGCTTGACGAGGAGCCGTTCGGCCTCGGATCGGGCACCGTCCTGCGCCGCGCGCAGCAGTCGGCGTGCGGCGGGTGAACCGTGTCTGCCTTTGTTGCGCAGTTGGGCCCGCCACAGTTGGGCGAGGTCGACGTGACGCTGCAGGGCGGTGTCCATCAGCTTCGGCCCGCCGCCGCGTCGGACCGCGGCCTCGACGACGGTCAGGGGCAGCGCGGTGACCCGCAGCCCGGCGCGTTCGACGACATCACGGGGCGACAGGTCGCGCCGCCGCAACCGCGTGCCGGCACGCCGTCGGCCGTTGCTCGATTTGGGCACCGTCACCTCGACGACGTCCGGCGTGAATTTCGACGCTCCGTGCCACCACGCCGCCGCGAGACCGCTGGCGCAGGCGCGGTCGCCGTAGCCCCATACCGCGGCCCGGATACGCGCGGCATCGTTGAACGGTCGGTCATCGGCGAAATAGACGCCGGGACCGCAGCGACGCCATCGGCCGGTCTGAGCGC
The DNA here is from genome assembly GCF_001050015.1 of Mycolicibacterium malmesburyense. Next base: position 46,293 of record NZ_CVTB01000033.1, read on the forward strand.
GTCGGCGGACGGACTGGTCGCTCAGGCCGATTGTTCGCGCCTGCGCGAGAGTGATGACGCCGTCGTGATCGCGTAGCAGATCATCGAGCACTGAAATAGGACGTTCGCGCGGTCCGATCGGCTCCCAGTCATGCGATTTGTGAGTGAAAACGTTCGGTCAGCGATCGAAATCACTCACAAATCGCGGCGGCGGAGCCCGCTAGAGGCGGCGGGCGACCCCCGACGAGCGCAGTTCGAGCGCGGCGAGGCCGCGGATCGCGTCGGCGTCATGAGTGCGCCACGCGCCGACCGGGTCGGCGTGGACGGCGACCAGCTTGGCCAGTGGCCGGTTGGCCAGCGCGCGCAGCGCCAACAACTGCTCGCCGGCGGGCGTGCGGGCCAGCGTGATCGCGGTCCACTTGCGGCGGAAGAAACGCAGCCGCAGGTACAGCCACGGCATCGCGACGAACAGGATCGGCGGCGCGGCCACCGCCAGCGCCAGCACCCACGCCAGCCACGACGCGGTGGTGTCGAGGCTGTGGCCGGCGCCCGCGATATCGAGCGCGGCCTCGCTGGCGGCCCGCAGCGGCTTGCTGAGCGCGTCGCCGATCAGCGGGAAGGAGTCGGTGCGCTCACCCGCCGCGTCGAGGTTGTCGGCCACGCCGTTGGCGCCGGTCTCCACCTGGCGGCCCACCGCGGCGATGGTGGAGACAGCCGAGTGCACGGCCATGCCGACCAGCACCCACACCGTGGTCCAGGCGACCACGGCGATGTCGCTGACGAGCTGGCCCATGATGCGCGACGGTGTGGTGGCATAGGGGATAAACCGCGAAGTCATGGCAGTAGATGCTGCCCGATAGGCTGGCCCGATGCGCCCCGCTCTGTCCGACTACGAACATCTGGCCAGCGGCAAGGTTCGCGAACTGTATCGCGTGGACGACGAGACTCTGCTCTTCGTGGCCAGCGACCGCATCTCCGCCTACGACTACATCCTCGACTCGCAGATCCCCGACAAGGGCCGCATCCTCACCGCGATGAGCGTGTTCTTTTTCAACCTGATCGATGCGCCCAACCACCTCGCCGGTCCTCCCGACGACGAGCGCATTCCCGCCGACGTGCTGGGCCGCGCGCTGGTGGTCCGGGAACTCGAGATGCTGCCGGTGGAAGCGGTGGCCCGCGGCTATCTCACCGGTTCGGGCCTCATCGACTACCAGAAGACCGGCGCCGTGTGCGGTATCGCGCTACCCGCCGGGCTGGTCGAGGCCAGCAAGTTCGACGAGCCGCTGTTCACCCCCGCGACGAAAGCCGAACTGGGACAACACGACGAGAACATCTCGTTCGACGCCGTGATCGAGCTGATCGGCGAACAACGCGCGCAGCAGTTGCGCGACCGGACGCTGGAGACCTACCGCCGCGGAGCCGAGCACGCGTTGACCAAGGGGATCATCGTCGCCGACACCAAGTTCGAATTCGGCGTGGACGAAGACGGCGAACTGCGATTGGCCGACGAGGTGTTCACCCCCGACTCGAGCAGGTACTGGCGTGCCGACGACTGGAAGGAAGGCGTCGTGCAGCAGAGCTTCGACAAGCAGTTCGTCCGCAACTGGCTCACGAGCCCGGAGTCGGGGTGGGACCGCGCCGGGGGCACACCGCCCCCGCCGCTGCCGCCCGACGTCGTGGCCGCCACCCGCACCCGTTACATCGAGGCGTACGAGCGCATTTCGGGGCTGAACTTCGGCGATTGGATCGGGGCATGAACCCGCCGGTGGCCAAGCGCGTCGACACGAAGCGTGAACACCACGGCGACGTCTTCCTCGACCCCTACGAGTGGCTGCGCGACAAGGATGATCCCGAGGTGGTCGCGTACCTCGAGGCGGAGAACGCCTACACCGAGCACGTCACCGAGCACCTTGCACCGCTGCGGCAGGCCATCTTCGACGAGATCAAGGCCCGCACCAAGGAGACCGACCTGTCGGTGCCGACCAGGCGCGACGCATGGTGGTACTACGGGCGCAGCTTCGAGGGCAAGCAGTACAGCGTGCACTGCCGTTGTCCCGTCGCCGATCCCGACGACTGGACACCTCCGGTGCTCGACGAGAACACCGAGATCCCCGGCGAGCAGATCCTGCTCGACGAGAACATCGAGGCCGAGGGCCTCGAGTTCTTCTCGCTCGGCGCCGCCTCGGTCAGCCTGGACGGCAACATCCTGGCGTATTCGGTGGATACCAAGGGTGATGAGCGATACACGCTGCGGTTCAAGGATTTACGCACCGGCGAGCTGTATGAGGACACCATCGTCGGGATCGGCCCCGGAGCCACCTGGGCCGCCGACAACCGCACCGTCTACTACACGACCGTCGACGAGGCCTGGCGCCCGGACACCATCTGGCGGCACCGCCTCGGTTCGGGGCTGCCCGCGCAGAGGGTCTATCACGAACCCGACGAACGGTACTGGCTCGGCGTCGGCCGGACGCGCAGCGACAAATACATCATCATCGCCGCCGGAAGCGCCGTGACCTCCGAGATCCGCTACGCCGACGCGACGGACCCGGAGGCCGATTTCGCCGTCGTGTGGCCACGCCGCGACTTCGTCGAGTATTCCGTCGAGCATGCCGTGATCGGCGGCGAGGACCGGTTCCTCATCCTGCACAACGACGGCGCGGTGAACTTCACCCTCGTCGAGGCGCCCGTCAGCGACCCCACCGCGGTGCGCACACTGATCGAGCACCGCGACGACGTCCGCCTCGACTCCGTCGACGCGTTCTCCCAACACCTCGTCGTCAGCTACCGCAGTGAGGCGCTGCCGAAGATCCAGTTGTGGCCGCTGTACCCGAGCGGTGAATACGGCCGTCCCGAGGACTTCACCTTCGAGTCCGAGCTGACGTCGGCGGGGCTGAGCGCGAACCCCAACTGGAGTGCGCCCAAACTGCGCATCGGCGCCACCTCGTACACCACCCCGGTGCGCATCTACGACATCGACCTCGCCACCGGCGAACGGACCCTGCTGCGCGAACAGCCCGTGCTCGGCGACTATCGGCCCGAAGACTATGTGGAGCGCCGGGATTGGGCGATCGCGCCGGACGGCGTGCGGGTACCGATCTCGATCGTGCACAAGATCGGTCTGCAGTATCCGGCGCCCACACTGCTGTACGGGTACGGCGCCTACGAGGCCTGCGAGGACCCGCGGTTCTCGATCGCGCGGCTGTCGCTGCTCGACAGGGGAATGGTGTTCGCGGTGGCGCACGTGCGGGGCGGCGGCGAGCTCGGCCGACCGTGGTACGAGCACGGCAAGATGCTCGAGAAGACGAACAGCTTCACCGATTTCATCGCCGTCGCACGGCATCTCGTGCAGACCGATGTCACTCGTGCGGAGAACCTCGTGGCCTACGGCGGCAGCGCCGGCGGCCTGCTGGTCGGCGCCGTGGCCAACATGGCGCCGGAGTCGTTCGCCGGCGTCCTCGCGGTGGTGCCGTTCGTCGACCCGCTCACCACCATCCTCGACCCGTCGCTGCCGCTCACGGTCACCGAGTGGGACGAGTGGGGAAACCCGTTGGAGAACAAGGACGTCTACGAGTACATGAAGTCCTACTCGCCCTACGAGAACGTCGAGGCCAAGGACTATCCGCAGATCCTCGCGATGACGTCGCTGAACGACACCCGGGTGTACTACGTCGAGCCCGCGAAATGGGTTGCGGCGCTGCGCCACGCCAAGACCGACGATCATCCCGTGCTGCTGAAGACCGAGATGAACGCCGGCCATGGCGGTATCAGCGGACGCTACGAACGCTGGAAGGAAACCGCCTTCCAGTACGCCTGGCTATTGGATGCCGCTCAGGCCGATCACGAGCGCCGCCCCTAGAATGACGACCTGCTCGGCGGTGCGCAGATCCAGCCGGGTCGTCATCGACTTCGGTGGGTTCGGCATCCGCGAGGCGTAGACGTTGGCCGGGAACATCGCGATCATCAACACGAACAGGCAGACCGCGGCGGCGACCCGCGTGGGCGGATACAGCAGGCCTGCGGCGCCGACGAGTTCGAGCACGCCGGTGACGGTGACCAGGGCCGCCGGGGCGGGCAGCCGCGGCGGGACGATGGCGATCATGTCGCGGCGCAGCGGGTTGACGAAGTGCGCGATCCCGGTGAGCGCGAACATCGCGGCCAGGCCGAAGGCGACGGCCGACGGCCAGCTGGCGACGTAGTCGACGCCCAGCCAGCCGACCACGCGTGCGCCGAGCGTCCCCAGGATCAGCGTGATGAGAACGGCCATGACGAGACTCCAATCTTGACAGTGACAAGTTCCAAACGTAGGCAACAATCTAGCCACTGTCAAGATTTCCGCTATGATGGCGACATGAGCAGGACGTCCTACCACCACGGCGATTTGAAGGCCGTCATCCTCGGGGAGGCGGCGACCCTGGTCGCCGAGCGCGGCGCCGACGGAATCTCGCTGCGCGAACTCGCGCGGGTCGCCGGGGTGTCGCACGCCGCGCCCGCGCACCACTTCACCGACCGGCGCGGGCTGTTCACCGCGCTGGCCGCGGAGGGCTGGCTCAAACTGGCGGCGGCGCTGTCCGATGCCGGGCCCGAATTCATCGATGCCGCACTGGCGTACGTGCGCTTCGCGCTCGATAATCCCGGCCACTACGCGGTGATGTTCGACCGGTCGCTCGTCGATCCGGCCAACACGGAGTTGAAGGCGGCCCAGGATGCGGCGGGTGACGAACTGAGGAAAGGTGTCGGCACCCTCGACGATCCGCGCGCCGCGCAGGATCCGCAGGCCGCCGCGCTGGCGGCCTGGTCACTGGTGCACGGCTTTTCGCTGTTGTGGTTGAACAAGGCGATCGACGCGGACGGCGATCCGCTCGCGACCGTGCACCGGGTCGCGGGCATGCTTTTCGAGACCGGGTAACGTGCGGGCATGACCGACACTCCGCTGACCGACATCGCTGTGACCACTCTCGACGGCCGCGACACCACGCTCGGCGACCTGGCCGACGGCGCCGCGTTGGTGGTCAACGTCGCCTCGAAATGCGGTCTCACTCCGCAGTACACGGCGCTCGAACAACTGGCCAAGGACTACCGCGACCGCGGGCTCACCGTGATCGGCGTGCCGTGCAACCAGTTCATGGGCCAGGAACCCGGAACCGCCGAAGAGATCCAGGAATTCTGCTCCACGACCTACGGCGTGACGTTCCCGTTGCTCGCCAAGACCGACGTCAACGGCGCCGACCGGCACCCGCTGTACAGCGAGCTGACCAAGACGCCCGACGACAGCGGCGAGGCAGGCGACATCCAGTGGAACTTCGAGAAGTTCCTGCTCGCGCCGGGCGGCCAGGTCGTCAAGCGGTTCCGGCCCCGCACCGAACCCGACGCGCCCGAGGTGATCGCGGCCATCGAGGGCGTCCTGCCGCGATAGCCCCCGATGGTCAACTGCCGTCAGCGTGTTGGAAACCGTTGAGACACCTGACGTTGCCACACTGACGGCGTGGCTGGACAGCTGATCGTCTCCGTCTCCGGAATCACCGATCGCACGCTGCCCGACGTGGCGGAGTTCTGCACGCGACTCGACGCCCGCGGTGTGCCGGTCTCGTTGCTGGTGGCGCCCAGGGTCAAGGGCGGCTTCCGCCTCGAGGACGACGCCGCCACGGTTCAGTGGCTCGCCGCAAGGCGCGATGCCGGCGACGCGCTCGTGCTGCACGGCTTCGACGAGGCCGCCACCAAGAAACGCCGCGGTGAATTCGCGACGCTCCTCGCACACGAGGCCGGGCTGCGATTGACGGCCGCCGACCGCGTGATGGAGCACCTGGGGCTGCGTACGCGGCTGTTCGCGGCGCCGGGATGGGCGGTGTCGCGTGGCACCGTCGTGATGTTGCCGCACAGAGGGTTTCGACTCCTCGCCGGGCTGACCGAGATCACCGATCTGGTCCGCGGGACGGCCGTGCGCTCCCGCGTGCTCGGTATCGGCGAAGGCTTCCTGAGCGAGCCGTGGTGGTGTCGCACGCTGGTGCTGTCCGCCGAGCGGACGGCGCGACGCGGCGGGATCGTCCGGGTCGCCGTGGCCGCCAGGCACCTGCGCAAGCCGGGACCGCGGGGGGCGATGCTCGACGCCGTCGACCTCGCGCTGCTGCACCGGTGCGCGCCGGATACCTACGAATGGCGGCCGCAGGCCCCAATGACGGCCGTCGCATAGCGCCGGCCCGCTAACGTGGCGGCCATGGCAGATGCTGACGTCATCGTCGTCGGGGCCGGGCTGGCGGGTCTGGTGGCGGCCTGCGAACTCGTCGAGCGAGGCCGCCGCGTGCTGATCGTCGACCAGGAGAACCCCAACAACATCGGCGGCCAGGCGTACTGGTCGTTCGGCGGCCTGTTCTTCGTCGACAGCCCGGAACAGCGGCGGTTGGGCATCCGCGACAGCCACGAGTTGGCGCTGCAGGACTGGCTGGGTTCGGCGGGATTCGACCGCCCGGAGGACCACTGGCCGCGGCAGTGGGCACACGCCTACGTCGATTTCGCCGCGGGGGAGAAGCGTGGCTGGCTGCGCGAGCGTGGCCTGCAGACGTTCCCGATCGTCGGGTGGGCCGAACGCGGTGGATACGACGCGCGCGGACACGGCAACTCGGTGCCGCGATTCCACATCACCTGGGGCACCGGCCCGGCGATCGTCGACATCTTCGCTCGACGGCTGACAGGGCGGGCCCGCTATGCGCACCGGCACAGGGTCGACGAACTCATCGTCGACAACGGCGCCGTCGTGGGGGTGCGCGGAACGGTGCTCGAACCCTCCGACGCCCCTCGCGGAGTCGCCACCTCACGAGAGCCGGTCGGACAGTTCGAGTTTCGCGCCCAGGCGGTGATCGTTGCGAGCGGCGGCATCGGCGGCAACCACGACCTGGTGCGGCAGAACTGGCCGAAACGGATGGGCCGGGTACCCGAACAGCTGCTGTCCGGTGTGCCCGCGCACGTCGACGGACGCATGATCGGCATCACCGAGGGCGCCGGGGCTCGGGTCATCAACAGCGACCGGATGTGGCACTACACCGAGGGCATCACCAACTACGACCCGATCTGGCCGCTGCACGGCATCCGGATCCTGCCCGGACCGTCGTCATTGTGGTTGGACGCCAACGGCAATCGGCTGCCGTCGCCGCTGTATCCCGGATTCGACACGCTCGGCACGCTCGAACACATCGCCCGGACGGGGCAGGACTACACGTGGTTCATCCTCAACGCCCGGATCATCGCCAAGGAGTTCGCGCTCTCGGGTCAGGAACAGAACCCGGACCTCACCGGCCGCAGCATCCGCGACGTGTTGTCCCGGGTGCGTCCCGGCGCGCCGGCGCCGGTGCAGGCGTTCGTCGACCGTGGCGTCGACTTCGTCAGCGCCGACTCGCTGCGCGACCTGGTGTCGTCCATGAACGCGGTGCCCGATGTGCTCCCGCTCGATTACGCGACGGTCGAGGCCGAGGTCACCGCCCGCGACCGGGAGGTCGCCAACAAGTTCACCAAGGACATGCAGATCGCGTCGATCCGGGTGGCGCGCAACTACCTCGGCGACCGCGTGAGCCGCGTGGTCGCACCACACCGGCTGACCGACCCCAAGGCCGGACCACTGATCGCGGTGAAGTTGCACATCTTGACACGAAAGTCGTTGGGCGGCCTGGAGACCGATCTCGACGCGCGGGTGCTCAAACCGGACGGCGGCGTGTTCGGCGGGCTGTACGCCGCCGGGGAGGCGGCGGGCTTCGGCGGCGGCGGTGTGCACGGCTACCGGTCGCTGGAGGGCACTTTCCTCGGCGGTTGCGTGTTCTCCGGGCGGGCCGCGGGCCGCGCGGCGGCACGCGATACGGCCTGACTCAGAACCCCGCGGCCGACGTCAGAACTCCGTGCCGTTCTCGGGTTCGAGCACCCGGAAGTCGGTGTCGGTCATCTCCGTCAGCCGGCCGTAGAAGATCCCGCGGGCACTCGGATCGATGATGCCCTGGTGGATCGGCACCGCGTGCGTCGGCGCGACGGCGCGCAGATAATCCACCGCCTCGGAGATCTTCATCCACGGCGCGGCCGCGGGCGTGGCGAGCACGTCGACCGGTTCGCCCGGCGCGTAGAGGGCGTCGCCCGGATGCATGAGGCGGGCCCGATGGGTGCCGTCGTCGACGAGGTAGGAGATGTTGTCGATGATCGGGATCTCCGGGTGGATCACCGCGTGCTTGCCGCCGACACCGCGCACGGTGAGGTGCTCGATGGTGAGGACGTCACCGACGTTGACCGCGCGCCACGGGTCGCCGAGTTGCGCGGCGGTCTGAGGATCGGCGTACAGGGCGGCCTGCGGGTTGGCCTCGAGCAGGGCGGGCAGTCGCTCGGTGTCGGCGTGGTCGGGATGTTGATGGGTGATCAGGATCGCCGACAGACCCGTGATGCCCTCGAATCCGTGCGAAAAGACGCCGGGGTCGAACAAGATCGTCGCTTCATCACCGGATTCGCCCTGGAAATTGGCCAGTAAGCAGGAATGTCCGAAATGGGTCAATTGCATGCCTATATTGTGGCGGCGCAGGCCGTCTTCAGGGGGTACTTGAGTCGTGCGATTGCTGCTTGCGGTGGCCCTCGCGACGTTCGGCCTGTCTCTGACCGCCGCCCCCGCGGCACGTGCGGTGCCCGGTGTCTGCCCGCCGATCTGCGACGCGATACCCGATTCGGCGTGGCCGGTGTCAAGCGCGCTTCCCCTGTACCCGGTGTACCGGTGGCCGGGCCTGGCGGGCCTGGCCGTCAACGCGCCCGCACCGAGGTTCCTGTTCGAGGAGCTGTGCGCCAGCCCGCCCGTCCCGGCCGATCCTCGCGCCTACGTCGTGGCCTCCAGGGCGCAGATCGACAATCCCGCCGGCCAGTGGCAACTGCGGGCGCAGGTGCTGCACTGGCGGGGCGACGTGGCGTACAGCGGGCCGCTCACCCGATCGGTGCTCGACTCGGCGCACTCGAGGCTGCGCACCTGCCAGCTGACCGCGCCCCTGGTGTCGCCGTCGATCACCACCGTCAATGGCGAGCGGATGGCGGCGGTGATCAGCGTGGCCGGCCAGAAGGTGGTGCGCCAGTACCTTCTGGCCCACCCCACCAGCGGCAGCATCGTCGAGCTCGCGCTGTGGTCGACGCTGCCAATGCAGGTCCCCTGGCCGCCGGTGCCCGACGCGCAGATTCTCGACGCACTGGCCACCCCGCTGTGCGAGGCATATCTCGGTTCGTGCCGGTGAGTCGCGGGCGCTGCAACCGCCGGTACAGTTGACGCGTGGCAAGGGTGGTGGTGCACGTGATGCCCAAGGCGGAGATCCTCGACCCGCAGGGGCAGGCGATCGTCGGCGCGTTGGGCCGTCTGGGTTTCAACGGCGTCTCAGATGTCCGGCAGGGCAAGCGTTTTGAACTCGAAGTCGATGACAGCATCGACGACGACACCCTGGCCGAGATCGCGGAATCGCTGCTGGCGAACACCGTGATCGAGGACTGGAGCGTGAGCCGGGAGCAGGCATGACGGCGCGTGTGGGCATCATCACATTTCCGGGCACGCTGGACGACGTCGACGCCGCCCGAGCGGTTCGACTGGCGGGCGCCGAAGCCGTCCCGCTGTGGCACGCCGACGCCGATCTGAAGAACGTCGACGCCGTGGTGGTGCCCGGCGGGTTTTCCTACGGTGACTATCTGCGGGCGGGTGCGATCGCCAAGTTCGCGCCGGTGATGGGCGAGGTCGTCCGGGGTGCCGAGCGCGGTATGCCGGTGTTGGGCATTTGCAACGGTTTTCAGGTGCTGTGCGAGGCCGGTCTGCTGCCGGGCGCGTTGACCCGCAACGCCGGACTGCATTTCGTGTGCCGCGACATCTGGCTTGAGGTGGCGTCGAACACCTCGGCGTGGACGACGCGCTTCGAGAAGGGCGCCGATCTGCTGATCCCGCTGAAGTCCGGCGAGGGCCGCTACGTCGCCAGTGAGAGGGAGCTCGACGAGCTCGAGGGCGAGGGTCGGGTGGTGTTCCGCTACCGCGACAACCCCAACGGCTCACAGCGCGACATCGCCGGCATCACCTCGGCCAACGGCCGCGTCGTCGGCCTGATGCCGCACCCCGAGCACGCCACGGAGGCGCTCACCGGCCCGTCCGACGACGGCCTTGGCCTGTTCTACTCCGCGCTGGACGCGGTGCTGACGCCCGCCTGACGAACGCCACGCACGTTCACGCCATCAAGGGCTCAGGTCGTGAGGGCGACCGAGGCTTCGGCGGTGTAGCACAGGAACGTCAGCGTCTCCTCCAGGTACAGCTGGACGGTGCTCGCGTCGTGCGACAGGTAGCCGATCGACACATCGGTTCCCAACTGCAGATCGAAGTCGCCTCCGCGCGTTGACAATACGAACGCGCCATCGATCGCCGGCGCCCAGATGATGTCGCCGTCGACCAGCCGGTTGAGGTGCTCGCGGATCGGATAGCCGTGTGCGGTGGTCTCGCTGACCTTGGTGTACACGTCCGCCGACAACAGCACCGAGTACGGCCCGTCGACACCGGAGAGCCGCAGTTCGGACAGGGCCTGGGAGATGACGTCGGGGATGTCGCGTTCGTCGTCGGGCAGCGCAAGCGCGGGGTTGGAACTGCACGCCCGGATGCCCTCGATCGACGCGGCCTCGTAACCCTCGAAGATCGCGCGGTCCTCGGCGAACGCCAGCTTCATCGCCGCATCCTTGACCGGGTCCCAATCGGAGTCCTGCGAACCCCGCTCCACATCGTCGATCGCGGTGCGCGCCACCGTGAACGGCACGCGCAACCGGACCAGTGGTTTGGCCTCCCGCAGGTGCGCCACCACGCCGTCGCCCGGCGGCGTCACGTCGCGCAGATGGCCCGTGCCGATCGCGGCGGTCGTCGGCCCGCCGGGCTCGCTGACATCGACGACGCGACGACCGGCTATGTGGCGCTTGAACGTTCGGGAGGCCTCGAGCTCGATCTCGGACCACGCCTCTTCGGTGATCGGTGCCAGATCGCGGTACAGGTTGTTCATCAACGGGTTCCTTTCAGGCTGCCGATGCCGAGCGAGCCGTCGTATTCGGCGGGAGTTGCCACGGTCGTCGCCGGTGCGTCGTCATCGGCGGCGGCCGAACCGGGCAGTGGGGGAGGATCGTCGAGGAAATCGACGGTGGGCGTGAAGAACATGCTGCCGGTCAATGCGGTGGAGAAGTCCAGGATGCGATCGGTGTTCCCGGGCGGGTCGCCGATGAACATGTTGTCGAGCATTCGTTCGGTGACCGACGGCGTCCGCGAGTAGCCGATGTAGTAGGTGCCGAACTCGCCCTTGCCGATCTCGCCGAATGGCATGTTGTGCCGCACGATCTTCAGCTCGGTGCCGTCGTCGTCCTCGATCACATTGAGTGCGACATGCGAATTGGCGGGTTTCACCGCATCGTCGAGTTCGATGTCGTCGAGTTTCGTGCGGCCGATCACCCGCTCCTGTTCCTCCACCGACAGCGAGTTCCACGCGGCCATGTCGTGCACGTACTTCTGCACATGTACGTAGCAGGAGCCGGCGAAATCGGGGTCCTCGTCCCCGATCTGGGTCGCGGAGCGGGCGAGCGGTCCGTCCGGGTTCTCGGTGCCGTCGACGAAGCCCATCAGGTCACGGTTGTCGAAGAACTTGAAGCCGTGCGTCTCGTCGACGACGGTGATCGCGCCGGCCATCGCGTCGGCCAGCTTGGTGGCCAGTTCGAAGCAGACGTCCATGGACTCGGCGCGGATGTGGAACAGAAGGTCGCCCTCGGTCGCGGGCGCGTGGTGACGGTCGCCGCGGACCTCGACGAAGGGGTGCAGCTCGGCCGGCCGGGGGCCACTGAACAGCCGGTCCCAGGCGTCCGAACCGATCGACGTGACCGCCGACAGCCGTTTGGCCGGATCGCGGAATCCGATGGCGCGCACCAGCCCCGAGATGTCGGGCAGCGTGTCGTGCACCATCGCCTCCCCGCCCTCGACGATGGTCACCACGAGGAAGACGGCCGCAGGCGTCAACGGTTCGAGCACCGGTTGCGGTTGGATCTCGGGCACAACAGGACCCTATCGTCAAACGATCTTGAATCACCGGCGAAGATGAAGAGATGGCAGCCAGCCCCCAGAGCCTGTGCGAATTCATCGACGCGTCGCCGTCGCCGTACCACGCCTGCGAGACGGCCGCGGCCCGTCTGCGCGACGCGGGCTTCCGCGAACTCTCCGAAGCCGACCCCTGGCCGACTCACGGTGACTTCTATGTCCTGCGCGCCGGATCGCTGATCGCCTGGCGCACGGAACAGGCCGGCCGCAACACGCCGTTCCGCATCGTCGGCGCCCACACCGACAGCCCGAACCTGCGCGTCAAACAGCACCCCGACCGGTACGTTTCGGGCTGGCGCGTGGTCGCGCTGCAGCCCTACGGCGGCGCGTGGCTGAACTCGTGGCTCGACCGCGACCTCGGCCTCAGCGGCCGGCTGTCGGTGCGCACCGGAAACCGGCTGGAGCACCGACTCGTCCGGATCGACGAGCCGATCCTGCGGGTCCCGCAGCTGGCCATCCACCTCGCCGAGGACCGCAAGGCCGTCGAGCTCAATCCGCAGCGCCACGTCAACGCGGTGTGGGGCGCGGGCAGCCGGCCTCGGTCCTTCCCAGAATTCGTGGCCGAGCAGGCCGGCGTGGCCGCCGACGACGTGCTGGGCGCCGATCTGATGACGCACGACCTGACCCCGTCGCGGCTCGTCGGCGCGGACCGCGACCTGGTGAGCGCCCCGCGGCTGGACAACCAGGCGACCTGCTACGCCGGGCTGGAGGCGTTCCTGGCCGCCGGGCCGGGCGCATACACCCCGGTGCTGGTGCTGTTCGACCACGAGGAGGTCGGCTCGCAGTCCGATCACGGCGCCCAGTCCGACCTGCTGTTGACGGTTCTCGAGCGCATCACGCTCAGCGAGGGCGGCGGTCGCGAGGACTTCCTGCGTCGGCTGCCCGGCTCACTGGTGGCGTCCGGCGACATGGCCCACGCCACGCACCCGAACTACCCGGACCGCCACGAACCCGGCCACCTCATCGAGGTCAACGGGGGGCCGGTGCTCAAGGTGCAGCCGAACCTGCGGTACGCCACCGACGGGCGCACGGCCGCCGCGTTCGCGCTGGCGTGCGCGCAGGCCGGGGTGCCGCTGCAGCGCTACGAGCACCGCGCCGATCTGCCGTGCGGGTCCACGGTCGGGCCGATGACGGCGGCTCGCACCGGGATCCCGACCGTCGACGTGGGCGCACCGCAGCTGGCCATGCATTCCGCGCGTGAGGTGATGGGCGCCGACGACGTCGTCTCCTACGCCGCGGCGTTGACGGCGTTTCTGTCACCGCGGTGATCTAGGGTCGGCGTCATGACCCTCGCCGTGTTCAACGTCACCTTCGACAGCACTGACCCGGACCGGCTCGCGGAGTGGTGGGCCCGTGCCCTCGGTGGGCAGGTAAACCCGTTGGCGCCAGGGTTTTTCGTGACCGTCTCGCAGCCGGGCGGCGGCGCCGGTCTCGGCTTCCAGAAGGTCGACGACCCCACGCCGGGCAAGAACCGTCTTCACCTCGATCTCGGGGCCGACGACGTCGAGTCGGAGGTCAAGCGGCTGGTCGAACTCGGTGCCACCGAAACCGCTCGGCACAGCATGGGCGACTTCGGCTGGGTGGTGCTCGCCGACCCGGACGGCAACGCCTTCTGCATCGGTTCCGCCGACCATCCCTGACCGATCCGTCCCGACGCGCGGTGCGACGGCGAACCGCTGGAAAGATTCCCGGCGTGCTGCTCTCACTGATCGCCGTCTCGGCGGTGCTGGCCGCGTGGGCGCTGGGTGCCAAGCGCCTCGAACAATGGCGGCTGACCGCGCCGATGGTCCTGGTGCTCGCCGGCATCGCGGTCGGCTTCACCACCGGCGACGGGCTGGTCGATTCCCTGAACACCGAAGTCGCCCAGCACACCGCCGAAATCATCCTGGCGATCCTGCTTTTCGTCGACGCGACCGATATTCGCGGCGGGCTGCTCGGCAGGGACCCGCGCGGCGCGATGCGGCTGTTGTTCATCGCGTTGCCGCTGAGCCTGGTCGCCGCACTGGCCCTGGGCTTGTGGCTGCTGCCGGACCTGCCGTGGGCGGTGCTGCTGGTGCTCGCATGCGTGGTGGTGCCGACGGACTTCGCGCCCGCGGCATCGATCCTGCGCGACGAGCGGGTGCCCGAACGGGTGCGCGACGTGCTCAACGTCGAGGCCGGATACAACGACGGCATCATCTCGCCGCTGTTCATCTTCGCGCTCGCGGTGGCGGGGGATCGCTCGCACGCCTCGACGCCGATGGAGGCGCTGGCGTCGGCGTTGCCGCAGGCGCTCAAGGCCATCCTCGTCGGACTGGCCGTCGGCGCCGCGCTGGCCCTGCTGACCAATCTCGCCGAGCGGTACGGCGCGATGACCGACCGCAGCAAGCGACTGATCCTGGTCGCCGCACCGATGCTCGCCTTCGGGTTGAGCCTGGCGATGGACGGCAACGGGTTCGTCGCCGCGTTCGTCTGCGGTATCGCCTTCCACTACCTGCGGCGGTCGTCGGCGCTGCAGGCCGAGCTCGCCCTGGTCGACGACATCGGATACCTGCTGACGATCGTGATGTGGTTCGTCGTCGGCGCCACCGCGGCGCTGGCGCTGACGCTGGGTGTCAGCTGGTCGCTGGTGGCCTACTGCTTACTTGCGTTGACGGTCGTGCGGCTGGTGCCCGTCCTGCTCGCCCTGCTCGGTTCGCCGTTCACCTGGCCGGAGCGGGTTCTCGTCGGCTGGCTCGGTCCGCGCGGCACCACCTCGATCGTGTTCGGTCTGTTGGCCTTCAACGTGCTGCTCGGCGAGGCGGAACGCGATGTGCTGATGACCGTCGTCATCGTCGTGCTCGGCAGCGTCGCGCTGCACGGCGCCACGGCCCCCGCGGCCGCCCACGCGTTTGGCAGGTCACGTCCGAAATCCGGGGCCGCCCCTTAACGTCAACCCCGTGACGCGACGGGTCCGGGCCGTGACGGTCGCTCTGGCGGCCGTGCTGCTGGCGGGCGGCTGCGGGGCCGACGAAACTCCGGTCGAGGCCGGGATCGAATCCGACGACCGCGCCGCCCGCAGCCAGGACGTCCTGGCCGACGCCGTCGCAGCCGGCGGTCCGGGATGCTCCGCGGCGGTGGGGGTGGAGGGCGCCGTGGTCTGGGTGGGCGCCCGCGGCGTCGCGGACGTCGCCACGGGCGCCGAGCTCACCGCCGACACCGCGTTCGACATCGCCTCGGTGTCCAAACAGTTCACCGCGACCGCTGTGCTGCTGCTGGTCGGCCAGCGCCGGCTCGCGCTCGACGACTCGTTGGCGGCGCACGTGCCCGGGCTTCCGTCGTGGGCCGCCGGCGTCACCGTCGCGCAGCTGATGCATCAGACCAGCGGCATCCCCGACTACCTCGCGCTGCTCGAAGACGCCGGCTTCGCGATGACCGACCGCACCTCCAACGCCGACGCCCTGCGGGCGCTCGGGGAGGTGTCCGAATTGACCTTCGAGCCCGGCACGGCGTTCGAGTACTCGAATTCGAATTACGTATTGTTGGCCGAGATCGTCGAACGGGTCGCGCGACAACCGCTCTCGGAGTTCCTGTCGGCGCGGATCTTCTGGCCGCTGGAGCTGGCGATGGTCCTCGATCCGGCTCATCCGGTCCCGGGTGCGGCGGTGCCCTACACCGACGCCGACGGCGACTACACGCCGACGGTCACCGCGTGGGAGCAGGTCGGAGACGGCTCCATCCAGACCGCGCCGAGCCAGCTGGTGCGGTGGGCGGACAACTACCGCACCGGGGAGATCGGCGGGCGCGAACTGCTCGAAGCACAGCTCGCCGGGGCGGTCGAGACGGGCGAGGGCGACCGGTACGGCGCCGGCATCTACGAGTACGCCGACGGCACACTGGGCCACGACGGATCCTGGGGTGGCTTCGTCACCGACTTCCGGATCGGTCGAGACCGGCGCACGTCGGTGGCGGTGAGCTGCAACAGCGACACGCGCGACCCGACCGCCATCGCCGAGGCCCTCGCGCGGATCTGGGGCTAGGCGCAGCGTGTGTCGGGTGCCGCAGGCGGCGCCAACCTAGAATGGCCTCGTGACGTCGGAGCTAACCCACACCCTCGACACCGTCGACAGAGCCGCCGCCACTCCCGATCATCCCCAGCCGTTCCGCGAACTCGGCCTCAAGGACGACGAGTACCAGCGGATCCGCGAGATCCTGGGCCGCAGGCCCACCGACGCCGAACTGGCGATGTATTCGGTGATGTGGAGTGAGCACTGCTCGTACAAGTCGTCGAAGGTGCATCTGCGGTACTTCGGCGAAACCACCACCGAGGAGATGCGCAAGACGATGCTGGCGGGCATCGGCGAGAACGCCGGCGTCGTCGACATCGGCGACGGCTGGGCCGCCACCTTCAAGGTCGAGTCCCACAACCACCCGTCCTACATCGAGCCCTACCAGGGCGCCGCCACCGGCGTCGGCGGCATCGTGCGCGACATCATGGCCATGGGTGCGCGCCCGGTCGCGGTGATGGACCAGCTGCGGTTCGGCGCGGCCGACGCGCCCGACACCCGTCGCGTGGTGGACGGGGTGGTCCGCGGCATCGGCGGCTACGGCAACTCGCTGGGTCTGCCGAACATCGGCGGCGAGACCGTGTTCGACGCTTCCTACGGCGGCAACCCGTTGGTCAACGCGCTGTGCGTCGGGGTGTTGCGCAAGGAAGACCTGCACCTGGCGTTCGCGTCCGGCACCGGCAACAAGATCATCCTGTTCGGCGCGCGCACCGGCCTGGACGGCATCGGCGGTGTGAGCGTGTTGGCCAGTGAGACGTTCGGCGGCGACGAGGGCGGCTCGGCGGGCCGCAAGAAGCTACCCAGTGTCCAGGTCGGCGACCCGTTCATGGAGAAGGTGCTCATCGAGTGCTGCCTGGAGCTGTACGCCAACGATCTGGTCGTCGGCATCCAGGACCTCGGTGGAGCCGGGTTGTCCTGTGCCACATCGGAACTCGCGTCTGCCGGTGACGGCGGTATGCGCATCGAGCTGGACGCGGTGCCGTTGCGGGCCGCGAACATGACGCCCGCCGAGATCCTGTCGAGCGAGTCGCAGGAGCGCATGTGCGCCGTCGTCACCCCCGAGAACGTCGACAAGTTCATGGCGGTCTGCCGCAAGTGGGAGGTGCTCGCCACGGTCATCGGCGAGGTCACCGACGGCGATCGGCTCCAGATCACCTGGCACGGCGAGACGGTCGTCGACGTGCCGCCGCGCACCGTCGCGCATGAAGGCCCGGTGTACGAGCGGCCGGTGCAGCGACCCGAGACGCAGGACGCGCTCAATGCCGACACCTCCGCCAAGCTGACGCGGCCGTCGACGGGCGACGAGCTCAAGGCGACTCTGCTTGCGCTGCTTGGCAGTCCACACCTGTGCAGCCGCGCGTTCATCACCGAGCAGTACGACCGCTACGTGCGCGGCAACACCGTGCTGGCCGAGGACGCCGACGGTGGCCTGCTGCGGGTGGACGAGACCACGGGCCGGGGCATCGCGATCTCGACCGACGCCTCGGGCCGCTACACCGCGCTCGACCCCTACACCGGTGCGCAACTGGCGCTGGCCGAGGCGTACCGCAACGTCGCGGTCACCGGCGCGACGCCGGTCGCGGTGACGAACTGCCTGAACTTCGGCTCGCCGGAGGATCCCGGCGTGATGTGGCAGTTCAGCCAGGCCGTGCGCGGATTGGCCGATGGCGCTGCGGCACTGGGTATCCCGGTCACCGGCGGCAACGTGAGCTTCTACAACCAGACCGGCACCACCGCGATCCTGCCGACACCGGTCGTCGGCGTGCTCGGGGTGATCGACGATGTGCACCGGCGCATCCCGACCGGATTCGGCGACGAGCCCGGCGAGACCCTGATGCTTCTCGGCGAGACCCGCGACGAGCTCGACGGGTCGATCTGGGCCCAGGTCACCGCCGATCACCTCGGCGGGCTGCCGCCGAAGGTGGACCTCGCGCGCGAGAAGCTGCTCGCCGAGGTGCTGGTCGCCGCATCACGCGACGGGCTGATCTCGGCGGCCCACGACCTGTCCGAGGGCGGACTGATCCAGGCGGTCGTCGAGTCCGCGCTGCGCGGTGAAACCGGTTGCCGGATCGTGCTTCCCGAAGACGTCGACCCGTTCGTCCAGTTGTTCTCGGAATCGGCGGGCCGGGTGCTGGTCGCGGTGCCGCGCACCGAGGAGAGCCGCTTCCGTGCCATGTGCGAGGCCCGCGGCCTGCCCGCCACCCGCATCGGCGTGGTGGACCAGGCCGGCCAGGATGACGGGGCAGCGGTCGAGGTCCAGGGCCTGTTCACCGTCACTTTGGAGGACCTGCGCAGCACGTCGGAAAGCGTGCTGCCCGGGTTGTTCGGGTGAGTGGACCGACCCGACAACGACACCCCCTCTACGCCTGGGCGTGGAGCCTGGTCCGCCTCGACTTCGTCGGGATCGCGTTCAGCGCACTGCTCTTCTGCCTGTCGCTGACCCCCTCGCTGCTGCCTCGCGACTGGCTGTTCGCGGGGCTGATCGGCGGCATCTATGCCGCGATCGGCTACGGCATCGGCGTTTTCATCGCAAAGATGGTGCGCCGCTTCGTATTGGGGCGACGTGCATGGTGGCCGCCACCGCGACGGGTGCTGCGGGTGGCCCAGACCGTGACGGTGGTGCTGGCGCTTTCGGCCTGCGTGTTGATGGTGATCCCGGCCGCGGCATGGCAGCGCCAGGTGTCGGCGGTGATGGGGATCGAAGGCCCCGCGACGTTGGATTATCTGCGCACGCTGGTGCTCGCGGCGTTCGTCGGCGCGATCTGTGTCGCCACCGCGCGCGTGCTGCTCGACATCATCAAGACGATGGCGCGGTTCTTCATCCGGCGCTGGCGGATGGATGACGAGGTCGCCTTGTTCATCGGCACCGCCATCGTCGTCGTGCTCGCCATCATGCTGATCAACGGTGTGCTGGTGCGCGGCTTCCTCGCGGGGGCCAACCGGGTGTTCCAGCCGCAGAACACCACCACCCGGGAAGGCATCGTTGCCCCGCTCGAACCCGAAAGGTCCGGCAGCCCAGAGTCGTTCGCGGCCTGGGATTCGCTCGGCTATCAGGGCCGAAACTTCGTCGCAACCGGCCCGCGCGCCGACGAGCTGACCGAGCTCAACGGCGAACCCGCCGAGGAGCCGATCCGGGTGTACGTCGGACTGCAGACCGCCGACACCGACGAGCAGCGGATAGCCGTGCTGCTCAGCGAACTCGAGCGCACCGGCGCGTTCGACCGCGAGCTGCTGGTCATCATCCCCACCACCGGCACCGGCTGGGTGAACCCCTTGGCGGCCCGATCGCTGGAGATGATGTACAACGGCGACACCGCGCTGGTCGCTTCGCAGTACTCGTTCTTGCCGAGCTGGATCTCCTTCCTCGGCGACCAGCAGAAGTCGATGAAATCCGGGCGCATGATGATCGACGCCATTCATCAACGCTGGGAACAACTTCCGCAAGACCGGCGACCAAGACTCGTGCTGTACGGGGAGAGCTTGGGGTCGATGGCCGGACAGGGCGCCTTCGAGTGGCTGCCCGACATCGCCAGGATGGGCTTCTCGTCGGTGCTGTGGGTCGGCCCGCCGAACGCCAGTCCGCTGTGGAGGGCCATCACCGAACGACGCGATCCCGGAACCCCGGAAGTCGACCCGCGCTACGACAACGGACGCACCGTGCGCTTCTCCCAGGGCACCGACCCGTCGGAGATCGCGAAGGTGACCGAAAGGCCGTGGGAGGGCACCCGGGTGCTGTTCATGCAGCATGCGTCCGATCCGATCGTGTGGTGGACGCCCGACCTCCTGTTCGCGCGGCCGGACTGGTTACGCGAACCGCCCGGCCGCGACCGCACCGCATCGATGCGGTGGTATCCGATCGTCACGTTCGGACAGGTCGCCGCCGATATGACGAACGCGAGCTCGGTGCCCGACGGTCACGGCCACAACTACGGCGACCTCGTGCTCGACGGCTGGGCCGCCGTAGCCCCTCCGGAGGACTGGACCCCAGAGGACACCGAACGAATCCGCACCGCATTGACCAAGACCGAGTCCGAAGACGGGCCCGAATACTGATGGCGAGAGGGAGGTTTCGCGCCGTCGCCGTAGCGGCCGCGCTGGTCGCCTGGAGTTTCGTCGCGCCGCGGGTCCGGTTTCATCCGCTGTGGAACGCGGCGCTGGGCGGCGCCCTCTACGCCCTCGCGCGTCCTCCCCTGGGGCTGCGCCCGCCTGCCGTGTGGTCCGGCCTGCGCTACGGCCTGGCCGCCGGTGCGCCGATCGCGCTGGGCGTGGCCGTCGCCACGGCGATCCCGTCGGTGCGGCAGGGCATGGCCGCGCGCGACCTGCCCGACCGTTCACTGCGATGGTTGGCGCTGGACATCCCGATCGGCACCGTGTGGCCCGAGGAGGTCGCCTACCGCGCGATGCTGGGCAACGCCGCCGAGACCGCGTTCCCGCCCGCAGGCGGGCGGCTGTTGCAGTCGGTGGCGTTCGGCCTGTGGCACATCATGGACGCCCGCATCACCCGCAACCCGGTGCTGGGCACGGTCTTGTTCACCGGCCTCGCCGGCTGGATGTTCGGGTGGCTGCACGCACGCTCGGGCAGCCTGATCGCGCCGATGCTTGCGCACCTGGCGGCCAACGAAGCCGCGGCTTTGGCGGCGCTGGTTGTCCAGCGGCGCATAGAGTCCCGGTCATGAGCACATCCGAGCGCGCCGAGTCGCGCACCTTCGTCGTCACCGGGGCGGCATCGGGCATCGGTCTGGCCACCGCGAAACGACTGCTCGCCGAGGGCGGCACGGTGATTGGTGCGGACGTGGTCGAGCCGCGGGAAAACCCGGGCGACGGTTTCGAGTTCGTCCGCGCCGATGTCACCGACGAGGCGGCCGTGGGCTCGGTGTTCGCCGCGGTGGCCGGCCGCCTCGACGGCGTCGTGCACGCGGCGGGGGTGGCCGGAGGCGGGCCCGTACATCTGCTCGACCGCGCCGAGTGGGACCGCGTCATCGCCGTCAACCTCACCGGAACGTTTCTGGTGGCCAAGGCCGCGTTGGCGACGATGATCGAACAGCCGCGCGTGGACGGTGAGCGAGGGTCGATCGTCACCCTGGCCAGCATCGAGGGCCTGGAGGGCACGGCCGGAGGCAGCAGCTACAACGCCGCCAAGGGCGGTGTCGTGCTGCTGACCAAGAACATCGCACTCGACTACGGCCCCAGCGGTATCCGCGCAAACGCCATCTGTCCCGGATTCATCGACACGCCGATGCTGGACAGCGTGATGGGGCTCGACGGCATGGAGGGTCCGCTGCAGTCCATCACCGAGGAACACGCGCTGCAGCGCCGCGGGCGGCCCGACGAGATCGCCTCCGTCGCAGCGTTTCTCGTATCTCCCGATGCGTCGTTCGTCACCGGCCAGGCGATCGCGGTCGACGGCGGCTACACCGCGGGACGCGACCACGGCGTGGTCAAACTCTTCGGCTTCCCCGACTGAGGCTCACGGGTTGATCGTGAGCTCACCGAACTGGCGGCCCCACACGTACTCGATGAACATCGGCTGACCGAGTTCGAGGTGGTTGTACGGTGCGATGCTGGCGCCGGTGTCCATGACCAGATAGGGCGTCGGATACAGATCGCGGGTGATGTCCTGCCAGCAACCCGGGCGGCCCTCCGGCCCGCCGGTGGCGTTGACCCGCGGCAGGTTGTCCGGGTAGATGTACGGGTTGCCGGCCCCGGCCAGGATGCCGCCGCCTCCGGTCAGCGAGAACCCATTGCCGCCAAGGGTTTTTGCGACCTTCGGTTGCACCTCGGCGTATTTGCGGACGGTGCACAGGATCGCGGGGCTGTGATAATCCAACAGTTCCGAAGTGGGCACGAGGTCCGCGGCGCCGCGCACGAGATACGGGCCGCCGCGCTCGAAGATCTCGGCCCCGTCGTCGGCGAAGCCGAGCGCCGCGATGAGGGCGGCGTCGAGATCGGCTCGGTGTTCGTTGAACGTGCGCGCAGACGTCACGGCGTCGGAAAGCCCGTCCCACAGGTCGATGGAGGCGTCGGCGTAGACCCCGGCGAGATCGGCCAGCAGGCGGGTATCGGTGCGGATCGTCGGCATGCGCGGGTTGAGGTCGTCGAGTATGCGGTTACCGTCCACGATCGACTCACCGAAGCCCTCGCCGCCCACTCCACCGAGCGCGTCGGCCGTCGCCGCCAGGGTCTGGTTCAACTTGATCGGGTCGACCTTCTCGGCCAGTGCGAGGACGGTCTCGAACACCGTGTTGAACTCCGTCGTCACCGCCGACGCCTCGATCACCGCACCCGGCGAGACGTGGTGCACCGAGGCGTCTTTCGGGGACTCGAGCGAGATGTACTTGTTGCCGAACACCGTGGTGGCCCGGATCTCGGCCGCCACGTTCGCCGGAATGCGTTCCAGATAGCGCGGATCGACGTCCAGCGACAGCTGCGCCCGCTGTCCGTCGTCGGTATCGACATGGGTGATCGCGCCGACGCGCCCGATCTCGACGCCGTTGTAGGTCACCTTCGCGCCCCGGTCGACGACGAGGCCCGCGCGCGGCGCCAGCAACAGCAGCTGAGTCTTGTGGCGCAGGTCGCCGCGAAACTGAAGGTAGAGAAGGGAGGCCGCGACCGCGGCGACGATCAGCAGGACCGCACCGGCCACCTTGTACGGTGGCTTGCTGCGGTCGACAAACACTTTGAGACAGTAGATTATGGCCACCGCTCGAAGGGCCCGTACGGCCGATCCGGTGAAGACCCGTGCCGCGGTCGCTGCGCTGGCCGACTGGTTGCGCGACGAGGCTCACCCCGAGCCGTCACGCACCGAACTCGGCGAAGCGGTGCGGTTGACCGCCCGAACGCTCGCGGCGGTGTCGCCGGGGTCCAGCGTGGAGGTTCGCGTGCCGCCGTTCGTCGCGGTGCAGTGCATCGAGGGTCCGGCACACCGGAGGGGTAATCCGCCCAATGTCGTGGAGACCGATCCTCGGACCTGGCTGCTGATGGCCGCCGGCCTGACGACCGTTGCCGACGCCGCCGCGACGGGGAGAGTGACCCTGTCGGGCTCACGGGCCTCCGAGATCACCGACTGGCTGCCGCTCGTCGACCTCGGACCCGCGACGGTCACCGGAAGTGCGGATAGTCCTGAACCCAGTTGAAGCCACGGGTGCGCAGGGGGAACTCGTTCGGGTCCATCTGCTGCAACACCATGGCGACCGGCCTGCCGTCGAGGTCCCCGTCGAGACGGAGCCGGTCCGGGGTGGGCCGTTCAACGGTGAAGGTGCCCGTGCCCGGCAGTTCGAGGGTCCCTGCCGCGCTGTCGAATTGCGCGGGCACCGAAACCAACTCGCCGTCCATCCGTTGATACGTCACGAGATCGGGTTCGTCGAACACTGCGCGCTGCCACCGTTGCTCGTCGGTGGTCATCGGGGGCCGTTGCTCGCCGTCGAGGCGGAATTCGCTGACCGACCAGATGCCGTACAGGTCGGGCTTGTCGCGCCCGTCGCCGTACTCTTGCCAGTTCTGCCAGCTCAACGCCGCGCAGCCGATCAGCACCCAGACGCCCAGCAGTACCTGCACTGTCGTCGCGATTCTGTTGACCCGCCGACTGTCGGACACCGGCGGATACGTGACCGGCTCCGGCGTGCGGTGCAGTACGAAGACGTCCGCGAGGCGGCGCAGGTGCGGGGCCAACAGCACCAGGCTCATCAACACCAGATGGAAGGAGAGGATCTTCACCGGGACGTCGTAGGTCATGTTCAGCATGAACACCTGCCCCATCCCCAGCAGGCTCAGCAACGCGCCCAGGCCCGCGGTGCGAGGCACGAACAGCAGGATTCCGGCGAGCACTTCGACCGTGCCCAGGAAGATCTCGTACGGATACGAACTTCCGACCTGCAGCCACAGCACCGATGCGGGGGTGAGGTCGCCGTACGGTCGCAGCAACGCAGACAGCGATGGCGCCGGCATCTGGTTCGGGATGACCTTGGCGAATCCGTAGAACAGCATCTGTCCGCCGAGGCAGAGTCGCAGGAACACGAAGAACCATGCGGCCAGGCGCGGGTACGAAACCCGCCGTCGGTCGAGCACCGACCACACCGCGGTGATCACGGCGGCGACGACCAGCCCACAGAACACCAGCACCCAGATCGCGGCCTGATCCCCGCTGCCCGAATCCAGGTGCAGCACCGCGTCCACTCCGAACACGTGCCGGCCCACCCACCGCGCCAGCGGTGCGAGCGCGACCATCTGCCACAGGATCGCCTCGTCGGGCATCCACACCCCGACGAAGCCGGTGAACACGAAGGTGATCTGGGCGAACCACAGGCAGAACAGCCCGAAATAGGCAACGCAGAAGCGAAACGCGATGCGGGTACCCGGGTGCCAGGGATGGCCTCCCCCGCGGCCGGTGTCCTGGTCGTTTTCGCGTTCGACCTCGCCGTCGGTCGCGATCACCGTCTCTCCCACCACTCGCCGGACCGGATTGCGGGAGCCACGATAGGGGTCGAGCCCGGATCGGTGAACTGAATAACGGGCGACCCGTCTTCGAACGTGTTCCACGACACGCTCCGCGGCTTCGTTCCCGCAGCCCGAAACCCGTAGACTCGGGGCATCAGCCGATCTCCCCACGGAGCAGCCCTATCGTGACCGGCCCGCAGACCGATCCAGAACCCCGCGAAGAGTGTGGCGTCTTCGGCGTCTGGGCGCCGGGTGAAGAGGTCGCCAAGCTCACGTACTACGGCCTGTACGCCCTGCAGCACCGCGGCCAGGAGGCGGCGGGCATCGCCGTCGCCGACGGCTCGCAGGTCCTGGTCTTCAAAGACCTCGGTCTGGTCAGCCAGGTGTTCGACGAACAGACGCTGGCCGCGATGGAGGGCCACGTCGCGATCGGGCACTGCCGCTACTCGACCACCGGGTCGACGACGTGGGAGAACGCCCAGCCCGTGTTCCGCAACACCTCGGCGGGCACCGGCGTCGCGCTGGGGCACAACGGCAACCTCGTCAACGCGGCGGAACTGGCCGCGCGGGCCCGGGAGGCCGGATTGCTCGACACCCGGGGCGCCCCCGCGGCGACCACCGACTCCGACATCCTCGGTGCCCTGCTGGCCCACGGTGCGGCCGATTCGACGCTCGAGCAGGCGGCGCTGGAACTGCTGCCGACCGTGCGCGGCGCGTTCTGCCTGACCTGGATGGACGAGAACACCCTCTACGCCGCCCGCGACCCGTACGGGGTGCGGCCCCTGGCGTTGGGTCGCTTGGACCGTGGCTGGGTCGTGGCGTCGGAGACCGCGGCGCTCGACATCGTCGGCGCCTCATTCGTCCGCGACATCGAACCCGGCGAGCTGCTGGCGATCGACGCGGACGGGGTGCGCTCCACCCGCTTCGCCAGCCCGGAGCCCAAGGGTTGCGTCTTCGAATACGTCTATCTGGCGCGGCCGGACAGCACCCTGGCGGGTCGATCGGTACACGCGACGCGCGTCGACATCGGGCGCCGGCTGGCCAGGGAGATGCCGGTCGAGGCGGACCTGGTGATCGGTGTGCCCGAGTCGGGCACACCCGCCGCGGTGGGCTACGCGCAGGAGTCCGGCATCCCGTTCGGCCAGGGCCTGATGAAGAACGCCTACGTCGGGCGTACGTTCATCCAGCCGTCGCAGACCATCCGCCAGCTCGGTATCCGGCTCAAGCTCAACCCGCTCAAGGAAGTGATCCGCGGTAAGCGCCTGATCGTCGTCGACGATTCGATCGTGCGCGGTAACACCCAGCGCGCGCTGATCCGGATGCTGCGGGAGGCCGGTGCGGTCGAGGTGCACGTGCGCATCGCATCCCCGCCCGTGAAGTGGCCGTGCTTCTACGGCATCGACTTCGCCACTCCGGCAGAACTGATCGCCAACGCCGTCGACGACGAGAACGAGATGCTCGAAGCGGTGCGCCACGCCATCGGCGCCGACACCCTGGGCTACATCTCGAAGCAGGGCATGATCGCGGCCACCGAACAGCCCGCATCGCGGTTGTGCAGCGCGTGCTTCGACGGCAAGTACCCGATCGAGTTGCCGGGCGAATCGGCGTTGGGCAAGAACGTGATCGAGCACATGCTCTCCACCGCCGCGAAGAGCGGTATCCCGCTGCAGTCCGGCAACGACAACGTCTCGGCGCTGCGCCGGCCGTAACTACCGGCCGATGTGCGCCCAGTGCGGATCGGTCGGTAACGGTCCTCGCTGCAATGCCCTCGCCACCGCGTCGCGGTAACCGGTGAGCCCGCCTTTCGGCGGCGCGATGACGTCGTCGATGTCGTGGTCGGCCATCACCGCGTCGCATTCCAGCGATTCCACGAGCGGGCGCGCCAGCCCGCCGGGAAGCGGGGTCACCAACCCGATCCACCAACTCGCGATTGTCGGTGTGAGCCAAGGCAATACGACCATCACGCGGCGACGCCGGCCCGAAACCTCGGCGTACACCTGCATCGCCTCGCCGTACTCGAAGACGTCCGGCCCGCCGATGTCCCACGTGCGCGACTTCGGCACCGACGCCGTTGCGGCCTCGGCCAGATAGTGCAACGCATCGTCGACGGCGATCGGCTGGATCTTGTTGTGCACCCACTTCGGTGTGGTCATCACCGGTAGGCGGTTGGTCAGGTGGCGGATCATCTCGAAAGACGCAGAACCGGCGCCGATCACTATGCCGGCCTGTAAGACCACGGTCTCGATGCCCGACTCGATGAGGATCTCGCCGACGTCGGTTCGTGACTGCAGATGCGGCGAGAGGTCGGCCCCGGCCGGGTGCAGCCCGCCCAGATACACGATGCGCTTGACGCCGGCGTCACGCGCGGCCGCCACGACGTTGCGGGCCGAGCGCGCCTCCTCTTCGACGAAGTTCGGTGAGGTGCCCATCGAGTGCACCAGGTAGTAGACGACGTCGACGTCGGTGAACGCCTTGCGCAGCGAGTCGACGTCACCGAGATCGCCGCGTGCCACTTCGACGCGGTCGCGCCAGGGCACGTTGTCGAGTTTGTCGGGGTTGCGGGCCAGCGCACGCACTGCGTGGCCGCGGTCGAGCAACGCGGGAACCAACCGTCCACCGATGTAGCCGGTCGCGCCCGTCACCAAGCAACGGATGTCGTCAGTCACCCAGCCGGGATCGCCGATTTGAGCGTCAGGCAAACCCGCAACCGGGATCGGGCATGTCCACCGACAGCGGTGCGCCCGTCGGCTTGATGTAGAGCACCCACATCACCAACGGCGTCGGCCCCAGGTTGCGGCCGACGTGCACGTTGCCGGGACCACTGGCTTCGGTGATGGGCGCACCGGGCGGATAGACGCCGTCGACCGTCGATTTTGCCAGCGTCCTGGCCTCCACCCCGGACGAGGGTGTCGCCGACGCGTTCGCGGGACCGAACACCGCCAGCGCGAGCGCCCCCGATGCGCACACGGCCGTCGCGTACCGGCGAACTGTTGTCATGCGCGGTCAGATTGTCACATCGTCGCCCGTCGCGCGACATCTCAGCTGGCGCGATACCGGCGAAGGCGGTTACCGCGCCGGGGAGAACACCGGTAGCCTTTACCGCGATGACCGAACGCGCCAAACCTGCCGGCATCTCCTACGCGTCGGCCGGGGTCGACATCGAAGCCGGTGACCGCGCCGTCGAACTCCTCAAACCGCTCGCCGAGAAGGCGACCCGGCCCGAGGTCCGCGGTGGTATCGGCGGTTTCGCCGGATTGTTCGCGCTGCGCGGCGGCTACCGGGAGCCCGTGCTGGCCTCCTCCACCGACGGTGTCGGTACGAAGCTCGCGGTCGCCCAGGCCATGGACAAGCACGACACGGTCGGCATCGACCTGGTCGCGATGGTCGTCGACGACCTCGTGGTCTGCGGCGCCGAACCGCTGTTCCTGCAGGATTACATCGCCGTCGGCCGCACGGTGCCCGAGCGAATCAGCGAGTTGGTGGCCGGAATCGCCAACGGATGCCTGCAGGCGGGGTGCGCGCTGCTCGGCGGTGAGACCGCCGAACATCCGGGTCTGATGGCCCCCGACCACTACGACATCTCGGCCACCGGCGTCGGCGTCGTCGAGGCCGACGACGTGCTCGGCCCGGATCGGGTCAAGCCGGGCGATGTGCTGATCGCGATGGCCTCGACGGGGTTGCACTCCAACGGCTACTCGCTGGCGCGCAAGGTGCTGCTGGAGATCGACCGGATGAACCTGGCGGGCCACGTCGAGGAATTCGGCCGCACGCTGGGCGAGGAACTACTGGAGCCCACCCGCATCTACGCCAAGGACTGCCTGGCGCTGGCCGCCGAGACGCAGGTGCGCACGTTCTGCCACGTCACCGGCGGTGGATTGGCCGGCAACCTCGAGCGCGTGGTCCCGCACGGCCTGGTCGCCGAGATCGACCGCGGCACGTGGACTCCCGCACCGGTGTTCGCGATGATCGGTCAACGCGGGCGGGTCGAGCGCGTGGAGATGGAGCGGACCTTCAACATGGGTGTCGGCATGGTCGCGATCGTGGCGCCCGAGGACACCGACCGCGCGTTGGCGATCCTGACCGCGCGTCACCTGAACTGCTGGACGCTGGGAACGGTCAAAAAGGGCGGTAAGGACGCCCCACGAGCACGACTCGTGGGACAGCACCCGCGCTTTTAGGGGTCAGCGACGCCAGTCGTCCTCGTCGACCCACTCA
This sequence comes from Mycolicibacterium malmesburyense, assembly GCF_001050015.1. The sequence continues at coordinate 75,039 of NZ_CVTB01000033.1, forward strand.
TCGGCCACCGGGTCGGTGCCGTTCAGGTCGTTCTCGGAAGCGCCCGACAGCTCTTGCTGAAGCCGCTTTAAGTCGGTCTGTGGTGAGCTGTATTTGAGCTCACGAGCAACCTTGGTCTGCTTTGCCTTCGCCCGGCCGCGGCCCATGGGGGGACCCCCTCGCGCAATAACGGAGCGGCCCAATTGGTAGGCGGCTCCGATCTGATCTGTTTTTTATCGTCCTGCCAACACTTTAGCGTGCTTGGCCTCGCGGCGCTGGCAGGGCCTCGTCACGGCCGCGCCCCGCCCCGCAGCTGTTCGACCGCGCGACGCCCGGCACCTGCGACGTCGGGCGGCGGCAGCGAGTCCGCGTCGATGACCGCGGGCGCGCCGTCGACGGTCAATTCGGTGTCCGCGGGCAGCCCGCGCTTGAGCAGCGCCAGCGCGATCGGCCCCTCGTCGACGTGGTCGACCACGGTGCCGAGGCGGCCGACGACCCGTCCGCCGGCCAGCACCTGGGCGCCGGTCGCGGGGCGATCGGCGGAGCCGTCGAGGTGCAGCCGGACCAGCATCCGGGGCGGTTTCCCCAGGTTGTGCACCCGTGCGACCGTCTCCTGGCCCCGATAGCAGCCCTTGTCCAGGTGCACGGCGGGGCCGATCCAGCCGACCTCGTGCGGGATGGTGCGCTCGTCGGTGTCCACGCCCAGACGCGCTCGCCGGGCGGCCACCCGGTGGGCCTCATACGTCCACACCCCGGCGGGCCGGACCCCGGCGCCGGTGAGCCGCCGCCACCAGGGCTGCACCTGATCGCGCGGGACGACGAGGTCGAGTTCGATGCCCTCGGTGCCGTCGCCGCCGAGGCGGCGCACGAACCCGCCGTCGGGCAGCGCGACGGCGGTCCGTTCCGCCGGTAGCGAACCGACGCCGAGCGCGTCGAGTACCTCGCGGTCCCCCAACCGCGGTCCGAGCAGCGACAACACGGCCAGGTCGGCCGGCTCGACCGCGACGTCGGACCAGAACACCATCTTGCGCAGGTAGGTCAGCAGCGGTTCGGAGCGCGACGGTTCGGTGTCGAGATAGGTCACGCCGCCGAGTTCTGTTTGCAGCCAGTGATCTTCGACACGGCCCTGCCCGTCGAGGCTGAGATTCTCGGTGACGGCGCCGTCGGCGAGCTCGCTGACGTGTTGGGTGGTGAGGCTGTGCAGCCACGTCTTGCGGTCGGCGCCGGTCAGCGTGAGCACGGCACGGTGCGATCGGTCCACGACGACGGCATCGTCGACGGCCGCCCGTTGTTCGCCGAGCGGGTCGCCGTAATGCCAGACGGCGCCGGCGTCGGGTCCGGTGTCGGGAGCAGGAACGGCTGACATAGGTCCAACTCTACGTTCGGCGTGCGAACCTCCACGGCTACGCTGTGGGCCCATGGCTGGCGAACTCGGCGTCGTGGTGACGCTGGACGGGCGACTGCACGACCCCGCGGCGCCGCTGCTGTACGCCGACGATCTCGCGGCCGTTCGGGGCGACGGCGTCTTCGAGACGATGCTGATCCGCGACGGCCGACCGTGCCTGCTCGAGGCCCACCTGTCGCGGCTCACGCAGTCCGCGCGGATGATCGATCTCCCCGATCCCGACCTGCCGCGGTGGCGCTCTGCGGTGTCGGCCGCCGTATCGGAGTGGCGCGCACGAACACCCGACGAGGGCGTACTGCGGTTGGTGTACAGCCGCGGCCGCGAAAGCGGTTCGGCGCCGACGGCGTTCGCCACCATCGGCACGCTGCCCGGGCGAGTGGCCGAGGTGCGGCGCAACGGCCTCGCGGCGCTCACCCTGGCGCGCGGCCTTCCGTCGGCGGGCACCGACGAGATGCCGTGGCTGCTGGCCGGCGCCAAGACGTTGTCCTATGCGGTGAACATGGCCGCGCTGCGGCACGCGGACCGGCACGGCGCGGGCGATGTGATCTTCGTCGGCTCCGACGGTTTCATCCTCGAGGGGCCGCGCTCGACGGTGGTGATCGCCGCGGACTCCGAACCGGGCGCGGGTGACATCGCGTTGTTCACCCCGCCGCCGTGGTTTCCGATCCTGCGCGGCACCACACAGCAGGCGTTGTTCGAGGTCGCCAGGGACAAGGGCTACGACTGCGACTACAGATCGTTGCGACCGGCGGATCTGCTTACCGCACAAGGTGTTTGGTTGGTGTCGAGCATCACGTTGGCGGCGCGGGTGCACACCCTCGACGGGGCGCCGTTGACGCCTTGCCCGGTCGCGGCCGAGTTCGCCGAACTCGTCGACGCCGCGATCGTCAGCGATCGCTGAACGCGTAATCGACTGTAATCCGGTTGTCGCCTCTGGTGTGCGCGAGTACCGTCGCTCGTACACAGGAGAGGAGGTGGTCCGAGATTTTGAGTGACTTATGGACTTGTGAGGTGGCTGCGAGCTAGCAGCGCCAGGGGAATGAGCTGACGGCTCTTCGCGTCCTGCGCGCGCTGGCGAATTCCCCGCAGTCACCCGGCCCCCGAGCCCCTCGGTTTTGTCCGCCAGGAACACACGGCTCGGGGGCCGTTCCATATCTGATGGCCCATCTCCGAAGTCCGAATCGGTAGCGAACCGTTGCACGCGTGGACTGGCGCGCCACCGGTGCGCCGGGCGATGATGCGCCCCATGCGCATCGTCAGGAAGCTCGGCGTGCTGCTGGCCGCCCTCGCGACCGTGACGGCCTGCGCGCCCACCGCCGAGCCCTACCGCGCCCCGCGCCCGGGCGACTGCCAGAAGGACAAGCTGGGGACGCTCTACAAGGGCGTGTTCACCTTCGGCACCGATCAGCCCGTCTACCCGCCGTGGTACATCGGCGACAATCCCGCCAACGGCGAGGGGTTCGAATCGGCGCTCGCGTACGCCATCGCGAACCGGCTCGGATACCCGCCGGACGACGTGCGGTGGGTCCGGGTGCCGTTCAGCGAGGCCATCGCATCGGGCCAGAAGTCGTTCGACGCCAACCTGAACCAGTTCTCCATCACCGACCAACGCAGGGCGGTCGTCGACTTCTCGACTCCCTATTTCGACGTGAACCAGGCCGTCGTCACCGTCAAGAACTCACCCGCGGCCAGGGTAACGACGTTGGGCGAACTCAAGTCGCTGCGACTGGGAGCGCAGGTCGGCAGCACCAGTCACACCGCCGCGCTCGCCGTCGGAGGGAACAACGCGGTGGAGGTGTACAACACCAACGGCGATGCGAAGCTCGCGCTGAGCACCGGCGAAATCGATGCGCTGGTCGCCGATCTGCCGACGGCGTTCACCGTCGTCGGTGAGCTGCGCGACGGAATGATGGTCGGCCAGTTGCCAGCCTCCGACGACACCGCGGAACAGTTCGGTGTGGTGCTCGCCAAACGCAGCGGGCTGACGGCCTGCGTGTCCTCGACCGTCGACGCGATGCGCGAGGACGGAACGTTGGCGCAGTTGCGCGGCTTGTGGTTGGCCGTCGCGGGCAAGGCCCCGCTATTGGCCTAGCCGGCAGGTCCCGGCGCGAACGTGGCGCACGCCTGCATGGCCTGGCGCCAGGCCTCGGGGTCGACGCCGGCGGGCGGGCCGGCGGGACCCGGGGCGGCGGGGACGCCGTGCTCGGTCAGGCATTGCGCCAGCGACCCGTGACCGGACGGGGTTTCCGGCGTGCTCGTCTGGGCCGGAGCCTCGGAAGCGGTGGTGTGAGTCGCGGTTTCCGACGTGGTGGTCGGCTGGTCGGCCGGCGGTTCGGAGGCGCAACCCGCGAGCATCGCGGCCGCGGCGAACCCCGCGGCGAAAACGGTCACGCGCATCAGCCGACGAACCTCGACAGGCGCGCCGACAAGTGGGGGACCAGGCCGCCGTCGGCGTCGACGCGTTCCTCGACGTAGGCCAGATCGCCGCCCTCGACGATGCCGTACAGCCGCTTGGCGCCGCCGACCAGCATCCCGGACTTGCTGCGTGCCAACGCGTCGGTGACCAGTTCCCATGACGACTGGGTCAGCGGCCGGCCGTAGAACAGCTCGATGTATCCGGCGGAGTGGGCCAGCAGCAGTTCGATGGCCTGGGACTCGGAAGGGTCGGCGGGATCGTTGACGAATCGCCAGTAGCCGGACTCGCGCAGCGAGGGCTGCTCGTAGTCGCCCGACTCGGTCAACCGCCAGGAGCGCGCCTCCCAGATCAGGTAATCCCCGCCGTCGTGCGAGACGACGATCTGCTGGCCGAACCGGTAGTCGCCGTCGGCGCCGCGGCCCTCGCCCTCACCGCGCCAGACACCGACCAGGGGCAGCAGCGCGAGGAGCGCGTCGTTGAGGTTCACACCCTCGCGGAGATTGGCGGTGTCGGCGGGGGCGGGCAGATCGCCGAAGACCGGGATGTTCCGCGGGGCGGTCGTTTTCGCGCGTTCGGCCGCGGCCGCTAGTGCGTCGTCGCCGGATGTCACGACTCGTCGGTGACCAGCCGGTACAGCGCGTACAACGCGAACCATGTGATCACGACGACGGCTGCGACCAGCAGGATTTCGAAAAACAACACCACGGCGACGAGTCTAGTCGGCCGCGGATGGCCGAGCGCGTCGGCCTGGGTGCGCCGAACGTGAGCTTGTGTTCGAGATCTCAGCGGATCCTCGGGCACAAGCTCACGTTCGAGCCGACTCCTAGGCGACCTTGACGTCGACCTCGTGGATGCCGGCACCGGACGGTGCGACGACGGCGTCGCCGTTGCCGACCTTCGACAGTGCGCGCAGCGTCCACGTGCCGGGCGCCGCGAAGAACCGGAAGTCACCGGTGGCCGACGCGACCACCTCGGCGGTGAACTCGTCGGAGCTGTCCAGCAGCCGCACGAACGCGCCGCCGACGGCCTGTCCCGACCCGTCGACGACGCGGCCGGTGATCACCGTCTCCTTCTCGAGGTCGACGCTGGCGGGCAACGTCAGGCCTTGTTTCGGGGCAGAGCACATATCAACTTCCCAACTCGATCGGGGCACCCACGAGGGAGCCGTATTCGGTCCAACTGCCGTCATAGTTCTTGACGTTCTGGTGTCCGAGCAGTTCCTGCAGCACGAACCAGGTGTGCGACGAGCGCTCACCGATGCGGCAGTACGCGATGGTCTCCTTCTCACCGTCGAGCCCGGCCTCGGCGTACAACTTCGCGAGGTCCTCGTCGGATTTGAAGGTTCCGTCGTCGTTGGCCGCCTTGCTCCACGGAACGTTGATGGCGCCGGGGATATGCCCGGGCCGCTGGCTCTGCTCCTGGGGCAGGTGTGCGGGAGCCAGGATCTTGCCGGAGAACTCGTCGGGGGAGCGCACGTCGACGAGGTTCTTGCTGTTGATCGCCGCGATCACCTCGTCGCGGAAGGCCCGGATGCTGTTGTCCGGCGCCTTGGCGGTGTAGCTGGTCGCCGGACGCTTGACCACCTCGGTCGACAGCGGACGCCCGTCGAGCTCCCACTTCTTGCGGCCGCCGTCGAGCAGCTTGACGTTCTGGTGCCCGTAGAGCTTGAAGTACCAGTAGGCGTATGCCGCGAACCAGTTGTTGTTGCCGCCGTAGAGGACCACGGTGTCGTCGTTGGAGATGCCGCGCTCGCTGAGGAGCTTGGAAAACTGTTGCTGGTCAACAAAATCGCGGCGGACCGGATCCTGCAGATCGGTCTTCCAGTCGATCTTCACGGCGCCCTCGATGTGGCCGCCGTCGTAGGCGCTGGTGTCCTCGTCGACCTCGACGAACACGATGCCCGGCGCGTTGAGATTGCTCTCGGCCCAGTCGGCCGTGACCAGGACGTCGGAGCGTGCCATAGATCAAAGTCCTTTCGTTGCTTCGGTTTTGAAGTTTTATGCGGGTGTGGATGCGCGTGCGTTCTTGCGAAAGCGCGCGACGAGCGGGTAGAGCTGGCAGCCGAGGCAGATGCCGAAGGCCGCGTTGAGGACTGCCGCCGTGAGCGCGAAGCCGGTGGCGATCAGTCCGAGCAGTGGCAGGCCGGTCGCGAAACCGGCCACGCCGGCGACCGCGAAGACGAGGCCGACGAGTTGGGCGAATTGCAGGGGCGCCACCGGTTCCGTATCGGTGACGGGTCCGAGCCGCGGAGCGATGAGGCGGGCGAAGATCAGCCCGTAGGGATGTGACCGCGGGCCGAGCCACGCTCCGACGGCGAAGACGGCGGCCTGCACGCCCAGCAGGATCGTCGAGGTCACCGGGCTCACCGGCCACAGCAGCAGGGTCGCCACCAGCACGGCGGTGGTGAGCCACGCGGCGAACCGCGGGCCGCGCACGTCCACCTGGTGTGGCGTTCGGCTCCGGGCTATCGACATATCCGTCGTTGACATTCATGTGCTCCTGTTGCAGTCATCGGGTCGGGCTGGGCTGAAACGGGAAGGACCACAGGGGTCGCTCCCGAGTGCGGCGCGGAAAGGGCGCGGCTACTCAGCAGCTACAACAACAACAGCAGGAACCCGCGACGCGGCACAGATCGACTGCGCGGCGCTTGGTGAGCATCGGCTCGAGGCGGGCGGACACGCCGGACAGCTTACCAATGGACACCGCCCTCAAGCCAACAGCGGTTCCAGTACGGAGCGCAGGTCAGCGGCCTTCGGGACGCCGTGGGTCCGGTAGCGGGGCCGGCCATCGCGGTCGAACACGATCGTGGTGGGAAGCGACAGCACCGAAAGCCGCCGCGCCGCTTGCGGGTTGGCGTCCATGTCGAGTTCGACGTGGGCCACCGCGGGAAGCTCGGCGCACACCTCGTCGACCACCCTGCGCACCGCCCCGCAGGGGCCGCACCATTCGGCGGAGAAGTGCAGGATCGTCGGGCCGGTGGACGACAGGCCGAGGCCGCTGGTGTCGATCCTGGCGGCCTCTTCACCGGCCTTCTGCAGGTTGGACCGCAGGGCGAGCAGCCGCCCGATCACGTACGCCACCCCCAGCGCCGCGACGAGCACGGTGATCACCAGCACCCAGGACGAGCTCATGACAGATGGAACTCGTCGACCGCGATGGATACTCCCTCGGCGATGCCCTCGATGATGATGTCGGAGCCTCGCGCACCCTGCGCGGTCGGCGCCAGCCCGAACGGCAGCTTCTGACCGGGCAGTATCGCGGTGAAGGCGGCCAGCACGGCGTTCAACTTGTCTTCGGGCACCTCCTGGTCGGCGGTGCCGGGGCCGGTCAACACGCCGGTCGCCGTCATCACCAGCGTCGTCTGGTCCGGCCCGGCCATCTCGAGGTCCACCGCGATGCTCACCCTGTCGTGGAAGTCGGCCTTGGCGGGCGTTCCGGTGAACACCACGCCCTTGTTACTCGAGATACCCGATTCCGTGGTGCCGCCCGTGGCGTCGTTGCTTTCCCGCGTCGGGGCCTCGACCAGCAGGTCCGGGATGTCCATGTACCGGCCCAGATGCGTCGAATCGACGATGATGCGGCTCTCGACCTTGCCGACCCGCAGCCTGTCGTCCGGCCCGATCAGCCACGAATCGCCGGGCAGTTCGATGTCGTGCAGCGTCGTCTCCAGCGATGCCTTGCCCACCACCCGGTTCGCCACGCCGTTGGCCCTGATCTCCACCTCGTCGTAGCGGTGGTCCCTCGCCTGGGTGGCGAACGGGAAGCCCAGGATCGCCACCGACGGGTCGTGCTGCAGGTCAGCGGCGGCTCGCACACTCCTGGCCAGGCGGTATTCGGCGTAGATCGCCGCCCCGAAATCGGCTCCGACGGCGCCGACGACCACCGCCAGCACCGTCGCCAACACCCCGATCAGCAGCTTGCGCACCCGCACATTCTGGCCCACCGGGAGACCGGTCGTTCCGTTCGGCGCAGCTGTGCGGCGCGTTGCACGCTATCGTTAGAAAACCATCGGCCCGGTAACGGGCATATGTCGAGCATGAATCTGGGAAGTCACCGACCGACAAAGATGTCCAGGCGAGGTCCCTATGGCTGTTGGAGGGCCAGTTGGATCTACTGCTACTGACAGTCGACCCACACCCCGAGTCAGTGCTGCCGTCGCTGTCACTGCTCGCGCACACCGTGCGGACCGCACCGACCGAGGTCTCGTCGCTTCTGGAGGCCGGGAGCGCCGACGTCGCGATCGTCGACGCACGCACCGACCTGGCCGCCGCCCGGGGGCTGTGCCGGCTGCTGGGCACCACCGGTACCTCGGTGCCCGTGGTGGCCGTCGTCAACGAGGGCGGCCTGGTGGCCGTCAACGTCGAGTGGGGACTCGATGAGATCCTGCTGCCCAGCACCGGGCCCGCCGAGATCGACGCGCGGCTGCGCCTGCTCGTGGGGCGCCGCGGCGGGGTGGCCAACCAGGAGAACGTCGGCAAGATCAGCCTCGGCGAGCTGGTGATCGACGAGGGCACCTACACCGCGCGTCTGCGGGGCCGACCGCTGGACCTGACCTACAAGGAATTCGAGCTGCTCAAATACCTGGCCCAGCACGCCGGCCGCGTCTTCACCCGCGCGCAGCTGCTGCAAGAGGTGTGGGGCTACGACTTCTTCGGCGGCACCCGGACGGTCGACGTGCACGTGCGACGCCTGCGCGCCAAGCTCGGCCCGGAGTACGAATCGCTGATCGGCACCGTGCGCAACGTCGGCTACAAGGCGGTCCGCCCGGCGCGCGGCCGTACCCCCGCCTCGACGGACGCGACGGCGGTGCCCGACGAGATCGGCGGCGCGGAGTACGACACACCGGACGGTATCGCCGAAGCCCTTGCCGACCCGCTGCGAAGTCCGTGACGGAAACCTCCTGGCGCACCGGACTGTCCGGCGACGAACAGCGTCGCGTCCGCGAGCTCATCGAAGCCGCCACAGCCGCGGACGGCGTTGCCCCCGTGGGCGAGCAGGTGCTGCGGGAACTCCAGCACGACCGCACCCGCCATCTGGTGGCCCGCGACGACGGCGACATCGTCGGCTATCTGAACCTCGCCGCGGGTGACGAGTCCGCGATGGCCGAGGCGGTCGTGCACCCGCGATCCCGGCGCCGCGGGATCGGCGCGGCGCTGGTGCGGGAGGGCCTCGCCGCGGGTGGCGACGACGCCAGGGTCTGGGCACACGGCAACCTGGACGCGGCGCGCGCGACCGCGGCCTCGCTCGGGCTGACGGTGGTGCGCGAACTGCTGCAGATGCGACGCCCCTTGACCGATCTGCCGCCGACTCCGGCGCCCGGCGGGATCCGCATCACCACGTATTCCGGTCCCGGCGACGACGCCGCGCTGCTGCGCGTCAACAACGCGGCCTTCGGCTGGCATCCCGAGCAGGGCGGGTGGACCGAGGCCGAAATCACCGAACGCCGAAACGAACCCTGGTTTGACTCCGAGGGGCTGTTCCTCGCCTTCGACGAGAAAACCGACGAACTGCTCGGATTCCACTGGACGAAGATCCACAACCCGGACCTGGGCGAGGTCTACGTCGTCGGCGTCGACCCCGCCGCGCAGAGCCGCGGGCTGGGCGCCGTGCTGACCCTGACCGGCCTGCACCACCTCGCCGAGCGGCTCTCCGGGAGTGCGGATCCCATCGTGATGCTCTATGTGGAGGCCGACAATGCCGCGGCGGTGAAGACCTATCAGAAGCTGGGTTTCGAGGTCGCCGTGGTGGACGCGGCGTACGCGCGAGGTTTTCGGCGCTAGCTGGGAAACCACGGTGAACTAACTGAACGTGTTCACCGGGCGTTCACCTGTCATCCGCGAACCGTCCACCGGCGACGCATACGTTGCCAGGGAATTCAAAGCCGCCCGACTCGAAAGTGGGATTCGTGAAGCTCAACCTTGGCAAGACGCCCGGCAACCCGCTGGTGACCACGTTCTCGGTGGCCGCGATCGCGGCGCTGACCCTCTCCGCGTGCGGCAGCGACAACAACGCGGGCACGACCGCGACCACGGGCGGCAACGGCGCGGCGGCGTCCGCGGAATGCGGCGGCAAGAACTCCGTGACGGCCGAGGGTTCGACGGCCCAGCAGAACGCGATCGCCGAGTTCAACAAGGTCTGGGGCCAGCAGTGCGAGGGCAAGAACCTGTCGTACAACCCCACCGGGTCGGGTGCGGGCCGCGAGCAGTTCATCGCCGGCCAGGTCGACTTCGCCGGATCCGATTCGGCGCTGTCGGGACAGCAGATCGAGCAGGCCGCGCAGCGGTGCGACGGCAACCCGGCATGGAACCTCCCGCTGGTCTTCGGGCCGGTCGCGTTGGCCTACAACGTCGAGGGCGTCGACACGCTGGTGCTCAACGCCGATCTGCTGGCCAAGATCTTCCAGGGACAGATCACCAAGTGGAACGATCCCGCGATCGCGGCGCTCAACGCCGGAACCAACCTGCCCGACAGCGACATCACGCCGATCTACCGGTCGGACTCTTCGGGTACCACCGACAACTTCCAGAAGTACCTTGCCGCAGCGGCGCCTCAGAGCTGGACCAAGGGCGACGGCAGCGAATTTCAGGGCGGCGCCGGCGAGGGCGCCCAGAAGTCGGCGGGCGTCGTGCAGGCCGTGCAGGCCACCGGCGGTTCGATCGGCTACGTGGAGAAGGGTTTCGCCGAACAGGCCGGTGTGCCGTTCGCCCAAATCGACAGTGGCGCAGGCCCAGTCGAGTTGACCGACGAGTCGGCCAGCAAGGCGATCGACGCCGCGACGTTCGCCGCCGGAGGCAATGACCTGACGCTGGACCTGAACTCGCTGTACGGGACCAAAGAGCCCGGGGCCTATCCGTTGGTGCTCGCCACGTATGAGATCGTGTGCTCGAAAGGCTACGACCCCGATACCGCGGCAGCGGTGAAGTCGTTCCTGACCATCGCCGCGAACGACGGTCAGCAGGACCTTTCGCCGGCGGGCTATGTGCCGCTCCCGGACCGCTTCAAGGAACGACTCCTGACGTCCATCGACGCGATTGCCTAGTTTCGTGGCGCGCCGGTGCGGATACGGTGAGGATGGGTCCTGGGACCGATGACCGATAGGCTCGAAGTGACAATCCCCAATCCGTCCGACGCGGGATCGGGTGAAGCGCTCGCTTCACCCTTTCCCGAGCCGACTCCGATCTCCACCAACCCGTCGAGGAACGCCAAAGAGCGTGTCGGCGACCGCATCTTCCGCGGGTTGGCGCAGGGCTCGGGTGCCCTGATCGTCGCGCTGATCGCGGCGATCGGCGCGTTCCTGCTGTGGCGGGCGATTCCGGCGCTCGCACGCAACCAGGAGAACTTCTTCCTCTACGGCGGCACCTGGAAGACCACCGACACGTCGGCGATGCACTTCGGCATCCTCGACCTGCTGCAGGTGACGGTGTTCGTGTCGGTCTTCGCGCTGATCCTCGCGATGCCTGTGGCACTTGGGATCGCGATTTTTTTGACCCAGTACGCACCGCGGCGGGTCGCGGGCCCGTTGGCGTACATGGTCGATCTGCTGGCCGCGGTGCCGTCGATCATCTACGGGGTGTGGGGGCTGTACGTCCTGGCCCCGGTGCTGAAGCCGATTGCGTTGTGGCTGAACGAGAGCCTCGGTTGGCTCTTCCTTTTCAAGACCGGCACGGCATCGGTCGCGGGCGGCGGCACGATCTTCACCGCCGGGATCGTGCTGGCGGTGATGATCCTGCCGATCATCACCGCCGTCACTCGCGAGGTGTTCATACAGACGCCGCGAGGTCAGATCGAGGCGGCGTTGGCACTGGGCGCCACCCGCTGGGAGGTCGTGCGCACGACCGTCATGCCGTTCGGCATGTCCGGTTACATCAGCGGTGCGATGCTCGGCCTCGGCCGCGCGCTGGGTGAGACGATTGCGCTGCTGATCATCCTGCGCGGTACGCAGCAGGCGTTCGGGTGGTCGCTGTTCGACGGCGGCTACACCTTTGCAAGCCTGATCGCCGCTACGGCAAGCGAATTCAACGACCAGTACAAGGCGGGCGCCTACATCGCGGCCGGCCTCGTGCTGTTCATCCTGACGTTCGTGGTGAACTCGCTGGCGCGGGCCGCGGTGGCCGGGAAGGCGCAGAAATGACCTCGACGCTCGACCGCCCCGTCAAGGCGACCACGTTTCAGGGGGTGAGCCTTCGCCGCAAGGTCACCAACAACGTCGCGACGGTGATGGTCACGCTCAGCGTCCTGGTCGCCCTGGTGCCGCTGCTGTGGGTGCTGTACTCGGTGGTCGCCAAGGGATTCAAGGTTCTCACCTCGCCGGGGTGGTTCTGGAACTCGCAGGCGGGTATGACGGCGTTTCAGGCCGGCGGCGGCGCGTACCACGCGATCGTGGGCACGCTGCTACAAGGCCTGGTGTGTGCTGCCATCTCGATCCCGATCGGCGTGTTCGTCGGGATCTACCTCGTCGAGTACGGTGGCGGAACGCGTTTCGGCAAGATCACGACGTTCATGGTCGACATCCTCACCGGCGTGCCGTCGATCGTCGCCGCGCTGTTCATCTACGCATTGTGGGTTGCGACGTTCGGGTTCCCGCGGTCGGGTTTAGCGGTGTCGCTGTCGCTGGTGTTGTTGATGATCCCGGTCATCGTGCGCGCCACCGAGGAGATGCTGCGCATCGTCCCGATGGATCTGCGGGAAGCCAGTTACGCGCTCGGTGTGCCGAAATGGAAAACCATTGTGCGCATCGTGATCCCGACTGCGTTGTCCGGCATTGTCACCGGGATCATGTTGGCGTTGGCGCGTGTCATGGGCGAGACGGCGCCGCTGCTGGTGCTGGTCGGCTACTCACAGGCGATGAACTTCGACATGTTCGACGGGTTCATGGGCTCGCTGCCGGGCATGATGTACGACCAGACCTCGGCGGGTGCGGGCGCGAATCCCGTTCCCACCGACCGGTTGTGGGGCGCAGCCCTGACCCTGATCCTGCTGATCGCCGCGCTCAACGTCGGGGCGAGGTTCCTCGCGAAGATATTCGCCCCCAAGAAGGTTTAGGAGATTTCGATGGCCAAACGCTTGGATCTCAAGGACGTCAACATCTTCTACGGCGCCTTCCACGCCGTCGCCGATGTGTCGCTCGCCGTTCCGCCCCGCAACGTGACGGCCTTCATCGGCCCGTCGGGTTGCGGGAAGTCCACGGTGCTGCGGACGCTCAATCGCATGCACGAGGTCATCCCCGGTGCCCGGGTCGAGGGTTCGGTGCTGCTCGACGGCGAGGACATCTACGGCGCCGGAGTCGACCCCGTCGGCGTGCGCAAGACCATCGGCATGGTCTTCCAGCGTCCGAATCCGTTCCCCACCATGTCGATTCGTGACAACGTGGTCGCCGGCCTCAAGTTGCAGGGCGTGCGCAACAAGAAGACGCTCGACGAGGTGGCCGAACGGTCGCTGCGGGGTGCCAACCTGTGGAACGAGGTCAAGGACCGGCTGGACAAACCGGGCGGCGGGCTTTCCGGCGGTCAGCAGCAGCGCCTGTGCATCGCCCGTGCGATCGCCGTGCAGCCCGACGTGCTGCTGATGGACGAGCCCTGCTCGGCGCTCGATCCCATCTCGACGCTGGCGATCGAGGATCTGATCGCCGAACTCAAGCAGGAGTTCACGATCGTCATCGTCACCCACAACATGCAGCAGGCCGCTCGGGTCAGTGATCAGACGGCGTTCTTCAACCTCGAAGCCACGGGTAAGCCCGGACGTCTCATCGAGATCGACGACACCGAGAAGATCTTCTCGAACCCGACGCAGAAGGCGACCGAGGATTACATCTCGGGCCGCTTCGGCTGAGGTTTCGCTTCCGCAGGTTCAGCGCGGGGCAGGGATGTCCTCTTCGGCGGGGTGCTTGCCGGTGACCTGGAAGATCACCCGGCGGGCGACCTCGACGGCGTGATCGGCGAAGCGTTCGTAGAAGCGGCCCAGCAGGGTCACGTCGACCGCGGCGGCCACGCCATGCTTCCACTCCTTGTCCATCAGCACGGTGAACAGGTGTCGGTGCAGGTCGTCCATCGCGTCGTCTTCTTCGCTGATCCGGGCGGCCTTCTCCGGATCGCGGGTCACCAGCACCTCCTGGGCGCTGTTACCGAGTTCGACTGCGAGGCGGCCCATTTCGGCGAAGTAGCCGTTGACTTCTTCGGGTAGTGCATGCTGGGGATGGCGGCGCCGCGCGATCTTGGCGACGTGCAGCGCGAGCGCGCCCATCCGGTCGACATCGGCGACGATCTGGATCGAGCTGACGATGGCCCGCAGGTCGCCCGCCACCGGCGCCTGCAGGGCGAGCAGGACGAACGCCGCCTCCTCGGCCCGTGCGCTCATCGCGGCGATTTGTTCGTGGTCGGTGATGACCTGTTCGGCCAGCACCAGATCGGCTTGCAGCAGGGCCTGGGTCGCGCGTTCCATCGCCGCGCCGGCCAGCCCGCACATCTCGCCGAGCTGGGTGGTCAAGGCCTCCAACTGCTCGTGATACGCAGTACGCATGACTCCACCCTACGGGCATCCCCGCGGAAACGGCATGAAGCGAGCGGTGAACGAAACGTGAACCTCACCTGGCCAAACGCTGTGATCGGCGCGATTACTCGCAGGTGACGTCGGCCGCGTTCGTGACCGAGAGGTCCTCCGGAAGCTCCGTCGGCGTACTCGTGGTTCCGCGCACGACGTGCACCTGGACCGGAGAGCCGCTCGGCGACGGCGGGGTCACGTTGGCGAAGTCGCTGCCCAGCACGACGCGGACGGTGTCGCCCATCCCCGAGGTCCGCTCGATCTTGGCGTTGCCGAAGGAGGATGCCACCGTCGCCGCCGCCTCCTCGTTGCCCGGCGAGAAGAACACCGTCGTCGAGTCCAGCGGGCCCGGGTAGTCGTCGGGAGACGTGACGTTGAAACCGTGCGTCTGCAGCTCGCTGGCGGCCGAGGCGGCGAGGCCGTTCTCACCGGTGGAATTCGAGACCTGAACCGTGATGTCCGCGGGATCGGTGGTGATCGCGTCCACGAGCTCCCCCGAGGGGGCGGAGTCGTGGGTGGGCGCGGCCGATTCGGGTTGGGCGCTGACCGACGACTCCGGTGTACCCGGCACCGGCGTGTTATCGGGGTTCTTCTCCTCGGGCAGCGGATCGTCGTTGATGATCGCGTCGAAGATGGCCCGGGTGTCGTCCTCGCGCAGATGCTCGTTGCCGTACTCGTCCATGTAACCCGTCGTCGGCACGGTAAGGAAGGTGATCCGCCCCGCCGTGATGCCCTGGATCGACTGGCCGAGCGTCACGAGGTCCTTGGTGTCCATGTTGTCGACGTAGCTGTCGTTGATGAACATGTTCACCACGTTGTTGAGCTTCGACAGCGAGAAGAACACCTCTTTGGAGATCATCGAGCGCATCAGCGACGACAGAAACAGCTGCTGGCGTTTGATGCGACCGTAGTCGCCGTTGGTCTCGGTGGTCACCTGCCGCGCGCGCACGTACTGAAGTGCCGTGTGCCCGTTGACGATCTGCCGGCCGGCGTTGGGCAACACCGTGCCGAGCTCGTAATCCTCCAGCGGGGTGGTGCTACACACCTCGACGCCGCCGAGCGCATCGACCATCTTCGAGAAACCGGCGAAATCGACTGCCATGAACCGGTTTATCGAAAGGCCGGACATCTTCTGAATGACCTTGACCAGGCACTTGGGGCCGCCGACGGCGTAGGCCGAGTTCAGCTTGTACTCGGTGTACACCTCCTCGGCCCCGTACATCGGCGAATCGGGATCGGTGATCGGCCCGTAATTGCCGGTCTGCGGATCCCACGGCTCGCACTTCATCGGTTCGATGGCGAGATCGCGGGGGAACGACACGGCGACCACGCGTTCGCGGTTCGCGGGGATGTTGACCAGCATCACGGTGTCCGACCGCGCGCCTGCGGCGTCGTCAGTGGTGCCCGCGCCCACTTCGCTGTTGGCGCCGATCCGGCTGTCGACGCCGACGATCAGGAAGTTCTCGTCGCCGAACTGCGCGTTGGGGTCGAGGATGTCTCGGGAGTCGGGATCCAGCGCCGAGATCCGATTCAGCATGTTGTTCTTCGCCGACTGCCACTGCCACGCCCCGCCGGTCATCGCGAGCGCGAGCACGGCGATCAGTGCGGCGACCGCGCGTCCGGCGATCAGCGTCCTGCGGCGACGGCGGCGGGATGGGGTTCGGGTGCGCACGACGGTCGAGTGCGCCGCGGGTACCCGGCTCGGCCTGCGGGTGAGCGTCAGGTCGGGCAGTTCCGGGTCGGCGTGCGCGACCGGGAGGACCTCGGTGTCGAAGTCGCCGTCTCCGCCGTCGTCCGACATCTCCGGTTCGTACGGGAGTTCGTCCGCCGGTTCGTCCGGCATCGGCGGTTCGGCCGGCACCGCGGCGATGATCTCGGTGGGCGGTGCGGGTGGGGGCGACGGCGCGAGCGATTCGGGAGGATCCGGCTCGCGGCGGCGCCGACGGCGCGGCTGCGGTGGCACTCCGCCGTCGCCGGACAGTTTGGCGATCAGATCGGCGACGGTGACGCCGTCGGTGTGGTTTCCGGTGGGCCCGGCCTCGGCGGGTTCGGCGTCGGACGGTTCGGCCCCGGTGGACCGGCGAGAGAAGGTTGCGCGCTCCCAGGGAGCGGCGCCGGGCACCTGACGCTGGCTGCGGGTCAACCAGCGGTTGTCGTCCCCACCTGTGGAGTCGGGGGGGCCAGGAGTGGCGTTATCGCCGTCACTCATGTCCTAGCGGCCTCCGACCTTCGACGCGTGCAGTTCAGGGGCGAACACGGCGCCGCGCGCCATTGCTACGGCACCTCGGGGTGACTCCGCGACGGGAGCGCAATGCAAACGAGACTCATATCGTACTGAGACATCCTGAGAGTTGTGATGTCAGAGTCGTCTCAGGACGGAGACGACTGGGAGACGGCTGCTAGACGGCCTAACCGCCGGAATGCATGACCTCCGCACCGGCCGGGACGGTGCAGTCGTCGGGATCGGCCAGCCAGCCCTCCGGCAGGGCGACCGAGGCCGCTGAGCCCTGGCGGCCGCGGGGACCGGTCGCGGCGTCGGGGAACGGCACGTCGGGGTCGAGCCTGCCGAGCAGCTCTTCGAGCTCGCCCAGGGACTTGACCAGCGCCAATGACCGCCGCAGGTCGGCGCCGGCGGGAAAGCCGTGCAGGTACCAGGCGACGTGCTTGCGGATGTCACGCATGCCCTTGTCCTCGCCGAAGTGGGCGGACAGCAGCTCGCCATGACGCAGCACGATCGACGCCACCTCGCCGAGCGTGGGCGGCGCCGGCGCGGGACTTCCCGTGAACGCTGCCGAGAGTTCGGCAAACAGCCAGGGCCTGCCGAGGCAGCCGCGACCGATGACCACACCGTCGCACCCGGTGGCCGACATCATCGCCAACGCGTCGGAGGCCTCGAAGATGTCGCCGTTGCCCAGCACAGGCACGCCCGTCACGTGCTCCTTGAGTTCGGCGATCCGGTCCCAGTCGGCCGTGCCGGAGTAGCGCTGGGCCGCGGTGCGGGCGTGCAGCGCCACCGCTGCGGCGCCCTCCTCGGCCGCGATCCGGCCGGCATCGAGATGGGTGCGGTGCTCGTCGTCGATGCCGACGCGGAACTTCACCGTCACGGGGATGCCGGTGCCCTCGGTCGCGCGCACCGCCGCCGCGACGATCTGTCCGAACAGCCGGCGCTTGTAGGGCAGGGCCGCGCCCCCTCCGCGCCGGGTGACCTTGGGCACCGGGCAGCCGAAATTCATGTCGATGTGATCGGCGAGACCCTCGTCGACGATCATTCTCGCCGCGGCGTAGGTGTTCTGCGGGTCCACCGAGTACAGCTGCAGCGAACGCGGGGTCTCATCGGGCGCGAACGTCACCATGTGCATGGTCCCCGGATGCCGCTCGACGAGGGCTCGCGCGGTGACCATCTCGCACACGTACAAGCCGCTGACCGTGCCCGCTTTCGCCAACTCGAGTTCGCGGCACAGGGTGCGGAACGCGACGTTGGTCACACCGGCCATCGGTGCCAGTACGACGGGGCTGCGAAGCCGGATCGGGCCGATCAGCAGTTCGCGCTCGTCGGCCAGGACCGTCATGACGACGAGGAGGCCAGGACCTTCTTCGCGGAGAGCTTCTCGGCCTTGCGTGCCTCGCGCTCGAGGCGACGCTGCTTGGATTCCTCGAACTTCTGCGAGGCCTCCTCCAGCTCCTCGACCAGCACACCGAGGTCGTCGCGCATGCGGGCAGCCTCGCCGGTGAAGTCTTCGCGTTCGAAGATCCGCCACTTCTTGAGCACCGGCATCACCACGTCGTCGAGGTGGATGCGGGGATCGTAGACGCCGCCGACGGCGATGATCACGGCCTTGCGGCGGAACTCCGGAACCGTGTACCCGGGCATCTTGAAGTTGCGCAGCACGCGGTGCAGACAATGCATCGCCTGGTCGGGCGCGATCTCGAACCCGGCCTCACTGACGTCCCGGTAGAAGATCATGTGCAGGTTCTCGTCGGCCGAAACCCGGGCCAGCAACTGATCTGCGACGCTCTCGTTGCACGCCTTACCGGTGTTGCGGTGCGAGACACGGGTCGCCAACTCCTGGAAGGTCACGTAGATGACCGAGTCGAAAAGGCTCTCCGCGAAAAGGTCACCCTGCTGGTTCTGGCCGGGGGAGAAGCCGCGGGTGACCTGCTCGACGCGCAGCTGCTCGAGCTGTACGGGGTCGACCGAACGGGTGACGACGAGGTAGTCGCGCAGCGCGATGCCGTGCCGGTTCTCCTCGGCCGTCCACCGGTTGACCCACTGGCCCCAGGCGCCGTCCATGCCCATGTTCATCGCGATCTCGCGGTGGTACGACGGCAGGTTGTCCTCGGTCAGCAGGTTCTGGATCATCGCCACCTGCGCGACTTCCGACAGTTGCGACTGCTCGGGATCCCAGTCCTGCCCGCCCAGTGCGTAATAGTTCTTACCGTCCGACCACGGGATGTAGTCGTGTGGATTCCAATCCTTACGCATCGACAAGTGCCGATTGAGGAGCTTCTCAACGACAGGTTCGAGCTCATGCAGCAGATGTAGGTCAGTCAAGTTCTCGTGCATTGATGCTTCTCCTTCTCGCGTGCGAGAGCCCCAACCAGTTATCTGTACCCGTTGGTTGCACTCAATATATCTGTGAACCCCGGTGACATTCAAGTTCCGGCAACCGTGTCACAACCGCACCATCAGACGCTCCTGTCGTTGTAGTATCCCGTCGGGCAAACTCCTACGCCCGGAATTCGGCATCACGTGGAGATTCGGAGGACGGGCGTTGCTCAAGTTGCGGCATCTGTTGGCGGGAGCGACCGTCGCGGCGACGGCCGCGGGTATCGCACTCGTGGGCGCGGGTCAGGCGGGCGCCGTCCCCGACGTCGTCGACCGCCCGTACAAAGACGCCAAGAAGATCATCCAGCAGTACGGCGGCAACGCCGTCGTCGCGACGCGCGTCGGTAGCAGCGCCGACGAAGGCGATTGCCTGGTCACGAACGCGTGGGATGCCGCGGTGCGACGCCCCAACTCGCGCGGTCGCCCGATCGCCAACAGCGACATCATGGTGGCGCTGAACTGCAACGGCGCGGTGGCCGCGGCAGGGGTGCCGGGCAACTCCGCCATGAGCCCCGTTGGCCGCGACGCCAAGGCCGAGCAGCAACGCCAGGAGGCCAAGGCCGCGCGCGAAGCGGCCACCCAGGAGGAGCAGGAGTTGGCCGCCCCGGTGACACCGGACAACTGAGGCCCGGCGGCCTCCGCAAAACCTCGCTCAGACTGCGTCTTTCCTCCGGTGGCGGTGTATACCGAACCGCAATAGACTGCAACCCAGCGTTCACACGGCGATCATCGCTCGGACACGGAGGTTGGGGCAGTGCAAAAGGTCGTCTCCATCGGCTTCATGTCGGCGATGGGCGTCGCCGCGGCATCGGCGGTTCTCTTCGGATCGGGCATCGCCTCGGCCGCCCCCAGCGTCGTGGGGATGAAGTACTCCGACGCCCAGGAAGAGATCGAGAACGCCGGTGGCAAGGCGGTTGTCGCGTCTCGAGTCGGCGACAAGCTCGATCTCGGTGACTGCATCGTCACCAACATCTGGGACTCGTCCTTCCTGCGCATCAGTCAGGCCGACGAGAGTGAGATGTCCGTCGCGCTGAACTGTGCCGGCGAGTACGCGACGGCCACCAATCCCGGTGCCTCCGTGGCTAATCCGCTCGGCCGTGCGGCCAAGTCCAAGGCCGAAGAGGAAGCCGAGAACCAGGAACTGTCAGAACTGGAATCGCCCGTCACGCCGGAATATTAACGCACTCTTCATAGTCCGCAACGGTTTTCACCCGGCGTCAACGCCGGCGCATCACGTCGTTCACATCGGCCCGTGAGGGTGGCGTGGAGTCCACACCCGGGGCGGCCCGGCCACGCGTCGGCACCCGTCCTGGTAAAACCACGGAGGCGAGCGGAATATGCGAATGCGAGTGTTGGGGGTCGGCGCGGCGACGGTGTCGGCGATGGCGCTGTTCGGCACGGCGACGGCGACGGCCGCTCCAGACGTCGTGGGACAGACCTACTCCGACGCGGTGTCGGCCATAGAGGAGGACGGCGGCACGGCGGTGGTCGCCGCCCGCGTGGGAGACAAACTCGACCAGGGCGACTGCATCGTCACCAACGCGTGGGACGCATCGTTTCTGCGCATTGACGCCTCCGGCAGCCAGGTTCACCTCGCGCTGAACTGTGCGGGTGGTTACGCAACGGCGACGAATCCCGGTGCATCCGTTGCCAATCCGCTAGGACGAGCCGCAAAGTCCAAGGCCGAAGAAGAAGCCGAGAACCAGGAACTCGAAGAGCTCGAGGCCCCGGTCACGCCCGACGAGTAGGCCGGACTAGTAACTCGACACGCGGCCGAGCAGCATTTCGACGCAGTAGTCGATGAAGCGTTCCCTTGTCGCGGCCAGCCTGCCGTTGAGATAGGCGGTGAACAGGGCGGTCAATGCCCCGATCAACCCGGTGGCCGTCATCGCTGCCCGGTCGGGGTCGGTGATGCGGGTGAGCTTTCGCTGTAACAGCTCGATGAAGCTGGGCATCCACTCCGCACCCGACCGCGTCAGCACCGGCTCGCTGGCCGGTGCGAGCAGCAGCACCCGGCCTCGCGTCGGATCGTCGACCATCAAGGCGACGAATCGCTCGACGGCGTCGCGTGGGGTCTCCGCCGACGACAACGTCGTCATGGCCTTGGCGCAGACATCGTCATAAACGGCGCGAACGAATTCATCGCGATCGGCGAAGCTTTCGTAGAAGTAGCGCTCGGTCAATCCGGCCGCGCGGCACACGGCGCGCACGGTGAGAGAAGGACCCTCGGCGGCACCGAGCAGCTCGACGCCGGCGGCGATGAGTTCGTCGCGGCGCAGCACCTGACGGTCCTGCAGCGGCACTCCGGACCATCGGCCCCGTCTTTGACCCGAAGGCACATCCCTCCTAAGCTCGGCATGACAACGCCCGTAGTCAGAATCCTGATCCATCCGGACGGAAGTACACCAGTGACTCAAGATACGTCTGAACAGTGCCCTGTGTCCTGGGAGCACCGTCCGCCCGACGGGCAGGGCGGCGCGTCCCCGGTCGCGGCCGGCTGCCCGGTGACTTCCGGCGGATACGACTCGCCGCCGATACCGCTCGGACCCGACTCGCTGACCTGGAAGTACTTCGGTCAGTGGACCGGCCTGTTCCAGGGCACCTGGGCGGGCTCGATGCAGAACATGCACCCCCAGTTGGGCGCCGCCGTGAAGGACCACTCGATCTTTTTCATGGAGCGCATCCCGCGGCTGCTGCGCTCGATCTACCCCATCGGGGGCGTCGTCTTCGACGGGGACCGGGCGCCGAAGACGGGGGCGGAGGTCCGTGACTACCACATCAACATCAAGGGCGTCGACGAGCGCGACCGGCGGTACAGCGCGCTCAACCCCGACGTCTTCTATTGGGCTCACGCGACGTTCTTCAAGTCGACCCTTCTGGCGGCCGAGAAGTTCGGCGGGGGGCTGACCGAGGACCAGAAGCGCCAGCTGTTCGACGAGCACATCAGCTGGTACCGGATGTACGGGATGAGCATGCGCCCGGTACCCAAGACGTGGGAGGAGTTTCAGGAGTACTGGGATCACATGTGCCGCAACGTGCTGGAGAACAACTGGGCGGCTCGCGAGGTGATGGACTTGTCCACGATGCCCAAGCACCCCTCGCTGGAGTGGGTCCCGGATCCGTTGTGGCGCTTGAACTTAAAGGTGATGCAACGCTTCCTGACGTTCATGACCGTGGCGCTTTACGACCCCCCGGTTCGAGAGTTGATGGGCTACACCTGGTCGCCGCGCCAGGAGTGGTTGCACCGGCGCTTCTGCGACGTCGTCACGTTCGCCACCAGGGTGCTGCCGAAGCGGTGGCTGATGCATCCGCGCAAGCGGTCGGCGCTGGACCGCGCGACGGGCCGACTGCCCGCCGACGCGCCCCTGGTCGAGACGCCTGCGCGCAACCTTCCACCGGTCGAATACCGCGGACAGCCGCAGTTCTATTGTCCGCAGGTCTGATTCAGCGGTATCAGTAGTCCAGTTCGCGCAGCAGCGTCCGTACGCGCTGCTCTATCTCGTCTCGGATCGGGCGGACATCTTCGACGGCTTGGCCGGCCGGGTCCGGCAATTCCCAGTCCTCGTACCGCTTGCCGGGAATGAATGGGCAGGTGTCGCCACAACCCATCGTGATGACGACGTCCGCCTCCTGAACCATGTCGATGGTCCACCGCTTCGGCTGCGCGGAGGCGATGTCGATGCCTCTCTCGGCCATCGCCGCCACCGCGGACGGATTCACCTGATCCGCCGGTTCGGAGCCTGCAGAGAAGACCGACACCCGCCCGCCGGCAAGGAATTCGACGAACCCCATCGCCATCTGTGAGCGGCCCGCATTGTGGGTGCACAGGAACAGCAGGGTGGTCATCGGCCGGCCACCGGCGTCTTCTGACCGAACCTGCGGCGCAGGAACAGGGACACGTAGACGAGCGCGACGAGTACGGGAACCTCGATCAGCGGCCCGACGACACCGGCGAGAGCCTGTCCGGATGTCGCGCCGTACGTGGCGATGGCCACGGCGATGGCGAGTTCGAAGTTGTTGCCGGCGGCGGTGAATGCCAACGTTGTGGTGCGTTCGTAACCCATGCCGAGCGCCAAGCCGAGAGCGTAACCGCCTGCCCACATGATCGTGAAGTAGGCAAGCAGCGGCAGGGCGATCCGAACGACGTCAAGGGGGCGGCCGACGATCTGGTCTCCCTGCAACGCGAACAGGACGACGATCGTGAACAGAAGTCCGTAGAGCGCCCAGGGGCCGATGCGGGGCAGGAAGGTCGTTTCGTACCAGTCCCGTCCGTTGACACGTTCACCCCAGCGGCGCGACAGAAATCCCGCCAGCAGCGGGATGCCCAGGAAGATCAGTACCGATTTGGCGATCTGCCAGGGCGACGTGTCGATTGTCGTCTGCCCCAACCCGAGCCAGCCCGGCAGGACCGACAGATAGAACCATCCGAGAGCGGCGAACATCAGGACTTGAAACACCGAATTGAGCGCCACGAGAACGGCGGCGGCCTCTCGATCCCCACAAGCCAGGTCGTTCCAGATGATGACCATCGCGATACAGCGCGCCAGACCGACGATGATCAGGCCGGTGCGATACTCGGGCAGATCCGGCAGTAGCAACCAGGCCAGCGCGAACATGAGGGCGGGACCGAGGAGCCAGTTGAGCACCAACGAGGTGACCAGAAGTTTGCGATCGCCCGTTACGGTGCCGAGTCGGTCGTAGCGGACCTTGGCCAGCACCGGATACATCATGATCAGTAGCCCGAGTGCGATCGGGATCGAAATGCCGTCGACTTGACCAGAATTGAGCACGGTCGTTGCGCCTGGCACCAGATGACCGACGAGCAAGCCGACGACCATCGCGATGCCGATCCATACCGGCAGCAGACGATCCAATGGTGAAAGCTTGTCCACCACGGCGGTGTCGCGGACGGCGGGTGGGCTCATTCTGCCGCCCCCACGGTTTGGTCGACGTTCAGAACCGACGCGAGGACGCGCAGTGTTTCAGGGATCACCGAGTAGTAGACCCATGACGCGCGCCGCTCCGATGCCAGCAGGCCGGCGTCTCTGAGGACCTTGAGGTGGTGGGAGATCGTGGGCTGGGTGACGTCGAAGTCCGTGGAGATGTCGCAGACGCAGGCCTCTCCGCCGGCGTGACTGGCAATCGAGCTGAAGAGTCGTAGACGCACCGGATCGGACAGGGCCTTGAATTTGGCAGCGACGTCGGCCGCGGCCGCGGCAGACAACTGCTCGCGGACCATGGGGGCGTAGTCGCAGCCGGTCGGACCTGGTTTAGACATTCATCGATATTGACGGATATCGAATCCAGGCGCAAGTTCACGCGCTCGGCGCAAGGCAATCGATCCGCTC
>NZ_CVTB01000034.1 GCF_001050015.1 Mycolicibacterium malmesburyense
GGTCCCACCCGACCGAGCCCGCCGCCCCGGCCGCCGTGCCGCCGCCCGTGTCGTCCTTGCTCAGCGCGTTCGCGAGCGTGTTCGCCAAACCCTCCGGCACCGCCTGATCACACTTCTCCGCGGTGAAGGTCACCTCTTCGCCGTGCCGGTCGATGATCTTATCGATGGGGTTCGGCGGGCACCACACTCCGCCGGAGCTCAGCGTCGCGGCGACGTTCGACAACTCGAGGGCGTTGAGCTGGAACGGACCCAGCGTGAACGAACCCGCGTTCTGTCTCTTGATGTAATCGGCCAGACTCTCGTTGCTTCCGCGGTCGTACGCCCGCGCCGTCCCGGGCAGGGCATAGGAGCGCAGCCCGAGGCGAACGGCCATGTCGACCGCGCGGGGAACGCCGACCTGCTGGATCAACTTGGCGAAGGCCGTGTTGGGTGAGGCTGCCAACGCGTCGGTGACGTTCATCGACCCGCGATAGTTGCCGACGTTTCGCACACACCAGGTCTCCCTCGGGCAACCCGGTGTGTCGCTGCTGCCGAGGCCACGGGCTTGGAAGGACCCGGGCACCGACAGCTGAGCATTGATCCCCATGCCCATGTCGAGCGCCGCGCCGGTGGTGAAGATCTTGAAGATCGAGCCTGCGCCGTCGCCGACGAGCGAGAACGGTTGTGGCTGCACCGTCTGTCCGGCGTCCTTGTTCAGGCCGTAGTTGCGGTTGCTGGCCATCGCCAGCACCCGATGCGAATCCTTGCCCGGCTTGATGACGCTCATCACGCTGGCGATTCCCTCCAGCGTCGGGCTCGCGACCTTGTCGATCGCTCGTTTCACCGAAGCCTGGACCGTCGGATCGAGCGTCGTCCGGATCAGGTAGCCACCGCGGGCGACCTGCTCCTTGCTGATCCCGGCGTGGGCCAGATATGCCAGCGCGTACTCGCAGAAGAACCCACGGTCACCGGCGGCGATGCATCCGCTCGGGAGTTCTTTGGGCCGGGCCAGCACTCCGAGGGGGGCGGCTTTGGCGGCTCGCAGGTCGTCGGCATGCTGGGGGAGGTGTTCGATCATGGTGTCCAGCACCAGGTTTCGCCGCTGCAGAGCGCCTTGCGGGTTGATGTAGGGGTCCAGCGACGCGGGCGACTGAACCAGGCCGGCCAGCAGCGCGGCCTGCTGCCAGTTCAGCTGGGATGCGTTGATCCCGAAGTAGGTCTGCGCGGCGTCCTGAACACCGAACGCTCCGTTCCCGAATCCGACGAGGTTCAGGTAGCGCGTCAGGATCTCCGCCTTGGTGAACGTCTTGTCCAGCGTCAGCGCCATCCGCATCTCACGCAGCTTGCGCGCCGGCGTCAGTTCCACCGCGGCTCGCCTCTCGGCGTTGTTCTGGGCGGTCACCAGGAGCTGGAAGTTCTTCACGTACTGCTGCTCGATCGTTGAACCGCCGCGGGTGTCGAGGTTGCCCGACAGATAACCCGAGAGGCCGGTCAGCGTGCCTTGCCAGTCGACACCGGCGTGCTCGACGAAGCGCTTGTCCTCGATCGAGACGATCGCCAGCTTCATCGTGTTGGCGATCTGCTCGCTGGGCACCTCGAACCGCCGCTGGGTGTACAGCCAGGCGATCGGCTTGCCCGCGGCGTCGACCATCGTCGTCACCTGGGGGACGTCTTCCTCCACCAGCTGCGCCGAACCGTTGGCGACGACGTCCGAGGCCCGGTTGGACAACAGCCCGAACCCACCCGCGAACGGGAACATCAGCGCTGCCGCCAGCACCCCGGCCAGCGTGCAGCACAAAATCAGCTTGATGACCGTCCCCCCGGCCGGTGCGCGCTCCGGCATGTCAGCAGGGTATTAAATGCGGTCTCGCGGCGAACGCTCCCGCGCCGATTTTCGCGCAACGACGGCGAAACGCTCTGATAACGGGCACGTCAGCCCCTGTCGAGATCCCACTGGCCGAAATCGGCCGCGAGGACCTCGTCGACGTCGACGTGTGTGTCCCCGATGGCCACGCCGGGCTCCGACGGGCCGATCACCACGGCCTGGTAGAGCACCGCCCGCGGTTCGCGCACACCGGCCGACCACGCCCTGGTC
The DNA here is from genome assembly GCF_001050015.1 of Mycolicibacterium malmesburyense. The sequence continues at coordinate 2,075 of NZ_CVTB01000034.1, forward strand.
TGCCACGTCCACCAGTGCCCGTCGCTGGTCGAGGGGCCGACGACGCCGTCGTCGATTGCCCACGAGCACGCCCGCGCGTGCCCGTAGAGACCGGTGCGGTTCACACCCAGCACCGAGTTGATCCCGCGGTACCACTCGCGCGCCACGTTCTCCCAGGTTTCGGCGTCGATGTCCTCGTCGACGCTGAAGAAGATCGGTGCCGAGTCGGGACCGCCCGCGGCGTTGTGCAATCGCAGAGCGGTCGAAGCGTCCGCGACGCCCCCGTCGTACCCGCGCGTGTAATCGGACGGCGTCGGCCAACCGGGCTTGCCGTACTGGTAGCAGCTGACGACGTGCAGGCCCTCGGCTCGCAGCGAATCGGCGTACTCGCGGGTCACCGGTTTGAAATCGAAGTCGGCGCCCGGACGGAGTTCCGAGACGTAGACCAGCGCACCGTCGAAGCCGGCGGCCTTGAGCTGATCGGCCGGCACCTTCCGATGTGCGAAGTCGACGAGCCGCAGCGGTGCCGCGCCCGCCTTCGGCGCAGAGTACGTCGCTGCCGCCGCCCCGAGAACGATGAGCGGTGGCGCGGCGACGGCGTACTTGATGAATTCACGTCGCGAAGGAGTGGCCCCTCCGCCGCGTGACGTCGGGGAATCCTGCACGGCGCGATGCTAACAACATCGGCGACGTGCCGGTGCCGGTCAGCGGAATCCTCTGCGCCGAAACGCCTCCGCCCTATGCTGAGGACCGATACGCGGCTGGACACGGCGGCGTCGCACGCGCACCTTCGACCCGACGAGGTGGCCATGCCAGCAGCCCGGCTCGCCATGCACGGCAAGCGGTCGATGCTGAGGTGTCTCGCGGTCGCAGCGGTCGCCATCGCGCTCACGGCGTCCCCGGCGTGTGGACGGGTGGAGCAACCGCCGGTGGACTCCAGTCCACGCGCGACACCGCCAGCAGCGTCGACCTCCACCCGTATGCCGGCGCCTCCCGCACCCGGCCTCGCGCCGGTCGACGAGTTGATCAACGACGCGATCGCCGCGCACCGCCTGCCCGGTGCGGTGGTGGCGGTCGGGCACCGCGGCAAGCTCGTCGTGCACCACGCGTACGGCACGCGGAAGCTGGCGGGCGAACCGGGTCTCGACGGGG
>NZ_CVTB01000035.1 GCF_001050015.1 Mycolicibacterium malmesburyense
CAACGGCGGGCGCGCTGACGAGCCGCGGCGTGTCCGTCGAACCGGTGATCAGCCGGGCCGATGCGAGATTGCGCACCGGGTGCAGAGTTTCGTCGATCCGCACATACAGCGCACCCGTGTCGCGCACCATCGCGATCGGGGCATCGCCCAGGGCCCCTCGCGGCTGGAGGAAGGCCAGGACTGCGGCCACTCCGAGGCAGATGGCGGCCAGAACCGCACCGACCGACAACGAAAGCGCTTGTGTGCGCATGGGATCGTCGAGCATCCGCACATCGCCGCGGACCAGCGCGTGCTGTATGCGGCGCAGCAGGAACCGGCGCGCGCTCATCTGCAATCCGGTAATCGATCGCCCCGTCATCACTCCCCCGCGGAAAGCCTAAGGCTTGCGGGGAGTCCCGAACGTCACCGCTTTCTGGCGCGCCGCTCGCGATACGCCGCCACGTGCTGGCGGTTGCCGCAGTTGCCGGTGTCGCAGAACTTTCCCGACCGGTTGCGGGACAGGTCGACCAAGACCGCCTCACAGTCGGACGCCGCACACGTCTTGAGGCGGCGCAGCTCGCCGATGCGGATGAGGTCGGCCAGCGCCATCGCCATCTCCGCCCCCATGCGCTGCCACAGCGGGTCGTCGACCGACGCCAGGTGCAGATGCCATTCCGGCATCTCCGGATGCCGTGTCAGCCACGGCGAGGCGTTGGTGTCGCGCAGTAATGCGTTGACCTGGTCCACCGTGCGCTCCTCGTCGACCGCGACCGCCCAGATCGCGCCGAGCCGGTCGCGTAGCCGATGGACCGATGCCAGTTCGGCGTCGTCGTAGTCACGGCGTCCGGTCCAGCCAAAGCTGTCGAGGTAGGCGTTCAGCGCCGCCATGTCGCCGAGTCGCTCACCGTCCACGCGGTCGCTGTTGATGAGCTCACACACAGCCCGCAGGGTGAGTTCGGTGTCATGACTGAAAAGCATTTGACTCGTGACGCCTCTCATCGCTAAGGTCAGGACCGTAGTTCATTTTACTCCTTACATTCATCGGAGGTGCGGTCATGGCCGTGGCGACCACGGGCACGCGGCCCGCCGACCACTTCCGGGTCGGGCTGATGCTGGCGGTCGGCTCTGCGGTCGCGTTCGGCGCTTCCGGCCCGTTCGCGAAGTCGCTGATGGCAGCGGGCTGGAGTCCCACCGCCGCGGTCGTCGCCAGGCTGGCGGGCGGCGCGCTGGTGATGGCGATCTTCGCCACCATCATCAGGCGCGGCTGGTTCCGCGAGGCGCTCCGCCACCCCACGAAGGTGATCGCCTACGGAGTGGTCCCGATCGCCGGCGCGCAGTTGTTCTACTACAACGCCGTCGCGCACCTGTCGGTCGGCGTCGCGCTGCTGCTGGAGTACACCTCGCCGATCATCGTCGTCGCGTGGGTGTGGGCGGCGACCCGGCGCCGTCCCACCACGCTGACCCTGGCCGGAGTCGCGCTGGCGATCGCCGGGATCATGCTGGTGCTCGACGTGTTCTCCGGTGCGCACATCAACCTCGTCGGCGTGGGTTGGGGGCTCGCGGCCGCCCTCTGCGCCGCCGGATACTTCCTGATGTCGGCCAACGTCGGTGCCACCGCCGACGACGACGGGATCCATCCGGTCACCCTGGCTGCGGCGGGCCTGGCGGTCGGCTCGGGGGCTGTCACCCTGCTGGGCCTGACCGGCATCATGCCGCTGACCTTCACCGCCACCGACACCGTCGTCGCCGGGCACACCACCTCGTGGGTGGTGCCGGTCATCGCCCTGGGCGTCGTCGCCACGGCGATCGCCTACACGCTGGGCATCATGGGCATCGCCCGGCTGCGGCCGCGCTTCGCGTCGCTGGTCGGCCTGTCCGAGGTGATGTTCGCGGTGCTGGCTGCGTGGATCCTGCTGGGCGAGGCGATCACCCCCACGCAGGCGGTCGGCGGTGTGATCGTCCTGGCCGGCCTGGCGCTGGCGCGCGCCGGTGACCGCTCGGAGGCCGTTGCCGAGGCGACGTGGCCGGACGGGCCGCTGCAGGAGTCACCCGCGCACGCGAACCGTTAGCCGCCGGACCCCTCGGTATGTGAGTATGTCGGCGTGACTTTGCTGCGCGAGACGGCCCGAGTGGCGGCCGCGGTCGCCGCGGTCGGCGCACTCGTCGGCGGCGCGGTCCCGCTGGCGGGCGCCCAACCCGGTCCCCTGCCCGGTCCCGTCGACCCCGGATACGGCGCCACGTCGTCGTCGTGCAGCGACGTCGAGGTGATCTTCGCCCGCGGCACCGACGACACCCCGGGCCTCGGCACACCGGGCACCGCGTTCGTCAACGCGCTGCGGAGTCTGAAGAGCGGACGCACCATCAGCAGCTACGCCGTCAACTATCCCGCCTCGTACGACTTCCTGGCCGCCGCCGACGGCGCGAGCGACGCCACCAACCGCGTCGCGATGCTGTCGCAACAGTGCCCGAGCACCCGCATCGTGCTCGGCGGCTACTCGCAGGGCGCCGCGGTGGTCGACATGATGGCGGGCGTGCCGCCGCTCGGCAACAAGATCGGCTCCATCGGGTCGGCTCCGCCGTTGCCCGGAAGCCTGGTACCCAACATCGCCGCCGTCGCGGTCTTCGGCAACCCGGCGACGAAGTTCAGCAACCCGATCACCAAATCGGTGTTTGCGGGCCGCGCCATCGACCTGTGCAAGGACGGCGACCCGATCTGCTCGAGGGGCCGTAACCCGTTCGCGCACAACGACTACGTGAGCGCCGGCCTGGTCCAGGAGGCCGCCAACTTCGTCGCCGGCCTGGTCTGACGCCACGCGGGATATCATCTCGTCCCGTGGATTTCGCGCGCCTTCGTCGTCGACTCGGTATCGCTGCCGCCATCGCGGCCGTCGGGCTCACGCCCTCGCTTCTCGAGCCCGCAACCGCCTCGGCGCAGGGCTGCTCCGACGTGACGGTAGTGTTCGCCCGCGGCACCGGCGAGCCGCCGGGCATCGGCCGCGTCGGCCAGGCGTTGGTCGACGCCCTGCGTCCGCAGCTCGGTGGCAGAACGCTGTCGGCCTACGGCGTAGCGTATCCGGCCATCTACGACTTCGCCCTGGCCACCGACGGTGCCGCCGACGCCGCGGCGTTCATCACCGACACCGCACGGTCCTGTCCGGGCTCGCGCATCGTCCTGGGCGGGTTCTCGCAGGGAGCGGCGGTCGTCGACATGC
>NZ_CVTB01000036.1 GCF_001050015.1 Mycolicibacterium malmesburyense
ACCCGGCCAGCACCGTGCGGACTTCACCCAATTCGATGCGGTAGCCGCGAATCTTCACCTGCTCATCGACGCGCCCCACGTAATCCAACTGCCCATCAGGACGCCACCGCACCAAATCCCCGGTGCGATACATCCGCACCCCAAGACCTCCGAAGGGGCAAGCCACAAAGCGCGACGCAGTCAACCCGGCCCTATGCACATATCCGACGCCCAAACCGCCGCCAGCCACATACAGCTCACCGATGACGCCGGCGGGCACCGGGCACAACCACTGATCCAGAACGAACAACGCCGCACCCGACACCGGCGAACCGATCGGCGGCGCCCCTGATTCGGCGACAAGCGGTGCACTCATCGACACCCAGACGGTCGCCTCGGTCGGGCCGTACGCATTGATCATCAAACGCCCTGGCGCCCAACGATCTACCATCTCGACCGGACAAGCCTCACCGCCGATGACCAGTGCAACCGAGTCCAGACCGTCGGGCGACAACATTGCGAGCGCGGAGGGTGTTTGGCTCAACACGTTGACTTGTTCGTCGACGAGTAGGGCACGGAAATCCTCGGGCACCCCCACAATCGAGTCCGGCACCACCACCAGTCGACCACCGTGCAACAGCGCACCCCAGATCTCCCACACCGAGAAGTCGAACGCGAGGGGGTGGTACTGCGTCCATACTCGCCCGGGTGCCGTCAAATCTGCGTTGACAGAAGCCATGAGCTGCGCGACGCTGCGGTGGGCGACGGCCACACCCTTGGGGGTGCCGGTGGTACCTGAGGTGTAGATCAGGTACGCAAGACCATCGGCGGCCGGCGCAGGTAACGCGGTCCTGGGTTGAAGTGCGATCTGCGGGTCGGCCGTATCGATCACCGGCAGATCAAAGCCGTCCAGCCGACCAGCCAGCCCGCTGACGGTAACCGCGGCGACGGGCACGGCGTCAGAGAGTATGAACCCCATCCGCGCCTTCGGCAACGCCGGATCGATCGGCAGATAGGCGGCGCCGGTCTTGAGCACCGCCAACATCGCCACAATCGCCTCAGCCGACCGCGAAAACAGCAGCGCCACGGACACACCCGGACACGCCCCGCAACCAGCCAACATGTGCGCCAACTGGTTCGACGCATCGTCGAGTTCCCGATACGTCCACGAACGCGCCCCACAAGACAACGCCAGCGACTCCGGGGAGCGGGTTACCTGCGCGCCGAACAGCTCCGGAACCGATACCGATGCCTGTGCAGGCCGAACCAACACCGCCCGGTTACCGACCTCGTCCAACTGGGCATGCTCAACGGCACCGAGCAGGTCCACCGACGAGAACCGCTGGGCCGGGTCGGCGGTAACCGCCACCAGCACCCATTCCAGACGCTCGACCAACACCTCAATGCTTCCCGCATCGAACACATCGGTCCGAAACTCCAGCGTCCCGGAGATCCCGGCAGGGGCACCGCCCTCGGCCCAACGTTCTGCGAGTGTGAATGCCAAATCCATTCGGGCGGTGTGGGTCTCGACTATTATCGGTGTTGCCTCCAGATCCTCCAGCACGGGCCCCGCGGCGGCCCTCGTCTGCTGCCAGGGCAGGTTCTGCCAAGCCAACACGACCTGTATGAGTGGGGAATGGGTCAGGCTCCGGCCGGGGTTGAGCCGCTCGACCAGCACCTCGAATGGCGCGTCTTGGTGCTCATATGCGGCCAGACTGCGCTGACGTACCTGGGCCAGCAACTCGGCCACAGTGGGATCACCCGTCAAATCGACCCGCAGCACCAAAGTGTTGAAGAAACAACCCACCAGGTCATCGAGTGCCGTATCGCGGCGGCCCGCAACCGGGAACCCCACCGCCACATCGGTGCTGGCGCTCATCTTCGACAGCAGCACCGCCAAGGCCGTTTGCACCACCATGAAACTGGTCGCGTTGTGCTCGCGGGCCAACCGGGCGATCCGCTCCTGCAGCCCGGCGGACCAGTTCACCTCCACGCTCGCGCCGCGCTGATCGGCGACCGGCGGGTAGGGCCGATCGGTCGGCAACTCTAAGCGCTCCGGCATCCCTGCAAGCGCGTCCGTCCAGTAGTCCAACTGTGCGGCAATGGGACTGTCCTCATCGGCCAGATCACCCAACAACGCCCGCTGCCACAGTGTGTAATCGACATACTGCACCGGCAACGGCGTCCATGCGGGGGCCTTCCCCACGCGCCGACCGGCATAAGCGACACCCAAATCGCGCACCAACGGGATAATCGACCACCCATCGGCGGCGATATGGTGCACCGCAACCACAAGCACGTGGTCGTCATCACCGATATGGAAAAGCATTGCGCGGAATGGGATCTCTACCGCAAGGTCGAAAGTGTACCGAGCTGCCGCGCCGATGGCGTCCTCAAGCCGGCCAGCCGACCACCCGGTGGCATCGACGAATTCCCAACCGAAATCCGCATCCTCGGCCGGCACTACCTGCTGCTGCGGTATCCCCTCGGGCGCGGAGAACAACGTGCGCAAGCTCTCATGGCGGTCCACCAAATCGGCCAGTGCCGCACCCAACGCGTTGGCATCAAGTCGACCGCTCAGTCGCATCGCCGCCGCCATGTTGTACACCGGCGAAGGACCGAGCAACTGATCAATGAACCACAACCGCTGCTGGGCGAAGGACAACGGAATGACGGCGGGGCGTTCGCCTGCCACCAACCGTGGCAATCCACCTGCACCCACACCGATCTGAGGCGCCAACTGCGCAACCGTAGGCGCCTCAAATACCGTCCGAACCGATAGACCACTATCCAGTGCGGTGTTGACCGCCGCGATCAAACGCATGGCCGACAGCGAGTCGCCGCCGAGGTCGAAGAACGAGTCGTCGACACCGACCCGATCGATATCGAGGATCCGGGCGTCGATACCGACCAGGATCTCCTCGACCGCGGTGCCCGGCGCGCGATAGGCGCCCGCG
>NZ_CVTB01000037.1 GCF_001050015.1 Mycolicibacterium malmesburyense
CTCCGCCACATCCCGCTGGTTGCTCAGCTCGTCGACGACGCCATGGTGCGTGTCGAGCGGGAGGGCGAGGAGGATCTTCGCATCGCGGTCGACGGCGGATTCATGTCGGTCACCGATGAAGGCGTGATCATCCTTGCGGAGTCCGCCGAACTCGAGTCCGAGATCGATGCCGATCGGGCGCGTCAGGACTCCGAGTCCGACGATCCCGCAACCGCCGCGAAGGGTCGAGCGAGGCTTCGCGCCGTGGGCCAGATCGACTAGCGGTCGGCATCTGGGCGAGCGGAGCGACGGGATAGACAGATGAGCGCGCTCATGTTCATCATGGTCGCGCTGATCTGCGTGCTGCTTTTCGTCGTCATCGCGCTGTCCTACCGACTGTGGAAGCTGCGGCAGGTGGGCGGTACCGCGGCGATACTGCGGGACGTGCCGGCCGTCGGCGGCCACGGTTGGCGTCACGGCGTAATGCGTTACCGCGGCGGCGAAGCCGGGTTCTATCGATTGTCCAGCCTGCGCTGGTGGCCTGATCGCCGGTTGAGTCGGCGAGGGTTGGAGATCGTGTCGCGGCGGGGTCCGCGCGGCGACGAGTTCGACATCATGACCGACGAGATCGTGGTGCTGGAGCTACGCGACACCAGTCCCGAACGTCGTCGCGGCTATGAGATCGCGCTGGATCGTGGTGCTCTGACGGCGTTTCTGTCCTGGCTGGAGTCCCGGCCGTCACCTCGCGCGCGGCGGCGAAGCTTCTAATCCGTTGCCGGACCGCCGGGTTGCCACAGCACGTCCCCGTCGGGGTTGGCGACCCGCGACAGGATGAACAGCAGATCCGACAACCTGTTGAGGTACTTCGCGGGTAGCACGCTGATCGTGTCGCCGTGCGCGTCCATCGCGGCCCACGCAGACCGCTCAGCGCGGCGGGCGACGGTGCGAGCCACATGCAACAACGCCGACAGGGGAGTACCGCCCGGCAGCACAAACGAATTCAGCGCCGGGAGCGGCTCGTTGAATTCGTCGCACCAGGATTCCAATCGGTCGATGTAGCTTTGCGTGATGCGCAGCGGCGGGTATTCGGGGTTGTCGACCACCGGAGTCGACAGGTCAGCCCCCGCATCGAAGAGGTCGTTCTGAATTTGCTTGAGCACCTTCGACATTTGCTCGCCAGGGTTTCCCAAGGCGATGGCAACGCCGATGGCGGCGTTGACCTCGTCGCAGTCGGCATACGCCACGAGGCGGGCGTCATTCTTTGACACCCTACTGAAATCGCTCAGGCCCGTGGTGCCGTCATCGCCCGTACGCGTGTATATCCGGGTGAGATGGACCGCCATGGTCAAACCGTACCGGAACCCGTAGCCAAGGAAACTGACACGGCTCGCGGCGCTGTTTAAACTAACCCGCGTGAGCGAGCGATTCGTGGTGACCGGCGGAAACCGGTTATCTGGCGAAGTTGCCGTCGGGGGGGCGAAGAACAGCGTTCTGAAGCTGATGGCCGCGGCGTTGCTGGCCGAAGGCACCAGCACGATCACCAATTGTCCGGACATTCTGGACGTGCCCCTGATGGCCGAGGTGCTCCGCGGTCTGGGTGCCACCGTTGAGCTGAACGGCGATGTCGTGCGGATCACTTCGCCCGACGAACCCAAGTACGACGCCGACTTTGCCGCCGTCCGCCAGTTCCGCGCGTCGGTGTGCGTGCTGGGACCGCTCGTTGGGCGTTGTAAGCGGGCCAAGGTGGCGTTGCCGGGAGGCGACGCGATCGGGTCACGACCGCTGGATATGCACCAGGCCGGCCTGCGCCAGCTGGGGGCACGGTGCAACATCGAGCACGGCTGCGTGGTGGCCGAGGCGGACCACCTACGGGGCGCCGAGATCCAGCTGGAGTTTCCTTCCGTCGGAGCGACGGAGAACATCCTGATGGCGGCCGTCGTCGCCGAAGGTGTCACCACCATCCACAACGCCGCGCGCGAACCCGACGTGGTCGATCTCTGCGCGATGCTCAACCAGATGGGTGCCCAGATCACCGGCGCGGGCACCTCGACGATGACGATCACCGGTGTCGACCGGCTCTATCCCACCGAGCACCGGGTTATCGGTGACCGCATCGTGGCCGCGACGTGGGGGATCGCGGCGGCGATGACGCACGGCGACATCTCGGTGACGGGCGTGGACCCCCAGCACCTGCAGCTGGTGTTGCACAAGCTGCACGACGCCGGCGCCACCGTCACACAGTCCGACGACGGGTTCCGGGTCGTCCAGTACGAGCGTCCGAAGGCGGTGAACGTCGCGACGCTTCCGTTTCCCGGTTTCCCGACGGACTTGCAGCCGATGGCGATCGCCCTGGCGTCCATAGCCGACGGCACGTCGATGATCACCGAGAACGTGTTCGAGGCCCGGTTCCGGTTCGTCGAGGAGATGGTGCGTCTGGGCGCCGATGCGAGGACCGACGGCCACCACGCGGTGATCCGCGGGATCCCGCAGCTGTCGAGTGCGCCGGTCTGGGCCTCGGACATCCGAGCCGGCGCCGGGCTGGTGCTGGCCGGCCTGGTCGCCGACGGCGACACCGAGGTCCACGACGTTTTCCACATCGATCGGGGCTATCCGTTGTTCGTCGAGAACCTCAAGAGCCTGGGCGCCGAAATCGAGCGAGTGGTCTGAATCCGGCCGCTTCGGTCGTGCTCGTAGGCCTGCCGCCGCCGTACCTCAGCCCGCTTTTGGGGTTCGCGCGAGGCTGGCGTAAGCTCTTGTGAGAAGCCCACGGCCCCAGGCCAATCGGACTGGAGGACGGGGTTTGACGTCTCTGTCCGGATCGGTATAGACTGGCAGGGTTGCCCCAAAAGCGGGTGTGTTGTTTGAGAACTCAATAGTGTGTTTGGTGGTTTTTGTTTGTTGTT
>NZ_CVTB01000038.1 GCF_001050015.1 Mycolicibacterium malmesburyense
GTGGATTAACACCTTCCGACATCGCACCCGCTCGCCTTAGCCAAGATCAGATCGACGATCTTGAGCAGCATTACGAGATCGCTGACGTGCTGCCGCTGACTCCCTTGCAGCGAGGGCTGTTGTTTCACGCCAGCATCGCGCAACCGAACGACGATGTGTACGCGGTGCAGCTGGATATCACCTTCGAAGGTGATCTCGACATCGGTCAGCTGCACGATGCGGTGCACACGGCAGTGGAGCGGCATCCGAACCTGACCGCCCGGTTCTGTCCACAGTTCAGCGAGCCGGTGCAGATCATTCCTGTCAGTCCCGCACCAGGATGGCAATACCTCGACCTGCAAGCCGGCGATGTCGACGAGGAGATCCGACGCCTGTGCGCGGCTGAACGAGTCGCGGTATGTGATCTGGCTGGTGGGCCACCTTTCCGGGCCGCCGTGGCCCGCACCGGCGAGGACCGGCACCGATTGATCCTCACCTTCCACCACATAGTGATGGACGGGTGGTCGCTGCCAATCCTGGTCGGGGAAGTACTCGCCAGTTATCACGGGCGACGCTTACCCTCGCCCGTGCCGTACCGCAGGTTCGTCACCTGGTTGGCCGGTCGGGACGGTCATGCCGCTGAAGGGGCGTGGCGGGAAGTGTTGGCCGGCTTCGACACCCCGGCGCTGGTGAGCCCGCAGGGTCAGATCGGGCGCAGAAGCCGGGCGGTGGAATCGTTCCGTCTGAGTGTTGAAACCTCCCGGGCTGTTGACGAATTGGCGCGTGCGTGTCACACCACCGCCAATATGGTGCTGCAGGCGGCGTGGGCGCAGCTGCTGATGTGGCTCACCGGCCAGCGCGATGTAGTCTTCGGCACGACGATATCGGGACGGTCGGCCGACGTGACCAATGCGGACTCGATGGTAGGTCTATTCGTAAATACCGTGCCGGTCCGAGCGAAGCTCACCGCGGCAATGACCACCGCAGATCTGCTCGGCCAGTTGCAGAGCGCACACAATGACACCCTCGATCACCAGCATGTGGCGCTCTCCGAAATTCACCGCATCGTCGGACGAGATCGGTTGTTCGACACCGTCTTCGTGTACGAAAACTACCCAATCGACGCCGCTGCGTTGTCCGGCGTCGATAGCTTCGCCATCACCGAGATCCGCGGTCACGAATCCACGCATTACCCCCTGACGATGGCCGCCCGGCCGGGTGACGAGCTGGAACTCCGGGTGGAATTCGATAACGACGTGTTCCACGTGGATGAGATCCGTGGCTTGATCGACCGTTTGACGCGCCTGGTGGCGGCGATGGTCGCTAACCCGACGGCGCGGTTGCCGTCGTTGGAGGTGCTTGATACGGCAGAGTATGAGCAGTTGGATGAATTCAGTAACCGGCAGGTGCTGACTCAACCGGCGACGACTTCGGTATCGATCCCGGTGTTGTTCACTCAACAAGTGGTCCGCGCTCCGGAAACGGTAGCGGTGGTCTGCGGACAGCAGTCGTTGACCTACCGGGAACTCGACGAGGCCGCTAACCGGTTGGCGCATCTCCTAGCTGCCCGCGGCGCGAGGCCGGGACAATATGTCGCGCTGGCGCTTCCGCGTTCGACGCAGGCCGTCGTGGCGATGCTGGCGGTGCTCAAGGCGGGAGCGGCGTACTTACCGATCGATGCGGCACTACCGGCACCGCGAATCAAGTTCATGATTGACGACGCGGCGCCGGTGTGTGCGGTTACCGCCGCCGGGCTGCACTCACGATTGGATGGATGCGAGGTGCTGGCAGTCGATGTCGACGACCCCGCCCTGACCGGCCAACCCGGTTCGGCGCCGCCTGCACCGCACAGCGGCGATATCGCCTACTTGATGTACACGTCGGGCACCACGGGTCTCCCGAAGGGGGTGGCGATCACCCACCACAACGTCACTCAGCTGGTGCAGTCACTGGACCGTGCCGGGTACGCGACAGAGGTGTGGGCACAATGGCATTCGTTATCCTTCGACGCCTCAGTAGAAGAGATATGGGGTGCGCTGCTCCATGGTCGGCGTCTGGTGGTGGTGCCGGAGGCGGTGGTGAGGTCACCGGATTACTTCCATGATGTGCTGGTTGCCGAGCAGATCGGCTTTCTGAGTCAAACGCCTTCGGCGGTTGCGATGCTGTCGCCGGAGGGTTTGGAGTCGATGGCGTTGTTGGTCGCAGGCGAGGCGTGCCCGGCCGAGGTGGTGGATCGGTGGGCGGCGGGGCGGGTGATGGTCAACGCCTATGGCCCCACGGAGACCACCATATGCGCGTCCAGGACTATGCCGTTGGCTCCGGGTTCGGGGGTGCCGCCGATTGGGTCGCCGGTGCCGGGTGCTGCGTTGTTTGTGTTGGATGGGTGGT
>NZ_CVTB01000039.1 GCF_001050015.1 Mycolicibacterium malmesburyense
CATGCTCGTGGGGGCCATTCCGGTCGGGGCGTCGGCTGCGGCCGCCAGTCCGGTCGCGGCGTCGGCGGCGTCGGCGATCAGCGCGGCACCCGCGGCGACGTTGAGCTGAGACTGCGGCGTGGTGATGACCGGCGCGCGCAGGTGCGTCGACAGTTGCTGCGTCACCAGCGGAATGTTCGCCCCACCGCCGACCGTGGCGACGGCCGAGACATTCGCCAACGGAATATTGTTGTGCTGCAACGTTTCCTGGATGGCATTGAGCACGCCGTCGAGCGACTCGGCGATCAGCTGCTCCAGCTCGGTGCGGGTCACCCGCACATCGGAGGTGAATCCGGGCAGGTCGGCGTGGATGACCGCGGCGGTGTCGGCCGACAGTTGTTCCTTGGCCACGCGGGCCTCGTTACGCAGCCGGGCCAGCGAGCTGACCGCGGCGGTGCCGGCGGGGTCGGCGTCGTTGGCGGCGGCGATGCCCGCGATGACGTGGTTGAGCAGCAGCTGGTCGATCTGGTCACCGGAGAACTCCGGGTAGCGGACCGTCTCGCCGATCGGGCTGAAGCCAGCGCCGGCGTCGGCCAGGCTGATGCTGGTTCCGCTACCGCCGAAGTCGCACAGCACCACGACACCGCTCGACGGCAATCCCGGGGCGGCCTGCAGCGCGGCGAGGGCCGCCGCGGAGTCGGGCACCAGCGTGGGCGCGACCCCGCCGGGGGCGAGGCCGGGCGCCGCCCGCAGGGTGCCGCGCAGCGCGCCCATCGTGGCCGCGCCCCAGTGTGCGGGCACCGCGATGACGACCGGCGATCCACCGCCGACGGAGCGGGCCATCGCGTCGAGCGCTTCGGCAAGCACCTGCTCGCCCCGATGCGGCGAACCGTCGGCGGCCACCAACGGCACCGGATCGCCGACGCGTTCGACGAAACCGCTCAGCACCATCCCCGGTTGGTTCAGGTTGGGGTTCTCGGCCGGTACGCCGACCTCCGGCGGGCGGTCGTCGAACACGGTGAGTATGGATCGCCGCATGACCGGGGGACGGCCGACCCGGGCCGCCACCAAGTTGGTCGAACCGATCGACAACCCGAGTGAGTCGCTCATCTCCACCTCTGTATTTGGGTGCATTCGGACCCGGCCATCACGATAGCGGCTTGATCTCCTCTAATACGGGACCTGCCCCTAGTGGGATGGAATCCCCTAACGGTCCGTCCCCTAACGGCCCGGCCCAGCAGGTGGGTTTCACACCGATCACCGGGGCGGCCGCCGTCGATAGCATCGGGACAAGCCGCTTGCTAGGGCATGTCCCTAGCCCACATATATCTGTTTGAGGGAGGGAGGGTGTTTCATGGCCAACGAGCTACTCGACTTCGTCATGTCGGTGGTACGTGATCCCGACGTCGCCGCGCGTTTCGCCGCCGATCCGGATCAAGCCATTCTCGACGCCAATCTGACGAATGTGACCAGCGCCGATGTGCACGCCCTGATCCCTGTGGTCGCGGAGTCCGTGTCGGCACTGCCGACCACGGTCCCGGCGACCGGGCTCGACGGGGGCATCGCCGAAGCCGCGGCCAACGTGTGGAGCAGCGGTGCTGCCACTGCCGCGTTCGACGCCTTCGGTGATCATGTGCCGGCCGGCGTGATCGACGACGTCTCCACCGCGTTGATCTCCGACCCGGCGGTTTCCGAGCTCGCCGACCCCGACGTCCCCGGCGTCGCTGCCGTCGACGACACGTCGTTGCAGCTGGATGAGCCGGTGATCGAGGACGTCGTCGACGACGTGCCGACGATCGACGATTTCAGCGAGGCGGTCGCCGACGTCCAGGAGCTCGATGTCGATGCGGGCGGGTTCGACATCTTCGACTGATTCACCGGAACAACGAGATGCGCGGTCCCTGACGGGGGCCGCGCATTTCGTCGTCTCGGCCTGTGAAGCCATCCCCTGCCCACCCCCTAATCCCCTAATGCAGCCCCTACCGCGATCCCGGGGTGGCGGTGCGCAGGGAGGGGTTGTGACCCCGTTTCTCCTGCGTCGCGGCGGCCATAACGTGGTCCTCAGTTCGCCGGACAGACCGGCGACCAGACCAAGACGAACACCCCGAAAGGATCCGACATGAACCTCATCGACTGGTTTCTGAACCTGTTCCGCGACCCCGTCTCCGCTGCCGCGTTCGTGGCGGACCCCGACCGCGAGCTGCACCAGGCCGGCTTCGGCAACGTCTCCGCCGCCCAGGTACAGGCCGTGGCGGCCACCGTGGCGCCGGCCGCCGTCGTGCACGGTGGTGGGAATCCGGTGGTGGGTTTGCAGCAGGCGGTGGCGCAGACGCATGGGATTGCGTTCA
>NZ_CVTB01000040.1 GCF_001050015.1 Mycolicibacterium malmesburyense
AGCAACGCGTGAAAATCCTCCGGTGAACGCGCCACCGCCTCCGGCACCACCACCAGCCGACCGCCGAACAACAACGCACCCCAGATCTCCCAAGCCGAGAAGTCGAAGGCGTAGGAGTGAAACTGCGTCCACACCTGGTGGGGTGTCAGATCCAGACCGATCTCCAGCGTGTCGAACATCTGGGTGACGTTGTCATGGGTGACGGTCACCCCTTTGGGGACACCGGTGGTTCCCGAGGTGTAAATAATGTGCGCCAGGTCGTCTGGCGCGACCGGAACCGTCGGGGCGGTACTGGGTTGAGCGGCAATGCGCGGGTCGTTTATGTCGATGACCGACAAGTTGCATTCGTCCAATTTCGACCGCAGGTTCGCCGTGGTTATCGCGGCGATCGGCGCGGAGTCGGCGATCATGAACTGGATCCGTGCCTCCGGCAGCGCCGGATCGATCGGCATATACGCCGCTCCGGTTTTCAGGACAGCCATGATCGACACGATCGCCTCCGCCGACCGCGGAAACAGCAGCGCTACAGACTGTCCGGGTGCCGCCCCGTGGTTGTCCAAGAAATGCGCCAACCGGTTCGCCGCCGAATCCAACTGGAAGTACGTCAAGGAGTGACCCTCGAACGTCACCGCGACCGCCTCGGGGGCCCGCGTCACACGTTCGGCGAATACATCCAAGATGGATACCGGGATGGCGGATCGGGTCAATGCCGTGCGATTACCGAATTCATCCAGAAGGGCATGCTCCGCCGCGTCGAGCAGATCGACCGATGAGACGCGCTCGGTCGGGTCGGCAGTCATCGCCGTCAAGACCCTCTCGAACCGCCCGACCAGCATCTCGATGCTGGCGGGATCGAACACGTCGGTGCGGAACTCGACCGTTCCGCCGATCCCTTCGGGCTCGCCCGCCGCGCCGAAGCGTTCGGCCAAGGTAAACGCCAGATCCATCCGCGCGGTGCGCGTGTCAACCGGTAGCGACGTGACCTGCAGCCCGTCCAAAGCCAACTCCGCTGCCGGATCCGTGTTTCCGGCGAACTGCCAACCAACCCCTACTTGAATCAGGGGATGATGAGCCAGGGACCTCGAAGGGTTGAGCCGTTCCACAAGCACTTCGAAGGGCACATCTTGATGCTCGTAGGCGGCCAGGCTGCGTTGACGCACCTGAGCAAGCAATTCGACGGTGGTGGGATCTCCCGACACATCCACACGCAGCACCAAGGTGTTGACGAAAAAGCCCACCAAATCATCAAGCACCGGGTCGCGCCGCCCGGCGATCGGGAACCCAACGGCCACTTCGGGACTGGCGCATACTTTGGACAATAAGACTGCCAGGGCGGCCTGAATCACCATGAAACTGGTCGCATTGTGCTCACGGGCTATCCGCGCGATTCGCTCCTGTAGTTCGGCCGGCCAGTCCACGAACACGCTGGCCCCGCGGTGATCAGCGATCGGCGGATAAGGTCGATCGGTCGGGAGCTGCAGACGTGCGGACAGGCCGGACAATGTCTGCTCCCAGTAGGCCAGCTGCGCAGCGATGGGACTGTCGCTGTCGTCGAGTTCCCCCAGCTGCGAACGCTGCCATAGCGTGTAGTCGATGTACTGCACCGGCAACGGCGCCCACTCGGGCGCTCCTCCAGCACATCGAGCGGCATAGGCCACTGCCAGGTCTCTCATCAGAGGGGCGATCGACAAGCCATCAGCGGCGATATGGTGCACGACCGCCACCAGCACATGGTCGTCATCGGCGACTCGGAAAAGCGTCGCCCGCATGGGTATTTCGGTCGCTAATATAAAACTCCGACGGGCTGTCGCGCCGATCTCCTCATCCAGCTGACCGGTCGACCAGCCGGTCGCATCCCGAACAGCCCAACCAAAAGCGGCCCGCTCAGGCGACTCCACCAGCTGCTGGGGCACCCCGTCTGGCGCCGCCAGCCGCGTACGAAGGCTTTCGTGACGGCCGACCACGTCGGCCACCGCCGCGTGCAGCGCAGAAGCGTCGAGACGACCGTGCAGCCGGAACGCCGCGGCCAGGTTGTAAACCGGTGACGGGCCCTGCAACTGATCGATGAACCACAACCGCTGTTGGGCATACGACATCGGCACTACGGCAGGCCGCTCAACTGTCCTCAGCGGCGGCAGCCGGCGCGTGCCCCTTCGGATGCGGGGCGCCAATTGTGCAACGGTGGGTGCCTCGAACACGGTGGGCACCGAAAGATCGGCATCCAGGGCAGTACTGATCGCGGCGGCCAGGCGCATTGCCGAAAGCGAGTCGCCGCCGAGGTCGAAGAAGGAGTCGTCGATGCTGACACGTTCGACATTGAGT
>NZ_CVTB01000041.1 GCF_001050015.1 Mycolicibacterium malmesburyense
CCGTCGCGAGGACGTTCCCGCCGTCGGCGAGGCAGCCGTTGCTGATCGACGGATACATGAAGTCCTGCGTGGGGGGAGTATCCGGTCCGAAGGCCGGGCCGGGCGCGGCGGCCTCGGGCGCCGGCGCAGGTGCGGGAGTCGGCGCGGCATCCGGGGCAGGCGCGGGGGCGGCCGCGGGTGCAGGCGCCGGGACCGGTACGGCCTCAGGTGCGGGTGCAGCGGCAGCGGCCACGGGTGCGGCCTCCGGAGCGGGCGCGGGTGCGGCCACGGGTGCGGGAGCCGCCTCGGGCGCTGCTTCCGGCGCGGGTCCGACCGCGTGCGCCGGGTTGACGCCCGCAGGCAGGTGGGCCTGCTGGCCGGGCACGGCGCCGGGCGCCGGATTGTGGGCGACGAACTGGTTGACCGCCGTGGCGACATTGCGCGACTCGGCCGGGACGACCGCGTCGCCGGCGAACACCGCGGCAGCGGCCATCAGCGTCGAGGCGGCGTTGGTCGGATCGGCGGCGGCCTGCTGAATCGCGGGGCTGATGCCCTGAACCGCCGACAGGCCGGGCGCCTGCAGCCCCGGGACCGCCGGCGGAGGTACGGGTTCGGCGCCGGCGACACCGGCCACGCCGCCGGCAAGCAGCGTGGCCGATGAGCCGATCGCGACGGCGACGGTGGCGAACATCCTTCGAGCTGACATGGCTCCCTCAGGGGTCGTAGTGGTCGTGTCTGCCAGTTGGTCGTTCGGCGTCGCCGCGGTCATCACGGAAGAGCCGACAGCGGCATCAGCAGCGGCGCCATGCCCGCGCTGGGCAGTGCCGGGGCAGCGGCCGGAGCGGCGGCGGCCGGAGCGGCGGCGGCGGGAGCGGCGGCGGCCGGAGCGGCGGCTGACGGCGTGGCCGCCTGTGTCGCGGCGGGCAGCAGGCCGGTCAACGGGGTGCCCTCGGGCAGCAGCGAAGCCAGACCGGTCGGCAGGTTCGACAGCAGGTCGGCGGGGTTGGCCGGCGCGGTCGAGGGCGCGGCCGCGGGAGCGGCCGGCGCCTGGGGCATACCGGGCAACGCCGACGGCGGCTGCGGCAGGGTGACGGACGCCGTCGCCGACGGAGGCGTCGCGGCCGGGGCGGCCGGAGCCTGAGCGGTGTTCAGCAGCGACGTGACGCCCTGCATGAGCTGCGTCGCGGCGGCCGGGTTCGACGCCAACTGCTGGATCAACGGCAAGCCCGGCACGCTGGGTGCGGGCGCCGGCGCGGCGGGTTGTGCGGACGCGGTGGCGCTCAGCGCCAGCGCGGCCGAGACCGCCCCCGCAGCGGCGATCATGGTGGTCGCGAACAGTTTTCCGGTGCTGTGCATGGTTCTCCCAATCGGTTGTGTCGGCACGCCTTCGCCCGAAGCTACGGAGTTACTGATGTGACTCAAGTGACACGTGTGGCAGTGACTCAACCGTTACTCAAGCGAGGGGTTTCGGTGACCGGGCCGATAGAGTCGGGCGGATAGACACCTCGACAAGCGCCGCCCCGTCAATGCCGCGGACGGCCGCCCGACTGGCCGCTGCGGCGCCCGTGCTGCTGGCGCTCAGCATCGCGGCGCGACTGGCGTGGACCTACCTGGTGCCCAACGGCGCGAACTTCGTCGACCTGCACGTCTATGTCGGCGGAGCAGGCGCGCTGGACCAACCCGGCTCGCTCTACGACTACGTCTACGCCGACCAGACGCCCGACTTCCCGCTGCCGTTCACCTATCCGCCCTTCGCCGCGGTGGTGTTCTATCCGCTGCACCTGCTGCCGTTCGGCCTCGTCGCGCTTGTCTGGCAGGTCGGCATCATCGCCGCGCTCTACGGCGTGGTGCGCATCAGCCAGCGGCTCTTGGGCTCCGGCGACCGCCGGGTCGCGATGGTGTGGACGGCGGTCGGCATCTGGGTCGAACCGCTGCGCAGCACCTTCGACTACGGGCAGATCAACGTGGTGCTGGTGCTGGCGGTCTTGTCCGCGGTGTACAGCACGCGGTGGTGGGTGTCCGGGTTGCTGGTCGGGGTAGCGGCGGGGTTGAAGCTCACGCCGGCGGTGTCCGGGCTGTACTTCCTGGGGGCGCGGCGATGGGGTGCGGTGGCCTTCTCCGCGGCCGTTTTCCTTGCCACCATTGGTGTTTCGGCCCTGGTGATCGGTGACGAGACCCGGCGCTACTTCACCGAACTGCTCGGCGACGCGGACCGGGTCGGGCCCATCGGGACGTCGTTCAACCAGTCGTGGCGCGGCGGGATCTCCCGAATCCTCGGACACGACGCGG
>NZ_CVTB01000042.1 GCF_001050015.1 Mycolicibacterium malmesburyense
GCCTTCGGTGGTGCCGTTGTCGTTTGCGCAGAGTCGGTTGTGGTTTATCGATCAGGTTGGTGGTTCGTCACCGGTTTACAACATGGCGGTGGCGTTGCGGTTGCGTGGGCGTCTTGATGTTGGGGCGTTGGGTGCGGCTTTGGGCGATGTGGTGGGTCGTCATGAGAGTTTGCGCACGGTGTTTCCGGCTGTTGATGGGGTGCCTCGGCAGGTGGTGATGCCGGTTGAGCGGGCGCGGGTGGGGTTTGAGGTTGTTGATGCTTCGGGTTGGTCGGCTGGGCGGTTGTCGGATGCGGTGGATGCGGCGGCGGGTCATTCGTTTGATTTGGCTGCTGAGATTCCTTTGCGTTCGTGGCTTTTCGCGGTTGCTGGTGATGAGCATGTGTTGGTGGTGGTGGTTCACCATATTGCCGCTGATGGTTGGTCGCTGGGTGTGTTGGCCGCTGATGTGGGGGTGGCTTATGAGGCGCGGTGTGGGGGGCGGGCGCCGCAGTGGGCCGAGTTGGCGTTGCAGTATGTGGATTACACGTTGTGGCAGCGTGAGCATTTGGGGGAGTTGGCCGATCCCGATAGTGCGGTTGCTGGGCAGCTGAGGTTTTGGGAGCGGGCTCTGGCGGGGATGCCGGAGCGGTTGGCGTTGCCCACTGATCGGCCGTATCCGTTGGTTGCTGATTATCGCGGTGCCAGTGTGGTGGTGGATTGGCCGGCTGAGTTGCAGTCGCGGGTTGCTTTGTTGGCTCGTGAGCATGGTGCGACCAGTTTCATGGTGGTGCAGGCGGCGTTGGCGGTGCTGTTGTCTCGGGTCAGTGCCAGCAGTGATGTGGCTTTCGGTTTTCCGGTCGCGGGTCGTGGTGATCCGGCGCTTGATGAGTTGGTGGGTTTTTTCGTCAACACGTTGGTGTTGCGGGTTGATTTGGGTGCGGATCTGACTGTGGGTGAGTTGTTGGCCCAGGTTCAGCAGCGCAGTTTGGCCGCTTATGAGCATCAGGACGTGCCGTTTGAGGTGTTGGTGGAGCGGCTCAATCCGGCTCGCAGTCTGGCTCATCATCCGTTGGTGCAGGTGTTGTTGGCGTGGCAGAACTTCGCCGGGCACGACGGTGCCGCCGACGGGTTGGTGTTGGGTGATGTGCAGGTCGAGTCGTTGCCGGTGGACACCCGTACCGCGCGAATGGATTTGACGTTTACGCTTGCTGAACGCTGGAGTGCTGCCGGTGAGCCGGCCGGGATCGGTGGGTCGGTGGAGTTTCGCACCGATGTGTTCGATGCGGTGAGTGTCGAGACGCTGATCGAGCGGTTGCGGCGGGTGTTGGATGCGATGACCGCCGATCCGGCACGGCGGCTTTCGTCGATTGATGTGGTCGATGAGGCCGAGTGTGTGCGCCTGGATGGGTGGGCCAACCGGGCGGTGTTGAACGAGCCGGTGCCGGTGGCGGGGTCGATTCCGGAGTTGTTCGCCGTGCAGGTGGCGCGCATACCGGGGGCGGTGGCGGTGCGTTGTGAAGACCGCTCGGTGACCTATGGCGAGCTTGATGAGGCGGCTAACCGGTTGGCTCATCTGTTGGCCGCTCATGGGGTGGGCCCGGGTGAGTCTGTGGCGCTGCTGTTTTCGCGGTCGGTTGAGGCGATCGTGTCGATTTTGGCGGTGCTCAAGACCGGGGCGGCCTATGTGCCGATCGATCCGGCGGTTCCGGCGGCGCGTATCGAGTTCGTGCTCGCCGATGCCGCGCCGATCGCGGCGGTCACCACCGCAGATCTGCGTGCGCGCCTAACCGGGCGCGATCTGGTGGTCATCGATGCCGCAGATCCTGCGATAGCGGTCCAGCCCGGCACGGCGTTGCCGGCGCCGGCGGCACAGGACGTGGCTTACCTGATCTATACCTCGGGCACCACCGGGGTGCCCAAAGGGGTGGCCGTCACCCATCACAGCGTGACCCGGCTGATGGACTCGCTGCATCCGTATCTGCCGGCGGCGGGGGTGTGGTCGCAGTGGCATTCCTATGCCTTCGATGTTTCGGTCTGGGAGATCTGGGGGGCCCTGCTACGCGGTGGGCGACTGGTGGTGGTGCCCGACTCGATCGTCGGATCCCCCACGGAATTCCACGCCCTACTGGTCACCGAACACGTCAACGTCCTCAGCCAAACCCCCACAGCG
>NZ_CVTB01000043.1 GCF_001050015.1 Mycolicibacterium malmesburyense
CCGTCCGCAAACTCTCATGACGGCCCACCACATCACCCAACGCCGCCCCCAACGCCCCCACATCAAGACGCCCCTCAACCCGAAACACCGCAGGAATGTTGTAAACCGACGACGGCCCCTGCAACTGCTCCAAAAACCACAACCGCTGCTGAGCAAACGACAACGGCACCACCGCAGGCCGCTCCACCGCAACCAACGGCCCAAACCCACCCGAGCCCTGCCCGATACGAGGAGCCAACTGAGCCACCGTCGGCGCCTCAAATATCGTCCGGATCGGTACCTCGACGCTCAACTCCGCGCGTATCCGGGCCGCTAGCCGAGTCGCAGATAGTGAATGCCCGCCCAAGTCAAAGAGCGAGTCGTCAATACCGATTCGCGATACTCCGAGCACCTCCGCGAACAAAGTCGCCAACACTTCTTCGCGTTCATCCCGCGGCGCTCGATAACCGACCGCGCTGATGAACTCGGGGGCCGGCAACGCACGCTTGTCCAGCTTGCCGTTGACCGTCAACGGCAACGCGTCCATCATCATGATCACCGCGGGCACCATGAACTCTGGCAAGCGGTCGGCCACAAAGCCACGCAGTTCGGCACCTCGTTCAATCGCCGCCGGATCATTGGCGTAGTCGGCTAACGGACCGGCCGGCACGGGAGACACGTACACATCCGAGAGCGTTGTCGCCTCGCTGGCGCGGGTGTAGACGACGTCGACCAACCCTGCGGTGGCCGACCAGGTGACGGACGTCCGATAACCCAGTTGCTGCCCCAGCAGGTGGCACTGGTGCGGCAACACCGTCTCCTCGCGGACCGCTAGGTTGGCGCGCACCTCCCCGACCGCGCTTCGATCACCGGTCTCGGTCAGCGCGCGGGCCAATGCAACTTCCGGCCAGATTCCGGCGTGCGGTACCCCCGTCACCCTTAGCTCCGAGGGGTCTCGCCGGATCAGGTGCTCGGCCAGTGCGGCCAAACTTCCGAAGCGCTGCCAAACCTCGGTGGGGATGGCAGCCACCGATCGGGCAACCTCCGGCGCTTTTCGCAGTACCACTTCGTAGCGGTAGCCGCTGAGTTCGTTGACCGCTCCCATAGCCTTGAGTTGCACGTCCACTCCGGCGATCTCACCGAGGTGAGCTGGCAGTGCCGTAAAAAACTCGGGCGCCAAAAGCAATTCCTGCTCAGCCAGCATTTCACGGCGGACCCGGTCACGCACCGTTGCCACGTTCTGGTCGTCTATGCCGCTATCCGCGCATATGACGGCGGTGGTGAACTCGCGCAACAGCGATAGGTTGCGTACGTCGCCGAGGTAAACCGCCCCTCCGGGCGCGAGCAGCCGCATCGCCAACCGCAACACATCGAGTAGATACCCGGCACTCGGGAAGTACTGAATCACCGAATTGAGGATGATCGTGTGGAAATAGCCTTCGGGCAAACCGTCACCGCTGTCGGCGGACTGCACATGCAAACGAACTCTGCCCGCCCAGGGCTGCTGCGCCACCGCCGCCCGCAGGTTTCGGATCGTCGCCCTGGAAATATCGGTGCCCCAATACTCCTCACAGTCAGGGGCCAACGGAGCCAGCAAAAGCCCTGAGCCAACCCCGATTTCGAGAACACGGCCGACACCCAGCATCCGGATCCGATTCACCACGGCGTCGCGCCACTCCCGCATCTGCTCCAGCGGAATCGGCTCTCCGGTGTAGCTGCTGTTCCAGCCTCCGAAATCTGCTCCCAGCGGTAAGTTATGGCCAGCGGGCGCGTACAGGTCTTCGTACACATCCTGCCACTGCTCGACCAACTTGATTTCCCGCTGCGGCTCACGAACAAGCTTCATCTGTGGATCCGGAACCACGTAACCCACCAACTGCTTATCGCTGGCCGCTTCGCTGATTTCCGCGGCGTGGGCGATGACCACCGCCTGGGATACCCGGGGATGGGCGCGAAGCACAG